>CAZHTD010000006.1:53173-87977 GCA_964535675.1 uncultured Bifidobacteriaceae bacterium | reverse complement strand
GAAACTCAGACCGAGGCTGCACCGATCCGAAAGTGCGAAAGATTCTGGACACAACTTGTCTGGCGCAGATTGCCAGGATCGAGCCTGAGCTCAAACCAGCCGTGCTGCCTTCCACGCATTCCGAACAGCCCACTTGATGAGCGCCTGCACCCGTTCGGATAGGACTGGTGCCGATAGTCACTGGCTAAGACGGAGGCTGATGGTAGCGGCCCGATTCCATCCAGCGCCTGATCCAAGATCCAGCGACTCAGATCTTGCGCGAAGTTCGTGAGCTTTGCTGAATCGACGGCTGTCATGATCGCATGCATTATCGGTCGTCGTCGTGGCCACGGGTGGCATCGTCGGGTCGGCAGTCTCCGCGCGTGCTCACCGACGTCAAGGCGCTTCGCTTGTTTGTTGACGATTGACCTCGAATGGGCCTTGGGATGGCCCAACCCAGCGTCGCTTCTAGCCAGGCGCCGCTGGGCGGGCGGTGGTCGAACCGTGTCCTTCGCCGGCCGTTGAGGGTCGTAGCGTAATTTTGCCGTCCCCGTCTTCCCAGGTCCTGGATGGCTACCCGAGCGGTCGAGGCTCGCATGACAAGCAACGGGGCCTAGGGAAGATGACCGGCGTTACCCTCACAGCACCGGCGTCGACATCTCCAAGGCCATCTCGATGCCTACATGGTCCCGGCGGGCAAGGCAGTGCGATTTTCCAATGCCGCGGCGGGGCTCAAGGCGCTGATCGCGTGGGAGGAGGGCCCGGTTCGCGCCGTCACGTACGAGCGGTGCCATCGACCGGTCGGCAATTTCGGGCGCGCCAGTCTGCAGCGTACGGTGCGTAGGCTGGAAGCAAACCACACCGACACCACAAACGCCAATCAACCACGCTGGGCATCCGCGCGATGAAGTTCTCGCGGTTTCATCGCTGTCACTGGGCGCAGGGACCAACAACGTGGCCCCAGACATGCAGCATTATCCAAAGGGAGAATTACTGAGGATGGCGATGACGGCGCCGCTCAGAGCGCATCTCGTGCTGGAGAAGAATACCCCGAGCGCGTTCTTGACGGAACTCTTTGACGCGATCCAGTGCGACACGGAGTTCCTCCGCCGCCTCGTTGATGTGCCTGCGGTTGCCCCGGAAGCAAGCGGAAAATGGATCTCATCTACCTCTTTGCGAGCATCAACAGCCTCGCGGAATTTGGTCTTGCATTCCTCCGGGGTGAGATCAGCGAGAGCTGAGCCGCCTTTGCGCTTGCTCATAGGCGAGTCAGTGTGCCGTCGAGTTGCCAATTGCCGCAATAGTCGGTCACTGCAGTTTGAACCAACCTCACCATGTTTCCTGAGAACGTCAGTGATCCGCTGGTTGGAACGATGTTTCCGCACGTGGGGTTGTGGGCTGGGCCGGTAAAGGATCCACTTTCTGCAACTGTGAAGAACCCAGTCTCGTTAATCGTGCCGGTGACGGCTGCCACGTCAATGTTCTGCCCCATCAGCGTCATAGATCCTGAGATCGTGAGTTGTGACCCCGCTTGGATGACCGTGAGTTGTGCAGGAACTGACAGCACGCCTGAGGAGTCAGAGGGGGAGAGAGACAGAGTGCCACTGTAGGTACCAGCGACCTGCGGGAACCGTGGAGCCGTTGGCGTCGTTGGAGCTATTGGCCCACTGTCTCCACAGCCAACGAAAAAAAGCACAACTCCCATGACGATCTGGCGCATGTGACCTCCCCTCCCGGCAGTAGTTGCCGGGCCAGTAGTCACACACCTGTCGTTGCGGCAGGGTCCCGCCTATTCACACCGAGCCGAGGGAGCTATCCGCAGCCGTTGTGGGGCATATTCAGCGAGCAACCCGGCGTGAGTTGGATACGACCGGTGTGTGACGGGCGGGCATGGTAGCACGAGAGCGAACCTTGACCCGCGCTTTCTGTTCGTCTTGGCTTGGAGGTCAAGGGAGGGTTTCGACACCGAGACCAAGGGGAGCATCGCAGGAGCGTCCGCCACGCCTGGAACCTCACGGTGCTCCGGACGCACGGGCACGAGCCGGCCCTGGTGCGGGGCGGCGTCACTCCCGTTTTGAGTAGCGTCGCGATCTAGAGTCCTTGGGTAGTTTTCGCTCCCTGCCCGGCCAGCCGCCGGGCATACGCGGCGGGCGTCAGCCCGCCGAGGCCCCGCGTGGGGCGCGCCTCGTTGTACTCGCGCCGCCACGTCTCGCTGACGGCCTGCGCATGGGCCAGACTCGTGAACCAGTGCTCGTTGAGGCACTCGTCCCGGAACCGGCTGTTGAACGACTCGATGTAGGCGCTCTGGTTCTGCTTGCCCGGTTCGAGCAGCCGCAGCGTCACGCTGTGGCTGTGCGCCCACGTCAGCATCGCCCGCCCGCAGCACGCCGTGCCGTTGTCCGTGCGGAGCCCGCCCGGCAGCCCGCGCTCGAGCGCCAGCCGCTCCAGCACACGCGTCACCGGCAGGCCGCCCAGGGCCCGCGCCGGCACGATGGCCACCGCCTCCGTCGTGGCGTCATCCACGATGGCCAAGCCCTGCAGCACCCGCCCCTCGGCCGTGCGGTCGAAGACGCAGTCAGCCGACCAGACCGCGTTCGGGGCCTGCGGGCGCCCCAGGGGCTGCCTGTCGGCCACCGGGACCTTCGTCCGGCGCGCCGGTGCTTCACCTGCAGCCGCTGCTCGGCGTAGAGCCGCTCGACGCGCTTGTGATTGGCGCACTCGCCGGCCTGGCGCAGCTGCACGGAGATCAGCCCGGCCCCGTACCGACGATGGCGATGCGCCAGGGCGAAGATCTTGGCCCGCAGGGTGATGTGTCGGTCCGGTGCCGGCGGGTACCGCAACGCCGAGGCGCTCATCCCGACCACGCGCAGAGCCCGCCGCCCACGCAGTCCGCGTGCCACCATGTGCCGCACCACCACCCGGCGTGCGGGGGCGGGCACCACTGTGTTCGCAACGCGTCACGCATCACCTCGATTTCCAGCAGGGACTCGGCCAGCAGCTTCTTCAGCGTAGTGTGCTCGGCCGTGAGCTCCTTCAGCCGCTTGCCGTCCGAGACGCTCAGCCCCCCGTCCTTGCTGCGCCTAAGCGTAGGCGCTCGCCTCGGAGAACCCGTAGCGGCGGCAGAGCTGCTTGACGGGAAGGCCCGTCTCCGCCTCCTGCAGGAACCCGATGATCTGCGCTTCCGTGAATCGTTGCTTCACGTCCGATCTCCTCTTCGAGTGATCGGACTCTACAGCGGAGTGCTACTCAAGAAGGGGTGACGCCGAGACGTATCATGTCTCCATGACCAGTTTCCGCAATTCGGTGATGGTGCTCGCGGTGATACATGCGTTCTTCGTCGGCTTCACGGCCTTGGTGGGCGCCTTCGCGAACGGTGGGGACAACTGGCAACGACTGCTGCTGGTCCTGCTGCATCCACTTGGCGCTGCGGGCGTATTGGCGCTCGTGTTGCGGCCTCGCCTCACTACGACGACGATCCTCGCCCTCGCGACACTTCTGATAGTGACCGTGGTCGCCGACCTGGGCCTTGCGCAGCTGATCGCTGCGGGCCGCGTGCGAGGCGATTGGGCACTGCCGCTGGTCTTCGCAGTAGTACCGGTAATCGGAGTGGTCTATGCGCTGGCGCTGCTGCGCACGGCCCGCAGAACGGCTGGATAAGTCGCAAGCGGGGGCATCGCACAGGCACACGTGCCGGAAGCCATGTCCGCTTGTTGCGGAGGCGTGGATTGATCGGTTTCCGTGGTCGCGTAGGCTCCATCGGTCCAGCAGCCGAGCTACCATTCGAGAATGGATGCTCGTGGCGAGAAGCTCTTGATTCGTCTCTGGGATACCGTCGAGAACGCAATCGGCAGGGTGCTGAGTCCTTGGCAGACACGCCGTAAGGGTCGAGCGAGAGCCGACTTACGCCGTGAGGAACTTCTGACGCTCGCCCAAGCAGAACAAGACGCCAACGGCTTTCAAGCCGACCGCAAACGTTCCGATGCGGATCGCCGGCTCGTCGAAGGCTCCGAATTGGACAACGAGTCGTCCTTCCCAAGCGACCTGACCGTCGCCACCTACGCCGCAACCGCACAGCGTAGTCTCATGGTGCACCAGTGTGTGCCGAGGTGAAGGTGGCCAAGGCTGTGCTGAGCGCCGAAGCCGACCTCGGGGGTGATTCGCAGGAGCCGTCCGACCGCTACGTTGACGAGGATTGGCTCTTGCGCTGGAAGGAATCAGCGAGCGAGGTGCCAGCTGAGGAACTGCGACCCTTGCGGGGGTGCGTCCCGGCTGGCGAGATCGAGTCACCGGGGACGTTGAGATTTGCTTCCTTCATTGTGGGTGCTCTTCTGATTCTTGGCATGAGTGAGCCGGCTACGGCGCAGCAGGGCACGATCGTGACCGGGCCCGCCCTGGGTGCTGTTGCCTTCGTGAACGTTAATCTGATCCGCATGACCAGCGAGCAGGTTGAGCCGGGACAGACCGTGATCGTTAGCGGTAGTCGGATTGCTGCCATTGGCAGTGCCCCTGATGTCCGGGTACCCGAAGGCGCGACCGTCATCGACGGTTCCGGTCGTTATCTCGTGCCAGGCTTGACCGATGCGCACGTCCATTTGACTACTGACATGCCGTGGGCGCCCACCCGGCCTAATTTTGGAGATGCACCACTGTACCTGGCTCACGGTGTCACGACCGTGATCAACCTCAGAGGCTCGCCGACACAGCTCGAATGGAGGCAACGGATCAACGCAGGGGAGCTTCTGGGACCGACGATCTACACCTCGGGGGAGTTCATCAACGAACCGCGCGTGAACACAGTAGATGAAGTCGTACAGGAGATCGCCGCCCAGCGTCGCGCCGGCTACGATGTCATCAAGTTCCATGAAGTGTGGACGCCTGGGGTCGGTTTCACTACGACGACGGGCTTGTCGCGTGCGGCCTATCTGGCAATGAATGACACGGCCCGTGCGGCCGCAATCCCACTCGTCGGTCATGCGCCAGTAAACCTTGGTCTGGAGACGCTCTTGCTGGCTCAGCAACCCTTAGCACACGTGGGTATGTTGTCGAATATCTACTTTCTGCCGCTATCCAGTAACCGCGCGTGGCTGCTTGTGACGGCCGTTGCGTTCCTCGCGCTGACTATCATCGTCGTGACGAACGGTCTTGCAGCAGTCGTTCGGCGCTGGCGGGCGACGGGACCACTCCCGTCGCGCAGATTCTCACGCGCTCGCCGTGTCGGGTTCTTCACATGGCTCGTCGGCCTGCTTGCGGGTGTCAGTGCGGCCCTGTTCTTCCCTGGTGGTCCTCTCTTCGAGAGTGTCATCTTGCGGCTGGCGTTTACATCAGTCGTCGTCGTTCTGGCTGTTGCGTCAGTGATGATGATGCGATGGACCGCTGCGATGTGGCGTGACACAGGTACGTCCATCGGCGCGCGGTGGCAAGCGACGGTTGCAGCGATCGCCAGCCTCGCGGTCGTGAGCGCTGGTCTCATCTTTTGGGTACCGACCGCGTGGCGGAGCAGTAACGGTGGGATTGAGCGGCTGGCGGAGCGGGTCTACGACGCTGGTATCACGGTGCAGTCGACGCTAGTGGCGTACGAGGCCCTCGGTGGTCCCGGCAGACTGAGGCTTACAGAAGATCCGACGATCACGTACTTGCGCGGTGACACGCGAGCGATCTGGAGCCAGATAGCGCAAAGGACGTCCCCGCCCGGTTATCGGTACACGGATTTCGTGAAAAAGGTGGTCGGCGCGCTCCATCGGGTGGGGGTGCCCCTGATGGCCGGGACGGATGCGATGGGCTTGGCGTTAGTGGCACCCGGCTCATCCCTCCACTATGAGCTGGAGTTGTTGACCGAAAGCGGGCTGACCCCGTACGAAGCGATACGCGCAGCGACCGTCGTGCCGGCCAGATTCTTGGGGATGGAGCATGAGTTCGGCTCGATGGCTACAGGAACCCGTGCCGATCTACTACTCATCGAGGGAAATCCCCTTGAGGACGTCGCTCGGCTGAGTCGACCGATTGGTGTCATGACGCGCGGGCGGTGGTTTATGCGCGAACAACTGCAGGAGATGCTGACACGGCTCACACAGGAGTGACGAGAAGTGCTTCCGTCAGCTGCAGTAGTTGCGATGTGATTTGATACTTCTTCAGCGCTATCCCCAGGCTCAGCCCGCTTCTGAGGAATTGTCAAGCCACATTAGCACGTTGAGCCCCGAGCGCAACACGAATCCCGACAGCGGGTCGTCCTGACCCCACGAGGTTCGATGCCGGGGGCAGTTGAGGAAGCTCACGTGGCCGAGGGACGCCGTTCGCCGACTTGGCTAGAGGCTGCCCGCAAGATCGCGCTGTCTGTATACTCAAAGTCGGCATGTGATTCCGACCAACCGCCACTAGCCAGCCCTATACGGCGATGGACCCTGGCGTGGTGGCCTGATCGACAGTAGTGGAGCCGCACGGTGTCGCGAACGGCTCCGATGGGACCCGGGTGCTGCTGTTGACATCGAACCCGAACCGGCAGGATTCGTCCCCCCTATGTCGAACATCTTCTTCGCCGTCGTCATCGCCATCCTCATAGTCTCGCTGGCAGGAGCAGTCTGGTCCGTAGCAGTTCCTGGCCAGCGAATCTGGCCTCCACCGGGACGTCGTTCTTGGCAGTATTTCTTGACCTGGGCCGGCTTCTACGCAGTGTGCGGCAGCAATCGCACTGGAATACCTTGGTCTTCGAAAGCTCCCTCCGGTTCATCGTCGGGATCCGGTTGACGTTGCTCGGCGGTATGCTGGCGGTGTGGGGTATGACCACCGTGGGCTGGAACAATACGTCTGGTCTGAAGGGCGGGTTCGTGTCCTACGGACCCTACCGGTTCACGCGGAACCCACAGTATCTCGGTGACATCGTGTTCTGCATTGGCGTGGGCGTGATCGCGAACGCTGTGCTCCTGTGGATCACGCATCTACTGCTCGCGCTGGTGTTTGTCGTTGCGCCGTTCACTGAGGAGCCGTGGCTGGAGGAACAGTACGGTGACGTGTACCGAGAGTATCGGAAGCGGGTTCCACGGTTCCTGTGAGGATTCACTCCGCAGACTCCACTCCGCCACGTCAGAATAGTCATGCCATTCGGAGATGCACCACGCCGTCCGGATGTTCCAGAGTCCGCGCATGGCTGGGGCACAAGGACATCAGCACCACCGGGCGCCAGCCTGCCTGCGGGCGGTACGTCGGCTGGAGACGAGGCAGCACCAGCATCCCGTCGCCGAGGATGGAGCCCCGTGGGCACTGGTGGGGCTCGGCCTTCAAGACGTGATGGACCGTTCACAGGGCGACCCAGAGGGGTGTGCTCGCGTGCCTCAGGGACGCCCAATGTTTACTGTTGGAGCCCGAGACGTTGGCGTACCGCCTGCACCGTCGGTATAACGGCGTTCAGGAGATAAGGCTGTCGCGTGTTCATCCCTAGTTCATGGCGCTCGGAGCACTGGGATGGCCGAACGTCAGCAGCATGGCATGGCACTGGCCGATGGCCACGCGCTCGATGGGAAGATGCGTCGGCAGGACTGGGCATCGGTGTGGCAGGGCGCATCCACCGCCGCACGGCCTTGCCCTGTGCCACGATGACTGTGGGATCGAGGATCTGGATGGCGGTGGTGAAATGGCCGGCGCAGTGCTCAAATAGTGTTCAAAAGCGGCCTGCGGCATGCTTCAGCCGCGCTCAGAGCGATCGGCAGGATCCTTAAAACTCACTTATTTGCAATGAGTTAGTTGTGGTGCGGAAGAAAGGACTCGAACCTTCACGACCTTGCGGTCACTAGCTCCTGAGGCTAGCGCGTCTGCCAATTCCGCCACTTCCGCAGCAGGGAACCTCCGGCAGAGCCGGAACGTCTGAGTATACCGGACTACGTCGGCCACGGTAGAGCGTGCTTGTGGCTGTGTTCCCCAGGAATTCAATCAGAGGTGATAATATCGGCTGGAGTTGCTTTGAGCTTGGCGGTAGGTCTTCGCCGGACGCTTCCGGCGTACACAACGTGGCGTCCAGCTGGCTAAATGACCGAGACGGCTGCCTCCGGCCTTCAAAAGACCCCGCTGCATGCCCGGCACATGGCCTCAGGCGCCCGGATGGTCCCGTTTGCCGGCTGGGAGATCCCCGTCGAGTACTCGGGTATCTCGGCTGAGCACATGGCCGTGCGCGAGCGGGCGGGCCTGTTCGACGTAAGCCACATGGGTCAGTTCGAGCTGGCCGGACCGGGTGGGCTCGACTTGGTGCAACAGATTTCCTGTAACAACGCCTCGAAGTTGGAGCCCGGTCAAGCGCAGTATTCCGGGCTCCTCAGCGCCGAGGGCACCTTCCTCGACGACATCATCGTCTACCGCATGGCACCCAGCCACTTTCTGTTAGTGGTCAACGCGGCAAACCGCGAGAGTGACTTTGGCTGGATCACGCAGCAAACCGAGGCGCTCGGAGGGAAGGCTGCAGTGGTGGACAGCAGCAGCCGCTACGCAATGCTGGCTTTGCAGGGCCCGGCATCACAGGAGATCTTGCAGCCACTGACCGGTGCCGAGTTAGGTGAGGTGCCGAACTTCGGCTTCACCTACGACGAAGTGGCCGGCGCCCGCGCGATGATCCTCCGGACGGGCTACACTGGTGAAGATGGCTTTGAGGTGCTGGTGCCGCCCAACACAGCTGACACCGTCTGGCAGGCCATCCTCCAGTCGGGCGAGGCGTCGGGCATCCTGCCGTGCGGCTTCGGCGCCCGCGACACGTTGCGGTTGGAGGCCGGCATGCGCTTGCACGGGCAGGACATCGACGACACCATCACGCCGCTCGAGGGTGGCCTAGGCTGGATCGTCGGGTGGGACAAGCTGGTCTTCAATGGCCACGAAAGCCTGCGGAGGCAGAAGACCGACGGGGTGGAACGGAAGCTGGTAGGCTTCGAGATGGTCGATCGTGGGATTGCCCGTCACGGATACCCGGTGATGGCCGATGGCACGCAGGTCGGCGTGGTGACCAGCGGTACGCAGACGCCGTTCCTGAAGAAAGCGATCGGAATGGCGTACGTCCCAGCTGCCATGGCCAGCAAGGACCAAGTGCTCGCTATCGACGTGCGCGGACGGCTGCTCGAGGCGCGTGTGGTGCCGATGCCGTTCTATAGGAGCGCGTCACGCGCAGGCTAGAGCCCCCGTGCTAGAAGACTCACAAAGGAATATTCAAGGACCGACGATGGCGTATCCGGCTGACCTGAAGTACACGAAGAACCACGAGTGGGTGCGCCTGAATGGCGATCTCGCTGAGATCGGTATCACCGACTACGCCCAGCAGCAGCTCGGCGACGTGGTGTTCGTGGAGCTGCCCGAGGTGGGCCACACGGTGGCGGCTGGTGAGGCGTTCGGTAACATTGAGTCGGTCAAGGCTGTGTCGGAGCTGTTCGCGCCAGTTAGCGGAGAGGTGGTAGAGGTCAATACGGCGCTGGCCAACACGCCGGACCGTGTGAACAGTCAGCCGCACGAAACTTGGACGGTGAGGGTCCGCGTGGCCAACCGGGCCGATATGGACGCGCTGCTCGACGCGGCGGCGTACCAATCGTTGATACAGTAGACGGCACCTCCTGCGGTGTCGCCCTTGATGCCCACCCCGGACACACCTGATAGCTTTGCCCCCCGGCACATCGGCCCGTCGCTGGCCGAGCGCGATACGATGCTGCAGGCCGTTGGCGTTGCCTCGTTGGACGCGTTGATCGATGAGGCGATTCCTGCCGACATCCGCCTCACCGGGCCACTGGCGCTGCCCGCGGCCGAGCGTGAGCACCTCTACCTGCAGCGGCTGCAGGGGTTGGCTCGGCGCAACACCGCTGCACGGTCGTACATCGGCCTCGGATACTACGACACGATCACACCGAGCGTGATCCTCCGGATGGTACTTGAGAACCCTGGCTGGTACACACCTTACACGCCGTACCAGGCTGAGATCGCACAGGGCCGGCTCGAATCGCTCCTAAACTTCCAGACCATGGTGTCAGACCTGACGGCTATGGAGGTGGCTAACGCGTCGCTGCTCGACGAAGCGACCGCCGCCGCCGAGGCCATGGCGCTGCTGCACCGCGTGGCCAACAAACCGGGAGCGCCGGCCCGAGACGCCTGCCTGGTGAGCCACCGATGCCACCCCCAGACGATTGCCGTCATCGGTACCCGGGCCGAGCCGCTTGGCCTGGAGGTTCGTGTGGCACCGATCACGGCCGAGGCCATCGATGTGCGGACCTTTGGCGTCATCCTCCAGTATCCGGACGAGACGGGGAGCCTCGAAGACCTGTCGCAAGTGATTCGCGAGGCGCACGACCGGAGCGCCTTGGTGGCCGTGGGCACCGACCTGCTAGCGTGCGCGCTGCTGCAGCCCCCGGGCGAGATGGGTGCGGACGTCGTCTATGGCAATTCCCAGCGGTTCGGCGTGCCGCTAGGTTTCGGCGGCCCGCACGCAGCCTTCTTCGCCACGCGGGAGTCGTTCGTGCGGCAGGTGCCGGGTCGGGTGATCGGCGTCTCGAAGGACGTGCACGGCCGCACGGCTTACCGGATGGCGCTGGCCACGCGCGAGCAGCACATCCGCCGCGAGCGGGCGACATCGAATATTTGTACCGCACAAGCGCTGCTGGCCAACGTGGCGGCCATGTATGCCGTGTACCACGGTCCCGAGGGTCTGAAGGCGATTGCCGCCCGCGTGCACACGACGGCACGTGTGCTCGAGGCTGAGCTGACAGCCCGTGGCCTGGAGCAGTGCAACGCCCAGTACTTCGACACCCTACGCTTCCGAATGTCGGCCGACACGGGCGAGTTACGTGCGCGGGCGGAGCGCCAGGGCCTGAATTTCCGGTACGTGGGGGAGCGCGAAGTCGGAATCGCCGTCGACGAAGCTACCAGCCCCGAGGACGTGGCCGACATTGTCGCCGTATTCGAAGCTGAAAACTGCCAGCTTCCTGATGAGGGGTGGACGGCGGTCGAGCGGGCGATGCGGCCGGTGGGCTTCGACGATGCGCTTGGACGAACCAGCGCGTTCATGACGCACCCGGTGTTCAACACGCACCGCTCCGAAACCCAGATGATGCGCTACATCCGCCGCCTCGAGCGCAAGGACGTGGGACTTGACACGTCGATGATCCCGCTCGGCTCGTGCACCATGAAGCTCAATCCGGCCACAGCGATGCGCCCGATCAGCTGGCCGGAGTTCTCGCGTGTGCATCCCTACGCGCCCTTGGATCAGGTGGAGGGCTACACGGCGATCTTCCGTGAACTGGAGCGGGCGTTGTGCGCCATGACGGGCCTGGCGGCCGTCTCGCTGCAGCCGAACTCGGGTGCGCAGGGCGAGTTCGCGGGGTTGCTCGTGATCCGCGCGTACCACAAGGCGCAGGGGCAGGGGCATCGCGACACGGTACTGATCCCGGCATCGGCGCATGGCACCAACCCGGCGAGCGGGGCCATGGCGGGGATGCTCGTGGTGGTCGTGAAGACGGCCGAGGACGGCAGCATCAACCAGGCAGATCTGGAGGCGAAGGCCACCGAGCACAGCGAGCGGCTGTCGTGCCTGATGGTGACCTACCCGTCCACGCACGGCGTGTTCGAAGACGGCATCCGCGACGTGTGCCGCGTGATTCACGAGCACGGCGGGCAGGTCTACATGGACGGTGCCAATATGAACGCGCAGGTGGGGCTGACCAGCCCGGCAGCAATCGGGGCTGACCTGTGCCACCTCAACCTGCACAAGACGCTTGCCATCCCGCACGGCGGGGGCGGGCCAGGCATGGGCCCGATTGCCGTGGCCGCGCACTTGGCGCCGTACCTACCGGGGCATCCGATGACCCCCGACGATGCGCACCCGGACGCGGTCCACGCGATCTCAGCTTCGCCGTGGGGCAGCCCGAGCATCCTGCTGATCTCGCATGCCTACATCCGGATGCTGGGAGCCGACGGGGTCACCGACGCTACGCGTTACGCTATCCTCAATGCCAACTACGTCAAGGTCAAGCTCGAGGCCCACTATCCGGTGCTCTACGCTCGAGAGAACGGCCGTGTGGCCCACGAGTTGATCCTCGACCTGCGTAAGTTTGAGGCTGCGGGAGTCGACGAGATGGACGTGGCCAAACGACTGATGGACTATGGCTTTCACGCGCCGACGGTGTCGTTCCCGGTACCCGGTACGCTGATGGTCGAACCCACCGAGAGCGAGGACCAGGCAGAGTTGAATCGGTTCTGCGAGGCGATGACCACCATCCGGGCCGAGATCGAGGACATCGTGACGGGGGAGGCTGACCGCACGGACAACGTCCTGACGAACGCGCCGCACACGGCCGAGGCGGTCAGCGCGACCGCATGGGCGCACCCGTACTCGCGCGAGCAGGCCGCCTACCCGCTGCCGTGGGTGCGGAATGCCAAGGTCTGGCCGGCCGTGGGGCGGATCGACAACCCTTGGGGCGATCGGAACCTGTTCTGCTCCTGCCCGCCGCTCAAGGCCATGGGCGACTGATCCCGCTCGGACGTAAGCCCCCTCGCTCCTACGGGCTGCCCCGGTAGCACATGGTGGCGGAGTCATGGCGACCTGCGCTGGCGCCATCCGTTTCCCGCTCCTGCAACTTTGCCCTCTGCACGAGTCCCTCTTGTGGGCGACCCGACAGAGGCAGAAGCCATGACTCGAGTGGTATTGCTCCGGGTGTTCGAGCGGTTTGACCGACTGCGGCCGGTCCGCGCCGTCATACCCGACTCGGGCTGGTTAACAGCCGTACCGGGACCGTGTGCTGGAAGCCGGGCGAGATTTGATCAACTGTAGCCGTCGCATGGGTTCCGCTCGGCGTTCCCTGACTGGACGACCGAGTCAGCGGCTGGGGAACCTGCGCGCGTCGCCGGAACTCCTGCAGAAGACGTCGGGTCACCGGGCCTGGCGTGCCGGCTCCGATGGTCCGATCGTCTACCTGGACGACGGGCACGATCTCGCGGGTGGTGCTGGTGAGGAAGGCCTCGTCCGCGTCAAGGAGGTCGTCGTCGCCGAGAGTTCGTTCCTCGACGGTGATGCCGGCCTCGCGCCCGATGTCGAAGAGGAAGTGCCGCGTGATGCCCGGCAGAAGTCCAGCGCTGAGCGGCGGCGTTGCTGCGACACCGCCCGTCACCACGAAAATGTTCGAGGTAGTGCACTCAGCGAGTTCGCCCCGGTAGTTCCGCATGAGGCCCTCGAAGGCTCCCTGCCGGAGCGCCTGCTGATGCGCGAAGGCGCTGTTGAGCAAGTTGTTGCTCTTGATCATCGGGTTGACGGAGTCTGGATGGTTCCGCACGACGTCGACCAGCGCGATGCGGACCCCGTCGGCGTAGGCCTCTGGCGGCGGCGTGTGCAATGGGCCCACGATGATCACCACGGAGGGCGCCGGGGTGGCGCCCGGATCGTAGGTGATGTCACCGATGCCACGCGTCACTAGGACACGGACGTAGGCTTCGTTGGACCCCAGTGCTGCGGCTGCGGTGGTGTTCACGATTTGCCGTGCGAGTTCCTCGTTGGTGAACGGCAGCGTGAGATCTAGCATCTCGGCCGACTGGCGCATCCGCGCCATGTGGCGTTCAAAGAGGAAATGGTGCCCGTTGTAGGTCCGGAGGGTCTCGTAGATGCCTTCGCCGAAGAGGAATCCGTGATCGAAGACCGAGATGACCGCGTCGTCGGCGGCAGTGATGCGGCCGTTGACGGAAACCGCCATTGCCATCGCCAGAAGCTTTAGCGTATCCCTGTAGTAACATCGACGCAAGCTCCGCCCTTCGTATGCGAATCCTCAACGTCGCGCAGATGCGCGAGGCCGACCGCGTCACGATTGAGGAAATCGGCATTCCGTCGCTGGTGCTGATGGAGAACGCCGGCCGCCAAGTGGTGGCGGCCATGGAGGCTGCCTTTGAGGCGGCCCTCGACGGCCGTGTCGCCATCCTGTGCGGCCGTGGTAACAACGGCGGCGACGGCCTGGTGGTGGCCCGCACCCTGGCCCAGAGCGGCATCGACGCAACGGTGTTCGTCATCGGAGCAGTCGCCGACATCCGCGGGGATGCCCGCATCAACCTCGACATCCTGGGGCGGCTCGGCATCACAGTGGTCGAGGTGGGCGACGAACAGGCCTGGGAGCTCCATTTCTCCGAGATCGCGCAGTGCACGGTGATCGTCGACGCGCTGTTCGGCACCGGCCTGCGTAGCGCGCTGAGCGGCATGCTCGAGACGGTGGTGGCTGACGTGAACGCCTCGGGCATCCCAGTGGTCTCCATTGACCTTCCGAGCGGCCTGTCGGCCGACACTCCCCGCATTGTCGGCGATTCGATCGACGCCTCGATGACCGTAGCGCTGGCGGCGCCAAAGCTGCCCCTGGTGCTGCCACCGGGTGAGGCGCGGGCCGGCGACGTGATAATCGCTGATATCGGCGTTTCCGAAGCAACCATCGAAGCCCTCGACGGACCGCGGATCTCACTTCTGACGCCGGCCGACGTTCGGCACCTCGTCGAGCCGCGCGCGGCCGACTCCCACAAAGGCGATTACGGCAGGGTCACAATCGCCGCGGGCTCACTGGGGAAGACCGGAGCGGCCTATCTGGCCGCGATGGGCGCGCTACGCTCGGGCGCCGGCCTCGTGACCGTCGCGACGCCCGCCTCGTGCCTGCCGATCGTGGCTTCGATGGGACCTGAGCTGATGACGGCGTCGCTGCCGGAGGGCGTCGACGGGGAACTGACGCCTGATGCCGCCAACCGCGTGCTGGCCGTGCGCCACGACGTGATCGCCTGCGGGCCAGGACTGGGGACCGGTCCCGGAAGCGCAGCCTTTGTCCGGGCTCTGCTCACGCGCGCCACCGTGCCGCTGGTCCTCGACGCTGACGCCTTGACCGTGCTGGCCGATGACCCCGGCGCACTGCAGGGCCGCGAGGAACGCAGCGTGATTATAACGCCGCACCCAGGCGAGATGGCACGGCTGGCCGGCTTCAAGGTGGAGGACGTGCAGGCTAGCCGGCTCGAGGTAGCCGGCGACTTCGCCGCCAGCCACCATATCTACGTGGTGCTTAAGGGGCACCGGACCGTGATCGCGACCCCGGATGGCCACCTGTTCATCAACCCGTCGGGAAACCCCGGCATGGCCACCGGAGGCACCGGTGATGTGCTGACCGGCGTGCTTTCCGCGTGGCTCGCGCAGTTGCTCGACGCCGAGGCCGCCTGCACGTTAGCGGCCTTTCTCCACGGTGCCGCCGGCGATCTTGCCGAGGTGGAGCAGGGCCAAGCCCCGATGATTGCCTCGGACCTCCTCCACCAGCTCAGTCCGGCCTTGGCCCAACTGTCCGGCGCAGCAGGCGATACTGAGGACTAACGCGCGTGGAGCGCGTGCTCACCAGCTGCTCGGCTACCGACACTGAGGACGCCGGTCGCGAACTCGCGACACGCCTCGGCCCCGGCGACGTGGTACTGATTTCCGGCGGGCTGGGCGTCGGCAAGACCGTGTTCGTGCGCGGCCTCGCGGCTGGCCTAGGCGTCGGCCCCGGCCAGGTGAGCAGCCCGACCTTCACGCTGGTCCACGAGTACCGCGGCGGTCGGACGGCTCTCTATCACGTGGACCTATATCGCCTCGACCGGCGGGAGGCGGCCGAGCTAGGGATCGAGGAAGCGGAGGCTGACGGGGTAGTGGCCGTGGAATGGCCCGAGCGACTGGCCGACCCCGGCCCGTCGCCGATTCGGGTCAGGATCGAGCTGGGCTCCGGCGAGGGGCAGCGGCGCATCACCATTGCCGACCGCGATGCGGAGGAGGCATCATGAAGCCGAGCATCCGCGCCGTGGACAACCACGATCACTCCATCCGATAGTTCGGCGCTTCCTTAGTGATCTGCACGTCGTGGACGTGGCTCTCGCGCGAGCCGGCGGGCGTAATGCGGATCAGCTTCGCCTTTTGTTGCAGCTCGGCGAGGGTGCCGGCACCGCAGTAGCCCATGCCGGCCCGGAGGCCGCCCACCAGTTGGTGGATCATCGCGGCGACGCTGCCTTTGTGGGCTACGCGGCCCTCGATTCCCTCGGGCACCAGCTTGTCGGCGGCCCGGCCGTCCTCAAGATCGAACTCGTCCTGGAAGTAGCGATCGCGGCTGCCGCGGCGCATTGCACCGATCGATCCCATGCCACGGTACTCCTTGTAGCTGCGGCCCTGGAAGAGGATCAGCTCGCCGGGGCTCTCATCGGTGCCGGCAAACAGGCTTCCCACCATTACGCAGCTTGCGCCGACGGAGAGGGCCTTCACAATGTCGCCCGAATAGCGCATGCCACCGTCGGCGATGATCGGCACGCCGTGCGAGGCCGCCGCCCCGGCACACTCCAT
Organism: uncultured Bifidobacteriaceae bacterium; assembly: GCA_964535675.1. GTDB lineage: Bacteria > Acidobacteriota > Vicinamibacteria > Vicinamibacterales > UBA2999 > CAZHTD01. The sequence goes on along the minus strand of CAZHTD010000006.1, from coordinate 71,680 downwards.
CACCGACGAGATCATCGGCATGCCGATGCCCGCTACGACGCGCGTGGTGCAAATCGAGCCGGCACCGATGCCCACCTTCACCGCGTCGACGCCCGCCTCGATCAACGCCAGGGTGGCGGCCCCGGTGGCCACGTTGCCGGCCACCAAGTCGGTGTTGGGGAACTCGGCGCGCAGGCGCGCCACCGTGTCGAGCACGCCCTGCGAGTGGCCGTGCGCGGTGTCGATGACCAACACGTCGACCCCGGCAGCCACCAGCGCCGTCGCCCGCTCAAACGAATCCTTCGATACGCCCACCGCAGCGCCGCAGCGCAGGCGTCCGAGCGCGTCCTTGCAGGCGCCCGGGTACTTGATCATCTTCTGGATGTCCTTCACCGTGATCAGGCCCTTGAGGCGGAAGTCCTTGTCGACAACCAGAAGTTTCTCGACCTTGTGTTGGTGGAGGATCTCTCGCGCCTCGTCGAGAGTCGTGCCAACGGGCACGGTAATCAGGTTCTCACGGGTCATGATGTCAGCGATCGGTCGGTCGACCGTCGACTCGAAGCGCAGGTCTCGGTTCGTTAGGATCCCAACGAGGCGGCCTTCCTTACTGCCGTCCTTGGTGATCGGGACGCCTGAGATGCGGTACTCACGCATCAGGTCCAGCGCTTCGTAAATCCGGTTGGTGGGGGAGAGCGTGATCGGGTTGACGATCATCCCGCTCTCCGAGCGCTTCACGCGATCCACTTCGGAGGCCTGCTCCTCCGGGGTCAGGTTCTTGTGAATTACACCGATGCCGCCCTGCTGGGCCATAGCGATGGCTAAGCCCGACTCGGTGACCGTGTCCATCGCGGCGCTCAGCAACGGCACCTTGAGGCTGATGTTGCGCGTGAGCGTGGTGCCCACGTCCACCTGTGTGGGGAGCACTGTCGAGTGTTGGGGTACCAGGAGGACGTCGTCGAAGGTGAGGGCGGTCTCGATGTCCGCCCCTGTGAAGGTGAGCGCTTGTGATGCCGTTTTGATCTCCATGCTCCCCTCGCCGGCCGGGCCGCTCACGCGGCCGCGCCGTGGCACTTTTTGTACTTCTTCCCGCTGCCGCACGGGCAGGGCTTGTTACGCCCGACTTTGGGCTCTTCACGTCGCACGGTCTTGACCACGTCGTCACCCCCGGTTCGCGCCGGCTGTGGCAAAGTGCTACCAGCACCGCCGCTCAGCACCGCCGCGGCGGCCGGCTGGGCCGGTCGGGCGGCGAAGGCGCTCGGCGTCTGCGCCCCGGGGTCGTTGGTGGTCATTTGCGCGGGGCGTCGCCCGGCGGGCATCGGGCCGGCGGGCCGGCCGCTCACCGGGCGCAGCCACGAGAGGTAGCGGACCGCTTCCTCTTCGATCCGCGTCTTCATGTCTTGGAAGAGCCCGAAGCTCTCCTTCTTGTACTCGATGAGCGGGTTGCGCTGCCCATAGCCGCGCAGACCGATGCCTTCTTTCAGGTGGTCGAGCGAGTAGAGATGGTCCTTCCACTGCGCGTCGACGATCTGCAGCATTACGTCACGCCGCACGCGCTTCAGCAGCTCTTCGCCGACCTGGGCCTTCTTGGCTTCGTGGGCAGCTTTTACCTCGGCCCAGATCACGTCGACGATCTCGGTTGTGTCCTTGTCGCCGAGGTCCAACACTTCGAGGGCAGCCGTCTCGAGACCGAACAGCCGGTTGACTTCGCGCAGGAGCGCCGGGATGTCCCAGTCCTCGGGCTCGATTTCGGCGCCGGCGAAGCGGTCGACTTGGTCTTCCAGTTGCTCCTCGGCCAACGCCAGATAATAGCCCTCGGTGTCGACGTCTTCCTCCTCGGTGAGATGAATCTTGCCCTCGAGGATTTCTCGACGCAGCGTGTAGACCCGCTCGCGTTGCTTGTTCATGACGTCGTCGTACTCGAGCAGGTGCTTGCGGACCGAGAAATTCTGTGCCTCCACTTGCTTCTGTGCCCGTTCGATGGCTCGGGTAACCATCCCGTGCTCAATGGGGACGCCCTCTTCCATGCCGAGGCGCTCCATCAGACCCGAGATACGGTCCGATCCGAAGATCCGCATCAGGTCGTCCTCGAGCGACAAGTAGAAACGCGACGAGCCAGGGTCGCCTTGGCGACCGGCCCGCCCGCGGAGCTGATTGTCGATCCGGCGGGCCTCGTGCCGCTCGGTGCCGAGGATGTGCAGGCCGCCGGCCTCGATCACCGCCTCGTGCTCGATGTCGGTCTGTTGCTTGAAATGGGTGTGGATACGCTCCCAGTCGGGCCGGGGCACCCGGTAGAAGCCGTCGACGTGGAAGAAGTAGACGTGCTCGTCGTTGTCGATGAACTTCTCCTCACCCTTGGGCAACTTCTCGGCCACCTCCTCGGCCAGGGTTTGCTGGCGCGCCATGTGCTCCCAGCTGCCCCCAAGCAGGATATCCGTGCCGCGGCCAGCCATATTGGTGGCGATCGTCACGGTGCCCTTGCGCCCGGCCTGGGCGACGATCTCGGCCTCCTGCGCGTGGTACTTGGCGTTGAGGACGACGTGCTTGATCCCGTGCTTGCGCAGCAGCGCCGAGAGTCGCTCGGACTTCTCGATCGAGACGGTGCCGACCAGTGTCGGGCGTCCCGCGTCCTGCTTCTCGAGGATATCCTCAAGGATGGCGTTGTACTTCTCGGTGGCGGTGCGGTAGACGAGGTCGGGTTCCTCGATACGTTGCAGCGGGCGGTTGGTGGGCACCACGGTCACGTCGAGCTCGTAGATCTTGGCGAACTCGGGCGCCTCGGTCTCGGCCGTGCCCGTCATGCCGCTCAGCTTCTCGTACTTGCGAAAGTAGTTCTGGAAAGTAATGGTGGCGAGCGTCTGGTTCTCACGCTCAATTTTGACCCTCTCCTTCGCCTCCACCGCCTGATGCAGGCCATCGCTCCAGCGCCGTCCCGGCATGAGCCGGCCGGTGAACTCATCGACAATCACGACCTGTCCGTCCTTGATCATGTAGTCGACGTCGAGTTTAAAGATCGCATGGGCCCGCAGTGCCTGCTGGATGTGATGCAGCAGCGGCATGTTCACCGGATCGTAGAGCCCGTTAGAGCCCTCCACTAAGCGGCCCTTGAGGAGCTGCTCAGCCTTGGCCATGCCAGACTCGGTGAGCGAAACTGTCTTGTGCTTCTCATCGACGATGTAGTCGCCGGTGGTCTCGAGCTCCTCGCGATCCTCGGCCTTCGTGTGGCCGCGCGTCACCGCGCCAGCCTTCAGGCGGGGGATGATGCGGTCCACCTCGTAGTAAAGGTCGGTGGATTGCTCGGCAGGCCCCGAAATGATCAGTGGTGTGCGGGCCTCGTCGATGAGGATGCTGTCCACCTCGTCGACGATGGCGTAGTGATGCGGACGCTGCACCATCGCCGACAAGTCGAACTTCATATTGTCGCGGAGGTAGTCGAACCCGAATTCGTTGTTGGTCCCGTAGGTGATGTCGGCTGCGTAGGCCGCTTGCCGCTCCGGATCCTTGAGCGCATGTTGGATCACGCCCACGCTCATGCCCAAGAAGCGGTAAAGGCGACCCATCCATTCCGAGTCGCGCCGGGCAAGGTAGTCGTTGACCGTCACCACGTGCACGCCCTTGCCGCTCAGTCCGTTGAGATATGCGGGCAGCGTGGCGACCAGCGTCTTACCCTCGCCGGTCTTCATCTCGGCGATGCGGCCCTCGTGCAGCACCATCCCGCCGATCAACTGGACGTCGAAGTGGCGCATGTTGAGCACGCGCCGCCCGCCCTCGCGCACGACGGCGAAAGCTTCTTCAAGCAGGTCGTTGAGCGATTCGCCGGCCTCGACGCGACGGCGAAACTCGGCGGTCTTCTCACGCAGGCCATCGTCGCTAAGGGCCTTGATCTCCGGCTCGAGCTCATTGATGGCGGCCACCCGTGGCTGGAGGCGCTTGATGTCGCGCTCGTTCTGGGTGCCGATGACCTTAGCGAGGAGTTGGCCAAGCATGGGATCAACCGAGCCGTCGTGGTTCGGGGCTAATTGGTCGATTGTAGCACCGGCCAGCCGGGCGGCAAGGAAGCGCGCGGCGGCAGGGCTCGAGCGCTAGCGCGTCGTGGGCTGGCCGGTGAGCAACTGCAGCGGATGGACCAGCGCGCCATTGGCCATCACCTCGTAGTGCAGGTGGTAGCCCGTGGTGCGGCCGGTGGCACCGACGTGGCCAATCACGTCGCTGCGCTGGACCTGATCGCCTTCCTCGACGTCAAAGTCGAGCAGGTGACCGTAGCGAGTCCGGATGCCAAAGCCGTGGTCGAGCGTGATGAGGTTGCCGTTATTGCCCTGCGGGCCGACTGTACGACCTCACCGTCGGCTGTCGCGTAGACGGGCTGGCCGCGCTCGGCGGCGATGTCGAGGCCCGAGTGGTAGTCGCGGCCCCCGTTGATCGGGTCGCGGCGCCAGCCCATTCGTGACGATAGCCAGCCATAGGCCGGCCAGATCGATGGGGTCGCCACCGCTAACGCATTGCGCTGCTCGACGGCATCGCGCACCACGAGCAGGCGCGACTCGAGCCCGTCCAGCAGCACGCTGAGCAACCCGAACGTCTCGGTGAGTGCCTGCCCGCCATCTGAGCCTGTGAGCGTGGCGGCGTCGGCCACGTCGCCGCCCATGGCCTGAGCGCGCACCAGCGACGGTAGGTTTTCCATCGCCTCGGCCAGCGAGGGGTCGAGCGCAGCGCGGGCAGTCAGGTCAGTGATCGCGTCCTGCAGAGACTGAATCTGGCTCGCCAGCGCGTCGGTGGCCTCGCGGTAGTTCGCGTTCTCGATCTCGAGGGCGGTGTGGCTCGCGCGGAGGGCGGCCACACTCCGCTCGCCGGACCAGACCAGCCACCCCCCCAATGACAATCGGCAGCATCAGGGTCGCACCCAGCAGGATGGTGAGCGGGCGCACGGCGATAGTGGCGCGATGAACCGCGCCTGTCATCCGGTCGGCGACCACGAACGTGTAGCGCTTCGACATCCGGTGGGTAAGAATCTGTGTCCAGAAGCGCCCGGATGGCATGCATCCGCGCGAAATCAAGGGAAAAGACTAACCACGGGGCCGAGCCGGATGGGCTTGCGGGAGTCTTTCGGGGTGGCTTGGTGCCTGTTGGGCCACACAGCGCTCGGCTTCCTCCGGCCCTGCCGCTCCCGATGCGGATTCACCAGGCCACGGCTGTCGTTGCCGAGCCGGGGCCCGGTCAGCGCGCCTGGGCTGGCGTTGCGCGCCTCGGACAGCACCGCCTCACGCGGCTCCGGCAGGGGCTACCTGCACCAACGGCTTCAGCACGGCGCGGTCCCCGCCGACGAAGGCTTCCGCTCGCCGTCGCGCATCGCGTGCCTTCAGTGGGCAGGGCTTCGGCTCCGTACAGAGAGGGTGGATGGGGCCCATCCTCTGTCCATGACCGCTCGCTGCAGTCACGCGGTTCTGTGCACAGATCAGGGCCCTACCGCGAGATGTTCCTTGCGATGTTGCCCCTTGGGGCCTCTCGGCGTGTAGGACTTCGGCCACAAGGCCAGGGTGCGGCCCGCCCAGCCAGAATCGTTTCCGACGGCAGGCCAGCAAGCCGTTGCCGCACCCATTCTCCGTGCGGCTCCGTCTGCGGAGGCGCGTGGCTCGGCTGGCGTTATCTTCGCGGGAGTTCGTGGAGTACGAATACGCCGTGGGCTTCGGCCATGTCGCGGGCCGACGGCGTGACGATCGTGCGTTCACCGACGACGAGGCGGGCACCGGTGCGCATCGCCTCTCGCACGTCCTCTTCGCAGACAAACTCCGCAGGCTCGGTCGGCATCGGCTCAGGGGTCGGCCCCTGGGCGGGATTCGCCGGATGCGGCGTTGCCGCCGGAGTGTCCGCGGCGTAGCCCCGAGTCGCGAGAAACGCGTCCACGCGTGAGGTCAGGGTGTCGATGTCGATGCTCCTGCCAGCCGTTGCCGCCGCGGGCGCCGAGGTCTCGCGGGTGTCGCCGGCCACCGGGTGCAATTCATACGCCAACCGCTTCACGTTGAGGAGGTGCCGCGGTGAGATGTTGTCCGACGTGATGTTACCGCCCCAGCCGCCGCACCCGAGCGTCATCGCGGGGTCGAGCCCAGTTGTCAGCCCAATCGAACCATGCGAGGTCGAGGTGTTCACGCAGATCCGGAACGCGGGTTTCTTGAGGCCGAACTCCAAGATCACGTCCTCGCTCTGGGAGTGGATCGACATCGTGTGCCCCATCCCACCGTAGCGCAGGATCTGGATGCAGCGCTCGCAACCTTCACGCCAGTCCTGAACCACGTAAAAGGACAGGACGGGGCAGAGCTTCTCGATCGACAGCGGATGCTCCCGCCCCACGCCGGTCAGCTCGGCGATCAGGGTCCGGGTGTTGTCCGGAACCTCGATGCCGGCGGCAGTTGCCACCTTGGCCGCCGAGCGGCCCACCAGTTTTGGGTTTGGCAGCCGCCGGGGCGTCACGAGCACGGCCGACAGTTTCGCGGCCTCGTCCGCGGTGAGGAAGCGAGCGCCATTGGCCTCGAAAGCCTGCCGCACCTGGTCGGCGATGGCCTCGTCGACGATGACCGAGTTGGGCGACGAGCAAAGCACACCGTTGTCGAAGGTCTTGCCCGCAGTGATGTCGTACGCGGCCTTGGCCGGATCGGCCGACTCCTCAATGTAGCATGGGGCGTTGCCTGGCCCGACGCCATAGGCCGGCTTGCCCGCGCTGTAGGCAGCGCGCACTAGGCTCATGCCGCCGGTCGCGAGGATCACCGCGACATCGCGGTGCTGCATCAGGGCCTGCGTTCCCTCAGGCGTAACGAGGCGCATCAGACCGATCGTACCCTCCGGCGCGCCGGCGCGAGCTGCGGCCTCGGCCATGATCTCGACCGTCCGAGTGATGCAGCCCGCTGCCGATGGGTGCGGGCTGACCACGATCGGGCAGCGCGCCTTCAGTGCAATGAGCACCTTGTAGATGGCTGTCGACGTTGGGTTGGTCGAGGGGATGACGGCAGCCACGACGCCGAACGGCTCAGCAATCTCGACGATCCGGCGCTGTTCGATTCGGTTGATCACGCCGACAGTCCGCATCGGGCGGATGAACTCGTAGACCTGCCGCGACGCGAATAGGTTCTTCTGAATCTTGTCGGCCACGACACCGAAACCGGTTTCCTCGACTGCCAGCCGCGCCAGCGCCTCGGCGTGCGGCGTCACGGCCTCGGCCATGGCGCCGACAATGGCGTCGATCTGTTCCTGAGAGAGCTCCGCCATTGGCTCCCGCGCCGCCCTAGCGGCTTGCGCCCGCGCCCGCGCCTCGGCTATCGATCGCAGGTCGAGGTCTGTGGGATCCTCGGCGGCCACGGGCTACGTTACGGACAGGACCCGCTCGACCTCGTCGTGGGGCCGGGGTATGACATGGACGGAGACCAGCTCCCCGACGCGCCGCGCCGCGGCAGCGCCGGCGTCGATGGCGGCCTTGACGGCACCGACATCGCCACGTACGAGCACCGTGACATAGCCGGCCCCGATGACCTCCTTGCCGATGAGGGTAACGTTGGCGGCTTTGACCATGGTGTCAGCGGCCTCGACCGAACCGATAAGGCCGCGCGTTTCGATCATGCCGAGGGCGTCACCGGTCATCGTGATAGGGAACTCCGTGGAGACTGTAGCATCTTGACCAAGTGTCATTCCAGCGTGCGAGGGGCTCGGCCATGCTTGCTCGTGGCGGTGTTGGCGGTCCCTGCTGTCAGCTGTGCGCAGGCCAACGACAGCATCGTTTACCGTGAGATCTGCGCAGGCCTTACACGAGCCTCCCTGATCGCACGGCTGGCTGCCGAACCTTGCGTCGCGGACCGCCGTCAGGCATGTCGCCGAAGAGGGTTGGGCCTTCAGCAGCAGCTGCCTTTCACCGGCTGGATGTGTGGCGCGCTCGCCCTGTTCGCCCTTCCCGCGGTCTACCTCGACCGCGGCATCCGGCACCCTGGGGTCCCTTCTCAATCGCTTAAGCCAGGGCGAGGTCACGCTGCCTGCCTACAGCGCGGGAGAGGCCGACGGGGAAGGCTTCGGCGGAATCCTGCCGATTGCCAAGATGCGATCAGCGAGTGATGGATGGCTTGGCACCCGCCTCGACCGTCACGCCCGTGAGGCCAAGCGTTTCCGTTGGTTCTGTTGTGTAACCTAAATCCGGAAGCGTCCGACTGTCCTGCTATAATCTACCCGTCTGACACGCTGTACCGCAGATTCTTACGATGGAATTCAGCTGCCGGCTGGGAACTCCGGGCGGGGAGGTGCTCAAGGGGGTGTATACCTCCGACAGCGGGGCTAGCCTGCGCCGCGAGCTTGAGGAGAAGGGCTTGATCGTCCTTTCGCTCAAGCCGCGGAGGAACTTTACCGGACTGTCTTTCTCGAGCCGCCGGCGCCCGAGCGAACAGGAGTTCATGGCTTTCAACCAGGAGCTAGCCACGCTCCTGAGGGCCGGTATGCCGCTGGTGCAGTCGCTCGACATCCTGCGGCAACGTGTCGCCAACCCCACGTTCAAGGGCGTCCTCGACGACGTACACGACCGCGTGAAGGCAGGTACCACGTTATCGGATGCCTTTGCCGAGCACGGCGACCTGTTCCCTGCGGTCTATCCCGCCGCGCTGATGGCGGGCGAGCGCAGCGGGGACCTCGACGAGGTCATCCGCCGGTACGTCGCCTACGCCAAGGTGGTGGGGGCGGTCCGCCGCCGGACGATTTCAGCGCTGATCTACCCGGCCATCCTTACGATGCTGATGGCGGTGCTCATCGGGATCATCGTGCTGCGTGTAGTGCCGGCGTTCTCCGACTTCTATGGCACGTTCGACGAGGAGCTGCCAGCGTCCACGCAGATCATCGTCGGCGTGTCTGACGTCTTGGTGGCAAACTTCTGGTTCCTGTTGCTGATCGCTGGCGCGGCAGCCGCGGCAGCGGTCGCATGGTTCCGCGACCCGTCACGGCGGAGCGTCCTCGATCGGCTCCTGCTCGGACTACCGTGGGTTGGCCCGATGACTCAAAAGTTCGCGACCGCGCAACTGGCCCGCACGCTGTCGACGCTGCTCGGCGGCGGTATCCCACTGGTGCAGGCCCTCGACATCGCGCAGCGTTCGATGACCAATCGTCACCTAGCGGCCGAGCTCGGGGAGGTGCGGGAGCAGGTGCGCGAGGGGCAGAGTTTCGCCGGGGCGCTGCTGGCGCGCGGCATGGTCCCGAGCGTGGCGATCAAGATGGTGGAGGTAGGCGAGTCGACCGGTGCGCTGAAGGAGATGCTTGACAGTCTGGCCGACTTCTACGACGAGGAGATCGAAACCGACGTGGGCCGATTCATCACGGTGATCGAGCCCACGCTGCTGGTGGTGATGGGCGTGGTGATCGCCGTCGTCGTGCTGGCGCTCTACATGCCGCTGTTTGAGCTGAGCTCGGTGATCGGGGTCTGAGGGCACGAAGTCCATGGCACCCATCGACCCGGCCTCCGCGTTCGTCGACGTCCCGGAGGACGCGACGGCGGAGATCGTCCGTGCGTGCGAGATGGCCGTACGGTACCACCTCGAGTACATCGACATGACCCGGTTCCGCGTGAACCAGGAGCTGTTCCGGGCGATTCCCCCCGACCTGATGCTCCGCTACGGGTTCGTCCCGCACTACCACGACGGCGACACTCTGGTCATCGTTGTGTCCGACCCGAGCAATCTGCCGATGTTTGACGAACTGGCCTCGGTGCTGCAGCGACCGTTGCGGATCACCGTGGGTGCGCCGTCGGCGATCCAGTTGATCCTGAAGAAGAGTGAGAGCAGCCAACGGGTGCTCGAAGAGGCCACTAAAGGGTTTCAGCTCCAGGTGCTCCACGACGACGAGTCGCCCGACGAGAACCTCAGCGTCGAGAAGATCTCCAGCGACGTCAGCCCGATCATCAGGCTGGTCGACTCCACAATCTACACGGCCATCCAGCGTCGCGCCAGCGACATTCACATCGAGACCGGCGATGACGCCGTGCACGTCAAATACCGGATCGACGGTGTTTTGCAGCCGGCCATGCGGCCGATCGCGAAGCAGTTCCAGAGCCCTATCATCTCGCGTATCAAGGTGATGGCCGAACTCGACATCGCTGAGAAACGCGTCCCGCAGGACGGGCGGTTCCACGTGAAGATGCCCGGCAAGACCATCGACTTCCGAGTTTCGATCATGCCAAGCGTGCACGGCGAGGATGCCGTCGTCCGCGTCCTCGACAAGGAGTCGATCAGCGAGCAATTCAGCGAGCTGAAGCTCGAGATTCTCGGCTTCGAGAAGCGTGAACTGACGCGCTTCCGCAAGCATATCCGCGAACCGTACGGCATGGTGCTGGTCACAGGGCCGACGGGCTCGGGTAAGACGACCACGCTGTACGCGGCGTTGTCGGAGATCAAGTCTGTCGAGGACAAGATCGTCACGATCGAGGATCCGGTCGAGTACCAGTTGCGCGGCATCACGCAAATCCCGATCAACGAGAAGAAAGGCCTAACGTTCGCACGGGGGCTGCGGTCGATCCTGCGACACGATCCGGACAAGATCATGGTCGGCGAGATCCGTGATCCCGAAACAGCGCAGATCGCCATCCAGTCTGCACTCACCGGCCACCTAGTGTTCACCACAGTCCACGCCAACAACGTCATCGACGTGCTGGGCCGGTTCCTGAACATGGGCGTCGAGCCTTACCAGTTCGTCTCGGCGCTCAACTGTGTCTTAGCCCAGCGGCTGGTGCGATTGCTCTGCGCCAACTGTAAGCGGCCAGTCCGGATCGAGCCCGACGCGCTGCGGGAGGTCGGCATCGAGCCGGCGCTGGCCGAGACGCACCAGTTCTTCGAGGGCGCTGGGTGCATCGAGTGCAACGGCACCAGCTTCAAGGGCCGGACGGCCATCTGCGAGCTGCTGAACCTCTCGGATCGCATCCGCGAGATGATCCTCGCGCAGCGACCGGCCTCGGAGATCAAGCACGCGGCCAGGGTCGAAGGCATGCGGTTCTTGCGCGAGTCCGCTGTGGAGAAGGTTCTTGCCGGGCACACGACGCTGCGCGAGATCAATAAGGTGACCTTCGTCGAATGAGCTTGTTCTCCGCGTGGATGACAGATGCGCGGCTTGACGCCGTCGTCGAACTGGCGCCGGGCTGGGTGACGGCGGCTGTCGGTCAGGGGCCGCGCTTGGCCGCTGCGGTCACCGAACCGTTGCCCAACGGGGCCCTCGTGCCGTCACTGACCGAGCCAAACCTGGCCGACCGTGCGACTGTGCTGGCAGCGGTCCGGACAGCGCTCGGGGCCTTGGACCGGCGTCCCCGGCGCGTGGCGGTGATCGTGCCAGATCTGTCGGCGCGAGTGTCGCTGGTGCCGTTCGCGCAGGTGCCGGGCCGCCAAGAGGATCTCGACCAGTTGATCCGCTGGCAGATCCGGAAGACGGCACCGTTCCAGATGGAGGAGGCCGCCGTCGGCTACACCTTGGCTGGCCGGGGTGCCGACGGAGGTCAGGTGTTCGCGGTGACGCTCGCCCGTCGCAGCGTGATCCGGGAGTACGAGGACGTGCTGGCAGCGCTCGGAGCCCATGCGGGGCTGGTGGACGTGGCGACCCTGGCGGCAACCAACACGGTTCTGGGCTCAGGGCGCGCGCATGACAGCGACTGGTTGGTCGTGCATCTCCGGCCGGAGTACACGTCGCTGGGAATCCTGCGGGGGCACAACCTGCTGTTCTTCCGCACACGCGCGTTCACTGAGGACGAGACGGTGGCGGATCTTGTCCACCAGACGGTGATGTACTACGAGGACCGCCTGACGGGACAGGGTTTCTCCCAGGTGTTCCTCGGCGGGCGCGGCCACGATCCGACAACAATCGACGCAGTGCGCGAGGACCTGGACAAGCGCATGGGCGTGCCGGTCGAGTCCCTGGATCCGTCGTCCGACGATCTCCCCAATGCGCTGAAGGTGCGCCCGAAGCTGGTGGCGGTGGCCGGACCGGCGGCTGGCATGCTGCGCCGTGCACACGACGAGCCGCTGGGCATCTGATGCTGCGATCCAACCTTTCGACCCGCCCGTTCTACAACGAGCGCCTCGTGCGGGGGATGCTGTCGGTGTGCATTGGGTTCGTGGTGGTCGTGACGGCGGTCAACGTGGTCCGTGTCATCACGCTCAACCGCAGCCAGACGACGCTCGGCGCCCGGGCAGCCGAGGCTGAGGCCGAGGCCGATCGCCTGCTGACCGAGGCAGGGATGGTACGCGCCAGCGTCGACCCCACCGAGATCGCCTTGGTCACCGCCGCCGCGCGCGAGGCGAACGGTATCATCGAACGCCGCGCGTTCTCGTGGTCGGGCCTCTTCGAGCAGTTCGAACGGACGCTTCCGTTCGACGTGCGCATCACGGCAGTGCAGCCGCGGATCGAGGAAGACGGCAACTTGGTACTGACCATTGGAGCGCAAGGCCGCCGCGTGGCCGATGTCGACGCCTTCATCGAGGCCCTCGAGCGCGAAGGCACGTTTCGCTCGGTCCTGCCCATCGAGGAGCAGCGCATCGAGGCCGGGTTGATTCAAGCCGTGATCGAGGCCACCTATGAGCCACCAGGCTCTCCGGCAGGGGAGGCCACACGATGACGCTCGCGCGCGCGGTCGTGCGACGGATCGTGCGGGAACATGGCCGGCTGGCCGTTGGGCTGCTAGCGGCTCTCGTGGTCAACGCCTTGGCGTACGGTCTGGTGGTCCGTCCCCTCGGGCAGCGGCTCACCAACGTCACGGCGCGTGACAGCGCGGCCGAGGCGGCGCTGATTAATGCGCAGCGCACCTACGCTGAGGCGAGCGGGCTGATGACCGGTCGAGAGCAGGCCGAAACCGAGCTGCTGAGCTTCTACACTGAGGTTCTTCCCGACGACCTCGCAGGAGCGCGCCGGTTGACGCACCTGCGCCTCGCCGAGATGGCCGAGATGGTCGGCCTCCGCTACGAGCGTGCGACGGCCGAGTCAGTGGCCGAGCGTGGCAGCACGCTCGCCCGACTCCAGATCGGGTTGGTCCTGTCGGGCAGCTACGAGAGCGTGCGCGAGTTCGTGTACGCGCTCGACACAGCAGAGGAGTTCGTGGTTGTGGACAACGTCGTGCTCGCGCAGGGCGAAGGGCCCGGCACCGAGGTCGTGGTCAACATGGAGCTGTCGACCTATTACCGCAACGGTGGGGGATGAGCGTGACGAGCCGCTGAGCGTCGCGTTGGACGTGTGCTGCGGAGCACAGGCAGTGGCTGCGGTGCATGCGGCCACAGGGCCCCGGCAGGCGTGGATGATGTGCAGCTGGTACCTGCTTGCACCGGCGTGCGCCGACCAGCCGACATAGATCGGAAACTCGTTCCGTTTCGCTCCCGTGCTCACACCGCAGCCGGCGCCGTTGCGGGCCCTCGTGGACGCCCGCGCCGGTCGCCCCGCGTCCGACGCCAGGGTTGATTTCCCTGCGCTAAAGTGGTGGTGCGATAGGGGGGGTATGCGCAGATTCTGGATCGGATTTGAGCGACTGCGACGCCGGGGCACCAGCCAAGGCTACACGTTCGTCGAGCTCCTCATCGTGACGGTTATCCTGCTAATACTCGCCTCGGTGGTGCTGCCGCTTGCGCAGGTGACGACCCAGCGGCAGCGGGAGGCTGAGCTGCGCCGGGCACTGCGAGAGATGCGGACCGCTATCGACAACTTCAAGGACGCCGTTGACACGGGACAGATTCCGATGACCGAGGTCGAGCCGGGCAGTAACGGTTACCCGCCGAATCTGGAGACGTTGGTCGACGGCGTGACGCAGGCTGGGGACGCCTCGGGCCAACCCCTGCGCTTCTTGCGGCGTATTCCGGTGGACCCGATGACTGGGGAGGCCGAGTGGGGCCTTCGCGCTTATTCCGATCCCCCGAATGCTGCGTTCTGGAGCGGCGGGAGTGTCTACGACATCTACAGCCTGAGCCGTGGCACCGCGATTAACGGCACGGAGTACCGGGAGTGGTGACGGCGCTCTCGCGGCGTCGCTCGACCGAGGGCTTCACACTCATCGAGATCATGATTGTGATGACGCTCGTGATCGTGCTCTCAAGCGTTGGCCTCTCGCTCTATACCAACAGCGTGACACGTGCCAAGGAAGCTGTCCTCCGCGAGGATCTTTTTCGCATGCGTGACGCGCTCGATCAGTACTACGCGGACCACTCGCGGTACCCGGCGACACTCGACACGCTCGTGACCGACGGCTACCTCCGGGCGATTCCCGAGGATCCATTCACTGAGTTGGCTGACACGTGGCAAGTCGAGATGTCCGAGATTGACCTCCAAGACCTGGCCGCGCAGCCGGGTGTATTCGACATCTGGAGCGGCTCGGATCAGGTGGCCATGGACGGCACGCCCTACGCGGAATGGTGAGATTGCCGGGAACAGGAATACGGAGGCGGAACGCCACGGTAGTGCAATGCGGTGCCCCAACTGGCCCCGGCCAACTCGATCATCACGCTGACGAGCCTGGCCTTGACGGTGCCGCTGGGAGGCTCGGTTGAAACTTCGGCCAGCATTATCAAGTCGCCTGGCACTGCGGTCCACGACGGCAGCGAGGTCCGGTTCCCAACCACGCTGGGCACGGTGGCTTCTCACGTCGAGGGGGAAGCAGATGATGGCAGGAAGGCGCTCGGCGAGACCCAGAGCTTTATGGCGGTGTACACGCGTCGGGGAGCCGTGTGGCTATGCCCTTGCGGCCCTGCTGGTGGCGATCAGCGTTATGGCTGTGCTGCTGAGCGCCGCGATGCCGGTCTGGACGACGCTCATGCAACGCGAGCGCGAGGCCGAGCTGGTCTTTCGCGGCGAGCAATACGCGCGTGCCATCGCGAGGTACCAGCAGCAGTTCGCCAACACCCCGCCACCCAACCTCGAGACGCTGGTCGAACAAAACTTCCTGCGCCGGCTCTACGAGGACCCGATGAGCCCCGACGGGGCGTTTGTGCCCCTCACGGCTGCTGACCTCGCGGCCATCGAGACTGCACGTGCGGCTGCGGACGGCTTCGACGATCTGGCCCCGTCTGGGGGCGTGACCGGCGAGATGGGAGGCATCGTCGGCGTGACCAGCAGCAGCCCCAATGCCTCGCTGCGCGAGTACAACGGCGCTACGCGCTATAACGAGTGGGTGTTTCTGGCCAGCACGTTCAGCCGGCAGGCGGGGCTGCCAGGCGAGGCCGGTCTGCAGCCGGCCCCGCGGGGCCGGGGGCGTAGCGGGCTATCTGCCCCCATCACGGGCCAGTTCCCGGGTGCTGTGCGCCGGGGTCCCATGCAGGACGGCCCCTAGGCCCCGAGCGTCTCAGCGCGGCGCGTCGACGCCCTCGATCACAGCATCGTGGAACGCCGCCCGGAGTGGGCGGATAGCGGTACTGGCCGCGGTCGGATGGACACGGTTGGTGAGCAGGACGACGTAGACACCGCGGTCCTGGTCGATCCACAACGACGTTCCCGTGAACCCAGTGTGGCCGAACCCGCGCGGTGACATCCGGCTGCCGCTCGAGGACGTGGGCATCGCCGTGTCCCACCCGAGGGCGCGTGAGCTGTTGGGCACGTCGTCGCGTCGCGCGATCCATGCCCGAAGCCGCGCCGCGTCGAAGGCGCCAGGCGTCCCTCGCAGGATGGCGAGCAGGTGTCGTGCGAAAGTGCCCACGGCGGCCGCGGTCCCGAACAGCCCGGCATGGCCGGCCACGCCGCCAAGCGCCCACGTGTTGCGATCGTGCACTTCGCCAACTAGCAGGCGGCCGCGCCAGTCGTCGTATCCAGTCGGCGCGGTACGGTCGCGCCAGTCGTCTGGCGGGAGGAAACGCAGCGAGCCATCGATGCCCATCCGCCGGCACAGCGCGTCGAACTGTCCCGTGAGGCCAGCCCTCCGGGACAGGATCACCCACAGCAGAATGAACCCGAGGTCGCTGTAGACGGCCGCCGTGTGGGGTGCGTACGCGAGAGGCGTCTTGCAGATGGCCTTCTCGAACGCCACCGGGTCCGGGCAGGTCTGGTAGAGGGGGAGGTGGGCAGGCAGCCCCGAGCAGTGCGACAGCAGGTCGCGCAGTGTGACCGCCTGTCGATCCAGTCCCTTCCAGGCGGGGACGTGGGCGGCCACCGGGTCGTCGAGTCCGAGCTTGCCTGCGGTGACGCGCTCAAGGGCCAGGCTGGTGGTGGCGATCACTTTGGTGAGCGAAGCGAGGTCGAAGATCGTGTCAGTGGTGGTGGCCGCTGCGTCGTCGTCGTAAGTGAGGCGGCCGAAAGCCTCTCGCCATGTCGCCGCGGCTGCCCTGCCGACCTCGACCACTACGGCGGGGAACACCCGCCGGGCCAAGCCGTCGAGCACGACCCCACGGGCGAGCGCGAACCTGTCGGCCTCGCCGACGGAGCCGAGGGGCAGCTCGTCCATTAGGGCTTCCGCACCGCCGCTGGCCCGGTCAGGACCGCGCCATCCTCGGCGATGAAGTCCTGGATGCGGGGGCCGGCTTCCTCCCCGAGGGCCTCGCGCATCGAGTCGCCCGCTTGGCGCAGCTTGGCCAGCGCCTTGGTGTAAGGCAGGTGGGCCCGCTCCATCACAATGGCAGCCTTTACGTTCCAGTGTGCACGCTTGAGCAGCTTCTCGGCTTCGTCGTGGTCGAGCCCGGTGATGGCAGTGATGATGCGGCTGGCCCGGTCGCGGCGCTTCTCGGAGCCAGTCTCCACGTCGACCATCAGGTTGCCGTAGGTCTTGCCGATGCGCACCATCGCGCCGGTCGTGAGCATGTTGAGCACCAGCTTTGTCGCGGTGCCGGCCTTGAGCCGCGTGGAGCCGGCAATAACCTCCGGGCCCACGTTCGGTGCAATGGTGAGGTCGACAAACGTCTGCAACTCGCAGGCCGGATCGCAGGTGACGAACACAATCCGCGCTCCCGCCTCGCGCGCGCGTGTCAGCGCGCCCCGCACGAATTGGGTCATGCCGCTGGCCGACACGCCGACGACCGCGTCCTTCTGTAAGGGGTGCAGCCGGGCCATGGCACGGGCGCCGTCCTCGAAGCTGTCCTCCACGCCTTCCTTGTTCGAGAACGCCGCGCTCTTCCCACCGGCGATGATAGTCTGCACGAGTTCGGGGTCCGTGGAGAAGCTGGGCGGCATCTCGGTCGACTCCAGCAGCCCCAGACGGCCGCTCGTGCCGGCGCCGACGAAGATGATCCGTCCCTCCTGTTGCAGAGCGCCAGCCACCATCTCGATGCCGAGCGCCACGCGCTCGTGCTCGCGCTGCACCGCCTTGAGCATCTTGCGATCCTCAGCGAGCATGAGGTCGACGAGCTGACTGGCGCCGAGCTGATCGAGGTCGAGGCTGGAAGGATTGATGGCTTCTGTGGGGAGCGATTGCCACTTCGAGCGGTGAGGCATGCGTATCTCGCTGGCGGTCGACGCCGCCGGCCGGTGCCGTACAATCGGATTCTAGCAACCGGTGGCGGGGTTCCCGCCAAGGCCGCAACTATACTATTGTGCCTCAGTCGAAACGTGCGGAGCTGGCAGTCGACGCATATCTCAGCCACCTGAGTGTCGAGCGGCGTCTGGCCCGCAACTCGCTGGAAGCCTACGCCCGCGACCTGCAGCTGCTGCTGGGCTTCGCGGGTACGCGGGGCCCCGAGGAGTTGGCTAGGTCGGACCTCGAGGCCTTCATCCGGAGCCTGATGGAAACCGGCCGGTCGCCCCGCTCGGTCGCGCGCATCGTGGCCTGCCTGCGGGGGTTCTACCGCTTTCTGGTGATCGACGGCCGGGTGGACACGAGTCCAGCCGACGATCTGCACCCGCCCAGATCCTGGAAGACACTGCCACGGTACCTGTCGATGGAGGAAGTCGACCGCTTGATTGCTGAGCCGGACGTCGCGATGCCCCGCGGCCTGCGCGACCGGGCCCTGATCGAGTTGCTGTACGCGACGGGCATGCGTGTCTCGGAGCTCATCAGCCTGCGGCCGGCCGACGTGAACCTGGAGGCGTCCTACCTGACATGCACCGGTAAGGGCGACAAGCAACGCATCGTGCCGATCGGAGAGGAGGCGGCTGGATGGGTTGCCCGCTACTTGCGCGAGGGCCGGCTCGCGCTGCTGGGTGGCCGATCGAGTGCACGCCTTTTCGTCAGCGCGCGAGGGGGCGGGGGCGGCCTCACCCGCGTCGGCTTCTGGAAGATTCTCAAGGGCTATGCCCGACAGGCGGGTCTTCAGGCCACGCTCAGTCCGCATATGCTTCGGCACTCGTTTGCGACGCACCTGCTCGAGCGCGGCGCTGACCTCCGGGCGATCCAGATGATGCTCGGCCACGCAGACTTGTCGACCACGCAGATCTACACGCACGTCCTTGAGCAGCGGATGCGCCATGTCTACGACACGTTCCATCCTCGTGCTTGAGGCGACCCTGTGCTGATGAGACCGCGCCACTGGCTGGGGGTGGCCTCGACACTAGCCCTGTGCCCGGCAATCGGGCTGCTGCTGGCGCCCCCGCCGCCAGTCATGGTCGCCGCGTTGGGGGCACCTGCCACGCGCGGAGTGC
>CAZHTD010000006.1:0-53163 GCA_964535675.1 uncultured Bifidobacteriaceae bacterium | reverse complement strand
GGTGGCGGCAGTGTGGAGACCGTGGTGGCGGCGGCGGCAGCGGCGGGCCTCGACTTCGTCGTCCTCAGCGATCACGGTGACGGCACCAGGGATCCGGATCCCCCGGCCTACGTGTCCGGCGTGCTCGTGATCGACGCCGTGGAGATCAGTAGTGACGGGGGGCACGTGGTGGCGCTCGATGCGCCGGCCAGCCCCTATCCCCTCGGCGGGGAAGCACGTGACGTCGTCGAAGATCTACAACGGATGGGAGCCATGACGGTGGCCGCGCATCCGGGATCGCCCGTCGGCGCACTGGCTTGGACCGACTGGGCAGTGCCGATCGACGGGCTCGAGTGGATCAACGGCGACAGCGCTTGGCGCGACGAGTCGCCCCTGTCGCTGGGCAAAGCGCTCCTAAGCTATCCCTGGCGTGCGACGGGGGCGCTCGCGCGGCTGTTCGAACGACCGGAGGCGCTGCTCGCCCGATGGGACCAACTGCTGGCCACCCGCCGCGTCGTGGCGATGGCGGCTGCGGATGCCCACGGCCAGATTGAGCTCGGCTGGGGAGCGGACGGGGGAAGACTGGTGCTGCCCGGCGTGCCCTCGTACAAGAGTGTGCTGGGTCTTGCCTCCGTCGGGCTCGACGGCGTGGCGCTCGCTGGGGATGCAGACGAGGATGCTCGGCTGGTGCTTGAGGCGGTGCGCAGGGGTCAGATCTTCACCACTATCGACGCGCTGGCCGGACCGGGCAGTTTGCACCTGGAGGCACGGAATGAGGGCGCCACGTTTGGCGTAGGTGACTTTATCCCCTTGCAGGGTGAACTGGAGATCGTCGTCCGTGTCGCCTCGCCTCCAGAAGCCCGCATCGACCTGTTCCGAGCCGGCGAGATCGTCGCCAGCGGGCCAGGACCCGAGTTGCTCCATCTGCATTCCGGTGGGCCGGCCTTCTACCGCGCCGAAGTTGCCCTGCCGTGGGCGCCTGGCGAGCCCCCAGTCCCGTGGCTGCTCTCGAACCCGCTTTATGTCGGACGGATCGATCGCGAGTCGCTGCCATCGCCTTTCTTGACTGATGCTGCTCCGGCGCTCGCGGCGGAGGAGTGGGCGGTCGAGAGCAGTACAGACGCCGAGGGTGCGATCGATGCCGTGACCGCGCCGGACGGCGGCCCTGAAGTCCTTTTGCGCTTCGCGCTCTCGGGACGTGCGTCGGAGAGTCCCTTCGTCGCGTTCCGGGTGCCGGTAGATGGCCGCTTCACAGGCCTCGAGGACGGGCTAGCGTTCAGCGTGAGGGCCGATCGGCCCCTGCGTGTCGACGTGCAAATCCGCACACCCACGCCGCTGCCAGGCGACGCGGACACGGCGCTGGGAGAGCGCTGGCACCGCTCGGTTTACGCCGACGCGGCTGCACGTGACGTGGTGATCCCACTGGACGACCTCCGGCCGCGGGGACCCACCAACGAGAAACTGCCCGACCCGTCGGCGATCGACTCGCTGCTATTTGTGATCGACACGGTGAACACGCCGGTCGGCACCGGTGGTCGCATCTACATCTCAGACCTTCGCTTCGGGCCAACCCAGCAAGGCACCCAATAGGTAGGCCGCAGTGCGGAGTTTGTTTCGGCTTAACTCACAGAATCTGAACGACAGCATCTGCCGGCGGTTGAGGCCCCCTCGCCACCACGACCGTACTAACTCTTATGTCCGGACGGTCAGGACGAGGTAGGCCGCACCGGCGCTGAACAGGAGGTTCGGGGCCCAGGCGGCCAGCATGGGCGATAGTAGCCCGCCTGTCCCGACGGCTGCGAACACGCTGATGGTGACCCAATAGGTCATCGCGAGGACGATGCCGACGCCCACGCCATAAAGAGCACCCCGCGGGCCAGTGGTGACGGCGAACGGCACGGCCAGCAGGGACATCACCAGGGTCACGAACGGAAATGCGGCCTTCCTCTCCATTGCCACTTGCTGGGCCACGGGGTCGACGCCCGCGGCCTCCATTTGCTCCGTATAAGCTTTGAGCTCGCGGTAGCTCATGAAGGCGGGATCGCGCTGCTCAGTGGCGAAGTAGTCGACCGGCTCGAAAGTCAGCGCGGCTGCCTCGATCGTCTCGAACGACTGCGGCTCGCCCTCGGCATCGAAGGTCCATGTCCATCCGTCCCGCACGTTCCAGACGGGGCCGTCGGTCGCCGCAGGTTCCGCCACCTGTACGAACGTCCGCCGAACGAGCCACGTCCGGTCCGGCGACAGCTCGTAGCGGGATAGCCCCAGCAGCCGAGCGGCGCCGGGGTCATAGGCGGCGTAGTGGTAGATGGTGCCGTCGTCCGCGACCAGCCAGCGCTGAACGAGCAGGTCGAATACCTCGGCGGGCCGCCCACTGATCACAGCGCGCAGGCGTTCGGCGCGCTCATTGGCCGGGCCCAGCACGGTTTCCGAGAGAGCGAACAGCCCC
Source organism: uncultured Bifidobacteriaceae bacterium (assembly GCA_964535675.1). Classification (GTDB taxonomy): domain Bacteria; phylum Acidobacteriota; class Vicinamibacteria; order Vicinamibacterales; family UBA2999; genus CAZHTD01. Next base: position 50,738 of record CAZHTD010000006.1, on the reverse strand, counting down.
AAGCCAGCCCCGAAGGCGCCCACCAGCACCGGCAGCGTCACCCGGTACAGGCTGATGCCACAGGCCTTCATCACCACCAACTCGCTGTTCTTCGTCAGCAGGCCGACGGTGACAAGCGTCGCCAGCAGCACTCCCATTGGCACGATGTAGTAGATGTATTGTGGCGTTGAGTACCAGAAGAACGTGAGGATAGCCTGCCACGTGGCGTCGCCCCGGAAGAGCTCGTCGGACAGGTCCAGGAACGTCACGATGTAGAGCAGGCCCGCCAGCAGGACGCTCGATAAAACGAGGGTCTTTGCGTAGCTGCCCGAGATGTAGCGGTCGAGGGTACTGGTGAAAGGCACGCGCAGACGCGAGAGCCAGCCGGACTCCAGCATCACCGCCGGCAGGGAAGCGGCCTCCGGGTCGCCGCCGGTAAGCGGGGGCTGCTGGCTTGGGAGCAAACGGCCGGCCAGCCGCCAGTCGATGGCGCGCGCCCGCCACAAGATGGCGGCCATGCCGAGCCCGCCCAGCACTAGGTTGGGCATCCAGACCCCCAGCCACGGGGGTAGCATCCCGTTGCGGGCCATGGCTTGCCCCAGCCAGAGAATCACGTAGTAGATAAAGATGACGCTGACCCCGAGCGTGAAACTTGCCAGCTTGCCGTCGCGGCGGTTCGAGAGGCCGAACGCCAGTCCCAACAGGCCGAAGACGAAGCACGCGGCCGGGATCGAGAACTTCCGGTGGAGCGCCAGCTGCTGAAGGCTTGAGGAGATGCCGAGGCCCTCGAAGTAAGCTGCGCTCTCCTGGAGCTCCAAGATGGTCATCTCGTTCTCGCCCTTGTTCGGGCCCCTGCGCGGGAATACAGACTCGGCATCGAGGCTGAGGACGGTGGACTCGAAGGCGACCACCTCGTAGCCGCCCTCGCCGTCGGCCGTGTGGCGGCTCCCATCCAGGAGTACGATCTGCACCGTCTCGGCGTCCTGGTCGAGTAACACACGTCCCTCGCGGGCGAGGTAGGTAGCCGGCTGCTGCCCGGGACGGTTGTCGGCCATGAAGACCTCGCGCCACCCGCCGGTGACCGGGACGTCGCGCACATAAAGGACGACCCCGGGAAACTCCTCGAAGAAGATCCGCGGCCGGATCTCGCCCTCGGCCCGTGAGGCGATGATGCGGGAGGTAATTTCCCTGAAGGCTTGGTTGGCAGAGGGCAGGGCCACGATCATCACCCAGGTGGTGGCCACCCAGCCGAGGAGCGCAAGGGCCACCACCGGACGCATAATCTGCGCCGGGCTCAGGCCGCAGGCCTGGAGCGCAACAAGCTCACGGTCGGACGAGAGGCGCCCGAGTGCCACCAGGAGTGCCATCAGGAGCGCCATCGGGATAGTCACCCCAAGCGCCTGCGGAAGCAATGTCACCAGTACCTGAAGGATGGTGGCTGCCGAGACCCCCTTGGTAATCAAGTCCTCGGCCTGCTCGATGAGGGATGGCACGATGAGGATGAACGTGAAGAGAAGGAGGCTGAGCGCCAGCGGCACCAGTGCCTCCCGGGCGAGGTAGCGGTCGACAATTTTCATCGGACCCGTCCGCTCCATTATGAGCTGTTCGAGCCTCGAAGCGGGCATTTCACCGGGCTTGGGGGCGTCGCGGGCGGCACGAACGAGGTCGCATAATCAGCGTTATGTTAACTAATGCCGATGATTGGCCTGTGTTCGTGAGGTGGGCGCCATTACAGCACCTCTGTTCGAAGCTCCTACTGGGACGCCTTGAGCTTCTTGATGATGCGTTCAAGCGCGTCGATGATCTCGCTCTTTGCTACCTTGCTCTTCGAGAAGCTCATCCGAAGGTTGAAGTTCTTCGCCTCCGGCTTGAACGAGAACACAAAGGGCTTCGGGCGTGTCTTTCCGGGCTTGGTTGTTTCAAGGCGAGCCGCCGCGCGCGTCGTGCCGCCTTGAGTGGTCAGGCGCTCGATGAGCGCAAGCATCTTCGCTGTGTCACCCTGTCTGACAATCTGCAGAAGCGTCGACCGCGAGTGAATATCGGCCAGCCGACATACGTTACGCACCTCGTCAGGCATCCAATTTAGCGCTAAGGCCTCGGTGATGGACGTACGCGACTTCCCGAGTTTGCGCGCCATGTCTTCGTGGGTGTAGTTGCACTTCTGCGCAAGTTGCTGGAGGGCCTCCGCCTCTTCGAACGGCGTTAGATCCTTCCGCTGGAGGTTTTCGACGAGGGCCAACTCCATCACCCCTGCGTCGTCGACTTCCCGAACCACGACTGGCAGCTCCTGGAGCCCGACTTGGACGGCAGCGTGATAGCGGCGCTCACCGGCGATGATCTGAAAGCGTCCGCCGATTTGCCGGACGACCAGCGGCTCAATGATTCCGTTCTCAGCGACCGAGGCCATCAGCTCCGACAAATCGCCCATCACCTGGCGAGGCTGGCCGGGGTTTGGATCCAATAAATCAATGGGGACCATCCGCCCGACGGGTGCACCTGCCGAGGCCGCTAGGGCTTCGACGTAGTGTTCGTCATGGCGCATGCGCAGCGTGTTAGGGAGTCCGCGCTTGGGCACGCTCGATTACCTCCTCACAGAGACTGTAGTAGTCGGTGGCACCTGACGAGTCGGGAGCGAAGCTGAAGATTGACTCCTTGTAAGCCGGGCTCTCCTCAAGCCGGACGCTCTTGCCAATGATTGTGCGGAATACCTTTTCGCGGAAGACCTCCTGGATCTGCTCCCGGATGTCTCGTGCGAGTGAGGTACGTTTGTCGTGCATCGTGATAACGACGCCGAGGATCCGAAGCGCCGGGTTCGGGCGCTGGCGCACTTTTTCGATGGTTTCCAGCAGGTCGTCGGTGCCTTCCAAGGCAAAGTAGGACGACTGGATCGGAATCAGCAGGTGTGTCGCAGCCACGAGCGCGTTAACCGTGAGCAGTCCGAGCGCCGGCGGACAGTCGATGATGATGTTGCCAAATTCTCCTCCCAGCTGGTCGATCTTGTCCTTGAGCTTGAAGTGAGCATCGAGCTCCCCCACCAGCCGCGACTCGAGTTTGGCGAGTGCGATTCGCGCAGGTGCCACATAGAGGTTCTCGAGCGTCTCGGTGGGCCGGATGATGTCTTTGAGTTCGCAGGCCGAGTCGGTGATCGAGTCGTAAGTGCTGCGCTCGACCGACGCGAGATCGAGGAACGAGAGACTGCTGTTGGCTTGGGGATCGAGGTCGATGAGAAGAGTCTTCTTGCCACGCAGGGCCAAGGCGGCTGCGAGGTTGACGGCGGTGGTCGTCTTTCCGACTCCGCCCTTCTGGTTCGCGATGGCAACGATCATCGGCACGCGGGCGTGCGACCATTTTGGAGCTACGGCCCAGCGAAGTCAAACCGTGACCAGCCGGAGTCTGGGTTCTAGCTTGCTGCTGACAATGTCGGCCGGCCGACATAGCGGCGCGGGTGTGCCGCTACCCTCACATCTTGTATTTTCCCATCTCCTCGGGGTCGAGGCTCTCTAGCCAGCGCTGGAGGCTATCGGTGTCGGTGCGGTCGGTCACGAGATCGGTCGTCTTCGCATTGTCAATGACAGCATCCTCAACCAGGATAGGGGCCCGCGTGCGCAGCGCCAAGGCGATGGCGTCGCTCGGCCGTGCGTCGATGGCGAGCGGCTCGCCATGAACGGTCATGTGGATGAGCGCGTAGAAGGTATTGTCCTTCAGCTCCGACACCACGATGCGCTCAACCTGCCCCTCGAGGTTGGTAATGATGTTCCGCAACAGGTCGTGGGTCATCGGCCTGGACGTGCTGACGTTCTCGACCTGCAGCGCGATGGCGTTCGCCTCGAAGATTCCGACCCAGATGGGCAACACACGTTCCCCGGCTTGGTCCTTGAGGATAACGATCGGCATGTTGGTGACGGGGTCCACAATGAGCCCCTTGATGGTCATCTCGATCAGCATGTTCACCCGTCGCGACTCCGCACGACGACCTCGCCCCAGAGACTGTGCGTTCCGGCCCGTGTGACGCGCACTGGCACGGTCCGGCCCATCCATGCTTGGTCTGGCATTTCCGGAGACGGCTGGGGCACCCCCGGCACCGGGAAGTTCACGACCACGTTACCCGTAGTCCGCCCCGCCAACTCCCACGAGCGACGCCGGCTCAGCGAATCCACCAGAACCTCGACCTCCGACCCTACGGCCTTGGCGTGCAGACGGGCCTGAATCTCCCGCTGCCGCTCTTGGAGGGCAACAATCCTTCTTGACTTTTCGGCTTCAGACACATCGTCCGATAGCCGCCGCGTGGCCAGCGTGCCCGGCCGGGGCGAGTACTTGAACGAGAACATACCGTGGTACTCCACTGTCTCCACCAGCGATAAAGTCTGGTCAAAATCCTCTGGCTGCTCGCCAGGAAAGCCAACGATCATATCGGTCGACAGCGTCACGCCCGGGATGGCCACCCGGATGCGGTCCACCAGCCGGAGATAGTCCTCGCGGGTGTGGCGCCGCCGCATGGCCGCGAGGATACGCGAAGAGCCCGACTGCACCGGCAGGTGTATGTGCTTACACACCTTGGGTAGCTCCTGCATGGCGGCGATGAGCCGCTTCGACGTGTGTCGGGGGTGCGGACTAGCGAACCGAATCCGCTCGACGCCGGGCACCGCATGTACCGCCTCGAGCAGTGCTGCGAAGTCTGTCCCGGGCTCGTCTGGGGCTTGGTAGTGGTTGACGATCTGACCCAGGAGGTGGATTTCTCGGCGGCCACTGGCCGTAGCCTCTGCGACATCCGCGAGAATCTCGGCGCGCGTCCGCATCCGCTCGTGTCCGCGGGTGTTCGGCACCACGCAGAACGCGCAGTGGTCGTTGCAGCCCTCGATGATGGTCACGTAGGCCTTCACCCGATCCTGGCGGCGCATGGTCCCGAGCGGGAACGAAACGTCGTCGAGACGCCGCGTGTCAACTTCCGGCGTGCAGGTGTCCGCCCCGTCGAGTCGCTCCACGACCATGGGCAACATCTTGAGACGCTGGGTGCCGAGCACCGCATTGATGACGTGCCCGTTGGATCCCTTGAGCAGAGCCTGGCCCTCCTGCTGGGCCACGCACCCTGCCACGGCCACGACTGGACGCCGCCCGGTCTGCTCTCCCAGAACGCGCAGTTCACCGAGGCGAGTGTAGAGCTTAACCTCGGCGTGCTCGCGGACGCTGCACGTATTGATGACGATGACGTCCGCCTCGCGTTCGTCTGTGGCGGGCTCGTAGCCAGCCCGGTCGAGGAGACCAGCCATTCGCTCCGAGTCGTGAACGTTCATCTGACAGCCAAACGTCTCGATGAAATACCGTCTGCGGACCCCGCGGCCTTCGCGTTTCACTGTCGCCCTTTGCTTTCGTTTTTATTTTGCTTTCGGTGGCCGCGCTCCCCCGCCACCAGCAGCTCCCCAGCGCTTGCGGTCACTGCCTCGGTGACCGTGCCCCCGCCGATCATCCGTCCGATCTCGGCAACGCGGCCGGCGCGATCCAGCCGCTCGATCGCTGTCACAGTTCGCGTGCCCCGCACGGTCTTCTCAATCCGGAACTGGGTTTCACCGCACGCCGCGATCTGCGGGAGGTGTGTGATGCAAAGCACCTGATGCGTTTCACCTAGGCCTCGCAGGTGTCCGCCGACCACGCCGGCCACCTGACCCCCGATACCGGCATCCACCTCGTCGAACACCAGCGTCTGTGCCGGTGGATCGGTCGGGCCGCCGACCCCCAGTGTCTTCAGGGCCAGCATGATGCGCGAGAGCTCGCCGCCTGAGGCAATCTGCGCGAGTGGACGCATCTCCTCGCCGGTGTTCGGCGAGAGGTAGAACTCGACGCGGTCGACTCCCTGCGGACCCCAAGCGTCGGGTGGCAGCCCTCTCGGATCGAACCGTACCTCGAAGCCCGTCTGCATCGCCAGACCGCCGAGCAGTGATTCGAGCGCCGCCGCAAAGCGTGTCGCCGTCTCCTGCCGTGCTGCAGTAAGGGCCTCGCCTGCCTCCCTGTAGCGGGCCTCTGCGGCGGCGAGTTCCTTTTCCAGCTGTGCCGTCGACTCACCCGTGCCGACCAGCGCGTCGCGCTCGGCGATGAGGCGCCCGGCCCGCCCGGCCACCTGCGCCAGCGAGGGCCCGTACTTTCGCTTGAGCCCTTCAAGTGCCACCAGCCGTTCCTCCACCTCCTCGATCCGGCCCGGTGAGGCCTCCAGCCCGTCCGACCTCGCCCGCAGCGTGTGGGCTAGGTCCTCAAGCTGCGATTTCACCGTCTCACGCGCCTCGACGTGCACCTCGAATACCGGGTCGAGCGCCGCCAACTCCTCGGCCTTCCGCCAGATGGTGGCCAGCGCCGGAAGCACCGCATCCTCCCGCTCGTAGAGCGCCTCGTAGGCCGTTTCGCACAACCCGCGTACGCGCTCGGCGCTGGCCAGTACCCGGCGCTCGGCTTCCAGCTTGTCATCCTCGCCAACCTGCGGTCCCACCCGCTCGATCTCTCCGAGCTGGAACGTCACGAGTTCGAGGCGGCTGGTCCGCTCGCGCTCGTCCATGTCGCGAGAGCGCAGCTGTGCGCGCAGACCGTGCACCGATTCCCAAGTCTCGAGAATCTTGCGCTGGAGATCCTCACGTCCCATGTATCGATCGAGCAGCCAGAGGTGGGCCTCGGGATCGAGGAGCGCCTGATGCTCGTTCTGGCCATGCAGCTCGACGAGACCGGATGTCTGCTCCCGCACGGCCGCGACCGTCGTGAGGTCGCCATCGAGGTAGGCGCGGCTGCGCCCCTGGCTGGTGATGTCCCGCCGCACGACTAGCTCGGTGCCTTCGTCGGTCTCAAAAAGCGCCTCGACCGTGGCCGTGGTTTCTCCCGTGCGGACGAGGCCAGCCACCGCCCGCGCGCCGAGCAGCAGCGAGACGGCGTCCACAAGCATCGACTTTCCTGCTCCGGTCTCGCCGGTGAGTACGTTCAGCCCGGGCCCAAACTCCACCTCGACGGTCTCGATGACGGCGAGGTTCCGGATACGGAGAAACCGCAACATGTGGGCGGAACTCCTATCGTATCATATGTTTGACAGGTATTCGGCTCCCATGCTAGTCTCGTCTGTCTGCGTTGTCCCAGCGACGCACTGCCGAAGTACCCTGGAGGCTTCGTTGCTTACGCTTGGCTCCTTCGTCCTGGCACTCCAGGTGTCGGACGTTGTTTCCTCTGCTGGGAACGACATTGCTATCGTCGAGTTACTGCTCGACTCCAATCCGATCAACCAGACCGTGCTCGTCGTGCTGGTCCTGTTCTCGGTGCTCTCCTGGGCCGTCGTGCTGCTCAAGGCCCAGGGCTACCGGAGAGTCGAGCGACAGACGTCCGCCTTCCTTTCAGTGTTTCGCAAGAGCCAGAAGTTCTCTGAGGTGCAGGCGGCCTGCACGTCGCTCGGCGACACGCCGCTTGCGGGCGTGTTCCTGGCGGGTTACGCGGAACTCAACGCACAATTCCGACTGACCGGCGCCGCGGGCGGCGGCAGCAGCGAGCCCCCAGTGCTCAAGAGCCTTGAGGCCGTCGACCGCGCGCTGCTGCGCGCCGCGGCCACCGAGATCGGAAAGCTCGAGCGGCGGTTGCCGTTCCTCGCCACCACGGCGAGTATCACGCCGTTCATCGGGCTGTTCGGCACGGTCGTGGGCATCATGATCGCATTCCAGCGGATCGGTGCCACCGGTGCGACGAATCTGGCAGTCGTGGCCCCCGGCATCGCCGATGCGCTGGTTGCGACTGCCGCAGGCCTGTTCGCGGCCATCCCAGCCGTCTATTTCTACAACCACTACACGAACCGCGTGAAGGAGTTCTCGAGCACCATCGACGACTTTTCGCTCGAGTTCCTCAACATCGCGGAACGAAACTTCACCTAGGGTGCACGGATGCCAATGATGGGCCCTTCGCTGACCGGGCGCCGGCGAGGCCGCAAGCCGGGCACGACGCTCTCGGAGATCAACGTGGTGCCGTTGGTGGACGTGATGCTGGTGCTTCTGGTCGTGTTCATGATTGCTGCGCCTATGCTGCAGCGCGGCATCGAGGTGAACCTGCCGCAGGCCACGCGGTCCGAGGAACTATCGACCGAACAGCTTTACATTGACTTGCCACTCACGTTCCGCGAGGACGGTCAGGTGTTCATCGATCTTGAGCCGATCGGCATCGACGTGTTGGCCGAGCGAGTCAACCAGATGATGCTCACTCGTACCGACCGCCAAGTCTACCTGCGCGGTGACGGCGACGTGAGTCTACAGGAGCTGATGTCCGTGCTCGATCGTCTTAAAGAAGGCGGCGTGGAGGACGTGGGGATCGTCTCCGAACCCGTCGTCCAGTAGCGGCGAGAGCCGGAAGCATGGCACAAACTGTAACCGAGGTAATCGAAGCCCGCGCGCAGGCGATGGACAGCCTGACAGCGACACTCGCTTGGTCGATCGCAGCGCACGTGGGGCTAATTGCCGGCGTTTTGGCCATGCCTGCTGACTGGCGTATCCCGGCCGAGGAGCCACCGGGCGCTGTGATGAACATCAGCCTAGGCGGTACGCCGGGACCGGTAGCCGGCGGCCAGACGGCGATGGCTGGCCGCGTCGTCCAGGCCCCGGAACCGGACGTGCCCCCGGCGCGCGCGGATCGACCACCCGCGCAGGCCGAGCCGGAGATGGGCATCCCCGCGCCGCGCCCGGAGCGCGTCGACGTGGAGCAAACATCGGAAACGGCCCGCGGGCGCACGCCCACGACGGGTCCGGAACCGCAGGAGGGGCCGGCGGCGGTCGACACCGGCGCCCGTGGGCAGGGCTTCGGATTGACGACAGGCGGCGGCGGCACCGACGCGTACCTGGACGTGGGTGACTTCTGCTGCCCGGACTACGTCCAGCTGATGGTCGACCTCGTCCAGCGCAATTGGGAGTCCCGTCAGGGCCTGTCAGGCAGCACGCTCATGCGGTTCACAATTCAGCGTGACGGCACGATCAGCGACGTCCAGATCGAGCGGCCGAGCGGCTTCGTGGCTCTCGACTTGGCGGCCCAACGGGCGCTCCTGCTCACGGCACGGCTGCCCGCACTACCCGTGCAGTACCCCAACCCGGACCTCGGGGTCCACATCCAATTCGAGTACCAGCGGTGACAAACACAGCCTTGACTCCCGGCACCACGCGGTCCTCGAGGGCCGTCACGGCTTCCCCTCGGCGCGGCACGGTCACGGCGGTCGCCACGATCCTCGCCGGGATCCTCGCGCTCGGTCTCCTGAGCGGTGCCCTGCGCGCAGCTGTCCTGCCACCACCGCTCGTTGCCGCGCCGACACCGGCAGCCGCTGTCTTGGTGCAGCAGGTGCTCGAGGTTCAGACCCCCGGCGCCGGCCAGCAACAGCCTTCCGAGATCGGCCTCCGCATCACAGGCGACCCTGGGGCGCCGACGAGCTACGCGGTGCCCGACTTCATTGCGCTGACGCCAGGTACCGAGGAGATCGGTAGAACGATCGGCGAAGTACTGTGGCAGGATCTGAACTTCGAGCGCGAGTTCTACCTGATCCCCCGTGACACCTACGGCAGCGTCCCAGTGGCGCGCGGGCCCACACAGATCCCGTTCGATGCATGGCGCGAGCTCGGCGCCGATGCAGTCGTATTCGGTACCATTCGTCGAGATGGCGATACCCTGCGCGTTGAGGTACGGCTGTTCAACGTCCGGTCGCGCCAGTCGGTCTTCGGCATTGAGTACAGCGGATCGGACCGTGACCCGCGGCAATACGCCCACGCTGCGTCCGACGATATCCACCTCCAGCAACGTGCGCTCAACGGCGTGGCCCGCACCCGGATCGCCTTCGCCTCTGACCGCAACCGCGAGAGCGTGGTCGGCACGGTGGAAGTGCGCGACGTGAAGGAGGTCTACATCACCGACTATGACGGTGCGAATCAGCGGCGCATCACGGCCAACCGGCAGCTGAACATCACGCCGGTCTGGTCGCCCGACGGCCGAGCAATCGCCTACACGTCGTACCGCCGCGGCTACCCCGACGTCTTCATCGCCTACATCTACGAGGGCCGCCAGGAGACGCCGACCGAGGGGGTTGGCCAGAACTTCCTCCCGGCATGGTCGCCCGACGGCACGCAGATCGCCTTCACGTCGAACCGCGACGGTAACTCCGAGATCTACGTGATGAACTCCGACGGCAGCAACGTCCGTCGGCTGACGTCGAACCCGGCTATCGATGTGACGCCCACCTGGTCACCAACGGGCACCCAGATCGCGTTCACGTCAGACCGCTCAGGCAGCCCGCAAATCTACCTGATGGGGGCCGACGGCCTCAACCTGCGGCGCGTCACCCTGGAGGAGTCCTACGCCGACCGGCCCACGTGGTCCCCGGCCCCATTCAACGAGATCGCGTTCGCGTCGCGAACCGGCCCAGGATACGACATCAAGACGTACGATCTGGCCACCGGTGTCGTGCGACAGATCACCTTCGGACAGGGCAGCAACGAGAGCCCGGCCTTCTCGCCCAACGGCCGGCACATCGCGTTCACGTCGAGCAGAACCGGGTCACAACAGATCTTCACCGTCGGGCGAGACGGCCGGAACGTGCGCCAGCTCACGAGGAACGGCAACAACAACACGCCGTCGTGGTCTCGATGACCGGGCGACTCACACCCGCCCGTCGCCCAGCGAGGTACCGCATGCAGAACATGCAAGACATCGTCGGTGTTGTCCTGGTCGGAACGCTGTTGGCCGCTTGCGGCGGCAACGAGGCCCCAGCGGTCGAACCCGTGGCGCCAACACCCGAGCCACCGCCGCTGGTCGAGGCGCCCATCGCCGAGCCACCGCCGCTGGTTGCCGAGATCGTGTCCGACGCACCACCCCCGCTGGTCGAGGACACGATCGAGAACCGGAGTCTCGACGAGATCAATCTCGAGTCGCCGTTCACGCCGGTGTTCTTCGGGCTCGACTCGTTCGTACTTGACGCCGAGGCCCAGCAGATGGCCGCGGCCAATGCCGAGCTCCTGTACCAGTTTCCGACTTGGGTCGTCACGATCGAGGGCCACTGCGACGAGCGGGGCACGGCGGAGTACAATCTGGCCCTCGGCGAGCGCCGGGCGCAGGCCGTTAAGGCCTACTTGGTGTCACTAGGCATCGAGGAGAGCCGGATCCTGACGGTGAGCTACGGGAAGGAGTTCCCGTTCGACCCGGGCCACGACGAACAGGCCTGGGCCGCGAACCGGCGAGGACACTTCGTGTTGACTTCGCGATAGCCTGGACGTACCGGGCGGGACAGAAAACGATGAAGATCACCCCCACCATTGCGTCGGCCCTCCTCGTGCTCGCCCTGGGGATGCCGGGGCTGGCTGCAGCCCAGAATCGAGAGCACCAGCAGCTCTCGGCTGATATCCGCATGCTCCAGGAGCAGACCCAGCAGTTGGCCATTACGCTGGCCGCGCTGAGCGAGGCGCTCACCACTGCGCTACGCGACCTGAACTCGCGGCTGGACCAAACCAACGACTTCGCTCTCAAGGGCTTTGCCGACCAGCGCCTGGTGATCGACGCCTTTGGCACCGACCTGCGGGTGATCCGCGAGCGCGTGGACGAGACGAACGTCCGTGTGTCGACGCTCGGTCAGGAAATCGACGCCCTCCGCACGACGATCCCGCAACTGGTAGCCAGCCAGCCCGACGGTGGCGACGCCGACGCGGCGGCGCTGGCCGAGGGCAGCTTGGCGGCTGGAGGTGCGCCCTCGGCGCTGGGCGTATCGCCCACGCGGATGTTCGAACAGGCGTTCGCGGATTACACGGGCGGGCAGTGGACGCTGGCGGTTACCGGCTTCGAGGCCTTCCTGCGCACGTTCCCGATGTCCGAGCAGGCCGACGACGCGCAGTTCTACCTCGGCGAAACCTATTTCAACCAGAACCTAATGCCCGAAGCGATTGCCGGCTACAATCGGGTCATCGACAACTACGGCACCGGGAACCAAGCGCCACTCGCCTACTACAAGCGCGGCCTCGCACAAGAGCGCCTCGGCCAGGTCGCCGACGCACGCGCCTCGTGGGAGGAGGTGGTCGACAGCTACCCCACCAGCGACGCGGGACGACTGGCGCAGCAGAACCTGGAGCGTCTCAACCGGCAGGAACAGTAGCCCGTCGGACCGGGGGGACCTCCCCTGTCACAGGGCCCTGCGAGACTGTCCCCAAGGCGCCTCGGCGGGCGCATGTTCGGAAAGGACTATCGATGGGCAGCGTCAACAAAGTCATCCTGGTCGGCAATCTCGGGCGAGACGCCGAGTTGCGCTACACGCCCGGCGGCGCAGCCGTGGCCACGCTCAACTTGGCTACCACTGAGGTGTGGAATGACCGCAACGGCCAGCGACAGGAGCGCACCGAGTGGCACCGGATCGTGGTGTGGGGCAAGCAGGCCGAGTCGCTCCGAGAGTACTTGGTCAAGGGCAAGCAGATCTACGTCGAGGGCCGGTTGCAGACCCGCCAATGGGACGACAAGGACGGCAACAAACGGTACACCACCGAGATCAAGGCCGACCGGATCACCCTGCTCGGCGGGGGCGGGGGCCGTTGTACCGATCGCCCACCGCACCCGAGCTGTGTCAGCGTGGGCGGCAGCCAGCCAGAGCCGATCACCGACGACGATATTCCGTTCTGAAGCGAGCCCTCTCGCTCAGGGCACGCTAGTGCCCGACCGACCGTAGCGATCCTCCAAGCGGACGACGTCGTCGAGTTCCGGCGTCGAAGCCTCGAGAATATCCGTGTCTTCCAGCGCCGTCATCCGATGCACCATCCCGGGCGTGATGTGGACCGCATCACCAGGGCCGAGCTCGCGAGCGGTCAGCGCATCCTTCATGCCGCTTTCAAACCACAGGCGTCCCCGCTCGACGTAGATCGTTTCATCCTTCCGGTCGTGGTACTGCAGGCTGAGCGCCTGTCCCGCGCGAATGTGCAGGATCTTGCCGACATACTGCGCGGTATGCGCCCAGTGGATCTCGTAGCCCCACGGCTTTTCCACACGGTTGACGCTCGTCATTGCTTCACCTCGCTCGAACGGCCGGGCTCGGCCAACGCCGTCATGCGGGCCTGCAGTGCCTCTTGCGTGCGCAGGCTCGACACGAGCCTGCCCAGTTCGCCGGTGTGAGCGCCGGCAATGACGCGGCGGGCACCCTCGAGCGCACCCGGGGTCATGCTGAACTCGGTCAGCCCGCACCCGATCAGAACCTGCAAGAGCATCTGGTCAGCGGCCATCTCGCCGCATACTGACACTGACAGGTGCCGCCGCGCCGCCGCACGCCTCACACGGCGCAGCAGCTGCAGCACGGCCGGGTGCAACGGCTCGTAGCGATCCGAGACGCGATCGTCGGTTCGATCGACGGCCAAAACGTACTGGATCAGGTCGTTGGTACCGATCATAAAGAAGTCGGCCTCGGCGCCAAGTTCGTACGCGATCATCGCGGCCGAAGGTACCTCGATCATGATGCCGACCGGCACGGCCGGCAGCCGGGTTCCGTCCGCCTCCACCTCCCGGTGCGCCTCGTCGAGCAGCGCCCGCGCCCGCCGGACCTCATCGACTGTCGACACGAACGGGAAGATGATGCGCAGCGCGCCGTGAGTCGAGGCCCGCAGCAGTGCCCGGAGCTGGGTCTTGAATACGGCCGGCTCGGCGAGGCTGAACCGGATGCCGCGCAGCCCCGCGTGCCGGACCCGATCATGGCCGGCGTACCGCCCAGGGTCCAGCGCCGCTTCCACTAGTGAACGTGCGAGTTGGCTCGCGTCGATGTCGAACGTGCGGATCGTGACCGGCCGCGGCGCCATCCCCCTGATGATGTGGCGATAGGTCTCGTACTGCGCGTCCTCAGACGGCAGGTCCGGCGGTGCGCCGGCCAGCATGAACTCGGATCGGTAGAGGCCGATCCCCTCGGCACCGGCTCCCAGCGCTGCGTCAATGTCCCCCGAACGTTCGATGTTCGCCTGCAGGTGGATCGCGACGCCGTCGAGTGTCCGAACCGGACTCGCGGCAGCCGGCACCGCCGCCCGCACGTGGCCCCGCGCTTGTCGCTGCTCGCCATCCGCCGGGTCGATCGTGACTGTGCCCGAGTCCCCGTCCACGATCACCCAAGCCCCGGGTGACACGCGCAGGCTGACGTCGTGCAGTCCCACCACCGCCGGCACGCCCAGCGACCGAGCCAGGATGGCAGTGTGGTACGTCCGCCCGCCCGCGTCGGTAGCGAAACCGCGGATGCACGTCCAGTCGAGTTGCGCCAGGATCGACGGGCTCAGCTCGTCGGCGATCAGCACGCACGGGTCGGTCAGGTTCTTCAGCAGATCCCGCAGGCCACCCTTCTCATCACGCAGGTTCATCCGCAGGCGGCCGACCACGTCACGCAGGTCCCCCTGCCGCTCGCGGAGGTACGGATCGTCGACCGTCTCGAAGATGGCCGAGGCCTCCTCAAGCGCCCGATAGAGGGCCCACTCCACGGTTATGCGGTCGTCCCGGACGAGCGCCTCCGCCCGCCCAATGAGTAGCGGGTCGTCAAGGAGGTGGAGCTGCGCGTCGAAAATGGCCGCGAGGTCGGCGCCCGCCCGCTCGTCGATGCGCGTCCGGATCTGTTCCAGCTGCGCGCGGGAGCTGGCCCGGGCACGCTCGAGTGCCTCGATCTCCCGCGCCACGCCAGCCGGCGCGACTGGAAACCTGACGATTTGCCGGCGCTGGATCGCCACTACCGCCGGGCCGACGGCCGCGCCGGTCGACACGCCGATCCCGGTCAGGATCTCCATGTCTCTTCCCCGAGGCCGGAGGCCACCAGCTCGACCAGTGCCTCGACGGCCGCCGTCTCGTCGACCCCCTCGGCGCTGACAGTCAGGACTGTGCCCTGCGAGGCTGTCAGCAGCAGGATGCCGAGGATGCTCTTGCCATCCATCACGCGGAGGTCATACCCCAGTCGCACGCTGGACTCGAACTGCGACGCAAGACGGACAAACCGCGCCGCCGCCCGCGCGTGCAGCCCGAGCGGATTCGTCACCGTGACCGTCCGCGACGTCATGCCGACGGCTCCTGCCCCCGCAGCAGGTCGGAGGCCACCCAAATCGCTTGGCGCCCGTGCTCGCGCATTGCTCGCGCTGCTGTCAGCAAATCAACCTGCCCTTGCAGCCCGGCCAGCTTGATGAGCATCGGCAGGTTCGCGCCCGTGATCACCTCCACCATGTCGGGCTTGAGAAACGTCAACGCCAAGTTTGATGGCGTTCCGCCGAACATGTCTGTCAGCACCAGCACGCCATCGCCCTGCTGCACCCGCCCGATGGCCTGCTCGATCTCGACCTGTGTATCCCGCGTGTCATCGTGCCACCCGATTGAGACTGCGACGAAGCGCGGCAGGTCCCCCACGATGGCTTCGGCCGCGTTCAACAGTTCAGTTGCGAGCTGCCCGTGCGTCACCACGACAACGCCGATCACGGCGCTCCCCCTCCCGTGCTCATCGTCCCGCATCCCGATGGGTCAGCCTGAGCGACACGCCCTTCACCCGCTCAAGCGCACGCCGGAGCTCCCCGGCCACCATAACCGAGCGGTGGCGGCCACCGGTGCAACCGATGGCAACAGTGAGGTAGCTTTTGCCCTCGGCGACGTACTGCGGCAGCGCGAAGCGCAGAAAACTCGTCAGACGCTCGATGAAATCCTGGGTGGCCGCGTGTTGCCGCATGTAGCGCACCACCGGCGCGTCAAGCCCGGTGAGCGGACGCAGGCGGTCGATGAAGTGCGGGTTCGGCAGGCACCGGACATCGAAGAGCAAGTCCGCATCGACCGGGATCCCCCGCTTGTAGCCGAAACTCAGGAGGTTGACCACCATCCCGGCTCCGGTCCGGCCGTCGCGTGACAGGCGCATGAACGCCGACCGCAGATCGTGCACCGTCATGTTCGACGTGTCGAGCACCAGATCGGCCATCGCCCGGATACGGTTCAACTTCTCGCGCTCCTCCGAGATGCCTTCAGGCACCGACCGATCGGGCGCCAGCGGATGGGGCCGGCGCGTTTCGCTGAACCGCCGGACCAGCACGGAATCGCTCGCCTCAAGGAAGATCAGCGTCGGCTGGACTGGGCCCTTGTCGCGCAGCGTCCGGTAGATCCGTGCGAACTCCGGCAGGAAGCCACCCTCCCGCACGTCGACGACCAGCGCGACCTTCTCGAGTCCCATTTCCTCCCGCGTGGCCAGTTCGGCCACGGTGGGAATCAGCAGCGACGGCAGGTTGTCAATGCAGAAGTAGCCCAGATCCTCGAGCGCCCGAATCGCATGCGACTTACCCGATCCCGACAGACCGGTCAGGATCACGAACCGATACTGTCGGCGTCTGACCGTCGGCGTTTTCCGCGAGGCTCTCCTTCCCCCGGGCTTCGTGGCCTTGGTCCTGCGCATGACTGGCTGCCGCCCAGCAGGGGCCGCCTTGGCGCGCGGGCTCACTCCAGCTCTCCGATCTCGAGGTCGTCATCGCCCTCGGTCTCAGACGAGTCGAGGCCTTGGCGGATGGCTTCGTCGACCCGTGCCGCCAGCGCACGCGCAGCATTGCGGCCGCGCGACCGCAGCACCTGGTTCCGCGCCGCCACCTCCACGAGCGTTGCGAGGCTGCGGCCCGGCGCCACGGGGACCCGGACCAGCGGCACGCGCAGGCCTAACAGCTCGAATGTCTCCTCGTCGAGTCCGAGCCGCTCGTAGTTCCTGGCCGGATCCCAGCGCTCGAGCTGCACGACAAGATCGATCTGCTTCACCGTGCGGGTCGACGCTACGCCGAACAGATCGCGTACGTTGATCAGGCCGAGCCCGCGCACTTCCATGTAGTGGCGCGTCAGCGCCGGGCAGCTCCCCACGAGGCGGGTCTCGCCGCGTCGGCGCACCTCCACGGTGTCGTCAGCAACGAGACGGTGGCCACGGACCACGAGGTCCAGCGCACACTCGCTCTTGCCGATCCCGCTGTCACCGATCAACAGCACGCCGAGTCCCAGGGTCTCAACGAGCACACCGTGGATTGTTTCGCGCACAGCCAGCCGGTCGTCGAGCAACGCGGTGATCTTAGCGATCGCCATCGGCGTGCCCACGGTCGTCGAAAGCACCGGCAGCCGGGCGGACTCGGCCATGGGCAGCAGCTCCCCAGGCGGATCGAGACCGCCAGTGAGCAGCAGGCACGCGAGCTCGCGCGACAGGGTTGCATCAAGCGCCGCGCGTCGCGCATCTGCCGCAAGACTCTCGAGGTACCGGACCTCACTCTCGCCGAAGACGAGCACCCGTCCCGTCTGCAGGTAAGTGTCGAACCC
The DNA here is from genome assembly GCA_964535675.1 of uncultured Bifidobacteriaceae bacterium. Classification (GTDB taxonomy): domain Bacteria; phylum Acidobacteriota; class Vicinamibacteria; order Vicinamibacterales; family UBA2999; genus CAZHTD01. The sequence goes on along the minus strand of CAZHTD010000006.1, from coordinate 33,473 downwards.
GGCGAGCGCCAAGCCCATCTTCTGGACGTGAGGGCTGCCGATTATCCGGCTCAGCCCGGCATGCCCGCCCAGGACCCGGAGCGGCAGGCCGATTGCGTCGAGCCGGCTGTCGAGGAGGCTCGCCACCGTCATGGCTGGAGCCGTCATGTGTGCGCTTGGTCCGGCCTCGCGCCGGCCCTCAGTAGAGCGCCTTTCGCTGGTTGGACGTTGGGATCCGGAGCTCCTCGCGGTACTTCGCAATCGTTCGGCGAGCCAGGTCGAGGCCCTCGCGCTGGAGGATGGCGACGATCTTCGAGTCCGACAGTGGCCGTTTGGGGTCCTCTTGTTCGACGATCTTCCGGATCCGCTGCTTGATCGTCACCGACGACACGGCCTCGCCATAGGCACTGGCGATACCGCTGTGAAAGAAGTACTTCATCTCGAACACGCCCTGCGGCGTGTGGACGTACTTGTTGGTTACCACGCGGCTGACCGTCGACTCGTGCATCCCGATGTCGTTAGCAACATCGCGCAGCACCAGCGGCCGCAGGCATTCGATCCCGTGATCCAAGAACTCGCGCTGGAAGTTGATGATGCTCGTGGCAACTTTACGGATCGTCCGCTGGCGCTGCTCCACCGATTTGATCAGCCAGAGCGCCGAGCGGCGCTTGTCCTTCACGAACGCCCGAGTTTCATCGGAGTTCTCGTTGCTCTTCTTGTCGAGCAGACGTCGATAGACAGGGCTGATCCGCAGCTGCGGCAGGCCTTCCTCATTGAGCGCCGCCACGTACCGGTCCTCGACCTTCACGATGAACACGTCCGGGATGATGTGCTGCGAGCCGGTCGGGTTGTAGCGACTGCCGGGCTTCGGGTCCAGATGGCGAATCAGCTCAACGTGCGGGCGGAGGTCCTCGATCGACAGCCCGGTCTGCTTCGCGAGCTCAGGGATCTGGTGGTTGCGGAGCAGGCGCATGTGGTCTCTGACAATGCGGGCGGCCACCTTCTCCTCTGGATGATGGTACCCCAGTTGCAGCAGCAGGCACTCTTGCAGGTTGCGCGCCGCGACCCCAGTGGGGTCCAACCCCTGCGTCAGAGCGAGGGCTCGCTCGATGTCCGGCGCGAGCCACGGCCCCATCGCCGCCAGTTCGTCCACCGTGGCACCGAGCATCCCGTCGCCGTCCAGGTTGCCGATGATCGCCTCGCCGATCTCCCGCATCAGGGACTCGTCGGTCTGCATCGACAACTGCCACCGCAGGTGGTCGGCCAGCGAGGTGGCAGTCGACAGTGTGTTCTCGATCGGCGGCAGCTCCTTGACCGCCGTTGGCGTGCGCGAGTAGGTGTCGTCGAGGTAATCGCCGAAGAAGTACTCGTAATCCTGATCGTCCCAAGTGTCGTTCTGCTCCTTCTCCGCGGGAGTCTCCTCCGCCTTCTCCTTGGCCTCCTCAGCCGACTGGGTGTCCTCGGTCGGGACCTCCTCCAGCATGGGGTTCTCGACCATCTCTTGGGTAAGGAGTTCGGACAGCTCCAGCGTTGACATCGGCAGCAGCTTGATCGCCTGCTGCAACGACGGCGTCAGGACCGGCTTCTGGACGAGTTTCGTGTGGAGCTTCTGCGACAGTGACATTGGCTTGCACCGACAGGGCCGGACCGGCCGACCACAAGCATCTTAGCGCACCAAGGCGGTCCCGGTCGTGTTCTGGCACGCGGCGTGCCAGCCCCGGACCGGCGAGACGGCTCAGTCGAGTCGGAAGCCCGAGCCCAGGTAGATCCGGCGCACCTCCTCATCGACGACCAGCGAGGCCGGGGTGCCGCTGCGGAAGATGACGCCGTCATGCATGATGTAGGCGCGGTCGGTGATGCGCATGGTTTCACGCACGTTGTGATCGGTGATCAGAACGCCGATCCCACGCTCCTTGAGGTGGAAGATGATCTGCTGGATGTCACCGACGGCGATGGGGTCGATGCCAGCAAACGGCTCGTCGAGCAGAATGATGCGCGGCGAAACAACCAGCGCCCGGGTAATCTCCACCCGGCGGCGCTCACCGCCCGACAGCGTGTGGGCGGGCGCCTTGGCCAGTGGCGTCAGGTTCAGCTCTGCCAGCAGATTAGCCAGCCGCTTGCGTCGGCTCGCGCGATCGAGATCCAGGGTCTCGAGGATCGCGAGCACGTTCTGCTCGACGGTAAGCCCCCGGAAGATGGAGGGCTCCTGGGGCAGATAGCCGATGCCTTTCCGGGCGCGCACGTACATCGGGTCGTCCGTTACGTCGGCGCCGTCCAGCGTCACCCGCCCGGCGTCCGGGGCCGTGAGCCCCACGGTCAGGTAGAACGCCGTCGTCTTGCCGGCACCGTTCGGGCCAAGCAACCCCACGATCTCGCCGGCCGCTACTTCGAGGTTGACGGCGCGCACGACTGTACGCCCGCCGTACGACTTGGTAAGATCGTGGGTCTGCAGCGTGGCGGTCACGGCTCGGTGGTCACGCCGGGGCACGGGGTGCCGGTTGTCCGGGTCCGCACCTGCTGACCGCCTTCGACGACCACCTGTTCCTCATCGGGAGTGAACGTGAGCCGCAGCCCTTCGGTCCAGCGACAAGCATCAACCAGCACGGCGGGCGCGGCCGGCGTGCCCTCGAGGACGTAGCGGCCATCGGCCGCAGCGTAGCGCATCACGTTGCCGGTCGCCGTTCGCCCGTCCAGCAGCAGGCGCACGCCGCGGCTGGCCTCGATCGCGCTGACAGAGGTCATTTCATCCGCCAGTCGTACGACGATGTCGCCTGCGGTCAGGTCGCCCTGTGCGCCGCTCAGTCTGACGGGGGTCGTCGGGGGATCGGCGGCAGGCGGCGGCACGCGTGGTGAGCCTGGCGTGCTCACCCCGTCGGTGGTCGGCCCCTCCCCGTAGGTCAGCACGCGCGCCGCCTCGTCGAACCAGATGGCGGGGGCTGTCACGATCGAGCGCGTGCCGTCGAGCATGAAGGTCGCCTGGGCCGCCTCCTCGGCACGCAGATTCCCTGACGCCTGGTCGATTTCAAGCCGTGCGGCTCTGACCATGGTCTCCCCCTGCCGGAGTACAACCCCCTCGCTATAGCGGATGACGGCGGGGTTACCCCCGTACTCGAGCCTCCCCCCCAAGATGGTGACCGGCTGCCGATCGTCAACCAGCGAGGGGAGCTGCAGCGCCCCCGCTCCCCGGCCGCCCGCGATGGTCGTCTGGACATCGCCACCCGCGTAGACGGTCATCGGGTCGAGCAACATGTCGATAGTCTCGGCCTCGATGGTCACCCGCGCATCCGCCACCCGCGGTCGGGCGGTGCCGACCGTGCCGCGTAGCCTGAGCTCGCCATTACCTGGCGAGTACTCGGCCTGGAACCCCGTAGCGGTTACGGTGCCGGACGTGAAGCGCGCGCCACCGTCAAACGATGCCAAGCCCACCCCGCCACCAGACAGATCGAGCGCCAGCTGGGCCGCCTCGGCGCGGTGCCTTGAGCCGAAGGCGTCGCGCTCCTCGGCGAACACGACCGAGCCCTGGAAGTACGCCGTCCGCAGCATACCCGCCTGCCCGACCCCGTCGAGCCGATCCGCGCTCACGCCGAGCGCGCCCTCCCCGACCGGTACCTCCAGACGCACGTCATCGACCGCGCCCAGCGACCCTAAGCCCCCGTCGGCGTTGAGCACCACCTCGATGTTGCGCCCGCGCACGCGGCCGCCCGTCGCCTCGTCCTGCCCCGCCAACTCGACGACGCTGCCACCGCCGAGCGCGAGACGCTCGAGCACGAGCCCGTCCGCGGTGTAGTCGAAGTCGATCGCCTGGGCCTCCATCGACTTGACCGTGCCGCCGGGCATGCTGGCGGTGGCGTCGTCACGCAGCGCGATGAACGTCGCGCGCTCCCCACGCTCGTCAAGTTCAACGTTGACGCGGTCGGCCTGCAGCACGTCGCCACCCCAGCGGATGCCCACGCCCCCGGTCAGTGCGAGCACCTGCCCTGCCCGGTCAAAGAAGAGGCTGTCGGCGGTGAAGTCGATCCGGCCGCCGTCGGCGTCGGTCAGCGAAACCTCGGTGTCGGTCTCGATAGTCAGGAAGTCAACATTGGTGTCGTAGGTCATCCCCACGCCAGTGCCCGTGAGCCCCGCACGTGAGAAGACGGTCGGACCCGGCGCCGTCACCACGCCGGTCGCCTCGCTGAACACCGCCTCGTCGGTATTCAGGGCGAAGCCGTCACTGGCCTGCAGCGCAACGCCCTCGGCCATCGCCAGCTCGCTCCCCGCGACGCCCACTTGGGCCCGTCCGCCGGTCACGATGAAGTCACGACCCTCGTGGTCCTCGACGGTGACGCGCAGGTCCAAGAAACTGGTGTTCCCATCCGCGTAGGTGAGCTGCCGCGCGGCCTCTATCCGGTAGTCGCGGCGCAGCCCCTGCAGTTGCTGCAGGTTCGCTCCGGCCGTTTCGCTCATCGCGAAAGGATCGACCCGGTTGACGGTCGCGGACCTCACCGGCGCCTCGCGGGTGCCCAGCCTCAGGTACACCAAGCCGGCAATCGCTATGCCTACTAGGGCGACGCCAATCCGCGCGCGCTGCTGCCAAGCCATCCGCGTGAGGATAGCACCCACTAGGGTGGGCTTAGATCAACGGCGCTCGGAAGTCCAAGACCGAGAGCTGGACGCCACGATGGCCCCTCCACGCGTCCTCCTCGACGGAGAAGGCCACGTCGACGGCCGCTCGGTGCTCGACCACGAAGGCCTCGCGTTCGGATGCCCGCCACGCAATCCCCCGGATGACACGGCCCTCGTGGCGGAAACTCATCTTCAGGTGTCGATCCTTGACGCGCCGAGGGCCGTCGAGCACCGCCACGCGGCTCGTCTCGAAGACCGGCTTCGGGTTGCCCGGGCCGAACGGCGCCAGGGCCGCCATCTCCGATACCATCCGCGTGCCAATCATCCGGAACCCGAGCGCGCCGTCCACCCACAACCGGGGTCTCAGGTCGTCGGGCCCCAGCCGGCTGTCCGCGTAGTCGTTCACGCGCGCCCGCAGCTCCCGGATGCGTGCCGCCTCGATCGTCAGCCCGGCAGCCTGCCGATGCCCGCCGAATCGCGTCATGAGCCCAGCACACGACTCAAGCGCCCCGAGCATGTCGAACGACGGTAGGCTGCGGCACGAGCCGTGCGCGGCCTCCCCATCGATTGACAGCACGATGGCCGGGCGCTGGTACGCATCGACTAGCTTCGAGGCGACGATCCCGATGACCCCACGGTGCCAGCCCTCACCGGCTACCACCAGCACGGTCCGCGACCCGACGTCCAGATCCGTGTCGACGACCTTCCGGGCGCTGGCAACGATGGCGGCTTCTTCGTCGCGGCGCCGCTGGTTCTCGGCATCCAAGCGCTCGGCCAGCGCCTTTGCTTCGTCCGCCATATCCTCGTCGGCCGCCAGCAGTAGTCGCGCCGCCAGATCCGGCGTGCTCATGCGACCCGCGGCGTTGATGCGGGGGGCTAGCTGAAATCCAACGTGGTGTGCCTCGAACGTGCGGCCGGTCAGGCCGCAGACGTCAATCAACGCCCGCAGCCCGACACGGTGGGAGCCCGCCGACAGCATTTCGAGGCCGAGCTTCGCGATCACGCGGTTCTCGCCCACCAGTGGCACTACGTCGGCCAGAGTGCCGATGGCGGCGATCTTCAGGAAGCCCTGCAGCCACTTCGGACGCCCCGCGCGCAGGCCGAGGGCCTGGACCAGCTTCAACGCCACGCCGACCCCCGCCAAGTTCTTGTCCGGGTACCTGCAGTCGTGGCGCTTCGGGTTGATCACCTCGAATGCTTGTGGCAGCGTCGTGTCTGGCTCGTGATGATCGGTGATGATCAGGTCGAGGCCGATCGCACGGGCGTGCGCCGCGGCCTCCACGCCGCGGATGCCACAGTCCACCGAGATGGCTACTGTGGCCCCGCCCTCACGGAGGCGGTCGAGCGTGGCCGGCTGCAGTCCGTACCCGTCGCGCATCCGCTCGGGAATGAAGTGCACGACATCGGCGCCGAGCATCTCGAGCGCCCGCCGCAGGATCACTGTGGAGGTCACACCATCGACGTCGTAGTCGCCGTGGATGGCGATTTGCTCGCCGCGGGCGACCGCCGCGAGGATCCGGTCGACGGACTCAGTCATGCCCGCGAGCGCAAAGGGATCGTGGAGGTGGTCGAGCGACGGCGCGAGGAATCGCCGGGCTTCTTCCGGGTCGCTCAGCCCCCGGATCGCTAGTAGTCGCGCCGTCGGCCCGGACACGTCGAGCTCGCGCTCAAGGCGTCCGGCCGCTGTCTCGTCGCACAGCACTGGGGCCCAGAAACGCGGGATCACGACGCCGACGGCTCCGACAACCCGACGCTGCCCATGCGCCGGAACTTTTGGTAGCGAGCCTCAAGCCGTGCCGGCCCCGCTACCCGCCTGACCTGCTCCAAGCTGTCGGCCAGTGCCGCGTCAAGCAGCGTTGCAGCCTGTCCGTGATTCGTGTGCGCGCCACCGATGGGCTCCTTGACGACCTCGTCGATTATGCCAAGCTTGAGCAGATCGGGCGCCGTGAGCCGGAGCGCCTCAGCTGCCTCGACTTTCCGCGCCGCGTCGCGCCACAGGATGGCCGCGCACCCTTCGGGCGGAATGACGCTGTAGATCGCAAACTCGTGCATGAGGACGCGGTCGCCCACGGCGATGCCCAGCGCGCCGCCACTGCCCCCCTCCCCGTGCACGATCACGATCACCGGAACGTCGAGCACGGCCATCTCACGAAGGTTGACAGCAATGGCTTCGGCGATGCCCCGCTCCTCCGACTCGACGCCCGGATAGGCGGCCGGCGTGTCGATGAAGGCCACCACCGGCCGGTGAAACTTCTCGGCCAGCTTCATGACGCGCAACGCCTTGCGGTAGCCCTCGGGGCGGGCGTAGCCGAAGTTGCGGTAGACCTTCTGCTGGGTGGTGCCGCCGCCTCCCTTGTGGTGACCCACGACGAGCACCGGCTCGCCCCGGTACCGCGCGAACCCGGTGACGATGGCCTGGTCGTCGGCAAACCGCCGGTCACCGCTGATCTCGGTGAATTCACTAAAGAGGCGGTCGACGTAGTCGAGCACCGTCGGTCGCGCGGGGTGCCGCGCCACTTGGACGCGCTGCCATGGGGTCAGCGCGGTGTAGATCTCGGCGCGCATCGATTCAACTCGCCGCAGGAGGCCGGCAATCTTGCGCTCTCGTTCGGGAGTGGTTGGCAGTCGAGACAGCGCCTCCACCTCCTTCAGCAGGGCGGCGACCGGCTGCTCGAAGTCCAGAGTGTCTGGTGGCATCGGGTGTCCTAGCGCAGCCTCACCGAGCCTGCGCCGCAGATGCGCTCGACCTCTGCCACGAGGTGCTCGGACGGGCGCACACGGATCTGGGCGTTGACGTCGACAATCACGCGCAAGTGACGGTCCGTCTCCTGGAGGTCGATATCGAAAGCGACACGTCGATCCCCCTTGTGGTGGGCGAACACGTCCCAGAGTAGCTCGAACGTCCTGCGGTCGTGCGGGGGCATCGACACGCGAATGGCCACCGACCGCGCCAGCTTCTCAGGGACCACCTCGATCGGCTGAATTTCTGACGCGAGCAGGCGTGTCGTCTCGTCATCGCGCTCGAGCCGTCCCGCGACCAGCACCATGCGGCCGTGCTCGGCTAGGTGGCCGTACTGCCGGAACCCATCCGGAAAAATGACCACTTCCACGCTGCCGTGCGCGTCCTCCAGCGAGAACACGCACATCGGGTCGCCCTTGCGCGTCTTGAGGGGGCGCAGTTGCGAGACGATACCGCCGACACTGACGTCCGCAGCTGGCGCCGGACGGTCGTTCGACCCCTCGGGCACCCCGTTCTCGCCCGCCTTGCCCGACAGCTCCGCCGTCGAACGGGCTCCGAGCTTGCGCAGGTCGTCAGCATAGCGGCCCACGGGGTGCCCACTCCAGTACAACCCGAGCGCCTCTTTCTCGTACTGCAACTGTTCCTTCTCGCTCCAGCGCGGGACGTCGGGCAGCCGGTACCGCCCTGCCGCGTCACCCTCCACAGTCTCCCCGAACAGGTCGGCCTGGCCGAGCGCCGCGTCGCGCTGAATCCGCGCGCCATGTTCACAAGCGCTTTCGATGCTCGCAAACAGCTGGGCCCGCACAAGCGCCCGGTCGTCGGCCCCGCTACCGGCTTCCAGTGTGTCACAGGCCCCGGCCTTGACCAGGGCCTCGAACACGCGCTTGTTGACCGTGCGCAGGTCGAGAATCTCGCACAGATCGAACAGTGACGCGATGCGACCGCCGAGGGCCTCACGCGCCTCGACCAGTGCGTGAATCGCGCCTTCGCCCAGCCCCTTGATCGCGGCCAACCCGAAGCGCACGCCTCGGCCGGACTCGACCGAGAAACCGGACAGACTCTTGTTCAGGTCGGGCAGCAGCACCGGGACAGCGCGCTCGCGACACTCGGCGAGGTAGATCGCCAGCTTGTCGGCGTTCTGCGACTCGATGGTCAGCAGTGCCGCGGCGAAGTGCCAAGGATAGTTCGCTTTCAGGTACGCCGTCTGGTATGCGAGCAACGCATAGGCCGTCGAGTGCGACCGATTCAAGCCGTACCCAGCAAAGTACTCCATGAGATCGAAGATCTTCTTGGCCTTTTTCGGGCCGATCTTCTTGGCCGAGGCGCCCGACATAAAGAGATCACGCTGGCGCGCCATCACCGCGGGGTCCTTCTTGCCCATCGCCTGCCGGAGCACGTCGGCCTGTCCGAGACTGAACCCGGCCAGCGCCTGAGCGATGCGCATAACCTGTTCTTGGTAGACGATGACGCCGTAAGTATCGGCCAAGATCGGCTCCAGCGCCGACAACTCGTACTTGATCGGCGTCCGGCCCTGCTTCCGCGCCACGTAGTCGTCGACCGTCCCGGACTTGAGCGGGCCCGGGCGGTAGAGCGCGTTTAGCGCGATCAGGTCGTCGAGGCGTTCGGGCTTCGCCTTGCGCAGCAACTCGCGCATCCCCGACGACTCGAACTGGAAGATGCCGCCCGTCTGGCCCTCGGCAAACAGCCGGTAGGTCTTCTCGTCGTCGAGCGGGAGGGCGTCGATGTTGATGTCGACGCCCTCGGTGCGCCTGATCTCCTCGAGCGCATCGCGGATGAGCGTCAGCGTGGAGAGCCCCAGGAAGTCCATCTTCAGGAGCCCGACCCGCTCAACCTCCTTCATGGTCCACTGGGTCGTGATCTCGTCGCGCGCCCCCTTGTAGAGCGGCGCGTAGTCGGTGACCGGCCCGGGTGCAATGACCACTCCGGCCGCGTGCACCGACGCGTGGCGCGACAAGCCCTCGAGGCGGCGCCCGATGTCGAGCACCTGCTTGACGCTGGAGTCCTTTGACGCCATGGTCGACAGCGTCGGATTCTCCGCGAGCGCCTTGTCCAGCGTCATGTCGAGCGCGGCGGGAATCTGCTTTGCGATACGGTCCACATTGGCGTACGGAATGTCTAGTGCGCGCCCGACGTCTCGGACGACGGCCTTGGCCCTCATGGTTCCGAACGTGATGATCTGGGCGACGTTCTCGCGGCCGTACTTCTGCGTGACGTACTCGATGACCTCGCCCCGCCGACGCTCGCAGAAATCCACGTCGATATCGGGCAGTGACACGCGCTCGGGATTGAGGAAACGCTCGAAGAGAAGATCGAACTCCAGGGGATCGACGTCGGTGATGCGCATGCACCAGGCGACTAGCGACCCAGCAGCCGAACCCCGGCCTGGCCCTACCGGGATGTTCCGCTCACGCGCGTAGCGGATGAAGTCCCAGACGATGAGGAAGTAGCCCGGGTACCCCATCGTCTTGATCATGTCGATCTCGTAGTCCAGCCGGCGCTCGTACTCCTCCACCGTCCAGCGCAACCGACCCGCTGCGGCCAGTTCGCGCAGCCGCGGCAGCCGCTCGGTGAAGCCTCGCCGCGCCACGTGGTCGAAGTAGCCCTCCAGCGTGTACTCGGGCGGCACCTCGAAGCGCGGCAGGTGGTTCTGCCCCTTCGGGATGACCACGTTGCACCTCTCGGCGATCCGCAGCGTGTTCCGCAGCGCCTCGGGATGGCCCGCAAAGACTTCGGCCATCTGCGCGGCGGTCTTCAAAAAGAATTGGTCGCCGTGGTAGCGCAGGCGGTGAGCGTCGTTGACCGACTTACCCGTGCCGATGCACAACAGCACGTCATGGGGCTGCTGGTCGCCTTGACGCAGGTAGTGGACATCGTTAGTGCAGACCACCGGCAAATCAAGCTCCAGGGCTAGCGGCAGGATGCCCCGGTTGACCGTGACCTGCTCGTCAATGCCCTGGTACTGCATCTCGAGAAAAAAGTTGTCCTTGCCTAGGATGTCGCGCAGCCGTGCGGCCGCCTCAAGCGCCGGCCTCGCCTGCTCCACCTTGAGCGCGCTGGCCACTTCGCCCTTGAGGCAGCTACTCAGGCCGATTAGGCCCGCGGCATGCTCGGCGAGCAGCTCCTTGTCGATCCGTGGCCGGTAGTAGAAGCCCTCGGTGTAGCCAGCCGAGGAGAGCTTCATCAGGTTGCGGTAGCCGGTCTCGTTCTCGGCAAGCAGCACCAGATGGTTGGTCTCAGTCTGTGACCCCGACTTGTCGAATCGGCTGCCGGCAGCGACGTAGACCTCACACCCCAGGATCGGGTTCAGGCCCCGGGCACGGGCGTGGTCGTGGAAGACGACCGACGAGAACATGTTTCCGTGCTCTGTGACGGCGATGGCCGGCATCTTCAGCCGCACCGCCTCGTCGAGTAGCTCGTCGATGCGACACGCACCGTCGAGCAGCGAGAACTCGGTGTGTAGGTGAAGGTGGACGAACTCCTCAGCCATCTATTCCCACTCAATCGTCGACGGCGGCTTCGACGACACGTCGTACACCACGCGGTTCACGCCTCGTACCTCGTTGACTATCCGGCTTGAAATCCGCTCCAGCAGGTCGTGCGGCAACCGTGCCCAATCGGCTGTCATCCCATCGACACTCTCGACGGCGCGCACGGCGATCGTCGACTCGTAGGTTCGTGCGTCACCCATCACCCCGACGCTCTGGACCGGCAGCAGCACCGCGAAGCTTTGCCACAACCGCTCGTACCAGCCGGCGACCCTGATCTCCTCGGCCACGATGGCGTCTGCCTGTCGGAGCAACGCCAGCCCCTCGGCGGTCACCGGGCCCAGAATGCGCACGGCGAGACCGGGGCCCGGAAACGGTTGCCGGACCACGAACTCGCGGTCCAGCCCCAGGTCGTGGCCGACGCGGCGGACCTCGTCCTTGAACAGATCGCGAAGCGGCTCCACCAGCGTGAAGTGCATCCGCTCGGGCAGCCCACCGACATTGTGGTGGCTCTTGATCACGACCGCCGGCCCGTGCGTCGAGGCCGACTCGATCACGTCTGGGTAAAGCGTCCCCTGCCCGAGGAAGTCGAAACCACCGAGCTCGGTGGCTCGGCGCTCGAAAACGTCGATGAACGTCGCCCCAATGATCTTGCGTTTCTGTTCCGGGTCCACGACGCCGGCGAGCCGGTCGAGGAAGAGCGTCGAGGCGTCAACGAAGTCAAGTGGCAGGCGCATCTTCTCGGTGAACCGCGCGCGGATCTGGTCGGCCTCCTGATGCCTGAGCAGGCCATTGTCAACGAAGATGCACGTCAGCCGGTCACCGAGTGCCCGGTGCAGCAGCAGTGCCGCGACCGTCGAATCCACGCCACCGGAGAGTCCGCAAACCGCTCGCCCGTCTCCCACCTGTTCCCGAATCCGCTCGGTCGCCTCCTCGATGAACGAGGCCATCGTCCAGTCGCCCGTGCAGCCGCAGATATCGAAGGCAAATCGCCGCAGGATGTCGACGCCGTGCTCGGTGTGGGCCACCTCGGGATGAAACAGCAGCGCGTACAGACCGCGCGTCGAATCTTCCATCGCGGTGATCGGTACCGTCGCGCTCTTCGCCGTAACCGAGAAGCCGGGCGGTACACCGGTTACGTCGTCGCCGTGGCTCGCCCATACGCGCAACTCGCGTGGCAGGCCCCGGAACAGCCGTGGACCGGGGGGTCCCTCCACGACCGTGATCGTAGCGTGGCCGAACTCGCGCCGGGTTGCGGTGCGCACCCCCCCGGCCAGCGCATCGGCCATGAACTGCATCCCGTAGCAGATCCCGAGCACCGGGGGGCCGAGAGTGAACACGCCCGGGTCGCAGCGCCGTGCGCCTGGAGCCGACAGGTTGCTTGGCCCCCCGGAGAGGACGATACCGACGGGGTCGCGCGAACGAATGGCCTCAAGCGACGTGTCAAAGGGCACAATCTCGGTGTACACGCACAGCTCGCGCAGGCGACGGGCAATTAGCTGGGTGTACTGAGAGCCGAAGTCGAGGACGAGGACAGTCTGGTGAGGCACAGCGGGCTGATGGCGAAGGCGACCCGGGCGTGAGGCCCCCACCGCGGAGGCTATTATAGAGCGTGGTCCGTGCCCTGTTATCGTGTGCTTTTGTCTTCGCCGTAGAGATCGCCGTTTCGGTCGGGCAGCCCAATCCCATCGACAACGCCCATTACCTGCTACCGGCCATTACCGCCTGGACCACACCGCTTCCCGCCGCCTCATCCAATCCCGGCACGCTGGACGACACCCACGCATATCTCCCGCTCGATGACGGCCAACTCCTGGCATTGGCGCGCGACTCGGGGCTCGTCATCTGGAGCGAGGCCGTGGGCGCGTTGGGCCGTCCAGTGCGGACGCCCGATGCCCTGCTCGTACCCGTCACCGAGGGGGTCGCTGCCCTCGACCCGGCCACCGGCGAGCGACAATGGGTCGTGGCACTGCCCGGCACGAGCCTGGCCTCGCTCACGGCCGCAGGCAGCGGCATCATCGGCATGTCCCGCGAGGGGCTGCTGGTCTCGATTGATCCGGCAAGCCGCAGCGTGTGGTGGCAGCAGCAGCTCGCCGAGTCCTCCAACCCAGTCGTGGCCGTCGCCGGGGAGCGCGTTTACGCAGCGGTCGACGATGGGCGCTTCGTCGCCCTCGCGGCCACCGACGGCCGGGTGCTTTGGGAGCGGACACTGCCCGGCCGGCCGACCACCGCAGTGACCGCGGCGGGGCGGGTCTACGTGGGATCCACCGACAACACGTTCTACGCGCTAGATGCAGGTACCGGCTCTCTGGCCTGGCGCTGGCGCACAGGGGGCGACGTCGTGGGCGCGGCCTCCGACACCCACCGGGTGTACTCGACGGCGCTCGACAACCGGTTGCGGGCGATGGACCTCCGAAGTGGCAACCAGCGCTGGCAGGCCGCGCTTCCGATCCGTCCTTCAGCTCGGCCGCAAGTCGTTGGCAGCGCTGTCGTAGTCACAGGGATCGCACCCGACGTGCTGGTATTCGACGCGGTCACCGGCGACAGCCTCGGTATCTACCGCGCGCCGGCTGAACTGGCCGGCCCGATCCTGGTCGACCCCGCCCTTTCGCCCTATGCCGTGTCGATTGTCGGCGTGACTCGCACGGGACAGGCGATCGGGCTCCGATCGACCGGCCTGCAGCTGGCCGAGCCTGCGTTAGAGCCGCTGACGACGCTACCGGGTGTTACTGTTCCGCTGCCGTAGCACCGGCCGCCGCCGCTTCCCCGCACGAGGTCAGTGCCTGCGCCAATCGAGCAGCCCCCTCGCGCAGCTGTGACTCCTTGGCCGAGGAGTACGACAGTCGGATCCGATCGTGGCCGCTGTCGTCGACAAAGAAGGTACTACCTGCAACGAAGATCAGCCCGCGTCGAAGCGATTGCATCAGGAGGTCCCGGTCGTCGATACCGGACGGCAGTGTGGCCCAGAGGAAGAACCCGCCGCGCGGGCGCGTCCACTGGAGTTCACCGCCGCACGTCGAGCCGAGCGCCTCCTCCATGACCGACAGCCGCCGGGCGTAGGTTGCGCGCAGCGCCGGTGCCAGACGATTCACCAGATCGCGACGCAGCGCTTCGAGGACCACATGCTGGTCGAGCGTACCGGTCAACAGGTCGAGCGATTGCTTGACAGCCTCGCACCTTTCGGCCAAGTCCGTCGGCGCCACCATCCAGCCCACACGAAGCCCCGGCACCAGAGTCTTGGAGAACGAACTGAGGTAGATGACTCGGCCTTCACCATCGTCCGCACGGATGGGCCGTGTCACGGCCGCCGCCGCATCGTCGAAGTAGAGCGTCCCGTACGGATCGTCCTCGACGATGAGCACGTTCGCGTGCGCCGCCCAAGCGAGCAGGGTCCTACGGCATTCGGCCTTCAGCAGGACGCCGGTCGGGTTCTGGAAGTTCGGCGTCAGGTACAGCAGCTTGATCCGGGCGCCGGCCTGCCGTTCGACCCTGCATACCCGCTGGAGGTCCTCGATGTCGATGCCGTTCTCGTCCTGCCGCACCCCGGCCAGCCGCGCGCCGGCGTTGCGGAACGCCGAAATGGCTCCGGTATAGGTCGGCAGCTCCGCAAGCACCACGTCACCGGGATCGAGCAGCACCCGCGCCACCAGATCGAGGCCCTGCTGCGACCCAGTCGTGACGACGATGTTGGCCGTCGACGCGTCGATATCGCGGTCTCGCTGCACCGGCACCAGGGCTTCGATCAGCGACCCCAGCCCGCGCGTCGGCCCGTACTGCAGCACCGACGGATCGCGGCCGTCCAGCAGCTGTCCGGCCATCTCGCGCAGCTCACCCCACGGGAAGCACCCGGCATCGGGATAGCCGGGCGCGAACGACACGACGTTGGGCACCTGAGCGGCCGTGATGCCCATCCGCCGAATCGCCGACTCGTTCACCTGTCGACCGGTGGCTGACAGCAACTCGGTGTGCCGCTGGTTCATACCCAATCGTAGCAGCAGCCCAGTGGCTCGTACAATGAAGCATGTCCCCGCGAGAGGCGCCACCGCTGATCGCGCCGGCCGCCCGGATCCTCCGAATCGTCCTCTGGGGGGCCATGGCAGCGGTCGTCGTCTTCGGACTGACGGTTATGGCCGAGTGGCTGATCGTCGGACGGACCAACGACATTGCCGTGGCTCGCCTCGAGACACGCAGCCGCCAAGCGCTGGACATCCGGACCGAACAGCTCGCGGCGGCCGCCTCGACCCTGGCTGATGCTGTGCGCGAGGCCCCGGCTTACGCCGCCACCGACCCGGCCCTCCGCGCTCGCCTCTTCGCGGCGGCCGCCGACGCCGTCACCGGACACGCCGACACGGCAGTCACGGCCTACGACGCCAGCGGCCGCCCCCTCGCCTGGGTCGGCCGACCCAGCGAGCATCCACCCGCCAATCTTGCCGGGCCAGCCTGGGCTGTGGATCGCACCCCCCTCGGCCCGCGCCTGCGCCTGTTGCAGCGCCTGCGCGCCGACGATGACGCGGCCCGGGTGGGCACCGTGGTGGCTGAGCAGCCGCTAATCGGGCCCGAGATGCCCGGCCCGGCCATTGACGCCTCGATCCTGGTCGGGGCCGACCCGGACGTGCCGGTGGAGTTCTCCGCGGCCAGCGAGAGGCCGGGGGCCGAACCGACGCAAGGGTTCCGCCTCGACGCGCCTGACGGCACCCCCCTACTCGTTGGGACCATCTCAAGCGATCGCCTAGCGGCCACGCGCGCGCGTTGGCGAGCCAGTGCGCTGCTACTGGCGGCCGCCGCCTGGAGCTTGGGCCTGCTTCTCGCCGCCAGTGTGATCCTCGGCTGGCGCACGACGCGAGACGACTACTCCGGCTACCTCGGCGGCACGCTGGTCGTGCTGCTGCTGGTGCTCACAGCCCGTCTCGGGCTGGTGATTGCGCGCCCGACAGCTTGGGGCGACACGGCCCTGTTTGGGGGCGCCGTGTATAACTCGCCAGCTGCCGGTCCCTTCCTCGCCTCGCCGATGGACCTGCTCCTCTCCGGGCTCACGGTGGCCGCTGTCGGCGCACTGCTCCTCTCGAGCGTGGCCGCCTGGCGCCGTGCGCGGCGCCAGGCGCGGCGGCCCGTCAAGGGTGCCGCCTGGTTGCCGTTCCTCGCAATGCAGGTCGGGGCCGGGGCGGCGCTTGCGGCCATCCTTGCCACCGAGCACTGGCTACTCGACGACACCGTGCGGCGCGCATCGACCGACCTGCTCCGCTTCTCCCTCCACCCGTGGGATCCGGTCCGCATCACGCTGCAGATCGGGCTGATCCTCTGGCACGCCGCCGGGGCCGCCATTGCCGTGGCCATCCTGCGCGCGTCGCTGCTGCCATGGCGGCTTGGCCGAGGCGTGGACCCGGCTACCGCAGGCGCGATTGCCGCTTGGGTGGCCCTGCCGCTCGCCGCCGGGCAGGCCACTATCCCCGCACTCGGCCTCGTGTGGCTCCCGATGCTCGTCTTCGTCGCCGTGGCGGCGTGCACCGCGTCACGTTTCGCCGCACGCTACCGCTGTGGCTCCCACTCTCAACGCCTCGGGTTCCTCCTCACGCTCGTCGTGCTCCCCGCCGTGCTGGCGTACCCGGTCGTCGCGCGGGCCGTGGCCGATGCGCGGGTGACACTGGTCGCCGAGCGATACGCACCCGAAGCGCTCGCCCAGCGCCAGAGCGTGCAGGATCTGCTGGCCGACGCGCTCGACGAAATCGACCGCCTGCCAGGGCTGCCCGACGTCTTCAATCGTGACGCGGCAGGCTCCGTCGACGCGGCGTTCGACATCTGGCGCCAGACCCGTCTCGCCGCCTCTCCGATCACCTCGTCGGTGGAGCTGCACGACGCGGCGGGCGTGCTTGTCGACCGCTACGCGTTCAACCTGTCGGACGACGTCGTTACTCCCCCGACGTGGAGCGAGGGGAGCTGCGACTGGGCGATCTTCGAGGAGGTGTCACCCTTCTTCGCCGTCGAGCGGCTCATGCTGCACGCCGGCCGCGCCGTGTGCCGCCAAGACGGCACACGCACAGGCTCCTTGGTAGTGCACGCGGTCCTCGACTACGAGAACCTGCCCTTCATCGCGTCGCCGAACCCGTACCTCGATCTGGTGGGCGTCGCCGATCCTCTCGTCGGCGAGGGGCGGCCTGCCGAAGGGCTCGAGTACGCCGTGTACGGCTGGAGCCGCACACCGTTGTACGCATCGGCCGGGCGCGCCTGGTCCCTGCCCGACGACGTGTTCGCCCTCGTCGAGGCGTCGCGCGATCCTGTCCGCGCCCGCATCGCTCGCAACGGGCAGCAGTACGACGCCGTCCTCATCAGCGACCGCTTCGGCATCTACGCCCTCGGGCTACCCGTGCCGGCCCTGCTCGATCACCTAGTCAACCTCGCCGAGCTCGCCGTGCTTGGCGTCCTCGTCTTCCTCACGCTGCTCGCGGCTGCGGTGGCGGGGCGGCGGGCGACGGGCGGACGCCTCGCCGGCCGCGCGTTGATCCTAGAGGTTCGCGCCAGCTTCTACCGGAAGCTCTTCCTCGCGTTCGTGGCGGCTACCGTCGTGCCGGTACTCATCCTCGCGGTCGTCACACGTGTGTACATCGCGGCCCAGCTCCGGGCCGGCGTCGAGCAGGATGCGCTAAGCACGGCGGCTGCGGCCAGGCGCATCGTCGAGGACTTGGCGGCGCCGCGCGCCGCCCAACAGGGCGTCGAGGTCGACGACAATCTCCTGGTCTGGGTGAGCCGCCTCATCGATCAGGACGTAAACCTGTTCGGCGGCGACACGCTGATTGCCACGTCCGAACGCAACCTCTTCGCCGGCGGTCTTTTGCCGACCCGTACGCCGGCAGCACTCTACCAGTCGGTGCTGCTCGCGCGCGAGGGCGCCACCGTAAGCCGTGACCGGATCGGCACTCAAAACTACTTGGTGGCCGCCACCCCGCTGGCGGACCTGCCTCTCGACGCCATTCTCACCGTGCCACTCGCTTCGCAGCAGCAGGCCATTGAGGGTCAGATCGACACGCTGGACCGGCGCGTCCTCCTCGCTGTGCTCGTACTGATCTTCGGCAGCTCCGGTATCGGCTACTCGATGGCCGAGCGCATCGCGGATCCGGTCAACCGGCTCACGCGCGCGACACGACGGATCGCCCTGGGTGATCTCGATGCCCGGATCACGCCAACCTCATCCGACGAGCTGCGGCGACTCGTGCAGGACTTCAATCAGATGGCCAGTGAGCTCCAGCGGCAACGCGGGGAGCTCGAGCGGCACTACCGCTTGGCCGCGTGGGCCGAAATGGCCAGCCAAGTGGCCCACGAGATCAAGAACCCGCTCACGCCCATCCAGCTCCACGCCGAACACCTGCGGCGCGTGCACGCCGAT
This sequence comes from uncultured Bifidobacteriaceae bacterium, assembly GCA_964535675.1. Taxonomy (GTDB): domain Bacteria; phylum Acidobacteriota; class Vicinamibacteria; order Vicinamibacterales; family UBA2999; genus CAZHTD01. Next base: position 15,265 of record CAZHTD010000006.1, on the reverse strand, counting down.
CGCGGCACACCGCTCGGGCCGGTGGTCACTGAATCGACCGACACGATCCTTGATCAAGTCCGGCTGCTGCGGCGCATCGCGTCTGACTTCTCGACCTTCGCATCCTCCCCGACCGCACGTCCGGCACGCGTCGACATCGGCGACCTCCTCGATGAGGTTCTAGGACCCTACCGCCGCGTGCTCCCCGATCGTCTCCAGCTCCGCACGCACGTACCGGACGGAATGCCCGACGTGTTCGTCGATCGCACCCTGGTCGGCCGCGCCTTGACCAACCTCATCGAGAACGCCACCCATGCGATGCCGGGCGCCGGCACACTCACCGTGCGTGCGGTGCCCGAGCTACAGATGGTACGAATCGATGTCACCGACAGCGGAATGGGGATGGATGGCGAGGGCTTGGCCCGGGCGTTCGAGCCATCGTTCTCGACCAAGATGACCGGGACCGGTCTCGGCCTCCCCATTGCGCGCCGGAACGTTGAGCTCTGTGGCGGGATGATCACGATCGCGAGCGAAGCCGGGACCGGGACAATCGTTACCGTCAGACTGCCAACGACCGCCTCAGCCGGCGTCGACGTCGCGGGCCGATAGTGTCACCGCCTCGGGCGCGCTGCGCGGCCGGCGCAGCCGACGCCACGCCATTTCGAGAAATGGCGACGCCAGATAGAGGTACGCCGCGCCGAGCAGCACCTCTTGGGTCCGCGCAACCAGCAGCGCCAGCGCGCCGGCGACCAGTACGAGCACGGGGTAGCTACGCCGCGACTGGAGGTCGATGGTCTTGAAGCTCACGAAGCGGATGGTGCTGACCATCAGCAGTGCCGGCACGATGATGATGGCCAGCATGAGCGCCGCCTCAAGCGAGGTGCTGAATCCCGTCGGATACGCGAAGACGGTAGCTGCCGGCACCCCGGCCGCCGCCGGGGTGGGCATCCCGACGAAGTAGCGCTTGTCCTGCGAGCCAGACTGGATGTTGAAGCGCGCCAGCCGCACCGCAGCGGCGGCGACGAACACGAATCCGACCGCCCACCCGAGTCGGCCGAGCGGGATCAGGCCCCAGGTGAATACCAGGATCGCAGGCGCCACACCGAAGGAGACTACGTCAGCCAGCGAATCGAACTCCACGCCGAATGCGCTGGTGCTCCCCGTCAACCGGGCGATCCGCCCGTCGAGCATGTCGAGGACGATCGCCAGGCCGATGAACGCCGCCGCTGTTGCGAACTCGCCCCGCATCGCCAGCACCACGCAGGCGTACCCGCAGAACAGGTTTGCCATCGTGAACAGGCTGGGGAGCAGGTACACACCACGCCGGAAGCGCCGACGTGGCAGATCGCCGTGCCGCAAGGGCCGCAGAATGCGGAGTCGGCTTTGAGTAGCGTGTCGCTCGCTCATGCTCTATCGTCGGCGTCCCGCGCCGCCGGGACCAGCCTGGCAATCACCGTCTCCCCACCGATGACCCGGTCGCCTGGCCCGACGATGATCTCCGCCCCTACCGGCAGGAAGACGTCCATCCGCGATCCAAACTTCATCACGCCGAACCGCTCGCCCGACCTCACGTCTGCGCCGATCGCCGTACGGCAGACGATCCGGCGCGCCAGCAGGCCGACGACCTGTCGCACTACGACAGTGGTACCGCCGACGTCGAGCCACACTTCGGTGAACTCGTTTAGGTCGCCGGCACCAACCCGGTACGCGGGCAGGAACCGCCCCGGATGATACTCCACGCGTGTGACACGCCCAGCTACGGGTATCCGGTTCACGTGCACGTCGAGCAGCGACAGGAAGATGCTTACCTGGCACCACTTCGCGGGCGGCAGCGCTACGGCCAGCGAGGGCCCGGCTACGATCACCCGGCCGTCTGCCGGGGCCAGCACGGCGCCCGGCTCGTCGGGAGCCTCCCGGGCAGGATCACGAAAGAAGAACACCATGCCGCCCGCTGCGACGAGCAGTGGCACGGCAGCCAGCGGTGTCCATGTGAGGCCGGCAACCAGCGACGCCGCGACGAAAGCGCCCACGAACGGCCAGCCGGCCGGGTCAATTCGCATCGCATGCCATCGTACAGAATTAGAGCGGGACCGAAGCCGCGCTTCGATCCCGCTCGCAACTAGCTGGCCGCGTGGTCTCTGGTCAGCCGTACCATGCGATCCTTCAGCGCCAGCTTGCGCTTCTTGAGTGTCTGTTCCTCGAATTGTTCGTCGGTGGAAAGGTAATGCCGTGCGGCGAACTCGTGCAGGCGGCGGTCGAGCAGCTGGTGTTCCCGTGCCAGCTGCTGGTACTGCTCGTCACCATCCAGCTGGGGTGTTTCGTCTCCCGTATCTACCGCGCTCATGGCCGCCCTCCTTCGGTGAAATTCGGACAACGCTTGCGGACGATAACATAGGTGTAACGAGGGAACAACGATCGCGTCAGTTCCCGCCCAGCACGGGCGCCTCCTCCCTCGGCGAGGTGTTGCAGGCGCGTCGCACGCTCCGCCTCGTGCAGGCCAGCCGCTCAGCCGTCGGGCAACCCTTGTTGGAGGCCCGGACCTCGAGTGTCGCGCGTCCTGCGCCGCAGGTGCCGCCGACGGCGAGGGCGTGGTTTACGAGCGTCCCGGCCAAGTCCCGCCGGCGCTCGGGCGGCCGTGTGGCGAGGCTGTTGACCTGCGTCCACGACCCATACGTTGCAATACGCGGCAGTACGCTCGCCGCCGGTCCGCGCCACCTAGATGTGGCAAGCCTCCTCGCGCGTCAACGGGGCCAGATACCTCTCACAGGTCCAGGGGCTGGGGCTGGTGCAGCCCTCGCCGTTGATCGCCCGCACACCGGCCAAGTCCGCCTCGGTGTGCACGCGCACGATGTCCTACAGGGCGGGCTCAGCCCCGAGCGCGGGCAGTGCGGGCAAGCTCGGCGTCAGGTCGACGGACGTAGGTGGGTCGAACGGCGTGCGGCCGCAGCCGCCCGCCTGCGTTGAGTGCTCGCATGGCGAGCCGGGCCACGGTCGGCGCCAGCAGCGGTGTGAGATCGGCCGCTACCCGCCCGTCGACCGCCGAGGCGGTTTCGATGGTTTCGCCATGTGCCGCCACACCGTTGCCGACGAACAGGACACGCCGTCCTGCTAGAGTTGCCAGGATGTCTCCGGGCGGGCCCACCCGGGCCACATCGACCACCGTGCCGGCCCGGTAGCTCGCGGCGTACACCTCCCCTCGCCAGGCATCGATCCAGGCCGCGACGTCCCACCCCGCGGCCTCGTCCTCAACCGTGGCCGCCAAGGCGTCAAGGGCCGACACGCCCACGAGCGGGCGGTCCAAGGCCAGCGCCAGCCCTTGCATGGTGGCGATGCCGATGCGCAGGCCGGTAAAGGAACCGGGGCCGGTGGCCACGGCGAACGCGTCGAGGGCATCGAGCCCGTACCCCGCCTGCTCCATGGCCGCCATTAGCTCGGTCGGTAGCCGCGAGGCTGGCGGCTGATCGCCGTCGCTCGCGACGCAGCGCGTCACCTGGCCGTCGATCACCAGCGCGACGCTGCCCCGCTGTGTGGTGGTGTCAAGCGCCAAAATCCGCATGGGGATGGATGATAATAGCAGCGCGCCCGCCGCCCTCAGCGTTTCGCCATGCCGCCTGCCTCAACGCCGACCCCGGCGATGCGTCAGTACCTCGACGCCAAGCGCCAGTATCAGGACGCCATCGTCTTTTTCCGCATGGGTGACTTCTACGAGATGTTCTACGAAGACGCCCTCGTCGCCGCGCGCGCCCTCGACCTGACGCTGACGTCCCGCAGCAAGGACACCGGGGGCGCCAGCATCCCGATGTGCGGCGTCCCGTTTCATGCCGCCGACGGCTACCTCGCCCGGCTCGTCAAGAAGGGTCACCGGGTCGCCATCTGCGAACAGGTGGAGGACCCGAAAAAGGCTAAGGGGCTGGTTCGCCGCGAGGTCGTGCGCGTCGTCTCGCCCGGTACCCTGACCGACAGCGCCTACCTCGAGGCCCGAGAGCCGGCATTTCTCATGAGCATTCTGCCAGCAGCCGTGGACGGCCGTGCGCCCCGGGCACCCGAGGAGGTCTTGGGTGCGGCAATCCTGGATCTGTCCACCGGCGAATTTTCAGCGGCCGAGTACCGGGGACCGGCGGCGCGGCAGGCACTGGCCGACGACGTGGCCGTCTTGGCACCGCGCGAGCTGGTGATCCCCTCCGACTGGGACGTGCGTGCGGCGGTGCCAGAAGCCGTCCGCCTGCAGTTGCCGGTCACCGAGACCGCCGCCTGGCGCTTCGAGCGCGAGTCGGCGCGCCAGACCCTAGTCGACCAGTTCCACACCCATGGACTCGAGGGCTTCGGTCTTGACGGCCGCGACGCCGCAATCGGGGCCGCCGGGGGGCTGCTCGCCCACCTTCGCGACACCCAGAAGGCGGACCTAGTCCACGTGCGCACCGTGTCGCTCCGCGCGGCGGGCGACCACTTAGTCATCGACCCCATCACGCTCGGCCACCTCGAGGTGGTGGCCGGCCGCGAAGGCGGAGTGAAAACCTCGCTGCTCGGAAAGCTCGACCGTACAGTGACCACGATGGCCGGCCGCCTACTGCGGTCCTGGCTGCTGCGCCCTCTGGTGGCGCTCGAGCCTATACAGGACCGTCTCGACGCCGTGGAGAACCTCGCCTTCGAGGGCACCACCCGGGCGAAGCTGCGCGAGGCTCTTGCCGACGTGCACGACATGGAGCGGTTGATCGCCCGGGTCGCCATGGGCACCGCCGGACCCCGCGACTTGGTCGCGCTCGGTCGGTCGCTCGCAGTGGTCCCGCGCGTGGCGCGCATCCTTGACGACGCGAGGGCGCCGCTGGTACGCAGCCTCGTTGCGTCACTGGATGAGTTGGCCGAGCACCGCGATCGCATCGAGGCCACCATCATCGATGAGCCCCCAGCCTTGGCCCGCGATGGCGGTTTTACCCGCGCCGGCATCGACGCGGAGCTCGACGACCTGAGACAGACCAGCCGCGGCGGGCGCGAGGCCATCGCGGAGATGGAGCAGCGGGAGCGCGAGCGAACGGGCATCGGGTCGCTGAAGATTCGCTTCAACAAGGTCTTCGGCTATTACATCGAGGCGTCGAAGGCAAATCTTCACCTCGTTCCAGACGATTACCAGCGCAAACAGACGATCGCCAGCGGCGAGCGATTCACCACCGTGCCGCTCAAGGAGTACGAGGCCCGGATCCTTGGCGCCGACGAGCGCATCCTGACGCGGGAACTTGAGATCTTCGAAGCACTGCGCGACGCGGTGGCTGCCGAATCGGACCGCATTCAGGCGACGGCCAAGGCCATGGCGACGCTCGACGTGCTGGGTGGCCTCGCTGAGACGGCGTCAATCGCCAACTACACCAAGCCCCGCATCCACGACGGTGACGAGATGCTGCTGACCGAGGCCCGTCATCCGGTGGTGGAACGGCACGTCACCGATGCATTCGTCCCCAACGACGTCGAGCTCGACGGCACGGCGCGGCAGCTCATCGTGCTCACCGGCCCGAACATGGGGGGCAAGTCCACGTACCTGCGCCAGGCCGCGTTGCTGCCTATCCTGGCGCAAGCTGGCTCGTTCGTGCCGGCACGCGCGGCGAAGATCCCGATCGTCGACCGCGTGTTTGCGCGCGTGGGAGCCTCGGACAACATCGCGCGCGGGCAATCCACCTTCATGGTGGAGATGCAGGAGACAGCCAACATCCTGCACTCAGCCACCGCGCGTAGCCTCGTTATCCTCGACGAAATCGGCCGTGGCACGGCAACCTTCGACGGGCTGAGCCTGGCGTGGGCGGTAGCCGAGTACCTGGCAACGCACCCGACGGTACGGCCGAAGACGCTGTTTGCCACCCACTACCATGAACTGACCGACTTGGCCGACCTCGTGCCGGGAGTGGTCAACGCGCACGTGGCGGCACGCGAGTGGAAGGACGAGATCGTGTTCCTGCGCAAGATCGTGCCGGGGCGCTCGGACCGGAGCTACGGCATCCAGGTCGCGCGGCTGGCCGGCCTGCCGCCGCCGGTGGTCGACCGCGCGCGGGAGATTCTGCAGGGGCTGGAACGCGACGAGATGTCGCGCGACGGGCAGCCCACGCTGTCCCACGCACCCGGTGAGCCACGATCACCGCAGCTTGGCCTGTTCGCCGCGCCCGCGCAGCGGTCCGCGGAGGCCGAGCCATCGGCCCGCGTCCGCGCGCTGCTGGAGCGACTACGTGACGTCGACGTCAACGCCACCACGCCGCTCGACGCACTGAAGCTGCTGGGTGAGCTGGCCGACCTCGCCAGCCGTTAACGATCGCGACTGATTAGACGAGCGGCCGAGGCCCCCTCGCTACACATCATGGGGCAGTCGGCCTATCCAGGCAGGTTGTCGAGTGCCCGCTGGGCCTCGAACGCGTACGCCGAGGTCGGGAACTCATCGAGAATCCGGTTGAACGTCGCGCGGGCGTCCTCCAAGTCGCCCTTCACCGAGTACGCCCGGCCCAACTCCATCAGAATGGCGTCGAGCGGCAATCCGCTCGTCGGACCCGACGCGGCCAGGAGGCTCCACAACTCCACGGCCTCCTCCAGACGGCCGGCGCGCCCCTCAGCATCGGCCCGTCCCAGCAGAGACATCCGGCTATAGAAGCTGTCGGCGCCCGATTGGTCCTCCACCGTCGCATAGTGCTCGATGGCCTCGTCGTGCCGGCCGAGCGACGCGAGGCTCGACGCGAGGTGATAGCGCGCGGTCAGTCCGGCCGTCGTGTCCGGGTACGCGTCGACGGCCCCCTGCAGCTGCGGCAGCGCCGCATTGAGCCGGTCCTCGTCGGACGTGAAGGTGCCAGCCGCGCCCAGCGTCGCTGCCGCGGGCAACCCCTCGGCCGTCTGCGCCGACATGGGCACGACCTCGGTGTTGAGCGTGACCATCGCTTGCGCGAGCAGCGCCTGGGCGGCCGTCTCGGCCCGTCGCTCGCCGAGCCCGGACCCGACCCCAATGAGCGCGGCCACGACGACGACCATCGCACCGATGCCGATGGCGCGTGCGTTATCCTGCAGCGCCCTAGTCGTCACCGCCACTGTGCGGGCAAGCTCGTTCTCCTTGAGCTTGTGCCTGTGCCCTCTTTTCATCGCTCCTGCTTTCGCAGATCACTCGGCCGCTTCGACTGGCGCCCCAAACAGACTCGATGGCCAATCCTCAGTGGCTGATTGGCAACTACTACTACTCCAACCACGCCTCCGCCGCGCTGTCGAACCGTCGCACCGCGGGCAGTGCCATCGGTCGTATTGGGCGGGTCCGGGAGATCCGCACAGACCGGCACCACCGTGTCGTCTGCATCCAGAAATCGAGTACGCCGACGGACTGGCGCGCCGCGTTACTCGCGACCGTCCAAAGCGCCCGCCCGCAGCAGGTTACCACCCCGAGCGCCGCCAGGATCCCGTTCCCGATCAACATCCTACTCCAAAGTATTGGACCAAGTCTCTGTCATAGTATGCCTGTGTCCAGTAATTTGGATTTGATGACTCCCCAGGAAGGCCACAGCACAGTTTCATGCCTGCCATTGTCCGCCTGCGGGTCGCGGACGCCACGCACCCGCACGACACATCCCACAGCAACACCAGCCCGATGCCCAGGTCGTCCCGCTTGTCCTCGATGGTCACTATTCAGTGCACCTCCCCACCGCTGTGCTTCAGGGCCTCGGCAATCTGCATCTGCAAGACGGCCTGAAAGGCCCGCCCGATAGCGTCCTGGTGCGTCTCCGCAAGCGCGGCCACCTGCTGCGCCGTAAAGTCTCGGGCCATGCCTACCGCGGCGGCCTGTTCGACGATGGCCTGTGCAGCCGTGTCCGCTATGCGCTCGACGGACAGGTCACCGCCGCGCAACCGCTCGCCCACTAGCAGCGCTAGGTCCTCGGCCAGTTTGCCCGCCTCGTCGCCCGGCAGCTCAGCCGAGAGGTACACGCCGTAGGCTGCGCTTGCGGTCGCCGCCATCCACGGCCCGAGCGGACCCGCTGTCCAGTGTGGCGCGCGTTCACTCATTGCACCGCCTCCGAGCTCAACACAGCCAGCGCGCCCGGTCGCACCAGTGCATCTATATCAGGCGCCGGCTCGATCCCCAGGCACATCACCCCATTCTCGCCAAGTGGGATGTAACCGTGCGCCACACGCAGCCTCAAATCGGTCGAGCTCTCCCCGGTGCGCAAAGTAGCACCGCCACCGTTCGAGTCCGCCGACCGTTCGTTTCTTCAGGGCCGCCCATGGCCAAGCGCAGCCCGTCGAGCTCGCCCGCCGGGATTGCTTCCACCGCAAACTCGTCTACAGTCGGGAGATACCTCAAGCGCTTCACCGCGCCCAGCCTGGATGTCTCGGCGAATTTCCGCGCGGGTGGCTTCAAGAACTTCACGTTCGCGCACGGCCTTATCCTCTGCCGCTGCCGTAGCTCTCGCCATGATGTCAGCGAGGTGGCACGGCTCCGCATAGGAGAGTAAGGTCGACAACGACACTCATGCGGCGTGCTGCCGGTGTCCCCTCGATGAGCACCTTGAGCCGTCCGTGCGCCTAGCAGGTGAGTCTACGCTGAGGCATTATGCCACCTTTCTGCAAGTGCCATCTTGCAGACCGCGTGCGGCACGCTGGTTTGCTCGCTTGCCCAGACTCGGAACGACGAGCGGAAGCCGTGATGTCACACCGCTGGCCACCAACCAGGAGACGTTGGACTCAGGACCGCGTGCCGGTCGGCCTGACGACGACATACAACGTGTTCCCGTCGGCATGCCTGCCAGGCGGCAACTTGGCGACCCAGTGGCTGTCAGCGTCCCCATCAGCGTCCTGGTGCTGTGATATCTGCTGGCTAATGACGACAGATGAGCCGTGCTGAAAGAAAAAGTGTGGCGTCCCCGGGCAGATTCGAACTGCCGACCCCACGCTTAGGAGGCGCGTGCTCTATCCAGCTGAGCTACGGGGACCACCCTGTTGCGATTTCGGTAGTCTACTCGATACGGTTTGCTGCCCTAGTACTGCAGGACGGCGTGCACTGGCGTGTCGCCGAGCTGCTTCCGCCCCGCAAGGAACGTCAGCTCGATCAGGAACGCGAGACCGTGCAGCTCGCCGTGCCGACGCCGGACCAGCCGCGTCGCCGCGGCGGCTGTCCCGCCGGTTGCCAGGACGTCATCGACGATCAGGACCCGCTGCCCGTGGTCCACGCCGTCCTCGTGCAACTCTAGTGCATCTTCGCCGTACTCAAGCGCGTAGGACTCGCGGATCACCTTGTGCGGGAGCTTGCCCTGCTTCCGGATCGGGGTAAACCCGGCGCCGAGCCGCTCGGCCATCGCCGCGCCGAGGATGAATCCTCGGCTCTCGATACCGATGACGACGTCAATGTCCGCTTCGTCGTACGGCTCGATCAGTCGATCGATGGTTACGCGCAGGCCATCGGGCTGACGCAGCAACGTGGTGATGTCGTAGAAAGAGATCCCCAGCTTCGGAAAGTCCGGGACTTGCCGGATGTGTGCCTTCAGATCCATGCGCCCTTGATGCCTCCCGCCGCGGCCCCTTACCCGATCGCGAACCCCCAGACGGCGCGCCGCCCAGGGCCTCGATGGTCCCCGACACCCGCCACGCGCGCGGCGGGCGGGGTCGTCGTGATCACCCGCTCGACCGACTCGGCCCGTTCTCGACACCCACCTCCGCACGGTTGTCAGCCAAGTTCCGAACCCAGTCGGTCACGCCTTCACGCCGCGCCACCTCCATGCGCACTGCCCCTTGATTCTCGATTGCTGGCCGCGTGCTGGACGCTAGCGAACGTACCATCATACCTGCGCCGCCTTCTGGACCGGTCTCGGCGGACCGTGTACCCTAACCGTATGCGGGTCTGCGGCGCACTCATCGTCGTGCTCCTCTCCTTCAGTACCCTCGCCCCGGTCGTGGTCGACGCGCAGAGCGGCGAGGAATTACTGTCCCGCGTCCGGCGCCTGACCATCGAAGGGCGCCGGGCCGGCGAGGGGTACTGGTCGCCCGACGGCATGCACCTCGTGTTCCAGAGCGAGCGCGAGCCGGGCAACCCCTTCTACCAGATTTACGACCTTGACCTCAGGACGGGAGCGACCACGCGTGTTTCCACTGGCCTCGGCAAGACCACCTGCGCCTTCTTCCGGCCGGGCACCCCGCAGATCCTCTTTTCGTCCACGCACCACGACCCGGCCTCAGAGCGCCTCCAGCGGGAGGAGATCGAGTTTCGTGCTTCCGGCCAAGAGCGTCGCTACGCGTGGGACTACGACTCCGAGCTGGAGATCTACGTGCGCGACACGGCGAGCGGCGAGCTGGTACGGCTGACCGAGGCGCAGGGATACGATGCCGAGGCCAGCTATTCACCCGACGGAGAATGGATCGTGTTCGCGTCGACGCGCCAGGCCTACGAGCGTGTACTCGATGACCGGGAGCGGCGCTTGCTCGAGGTCGACCCGAGCTTCTTCGGCGAGATCTACATCATGCGCGCCGACGGCACCGATGTACGGCGCCTGACCGACGTCCCGGGCTACGACGGCGGCCCCTTCTTCTCGCCTGACGGGTCGCGTATCCTCTGGCGGCGCTTCCACGAGAACGGCCTCATCGCCGACATCTGGACGATGAACACCGATGGCAGCGACCCGCAGCAACTCACCGACTTCGGCGCCATGAGCTGGGCACCCTACTTCCATCCTTCGGGGGAGTACGTGCTGTTTGCCTCGAATAAGTTCGGGTTCGAGAACTTCGAGGTGTTCATGGTCGACGCCGCGGGGACACGCGAGCCCGTGCGCGTCACATTCTCAGACGGGTTTGACGGCCTGCCGGTTCCTTCGCCCGATGGCACGCAGCTCGCGTGGACCTCAAGCCGGTACGGCGGCACCGAAGGACAGATCTATCTCGCACGCTGGAATCACGACCGCGCCGTCAAGCTTCTGCGCGAGGCGCCGCCCCGGGTTCCGGCTACTGGAGACACGCCATGAGCACGCGACCCCTAGCACCAGCCATGCTCAGCGCTGTGCTGCTTGCCACCGGCCCCTCACTGGCCCACGCGCAGGACGTTCGTCAGGACGTTGAGGCCCTCACAACTGAGGCCATGGCCGGCCGCCGCGCCGGCACCGAGGGCGAGCAGTTGGCCGCCGCCTACATCGCCGACGAGTTGGATCGCCTCGGCGCTCGGCCCCTGCCGGGCCGGATGAGCCTGTTGTCCCCCTTCAATTTCACGGCCGGCAGCCTGGACGCCGGCTCGTCGGTCACGGTCGAGTATGGGGGCGAAGCGCGCACCTTCGACGGCGCCGTATGGGTCCAGGCACTCGCGTTCTCCGACGACGCAGTGGTCAGCGGTGAGGTGGTTTTCGCCGGCTACGGTTTGGTGGTGCCCGCCGCGCAGACAATCCCTTACGACAGCTACGCGGGTCTCGACGTGACCGACAAGATCGTCGTCGTGCTCCGCTACTCCCCCGAAGACGCGGATCCCGACACGCGTGTGGAACTAGCCCGCTACTCGGGCCTGCGATACAAGGCGCTCGCCGCGCGGGAGCGCGGCGCCCGGGCCTTGCTGGTCGTCACCGGGCCCCGCTCGCCGAACGCGGGCAACACGGTGCCGATGGGTTATGATTCCGCACTCGCTGGCTCGGGGATCCCTGCTGCCAGTGTGAGCGGCGAGGTCGCCGACGCGCTCTTTGCCGGCGCGGACACTCCGCTCGAGGCACTACAGGAGGTGCTGGACCGCGCCGATCCCCACACGACGGGAGTCGAGTTGGCCGGTGTCACCGTCACGCTGCGCACCGCCGTCGAACGGGAACGCGCCACTGCGCGCAACGTCTTGGCGTACTTACCGGCCACAGCGGAGCCACTGCCTGACAAGCCCTGGGTGGCCATCGGCGCTCATTACGACCACTTGGGCAAAGGCGCCCACGGCAGCTCGCTGGCCTCGCGCGAGGACGCTGGTGGGATCCACTACGGGGCCGACGATAACGCCTCGGGTACTGCGGCCGTGCTTGAGATCGCACGTACACTGGCGGTCCAGCCACGCGAGCGCCACCTGCTGATCGCGTTCTGGTCGGCTGAGGAGTCCGGGCTGCTCGGCTCAAACGCGTTCGTGACTGAGGCTCCCGTGCCGCCCGGCCAGATCGCCGCTTACTTGAACTTCGACATGGTGGGCCGCATGCAGGACAACCAGCTCATCGTGCAGGCCACCGGCACCAGCCCCGACTGGCCGGCCATGCTCGAGCAGGTCAACGTCCTGGCTGGATTCGACCTGCGTACGCAGGCCGATCCGTACCAGCCGACCGACGTCGCTACCTTCAACGAGGCTTCGGTGCCCAGCCTGTCATTCACCACCGGCGCGCACGTCGACTACCACAAGCCGTCGGACACGGCCGAGAAGGTGGCCTATGCGGATCTGGATCGGATTGCGGGCATGGCAGCGCGGCTCGTCCAACTCACAATGCGGCTCACCGAGGCACCGGAGTTCGTCCGGGTCGAGCCCACGGTCCAGCGCGGCAGCCCCGGCGGCGTCCGCCTCACGACCGGCACGATCCCCGACTACGCCACCGAGGCCGAAGGAATGCTCCTGAGCGGGGTCATCGGCGGCGGTCCGGCCGAGGGGGCCGGCCTCCAGCGCGGCGACCTGATCGTCGAGATCGCCGGGCAGACGATCACCAACATCTACGACTACACGTTCGCCCTGGCGCTGCTCAGGGTCGACGAGCCGATCACGGTGGTCTACATCCGCAACGGCGAACGGCGGGAGACGACGCTCACACCCGTTCCCAGGCCCTGAGCTAGCTAGGTCGCAGGCGACAGCTTCGTTTCCTCCGCCGGCCGCCTTCGGCAGGTCTGCCCATCCGCGGGTACACCCGCGACACGACCAAGATCACCTTGATCCTACAGATCGAGACCCGCTGGCCTCCAATATTGATATGATCCATATAAATGGTTATACTTAGATCGAATCATGTATATGACTCGATCTGTATCAGCTTCTGGAGGACGTTAGGTGAGCCTCGCACAGGACCTCTTCCTCATCAGCATGGCGGCTGACATGCTCGGGATGCACCCCAAGACGTTGCGGAAGTACGAGCGGCTGGGGCTGATCCAGCCGTCCCGCACGGTCGGCAGCATGCGCGTTTACTCCCGCGACGAGCTCGAGCGCCTCCGAATGATCAAGGAGTTTGTCGACGAGACCGGGATCAATCTGGCCGGCGTAAGGCGACTGCTGTCGATCGGCGACATCGTGCGGCGGATGCTGCCCCTGATCGAGGATGACGTGCTCGACACGTATGCAGGGCGGCGCCAGTTGGCCACCGAACTCCGGCGGCTGCGTGAGATGGTGGGCTTCTGAGCACGACGACCATGGAATTCCGCGATTACTACGCCACACTCGGGGTCGACAAGACGGCCGACGCGAAGACCATCAAGCAGGCCTATCGCCGGCTGGCCCGCAAGCATCACCCAGACGTCAACCCCGCAGACGCGGTAGCCGAGGCGAAGTTCAAGGACGTCACCGAAGCCTACGAGGTGCTTGGCGATCCCGACAAGCGGAAGAAGTACGACCAGCTGGGCGCCAACTGGCGCCAGTACGAACAGGCACAGGCTCACGGTGGACCCGACCCGTTCGCGGGCTGGGCCGTGAACGTCGGCGGATCGGGCAAGTCACAGGGGTTCCGGACCGTCTCGCCGGAGCACATCGAGGAGATGTTCGGCCCGGGGGTCGGCTTTTCTGACTTTTTCACGGCTTTCTTCGGTGGCGGGGGGGCGGCCGGCCAGCAACGTGCCCACGTACCCCCGCACCGCGGGCGCGACGTCGAGTCGCCCCTTGAGCTGACGCTCGAGGAGGCCTATGCGGGTGTCACGCGGCGGCTGGAGATGCGTACCGGTGAGGGCAGTACCCGGACCGTGGATGTCCGCATTCCCGCTGGCGTTGCCGACCGCGCCCGCGTCCGGGTACAGGGCGAGGGCGAGCCGGGGCGTGGCGGCGGTACGACGGGCGATCTGTTCCTGCGGGTCCGCCTGCTGCCCCATCGGGTGTTCCAGCGGCGCGGTGCCGACCTACACGCCACCCTGCTCCTGCCGATCACGACTGCTGTGCTTGGCGGCGAGGTCTCGGTGCCGACGATCGCGGGCAGGCTCGTGACGCTGCGCATCCCGCCGCTCACGCAGTCGGGGCGGACGTTCCGCCTTCGTGGCTACGGGATGCCGACGCCCGGCAAGCCCGACGTCAAGGGTGACGCTTACGAGAAGGTCGAAATCCGCGTGCCGACGGAGCTGTCCAATGCCGAGCGCACGCACTACGAGGCACTAGCCGGTCTGGCCAGCGGCGGGGCGACGGGCACACACAGCGCGGCCTGAGCAGGCTCGAGGAGCAAGACGATGGATTACGGCAAGTTCACCGAGAAGGCGCAAGAAGCTCTCGCCGCGGCGCAGCAGTTGGCCACCAGCCAGCAGCACGCCGAGATCACCCCCGAGCACGTCCTGGTCACCCTCACCGAGCAGCCTGGCGGCATCGTGCCGTCGGTGCTCCGTAAGATCTCGGTCGACCCGGCGGCCCTCGCCCGCGATGGCCGGGCACTGCTCGGCAAGCTGCCGCGGGTGCAGGGCGGCGACGTCCGCCTGTCACCCCGGATGCAGATGCTGTTTGACGCCGCCCAGGCCGAGGCGGGGCACCTGCAGGACGAGTATCTGAGCACCGAGCACCTGCTGATCGCCATTGCGACCGAAGCGGGCCGCTCCCCAGCCGCTAACCTGCTCAAGGAGGCTGGGGGCACCCGCCACGCGCTGGACGCCGCTCTCAAGGACGTACGCGGCAGCCAGCGCGTGACCTCGCCCAGTCCGGAGGCGACCTACGAGGCGCTGACGCGGTACGGCCGAGACCTCACCGAGCTGGCCCAGTCGGGCCACCTCGACCCAGTGATCGGCCGTGACGAAGAGGTGCGCCGGGTCATTCAGGTACTGTCGCGCCGGACCAAGAACAACCCAGTGCTCATCGGCGAGCCTGGTGTCGGCAAGACCGCCATCGTCGAGGGCCTCGCGCAGCGTATCGTGCGCGGCGACGTGCCAGAGGGGCTCAAGAATAAGAAGATCTTCGCCCTCGACATGGGTGCGCTCGTGGCCGGCGCGAAGTATCGCGGGGAGTTCGAGGAGCGCCTGAAGGCCGTTCTTAAAGAAATCGGTGAGTCCGAGGGCACGGTCATCCTCTTCATCGACGAGCTCCACACTGTGGTCGGCGCCGGCGCCGACCACAGTGTGGAGCTCGGATCGGAAGAGCACACGTCTGAACTCCAGTCACCCATTCGAATCGCGGTTGCCG
>CAZHTD010000005.1:0-98642 GCA_964535675.1 uncultured Bifidobacteriaceae bacterium | reverse complement strand
ACCAACTCCAGCCCACGGCAGCCAACTGCCCGAGAGCTGCCAAGTGCTTGATAGAGCAGCATGCCCTGGATTGCCTGTGGGCCTTATTGCTTGCGTGGACGATTTGCAGAAATGATATCGGAGATTTGCTCACTCAATCGGCCGACACACCGCTACAATGCATCATCAGCTATCTGGGTGGCTAATCGTTTGAGTTCCTTGAAGGTATCGCTCGCTCTCAAGGCGTGCTACCTCGCGCGCTCGCTAGCAGCGTGGGCGCATATGTACACAGGGTCCGAGGAGTCTCCTCCAACGCTGCTGGGCAATATTTACACATTTCGAGCGAGTGACATTCGACGAATCCACATCCGTTCGGGGCTAGTGTCCAGCAGAAGTCAAGTTCGAACTCGTCCCGCTCAAGCTCAGGACGTCTACCCATCGACCTGATGCTGATTGCGTTGGCTG
Source organism: uncultured Bifidobacteriaceae bacterium (assembly GCA_964535675.1). Taxonomy (GTDB): domain Bacteria; phylum Acidobacteriota; class Vicinamibacteria; order Vicinamibacterales; family UBA2999; genus CAZHTD01. Next base: position 98,198 of record CAZHTD010000005.1, on the reverse strand, counting down.
ACACGGCCCCTGCGGGCTTCGGTCAAGACGATGGGCGCTCGACATGTCCTTCCATGACAAGTGTGCAAACTGGCGACGTGTTTTCATCAACGCCGAGGGAGATCTACGTCGAATGTTCAAGTGTCAGAACGGGTCGGTGTGGGCGTGTGTTTACGTGTAGGCAACGAAGAACAAGCGTGTGAACGGAAACAGGAGACTGCCGTTCGCTCTAGGTTGGTAGTACTGCGACACATACGAGCGAAAATCGTTGATAAACGCGTTCCGAGTGCCGTGATCGGGGAGCGCGTCGAGCCACGACCGAAGGCCTGAGCCACGATACCACTCGATGAGGTCGTCGAGATGGTTGAGGAAGTGTATGTACGTTGTAACCCAGATGTCCAGGTGATCTACGCGCGGGGCCAGAAGATCATAGTAGTAGTCATAGGAATGGACGTGCCACTCGCGCGGAGGTTGTGTGAAATAGCGTGACCACGCAGATGACGCAGCAAGCTCACGAACAACTCGGTGCGGAGGGGTATCCTGGTTCGCTGGAATCTGAACCGCTAAGGCTCCTCCAGGCGAAAGTTGGTTAAGGAGTCCAAGGAGCAGAGAGTCGTGGGGTTGGACCCACTGTAGAGCAGCATTTGAGAAGATGACGTTCGCAGGGCGCGGTGCTCTCCACTGTGAGATGTCCTCGTCGATCCAATCAACGTTCGGGAGTGCTTGCCGGGCGGTGCCTAGCATTGAAGCGGAGTTATCAACGCCGGAAAGCAGGGCACTCGGCCAGCGCGTGCGCAGAACCCGAGTGCTGTTGCCGGGTCCACACCCGAGGTCGATGACATATCGTGGCGCGTCGACCTCCACCCGGCCTGCGAGATCGATCGCTGGCCGAGTCCGTTCCTCGCTGAAACGCAAGTACTGGCGCTGATCCCAAGTCGGCATCGTCGTCGTCGAAGCCCCAGACGATTATCGTATATATCGTCAACGAGGCGGCCAGCTAACAGGCCGTGGGCAAGGCAACTCCTGCATAGCGCGAACGCACCAATGGATGAAGCGGCGTCGTAGGAGTCAATGGAGGTATCTGGCAACCCCGATGGCCATGTAGCAGTTAGTGCGCTCGCTCTAGGGGGAACCTGACGTGATCCGTATTGTGAAGGAGGCTCAAAGGACGAGAGATAGGAGTACCTGAGTGTCGGTTCACAGGATGTAGCCGGCGGAGGGTGTTCAAGGACAAGGAGCGGTCGGGCGACGAAGCGTACCACTCAGTGGAGGCGGGCCCGAGGTCACGTTCTGCCGCGGGCGCGCGGCGTAAGCCGAGACCAGCGACGAGTCACAGGATGAGCCGTTTCAGCGTCGCGCCTCGGCTGCGGCTCACCACGAGCCGCGTGCCGTCCAGGAGCGTCAGCTGATACCGCCCACTATCCGTCGGCTTGACCTCCACGATCTTGTCAAGCCTCACGATCGCGGACCGGTGTACGCGCAGAAACTCCATGGGATCGAGACGGCTCTCCAGTGCGTTGAGCGTTCGGTAGACCAAATGACTCCGTCCCTCTGCATGAATCCGGGCGTAGTCCCGCTCGGCCTTGATCCACGCAATGTCTGACACCGGCAGCGGAACAATGCGACCTCCCTCAGGCACAAGTACCCGGTCGGGGCGCCGCCCCAAGTCCCGCAGGAGCCTGGGGACGTTGTCTCCGGATGCGTCCGTCTCCTGGCGCTTGCGCACGCGCACCAGCGCCTCCAGCAATCGTGCTTCTGTGAAGGGCTTCACGAGATAATCGACCGCATTGATCCGAAACGCGCGCACGGCGTACCGATCGTGCGCGGTCGCGAACACGACCTGCGGCAGGCAGTCTCGCCGTGCCGCACCTGCAAGCACCTCAAACACGTCGGGTCCAGGCATCCGGATGTCGAGCAGCGCCGCCCCTGCCTCCCGGCGCTCCAGCGCGGCCCCGAGGGCCATGGTGTCGGCACACTCACACACGATCTGCACTTCGGGGACACGCGCGAGATACTGCCGCACGAGCCGCCGTGCCAGCACCTCGTCGTCAGCGACAATCAGACGAAGCCGTTCACAAGCCGTCATGGCACATGCCGCGGTCGTTAGTTCGACACCGAGTGTGGTGACGGTGTCGATCGACGTCGGGAAGCGACCACGTAGGCCAAGATGATCACTAGGAAGACAAGCATCACGATGCCGTGCGTCATGCCCACGAGCGGAGACGCCAAGCTGTCGGAACCGGTCAGGACCCGGAGCGGCTGAACGCGCAGAAAGACCTCGTTGACGGCTCCTCCAAAGAGGTTGTAGGCACTCAGCAACATGGCGATCAGGTGAGCGTAGCGCCACCCTCGTGGCTTGAGCCGGACCGCAAGATAGCCCGCGGCCAGCACGGCAAGCCCGGCCAGCGCCAGCCAATGTGGAAACCAGAACCGCTGCTGAGCGTAGATTCCAAAAGACGTCACGCATACCACGACATAGGCGATGGCGTACATCTGGCCACTTTTCCGGTGCGTATAACCACCTTTGCGTGCGAACATGACGGGTACGAATGCGACGATCGCGGCAAGGCTCGCGATGGTGTGGAGCCAGCCAATGCTTGTCAGGTTCAGGTCCAGCATCGTCTCTCTCTATTCTTGCGCTGCCCGTGATGTGATGGAGCTCATGGGGGAGTCGCCGTCATTCACGGTGAGTTGACACGGTGTGTGTGTTGTCCCCCAGTGGATGTTCCCCCCTCCTGGCGTCCTGACTGGACTCGAGCCTAAGCCTGCCGACGCGAGGGGCGCCTGAAAGGTCGACACGCCTACATCACATGGGGAATGCGGGGTCATTAGTGATCGGGAGATCCAGTGTCGCGGTGAAACCATCGACGCGCTGCACCGTGCTGAGCGTCGCTCCATCACCGTACGTGGCGCGGAGACGACTGCGCGTCAAGGTCAGTCCGCGACCTGGCGTCGAGGTGACGACGTCGTTCACGGCTGGACCCGTGTCCGCCACCGAGATTTGCAGTCGTGGGCCGGCCAGATGACTCTCGATCCGAATCGTACCGGCGCCAGGATGCCGCTCGATCCCGTGTTTCACCGCGTTCTCCACAAGCGGCTGTAGCAAGAACGGCGGCAGCGACACCTGCCGGGTGTCGGGATCGGCGTGCATGCTGAACGTCATCCGGTCGCCGAAACGAATGCACTCGATCTCGAGGTAGTCGCGGATGCTGTCCAGCTCACGCTCCAGGAGTACGAACGGTTCGTCCAGGCGCGTGAAGATCGACTGCAGGAGTGTTGCGAGGCGCTCCAGCATGCGCCGGGCCTGGCTGGGATCCTCCTCAAGCAGTGCCCGGATCGAATTGAGCGCGTTGAGCAAGAAGTGCGGCTGGAGCTGGGCGTTCATCGCCATGAGTTCCGCTTCTCGCGTGAGCACTTCGAGTTGCGATTCGCGGTGCCGATGCCGATGCTCGCGATCGAAGCTTTGCACGAGCACTCCCAGGCCGACGCCGGCTGTGTAGATCGTCGACGTCATCAACAGTTGCCACATCCAGACGTCGCCGAACACGATTTGCCAATAGTCGGGGCCCACGCTCACACGCGAGAAGGCGACCACCACCATCAGCCATACCCCGATCGCGACCACCCCCATGGCCAGATGGATCGCGAGCGCTCGTCCTGGTCGCTGCCAGAGGCCGAGCTGGCCATCGGCATAGCAAGCAATCCACACCACGGCACCCAAGGGGTAGTACCAGGCGAGCGAGCTGACAACGGCGGTCAGGAACGAGAGCCCCTGTCCACGAAGAATCAGAGCCGAGATCAGCGCGACGGCCGTCCACCCGGCCACGATCACACCAAGCCGGTGTCCCACTGGCCGGTCGTCAGACAGGTCGATGATCGCAGACACAGCTTACGGCGCCTCCGTTGGGCTGAGTGCCGGCAGCAGGACGTATCGCACCCACCCTGAGCCGGGCGCGAGCCGGAGTGCAGCATCGTATTCCGCCCGCGCGCCATCACGATCGCCTTGCCACGCAAGCGTCTGTCCAAGCCACGCATGCGCGTCAAACTGTCCCCAGTGTGGCCAATCTGGCGCACTGGCCTCTTGAGCGAACAGGTCGAGACTCTCACGCAACAGGCGTGCCGCTCTGTCAATCCCGCCGCCGAACGCCGGGGGCGAATTCAACGCACTGATGCCTTGCTGGAGGACGACTCGTGGGTTGTCCGGCGCCAGCTCACGAGACTTGACGAGCGGAGAGGGCCCACGAATGCGTCTTGCTCAATGTCGACCGCCACATGGCCACTAGCGCCGAGAGCGAATCCCTTGAGGCGCCCCGCACGGCCGAGAATCCATCCGGCACCGCCAGAGCCGTCCCAGCCGGTTGGCGGGTGGTCGAAGTGACGAGGGTCGTCATTGATCGCGAACAACACAGACGTCATGGTTCGATTGAGCGCGCTACGGAGACCCCCTCATGGTCCCAGTGGTGTCGCCAGCGCCACCGACGCTCCGGCAAGGCCGAGGGTGGCGGTCGCTAGGGCGTCCGTCGGCGGTTCGAGGCCGTGCATGTCAACCACCCCGCTCAGCGCATTTCCGTAGCGAACCGGGAATCCGCCGGTGCTGAAGGCAAGTCCCGCGATCTGCAGGGGATCCACCGCGCCACGGAAGCCGCCAGTGGGGGTTTCATAGCGATAGGGATGCGCGATGACCGCATCGTCGAGAAACACGAGCATTTCGGTCACGTCGCCGCCGCGCACGAACAGGCCGGCTCCCTCGTCAGGGCTCGCGATGCCGGGGAACGCTGCAACGCCTGAAAGACATCCGCCTGCGCACCAGGGGTCCGGTACACGTGTGTGGGCTCCAGCGTGAACACTGGTGCGACGTCCTGTTCTGGAGGGAGGGGCGTCACCGTGATGCGATCACGGAGACGTGCGATCTCTAGGACGATGTCGAGTGTAGATGTGGCCGTGGCGTCAACACGTGACTCCCACACACGGAACCCCGGCAGCAGCACGCGGACGGCCACAACCCCGGGGGTTGGGAGCGTGATGTCGCAGTGGCCCTGAGCATCTGAGACAGCCACAAGCCGCTCGTCGACTTCGACAGCTGCACCAGGGAGCATCAACCCCGTGGCATCGCGCACGGTCCCCTGCACAACCGCCACGTCTTGTGCCTGGGCATGGGCTTGGCAGGCAAGCAGCGCGACGAACACTAGGTAGCGCATACCTGTTGATACATGGCATGTAGGGAACCGGCGAGTCGTTTTCGACGAACGTCACTAGGTCACGGTGAGCGGCACTCCCGCTCCACTGGCTGTCGCCTGTGCACTCGTTGCTCACGCGCCCGCGACGAACCAAGGGCGGCTCAATGCCCGTGAGATCATGAGTGATCCACCACTGACCCTGACAGTGTCGAACGCCGAAGTTCTCGTCGAAAGAACTGAGCCATAAAGACACCGGCGTTAAGCCCAATCATCACTGACTGTGCTCGATGCCGTGATCCTCGAGAGACTGGCGATCGCAGTAGGCGTCTCGCTTCCGAGCGCGGCGTGTCGTGCGGCTGCTCGACGCGCTGGTGACAGTGCACGGCTGCCGTGCGGCATTTCGGGATCGCGGTGTCCGCCCGGTCAGGGCATGGGCGATCGTGCCGACGCGCAGCGCACCGAGGCGTTCCCCTGTGTGCCCCAAAGCCGCCTTCACGGCTTGGAACAGCACTCGACCAGCACTATCGCTTCGCAGCGCGCCGCTTCGCCCAGTACCGCTTCATCCGCTCACTAACCGCCCTGAGCTAAGCCGCGCTCATTGCCAGCTTCGTACGCTTCCTCGCGCGCTTGGCCACCGTCGTAGCACCGCGACCCACACGGCTTCCCAGTCCTGCCAGCGCTCTCCACAGCTGCAATCTGCCGTAGCGGCACTTCACCGTCGGTCCGCGCACTCAGCTATCCGGCGACAGATCGTCCGCCGTGGGTTAGGCATCGTCAATGTCCGTCTCCAGCTGGCCCCAGGCCAACACGAACCAAGCCTGATTGTTGAGTTCCCGCTCGCGTGCGACCCGGTCGCCCTCATCGTCCTCGCCGGCCCCTCGGCTGGCTCAGGCTAAGAAAGTTAGGAGTGAATTACTACTACCACAGTGATTTACGGTTATCTCAACATGGTAACGGACACCAGCTGATACTGTATGGGCTATGCTCAACAGCAACGAGTCCGAGCCTGGGCCGTACGGGTTTTTCAACGAGATCCACTCCGATGGCGCGCAAGCTAAGGCCGACAGGACCAGGGGCCCCGCCGCGACGCGCGACGGCCCTCCCACCATTGCCGTGATCCACTGATAGCACACCCAGGTTGTGACGCCGAACCCGTACGCATGGGCGAAGTGCTCGTACTTCAGTCGATCCGGGATGATCCACAGCGCTTACGGCACGGTGCCGCCATCGGCTGTCGGCCAGTCCTCGGCACGGTGACTAGGCCGCCGGACATGTGCACGAGGCCCAAGGCGCCGAAAGCGTGGCCTTTGTCAGCGAGCTGCGCCCGGGCACGCCGCGACGGCCCAGATCAGCACGACCATCACCGCGACGTAGAGCAGGAACTCGGTGTTGCCGCGATGATCCCCGCGACCGCCGCCACGGCCATGTACGCCAGCGTGAATACTGCCACGGGCACGACGTTGCGTGTCGTGGTCAACTCCTGAGGTCTGCCACGGCCGCCTGCGCTTCCCCTTCTGCCACGTTCACACGGGTGAGGACGAGCGCGCCGGCGACGAAGAAGAGGATTACCGAGACGATGGCCACGCGGCTGGATCCGAACAGCCGTCCCGACGCGAAGAACAGCGCAGGGCCGGCCACGCCTGCGAACTTCTCGAATACCGAGAAGAAGCCAAAGAACTCCGACGATTTGTGCTTGGGAATCATTCGCGCGAACAGGGATCGGCTGAGGGCCTGACAGCCGCCCATCACCATGCCTACGAGGAAGGCCAGTGCGAAGAAGTGGGTCGCGGTCGTCATGAAGTACCCCAGCACGCTGATGCCAGTGTAGACGCCGATCGCGACGAAGATCGCCGTCTTGGCGCCGATGCGCCCCGCCAATGCCCCGAAGAGGAACGTGAACGGGATGCCGACGAACTGCACCACGACGAACGCTGCGATCTGGGCGTTGAGGTCGATGCCGATCTCCGCGCCGTAGACGGCCGACATGCGGATGATGGTTTGGATGCCGTCGTTGTAGAGCAGGAACGCGACCAACATCAGGAATGCCTGCCGGTAGCCGCGCAGCTCTCGCAGCGTCTCGCCCAGCCGGATGAACGCGACGCGCACGGGGCTCTCGGCACTGGTCTCGTCGGCATCGAGCATGCGCGGTGGCTCGGGCACCCGGCGGAACAGCGGCAGCGAGAAGACGAGCCACCAGACCGCGACGCTGGCGAACGATAGCTTGATGGCGGTCAGCGTGTCGGGGATCCCGAACGTCTCCGGGCTGACGATCCATGCCATGTTCAGGATCAGCAAGAGGCCGCCTCCGATGTAGCCCATGGCGTAGCCCGAGGTCGACACGCGATCGATCTCGTCGCCCGACGCAATGTGGGGGAGCAGCGAGTCGTAAAATACGTAGCTGGCCGCGATGGCGATGTTGGCCACCACAAACAGCAGCGCGGCGAAGCGCCACTCGCCCTCGTCGATGCCGATCATGAGCATCGTAGCCGCCACGCCGATGAGCACGAACGTGCCGAGCATCCGCTTCTTCACAGCCCGGTAGTCGGCGACGGCGCCGAGTACAGGCGCCAGCACTGCGGTGACCGCCACGGCGACGACCGTGATGAGGGAGAATCTGGACGTGGCTTCCGCGGCGGGCATACCGGACGCCGCCACAGCCGTGAAGAAGTTGGGGAAGACGGCGGTGATGATCGTGACCTGGAAGGCGGAGTTCGCCCAGTCGTACATCGCCCAAGCCCGCAGATCTGGACGGCCCAAGCCCAGGCGGGCGAGCAGGTACACCTGAAGATTCTACGCGTCGAGGGGAAGCTGTCAATCTCGCCAGGCACGCGTCGAGGCGAGGCTCACCTGGAGATTCTACGCGTCGAGGGGGAGCCGGCCGGTATAGATGGCCATGCCGACCACGGCGTCCACGCCCTCGGCGTCGAGGCGATCGATCTCCTCACGCGTAGTGATGCCGCCGGCGGCGGTGACGCGCCGCCCCGTCGCCCGTCGCACTGCCAGGATCGCGTCCATGTCGGTGCCCTGCATTAGCCCTTCCTTGTCGACGTGCGTGTAGAGAAATTCGCCGCAGTGCGGCTCGAGGGCCGCGACGGCCTCGACGGCCGTGATCGGGATCGGCGTCTTCCAGCCGTGGGTCACCACCTGGCCACCCTTGCTGTCGACGGCGGCAATCACGCGGTCCGGCCCCACTGCGTCGGCGAGCCGCCTCGCGAACTCCACGTCGACGGCACCGTCGCGGAAGAGTGACGAGCTAGCGATCACGGCGTGTGCGCCGAGGCCTAGCACCGCCTCCGCTCGCTCGACACTGCGGATCCCACCCCCAACGCGGCACGCCAGCCGCCGGCAGATGCCGGCCGCCATCGCACTGTTGTCGCCGCGGCCGCGCGCGGCGTCGAGATCGATGAGCTGCACGCGCTGGAAGCGCGAGAAACGCTCGATCCACACCTCAGGGTTGTCGGCCTCAAGGGCGAGGCGCTCGCCCTGGACGAGCTGGACGATGTGGCCGTTCTGGAGATCGATCGAGGGAATTAGCACGTTAGAGCCGGATGGGCAGGCCCTGGTCGTGCAGGTACTGCTTCAGCTCCGAGACGCTGTGCTCGGAGTAGTGGAAGATCGAGGCTGCGAGTGCCGCGTCGGCGTAGCCGCGGGTGAAGACGTCGGTGAAGTGCTCGAACGCGCCCGCTCCGCCCGAAGCAATAACCGGGATGTTCACGGCGTCTGAGACGGCCGCCGTCATCTCGCAGTCGAAGCCGGCCTTAGTGCCGTCGCGGTCCATTGACGTCAGTAGGATCTCGCCGGCGCCTCGCGATTCGGCCTCTCGGGCCCACTCGACGGCGTCGCACGTGGCATCCGACGTGCCGCTGCGCACGTATACCGCGTATCTGTCATCACGGCGCTTCGCGTCGATGGCCACGATCACCGCCTGGCTGCCGTAACGCCGCGCCAACGTCGAGATGATCTCCGGCGTCTTCAACGCCGCCGTATTGAGGCTCACCTTGTCGGCGCCAGCATCGATCGCGGCGGCCGCGGTATCCTCGTCGCGGATGCCGCCGCCGACGGTGAGCGGCAGGAAGATGCGCGACGCCACGGCATGGATCGTGTCGGCCAGTGCACGGCGCGTCTCGAGTGTGGCGGTGATGTCGAGCACCACCACCTCATCGATGCCTTCCACATTGTAGCGCTCGGCGAGATCGGCCGGGTTACCCGCGTAGCGGAGTTGCTGGAACCGCACTCCCTTCACCACCTGGCCGTCGCGGACGTCCATGCATGCGATGATGCGCTTGCTCAGCATGATCGGATTGTCGAGCGGGCTGAAGTCCTCTTGCTAGAGTCCCCTCGCTGCGGCCCCCCGCGCCGCGGCGGCCGAGTCGGTGCAGACCGCGAGGAAGTTACGCAAGATCTGCAGCCCCGCGTCGCTCGATTTCTCGGGATGGAACTGCACGCCGAAGACGTTGTCGCGCTCCACGACCGCCGCGAACGTCGCGGCGTGCGTCGCCGTCGCCACGCAGTCGGCGTTGACGGGCCCCGCATACGAGTGGGTGAAGTAGACGTAGGCGCCGGACTCGATCCCGCGCAGCAGCCGGCTCCGCTCGGCACCCGGCTGGAGCTCCAGTGCGTTCCATCCCACATGCGGAATCTTCAGGCGCCAGTCCGCGTCTCCGGGTAGGAGGGCGCAGCGCCCGGCGATGGCGCCGAGGCCTGGCACGTCAGCGTCCTCATCGCTCCCCGCGTAGAGCCACTGCATGCCGACGCAGATGCCGAGCAGCGGCGTGCCCGACGCGATGGCGGCCGTGATTGCTTGGCGCCACGGGCCTTCGAGTGCTACGGTTGCGGCGAAATGGCCCACGCCGGGCACGATAATCCCCTCTGCGTTGACGCACTCAGCCGGCGCCGGCACACGGTAGTCGTAGTCCAGGGCGCTGAGGGCCTTCTTGACCGACGTGAGGTTGCCCGCGCCGTAGTCGACGAGCGCGATCACAGCAGCCCCTTTGTGCTGGGCAGTATCTTCGCCAGGCGCGGGTCGCGATCGCAGGCCACGCGCAGTGCCCGGCCGAAGGCCTTGAAGAGGCCCTCGACGAGGTGGTGACTCGACCGTCCGTATAACACCTTAGCGTGCACGTTGGCTCTGGCGCCACGGGCGAAGCCGTCGAAGAACTCGTGCACCAGTTCGCTCTGCAGGTCGCCGATGTAACGGGCCCGCAGCTTCAGGTCGACGACGCAGTGCGGGCGCCCGCTGAGGTCAATGGCGGTAACCGCCAGCGTCTCGTCCATTGGCATCACGAAGTAGCCCGCGCGGTTGATGCCCTTGCGGTTACCGAGGGCCTTCAGGATCGCCTCGCCGAGCGCGATGCCGACGTCCTCCACCGTGTGGTGTTGGTCGACGTCGAGGTCACCGGTGGCCTTCAGGGTTAGGTCGAAGGCGCCGTGGCGCGTGAACAGCTCGAGCATGTGGTCGAGGAAGCGGATCCCCGTGCTCACCTCGTACTTCCCGCGGCCGTCGAGGGTGAGCTTGCCGCGCACGTGCGTCTCGGTGGTCTTGCGGTTGAACACCGCCGATCGGATGCGTGTCAAGCCTTCTGCCTTTTGACCACTGCCGCCTCGATCGCCGCCACGGCGCGCGCGGTGTGCTCGACGATTCCGGTGGTGACGCGCACACAGCCGGGAGTGTACGGGTCGTGGGAGCGATCCCGCACGTGCACGCCATGGCTGGCCACGGTCTCGACGAACGGCGCCACGGGATCCCCCACCTCGACCAGCACGAAGTTTGCCGCACTTTTCCAGTACCGCAGCCCGAGTCGGCGACACGCCTCGTAAAGCAGCTCGCGCGACCGTGTCACCTGCGAGGCGTAGGCTAGCAGAAAGCCTGGATCCTCGATGGCGGCCAGCAGCGCGGTCACCGCCACGCAGTTGACCGTCAGCGGCGGCATGACGGAGCACACCGGGTCCAGTACGTCGGGGTGGCCGATCAGGCAGCCGATCCGCATGCCGGCCAGCCCGTACGCTTTAGAGAAGGTGCGGCCTACCAGCACGTTCGCGTGGAGCGGCAGTTTTGGCAAGAACGTCCGGCCCTCGAACTCGATGTAGGCCTCATCGGCGAGGACCACCGCGTGTGGCGCGGCTTCGGCGATCCGGGCGATGTCGTCGGGCGGGATCAGCCGGCCCGTCGGGTTGCTCGGCGTGTTGAGGAAGATCAGCCGCGTCCGGGTGGTGATCGCCTCGATGACGGCGTCGGTCGGGAACGCGAAATTCGGCCCGGGGGCCACGCGCACGGGCGCGGCGCCCACCGACGCCGTAGCGGCCACGTACGGGTCGAAGGTTGGCACAGGTAGGATGACTTCGGCATCGAACGCCCGCGTTCGCGCGACGTGTGCGACCGCGGTCATCAGGATGCCCTCGTCGAGGCCGTTGACCAGCAGTAGCCAGTTGGGATCGACGTCGAAGTACTGCGCGCAAGCCGTGACGGCCTCGGCGTAGTCGGGGTACGATGAGACGTCGGTGGCGGCCATGCGGCGGATCGCCTCAAGCACCCGCGGCGAGCAGCCTCCGGTGTTCTCGTTGAGGTGGAGACGAAGCCCGCTGCCCGGACTCGGGATGCCCTGGACGGCCATCAGCACCTCCGTCCCCGCAGAGGAGCCGTTAGGCGTGCTTCGATTGACGCCGCATGCGCCGTGAGACCTTCAGCTTCCGCCAGCGTGACGGCCGCGGGGCCCACGCGCCGCAGGCCTGCTCGGCTCACGCGCTGCACGGTGAACTGGCGTACGAAGTCAGCCGCTGACAGGCCGCCACGCGCCCGGGCCGCGCCAGCGGTGGGCAGTACGTGGTTGCTGCCGAAGATGTAGTCGCCCGCGGCTTGCACCGCCCACGGGCCGACGAAGAGCGAGCCGGTGGCGCGCACTTGGCGGGCCACCGGCTCGCTGTCGACGACGAGGTGCTCGGGCGCAGCCTCGTTGGCCAGTGCCACGGCCTCGCGCGTGCTCGATGTGACGATGATCCCGCCGTAGCGACGCAGGGCCTCGCGGGCCGGGCCGGCGGGTGGCATCCGACGTTCCACCAGTTGGGCCACGCGTTCGGCCAGCGCGCGGCGCGGGGTCACGAGCACCGCGCGCGCGTCTGGGTCGTGCTCGGCCTGTGCGATCAGGTCGGCGGCGATCCAATCGGCTGGGCCGGTGGAGGCCACGATAAGGATCTCAGTCGGGCCCGCGTGGACGTCGATGCCGCAGTCGGCCGACACCTGCGCCTTGGCCGCCGCGACGTACCGGTTGCCGGGGCCAACGATCTTGTCGACGCGGGGCACCGACGCTGTGCCGTAGGCGAGCGCCGCCACGGCGTGGGCGCCGCCAAGGCGCAACAGCCGCGAAACGCGCGCCTCGATCGCTGCCGCACAGACCGTCGGATCGGGCTTCGGGCAGACGGCGATCACGTCGGCGACTCCCGCCTCGACTGCCGGAATCGCGGTCATAAGCAATGTGGAGGGCAGGGGATAGCGCCCGCCTGGTACGTAGCAGCCCACGCGATCGAGGGGCACCACGCGCAACTCGACCGACACGCCGCGCGCGACACGCGTACGCCGCCCGCCGGGGACCTGCGCGCGCGCGACGGTGCGGATATGGCGCGCAGCCGCGCGGATCGCGGCCCGCACCGGGCGTGGCACCTTGGCGGCCGCCTCGCGCAGTTCGTCGCGTGAGATCTCGATCGGGCCCTTGAGGCCATCGAAGCGACGGGCGTACCGACGCAGTGCGGTATCGCCCCTGCGGCACACGTCGGAGACGATCCGCGCAACGCGCCGCGCGGTCGCTGCGTCGTCAGAACGCTCGCGTGCCAGCAGCCGTTTCACGGCTCGCCGGTTCCCCGACTCCACGATCCGCAGCATCAGACGACAATCTTGTTCAGCGGGTACTCCACGATGCCCTGTCCGCCGACAGCCTTCGCTTTGGGGATGAGGTCGCGCACTAGGCGCTCCTCGATGATGGTGTTGATGGCGACCCAGTCCTCGTCGGTGAGCGACGAGATGGTCGGCTTCTGCAGCGCGGGAAGCAGCGACAGGATCTTCGGCAGGTCCGCGCGTCGGATGTTGAGCATCAGCCCCACCTTGCCCTGCGCCTCCATCGCCGCCCGCAGGAGCAGCGCGACGTTGTCGATCTTCGTCCGCTTCCACTTGTCGGCCCCCGCCACGTCGTTGGCGATGAGCTGCGTGTTCGATTCCATCACCGTGTCGATGATGCGTAGGCGGTTGGCGCGGAGCGTGGAGCCGGTCTCGGTAACCTCCACGATCCCGTCGGCTAGCACTGGCGGCTTCACCTCTGTGGCGCCCCACGAATACTCCACGTCGACCGACACGCCGATCCGGTCGAAGTACGCCCTGGTACCGCGCACGAGCTCGGTGGCAATCGTCGCACCCTCGAAGTCCCGGGGCGTCTTGAATCTTGAATCCTCGGGCGCGGCTAGCACCCAGCGGACCTTCCCGAAGCTCTGCTTCGCGTAGATCAGGTCCACAACGCTGGCGAGCGGGTGCTTCATCTTCTCGCCGAGCTTGTACTCCTCCACCCAGTCAAGGCCCGTAAGACCAGCGTCGAGCACGCCGTCGCTGACGTAGCGCGCCATTTCCTGCGAGCGGATCAGCATGCACTCGATCTCCGGATCGTCGATCGACGGGAAGTACGACCGCGAGCTGACACGGATGTTCCAGCCGGCGCGCTGAAACAGTTGGACGGTCGCGTCTTGGAGCGAGCCCTTCGGGATACCGAGCTTGAGCGTCATGGGACCGTTACCCCTTGGGCGCGCTGGAAGAAGCAGGTGCGCTCGCCGGTGTGGCAGACGTTGCCGTCGCCGAGACGCGCGGCCTTCACCAGCACCGTGTCCTCGTCGCAGTCGATCAGCACGTCGCGGACCGCCAGCTTGTTGCCGGACGTTTCGCCCTTGGTCCAGAGCGAGTTGCGCGTACGGCTGAAGAAGGTCACGTATCCCGTGGCGCGGGTCTTCTCCCATGCCTCGGCGTTCATGAAGCCCACCATCAGCACCTCACCGCTCCGGTGATCCTGCACCACTGCGGGAATCAGCCCATCAAGTTTCGAGAAATCCACGTTCTGTTCCATTCCGGAAGGTCCGTACAACAAAGAACCCCGCCACAAGAATCCGGCGGGGCTGCCAAGAGCGAGGCCGTTCGAGAAGCGACGTCAATCCCTGGGCACACGCAGCCCCGTTAGCCGGCCGGTCTGGCCGCAGTGGTGGTGGCACGTATGGTACAGGGCGAGAAACATGAGTATTCTAGTTTACCCGAGATCGCGGAAGGCACTCAACCGCGCCCGCCGGGCTCGCGGGCCACCATCATCTCAGTGGCTTTGATGACGGCGAGTGCCGGCTGACCTCGCCGCAGCTTCAGCTCCTCGATCGCGTCGCGGGTGATGACCGCCGTCAGCCGCTGGTCGCCGATGCGGAGGCGGACCTGCGCCAGCAGACCCTCGACACGGACTTCCTCAACAACGCCGCGCAGCTGATTACGCCCGCTGAGTGCCACCAGTACCCCCGGCGTCGGCCGCTGCCGCCCCGAAGGGGCGGCAACCCTGCCGTGCTCGGCCAGCAGCCGGTCCATCTCGGCCTCGGGCACGCGGTGATGGCCGCCCGAGGTGCGGACAGTCCTGACGGCGCCCCGGTAGATCCACTGCTTGAACGCCGAGTAGCTGACGCCGAGGCGTTTGGCAGCGGTGCGCGGTGTCAGATGATCCATATAGAATCGATATAAGAATCGGCTAGAATCATACTATATTGTGTTCTATGAAGTACATGATTGCCGGAGCCCTGTGGCTGTTGGCGACCGTCTCCCCGGCGTTTGCGCAAGGGGAGGTGGTGGTGTCGGCGGCCTCCAGCCTGGCCGACGTGCTGGATGATCTGGCGGGGCGCTACGCGCGCGCCGGTGGGGGCCGCATCTTGCTGAACTTGGCGGCGTCGAACACGCTGGCCCGTCAGATCGCGGCGGGGGCCCCAGTCGACGTGTTCGTCAGCGCTGACGGGCGGCAGGTGGCGGCGGTTGAGCACTGGCTCGAGCTGGGCACCCGCGTCGATCTGCTCTCCAACACGCTGGCCGTTGCGGTGCCCGCCGATCGCCCACGCCGGCTGACGTCGATGGCCGATCTCGCCGGACCGGGCTTTGTGCGGATCGCCATTGGCGAGCCCAATGCGGTGCCCGTCGGCGTCTACGCGCGCGAGTATCTGGAGGCAACCGGCCTGTGGGACGCGCTGCAGCCGCGGCTTGTACCCTCGGGCAGCGCGCGGCTCGCGCTCGTGGCGGTCGAGCGCGGTGCGGTGGACGCGGCCATCGTGTACCGCACCGATCTGGCCGTGGCGCCCGGCGCACGCGAAGCGTACGCAGTACCGCCCGATGCCGGGCCCCGGATCGTGTACGTTGCGGCGGCGGTTGACGGCGGCCCCAACCCCGCCGCTGCGTTGCGCTTCTTGGCGTTCCTGCAGGGAGCCGAGGCGGCCAGTGTATTCGAGGCGGCCGGCTTCCGGCCGCTGCAGGGGAGTGACAGGTGACCTCCGAATTGGTGAGGATCCCGGCCTTCACCGCTGCGGCGGCGCTGACGGCGACGGGGCTGATGCTGGTGCCGGGTGTCGCACTTGCCTGGTTGCTCGCCCGCGGCCGTTTTCCCGGCAAGGCCGTCCTCGAGACGCTCGTCTCGCTACCGCTGGTGATGCCGCCGGTGGCTACCGGCTTGCTGCTGCTCTGGGCTTTCAGCCGGCGCGGTCCCCTCGGCGCGGCGCTTGGCGCGGTGGGTATCGAGGTCGTCTTCACACCGCTGGCGGTGGTAATCGCGATGGCCGTGATGGGCCTGCCGCTCTTGGTGCGCACTGCCCGCGCGGGCTTCGAGCAGGCAACGCGCCGCTACGAACAGATGGCCGAAACGCTGGGCGCCGGTCCGTGGCGCGTCTTCCGCACGGTGGCGCTGCCGCTGGCCTCGACCAACATCCTGGCCGGTGCGCTACTTGGCTTCTCGCGGGCGCTCGGTGAGTTCGGGGCGACCATCGTGGTGGCCGGCAGCATCCCGGGGCGCACCCGCACCTTGGCGGTCGGGATCTATTCGTTCACCGAGATCGGCCGTGAGCGTGAGGCGGCCATCCTGCTGGCCATCTCGCTCGGCTTGGCCTTCGGTGCGGTACTGGTGTCGAACCGTCTGGCAGGGCCGCGAGAGGTAGCCTGATGGTGAGCTTCGACCTGCGGTTCACCCTCCGGCAGGGTGACTTCATTGTCGCGCCCAATGTGACCCGCGCGGCGCACACGCTCGCGCTGTTCGGCCCGTCTGGATCGGGCAAGACGTCGATCGTCGAGGCCGTAGCAGGCATCCGCGCGCCCCAGCGCGGACGCATTGCCATCGGCGGACAGGTGCTGCTTGACACCGAGGCCGGCGTAGTGGTGCCGACGCGCCAACGACGCGTCGGGTACGTCCCGCAGGATGCCCTGTTGTTCCCGCACCTCGACGTGCGGGCGAACATTCTGTACGCCCGGCCTGGGGAGACCCTCGATGAGGGCGACCACGTGGTGGAGCTGCTCGGGATTGGTGGGCTGCTCGACCGGCACGTGCAGTCGCTGTCGGGTGGCGAGCGGCAGCGGGTCGCGCTCGCTCGGGCGCTTCACGCCCGGCCGTCGGTGCTGCTGCTCGACGAGCCGCTGGCAGCGGTGGATCTGCGCCGCCGCCGGGCCACGGTCGATGCGCTGTGTCGGATTCGCGAGGAGGTTGGGGTTCCGCTGGTATACGTGACGCACGCGGCCGACGAGGCTGCGGCGATCGCCGACTGTGCACTGGTGTTGGCGGACGGCCAAGTCACGGCCGCCGGGCCGCCTGCTGAGGTGATCGACTGGTAGGACAGGAGCGGCTCGACGCCGTTCCTTGGATCAGGCTGCTAGCTGGCGACGGCCGCCGGCTTCGTCACCCTTTCCCACGGCAGGCCCGGCCGGCCGAAGTGCCCGTAATTGGTGGTGCCGCGGAAGATCGGGCGCAGCAGGTCGAGGTGCTCGATGATCGCGCGTGGACGGAAGTCGAACTTCCTCGCGAATGCCTCGGCCGCCTTCTCGTCGCCCGTGCCGAAGGTGTCCACCTTGACCGACAGGAGCTGGGCCATGCCGATCGCATAGCCCACCTGCAACTCCGCGCGCTTGGCCAGGCCGGCGGCGACGATCTGCTTGGCCACCATACGACAGTAGTAGGCCGCGCTGCGGTCGACCTTCGACGGGTCCTTTCCGCTGAACGCGCCGCCGCCATGACGGCCCCAGCCGCCGTAGGTGTCGACGATGATCTTGCGCCCGGTCAGCCCGGCGTCGGCGGCCGGGCCGCCGTGCGTAAAGCTGCCCGTCGGGTTGACGAGCAACCTGATGTCCTTGGTCCACCAGTCGCCGAGCGTCTTCGGGCCCAGCTCCTCGCGGACATACTCGGTGATGGTCGTCTGGTCGACCGCCGGGGTGTGCTGCGTGGAGAGTACGACGGTGGTGACCGCTTTCGCCTCGTCGTTCTCGTAGAGCACCGACACCTGTGACTTGCTGTCGGGGCGAAGCCAGTCGACATCCCTGGCGTGCCGCACGTCCGCGAACTGCTTCATCAGCTTGTGGGCCAGCAGGATCGGCAGCGGCATCATCTCGGGCGACTCGTCGGTGGCGTAACCGAACATGATGCCCTGGTCGCCCGCGCCCTGGTCACCGCTTTGGCTCGTGGTGGCCGTCACGCCTTGGGAGATTTCGTTGGACTGCGACGTGATGAGCGAGGTGAGCTTTAGCGTCGTGTCACAGAAGGGCTCGGCCGGGTCGGTGTACCCGATCTCCTTGACCGCCTTGCGGACGATGGCGTCGAAGTCAAGCGTGGCTTTGGTCGTGATCTCGCCGGCCAACACGACCTGGTCGGTCTTGCACAGCGTTTCGCAAGCGACGCGGCTGCGCGGATCCTGCTCAAGGCACGCGTCGAGCACCGAGTCCGAGATGTAGTCGCACACCTTGTCAGGATGGCCCTCTGACACTGACTCGGAGGTGAAGACAAAACTGGACATATGGCTCCTTCGTGCACAAAAAAGGACCCGCAGACTTGTCGCGGGCCCGTGGGCGCGACTTAGATTGAGTGGGGATGCTCGGTGACATCCGAACGAGCGCGGCCCATCAGTCGGGGAAATTTCACGCCCACGAAAAACACGCCATCATACCATGGTGCCATTTTGATGACCCTGCTCCTCCTGCACCACGCTGCGGCCGTGGATCCGCGCCAAGATGCCCGCCGGCCGCTGTCGGCAGCCGGCGCCGCGATGGCTGGACGGGTGGCGGGCGAACTGGCTGCGCAGGGGTTTCTGCCAGAGGCGATCTGGCACAGCGGGAAGTTGCGCGCGAAGCAGACGGCCGAGGCGCTGTGGCTTGCTGGCGATCACCGCGCGGAGATCGCCGCAGTGCGCGGGCTGCAACCCAGCGACCCGCCCGCGTGGATGGCCGACCGGTTGGTGGGCGAGACGCGGCCGATCGCCGTGGTGGGCCATATGCCGCACTTGCCCGCACTGCTCGCGCGGCTCACGGCGCGATCGCGCACGGGTCAGGTCGGCTTCCCCCTCCATGGTGGCGTTGGGCTCGTGCCCGACGGCACGGGGTGGCGTGAGGTCTGGCGTGTTTCGGGCGCGCTGAAGTAGTTCCGATCTAGCGTTCGACGACCACCGCGAGCGGACGCACCAGCCGGATGGTCACCTGCGTACCCATGGCTAGGACGGCCGGGTCGTTGCTGGTGACCATAGCGGCCGCCGTGCCAGCGCCGGCACCGGCAGTACCGCCGACGATTACACCGCGCACCCCGCCCAGAACGCCGCCGACGATAGCGCCGCCGATGGCGCTGCCGCCGATCGTGGCCACGCTCTCGTCGCCCGGTGAGTTACCCTCGCGGGAGACTGGATCGCTGTCGATCTCCACGTTTGTGCCGTTGGGCAGGCGCAGCGTGTGGAACCGCACGCTCAGGCGAGCCGGGCCGCGGAGCCGCCCGCCCTGATCGACGAGCGTCACGCTGCCGACAGCCACCGAGCCGGCCGGCACCGCCACTTGGTCGCCGACGAAGACATCGCGGCTCACGCGTGCCTCCACGGTGTCCTTGACCACGGCGGTCTCGGAGGAGAGCGTCGTCGACATACGCAGGCCGATCACCGAGTTTGCGCCAACGACAAGATCCTCTAGCACGACGTTCGGCAGCGCGCCGGCCAGCACGGTTGGCGGCTCGCGAACCGGCAAGGCCGGAATCAGGCTCACCGAGCGCTGGGTCTCTGGCTCAACAAGGGCTAGATCGACGTCTGCCACGACCGGCAGTGTCTCGACCTCAGGGGCGGGTGGCATCCTGGCGGGCGGACGAGACACCTCGGCGCTGGTTGTGGCCGGTTCAGTGCCCGTTACCGTTACAGGCGCGGCTAGGGCGGGCGGCTTGGTCTCCGCAATCGCTTCGGCCGGGACCTCGGGGGCCTCGGCTGCGCCTTCGTTCGCCCCGGACTCGAGCACGTAATTGGCCGTCTCGACGACGGGCACTTCGGCGCCGGTCCCCCATAGCAGGTACGCGCCGCTGGCTCCCGCCGCTAGGCTGAACATTACGACCGCCGTGAGGATAGGCTTGCTGATCACCATTGGTCCTGAACTCCTGCCAATCAGCCGCAGCAAGGGTCGTGCCCGCCTCATGGAAGGTGTTTTCCTGCTGGAATTTGTCCTGTCACCTCAACCTGTCCGCGCGAGTGTCCATGAACGTGGACAGAGGCGAGTACGAGCGGCGTCGTGGGTTCGTGCTGTGCAGCCGCGTCCGGTGTTCCGGCGGGCAGTGCTTGTGCGCCAGTAGATTCCGCATGCAGTGCACGGCACCGCTGCCAGCTCGTCCCGCTCAGAACCTGGCCGACCGCCAGCTTCAGCCCCTCGGGCGCCTCCGTGATCACCAGGCTCACGCCCCGCAGGCCGCGACGGACGAGACTGCGCAGGAACGCCGTCTACAACGCGCTGGTCTCCGACGCCCCCGTATCGACGCCGAGTACGTGCCGCTCTCCGTCGGCCGTCACCCCCACCGCCCCCGCCGTCGCCTGGCTGACGACACGCCCGTCGACCCGCACCGTGTCTTGTCCACCCAGAGGGGCGGGGGACTCCTCGGTCAGCTGCCGCGTCCGAAACGGACTCGACCACCGTGTCCAGTTCCTGGCACATCCGCGACACCGAGTCGGCAAGATCCCGTCACACCCTAGGTCGGCTAGGGCTCCGTGACCTCCGCCTCCATCAACGTCTGCGAGAGCACACGGGTGCCTGCGCGCAGCATGTCACGATTGCTCCTCCAACAACTTGCCAACAAACCCCCAGCAGATCCTTTTTGGACTTGGCCTTCCCGACGGCTCCCTTCCGTGCCGAACGCGTCCCAGGAAACCAGTTCGCGTCATTGCCGACGAATTGTTCACGATTGTTCACACGCCGGAGCAGGGGTGAGGCACTAACTCACAAACAAGTTGGCTCGCCGGATCGGTCTGGGCCACGACGATGTTCCGGTTGCCGGGGCGGAAGGCTCCTCCTCGACGGAGCGGTCGCAATGCTCCATGCGTGGGTCGCAGACTCCATTCACATTCCGCAGGCCGCGTCACTTGGCAGCACGACGAAGGCTTCCTACCGCGCGTGCATCCAGCCGACGACCCGCAGGCCGGGCAGGCTGTCGTGCGTGTTCTTCCTGGTTGAAGTCCTTCGGGGATGACGCCGATCGCGTGGCCGCTAGCGCGAAACTTGCATCGGAGACGGCGGCCATCAAGCCGACCCCGCCGCCGTCGAACACCAGCTCGATGCGGCCTGCCCCGCCCGGTGCGGTCCTGCGCTGGGCGTTTCGGTACAATCGACTGGTGAGGGTTGTTGTCGTCGGAGCGGGCGTGGTCGGCGCCGCGATTGCCGACGAGCTGGCGTCGCGGGATTCCGAGGTGCGCGTGTTCGATCCGCGCGAGCCCGGGGGCGGCGCCACTCAGGCGTCGGCCGGTATGCTGGCGCCGTACATCGACGAGTACGGCCCCGCGTTGCTCGCCCTGTGCGAGGCTGGCTTCGAGCGCTATCGGGCCTTTCTAGACACACTCGAGCAGCGATCAGGACAGCCGATCGAGCACCGGTGCGACGGGTCATGGCTGGTGGCCCTCGGCGAGGCCGGCCTGCAGGAGATCGAACGGACGCTGCAACGTCTGAAAACGGCCGGGATCGAGCACGAGTTAGCCGATGGCGGGGCGCTTCGACGGCACGAGCCGGGCCTTTCGCCGGCCATCGAGGCCGGCCTGTGCGTGGGGCCGCACGGGTACGTGCAGGTCGACGCGCTGATATCGTCGCTGGTGCGCGCCGCCACGAGCAACGGGGCGCGCTTCGAGCGTGCGGCCGTCGACGCCGTCGAGGGTGGCCGGGACGTGGCCGCGGTGATCGCTGCTGGCGAGCGTGTCGAGGCCGATGCCGTGATTGTGGCGAGCGGTAGCTGGGCGGGCCGGCTGCCCGGCGCGGGCCCGGCGCTACCCGTGCGCCCGGTTCGCGGCCAGCTCCTGCGGCTGCGGTTTCCCGAGCCGCCGATCTCACGCATCGTCTGGTCGCCTGGCTGCTACCTGGTGCCTTGGCTCGATGGCACGATACTGCTCGGGGCCACGGTTGAAAACGCGGGATTCGATGAGCGGGCTACGGCCGCCGGCGTCGGTGAGATGCTGCGTGCCGGCACGGAGATCCTGCCGGCCCTTGGCGAGGCCGCCGTCGACGGCATCCGGGTAGGGCTGCGGCCTGGCACCCCCGACGGGTTGCCCGTGGTCGGGCGTTCGTCGACAATGCCCCGAGTGTTCCACGCGACCGGGCACTACCGCAACGGTGTCCTGCTTGCTCCGCTCACTGCGGCGCTCGTTGCCGACCTAGTGCTCGACGGGCGCGAGGACGCAGCGCTCGAGCACGTCAGGCCCGCGCGCTTCGGCCTCTAGTCCGAGAGTTCGGGAGGTGTTTCTGATGGCAGTGCTGTCCGAGAGAGAGATCGCCGAGCAGTTGCAGTCCCTCGACGGGTGGACTGCCGAGGGTGGGGCGCTGCAGAAGACCTTCGTGTTCGCGGGGTTCCCCGAAGCGGTAGCCTTTATCGGCCGGCTCGTGCCGGAGGCCGAGAGTGTCGATCATCATCCCGACATCGCGGTCAACTACCGGCGCGTGACGCTTCGGTGGACCACGCACAGCGAGGGCGGCATCACCCTGAAGGACGTCGACGGGGCGCGTATGGCCGATCGACGAGTACACCCGGCCAGTTGAGCGGCCTCACGGGCGTGAAGCTCAAGAAGTTCTACACGTCGCGCGAAGTAGCGGGTCTCACCGGGCTCACTGCGCGTCAGCTCCAGTGGTGGAACGAGCGGCGCCTGTTCCCTGCGGCGCTGGCCTCGCGTCGTACCGAGGCAGGCGGGTTCACCGAGCGGCGTTATACGCCAATCGACGTTCTAGATCTGCAGGTGCTTGCTGATCTCCGTCGTCGCGGTTTCACCATCCCGCGGATCCGCCGGCTGCTCAACTCGCTCAGTGACATATTCGGTGTCCGACTCTACGAGGCGATCGGGGAGGGCGGCCCGCTCACGCTCCTCATCGGCGGTGACCAGCTGTACGCGCGCACCGTGGACGGACGGCTCTTCAACATGGACCGGCCGGAGGAGCCCCTCCTGATGGTGGACGAGGAACTGCTGCTGCGGGAGCTGACGCCGCGCGCGCGGAAGCGGCGTGTCAGCGGATCGGAAAAACTTCCTCGAGGTCGTCGGCTGGCCGGGAAATAACGTGCACGCCGACCAACTCCCCGACCCGGCGGGCGGCGGCGGCCCCGGCGTCGGTGGCGGCCTTCACCGAGCCCACGTCCCCGCGCACGAGCGCGGTCACCAGCCCGGCGTCGACCTTCTCCCAGCCGACCAGCATGACATTGGCGGTCTTGAGCATCGCGTCGGCTGCCTCGATCATGCCGACCAGCCCTCGCGTCTCGATCATGCCGAGCGCGTCGCCAATCTCGGGGCGCGCATTGGCATCCTTCTGGCCAGCCATGTGACGCTTAGCATTATAGGCGGAGTGGGCCTCATGGCGACGGTTCCGATGACGAGTCCACCGACAGCCCGATGGCTCGCATGAGCGCCAGGCCGTTGCCGTGGCCCACCGGGCCCGGTCGCATCAGGTAGTCGAAGGCGAGGACGCCGTCCTCGAGGCGATCCTCGAAGTGCACGTTCGCGGTGCGTCCGTTCATTATCGCAGCGACCTCGGTCATGGCGAGGTCGTGCGTCGTTACCAAACCCAGCGACGGCCGCGCTAGCAGATTGCGCAGGACGCCGGCGGAGCCGGCCAGCCTGTCGTGGCTGTTGGTGCCATGGAAGAGCTCGTCGAACAGAAACAGTAGCGGCAGTGGACCCCGGCTCACCTTGGCCACCTGCCGCACCCGCGAGATCTCCGAATAGAAGCGCGACCGCCCTTCCTGCAACGAGTCCTGGATTCGCAACGTGGCACCGATGGCTACCGGGGTCAGGCGCAACGCGGTTGCCCGGACCGGTGCTCCCGCCAGCGCCATTACGGCCGCCACGCCGACCGTGCGCAACAGTGTACTCTTCCCCGACATGTTCGAGCCGCTCACCACCAGTAGCGCAGGACCGTCGCCGCCGAGGCGCACGGTGTTGGCGACGGCCTTCCCGCGCGCAAGTAGTGGGTGTGCCAGCCCCCTCGCGTCCAACAGCGCCGGCGCGTCCGGCGAGTCACGGTCGACGATCTCGGGCCAGGAGTCGGTCGTCTGCTCGTAGCGATACGCTGCCAGCGACTCGAGCGCCTCGAACTCAGCCACCGCATCGAGCCAGACTGGGACGAGCGTCTCGTGTCGGCGGCGCCACGACTCGATGGCCCATGCGACGTGCGTTCCCCACAGCAGCACGGCCCCGATGGGTGCGAAGAACTGGTTGTGCAGCCAGTCGTGCAACTCCATGAGCCGGTGCAAGCGCCGAATCGCGGCCGAGCCTGCCACCTCGTGCTCCGATAGCCCCTGTTGCAGCGCGGCTAACCCCGGCACATGGAAAGTCTCCTGTTCGAGGTAGACGAGCATCTCGCAGATGGCGTCGAGGTCGCGGGCGGGAGCGTCGGCGCCATGCAGAACGTGCTGGACGCGGCGTCGCAACGGCAGGGCCAGCGCCAGTTGTGCGACCGTGACGGCGATGAGTGGCGTGGTGCCTCCCGTCGTGGCCCACCAAGCGATGGCTGACACCAGAGTGATGGGGAGGATCACGGCGAGCGCGCGTAGCGGGGACGCCGGAAGGTGCTGGGGTGCGGCCGCCCAGTCGAGGATGCCTCGCTCGTCGTCCGCCGCGCCGCCGACCGACGCGGCACGCGCGAGCCCCTCGCGTAGGTCCAGCCGCGGCGCTAGTTCGTCGACGGCCTCGTGCCGCGCGCGGATCACGTCGCGAGTGGCAGGAGCCTGAAGCCACGAGGCTAGCCGGGTTTCGCCGGCTCGTGTGCCGGCGATCGACAGCAGGTGAAAGAGCGATCCGGGCCCGAACAAGTCGAGGTCGTTTGCGTAAAGGTGCGCGTCATCGCGGAAGCGCTCGCCGGTGGCGCCGCCCTCTTCCTGCCAACGATCCTCAAGGCGCGCGATCCCGCGCTGGTAGAACTGAACGGCGCGGCGCCGAGCGGCCCGGGCACGGATGATTCCGTCGTGGCGCCAGACAAGCACTAGGAAGGCCAACCCGGGAGCGAACAGCCAGGCCCACGAGAGCGCCCCGGCCCACGCGGCAATTGCCACAAGCCCGCTGGCGCCGAAGGTGACGAGGCGGACGGCGGCGTAGCGGGTGTCCGCCGCGTCCAGATCGTCGACTGCGGCCTGGTGCGCGGATAGGCGCCGACGGTACTCCTCAACAGGTGTTGGACTTGGCATCAGAACGTCGCTAATTCTCACTGAATGTAAGCTGTGCTATTGTATCACTACAATAAATATTTTGTAATGTATCAAAATCCGTCCACAACACGCGGAGTGTGCCAGTCGATTGAGGCCCAGATTCTGGAGGGCTCGCTTCAGCCCGGGTCGCTCCTGCCCACGGTGCGTGACTTGGCCGGGACGCTCGGGCTTAGCCCGACCACGGTCGCTGCGGCATACCGCCGTCTTCGTGATCGTGGCGTTGTGATCACGGCCGGCCGGGGTGGCACGCGTGTGGCCGAGGTCGCACCAGTGCGGGCGGCGGCCGTGCCCGAGTCGATGTTGCAGCCCGACGTTATGAACCTTGCCTCGGGCAACCCCGACCCCGAGCTATTGCCTCCGCTTGAGACTGTGTTGCACGAGGTTGCTGTTCCGGCTCAGGCGTACGAGTCAGCCTCGGTCTTGCCTGAGCTGTTGGCCTTTGCCGCAGCGGAGTTCGAATCCGACGGGATTCCTAGGAAAGCCTTGGCGGTGCTAGGCGGGGGCCTCGACGCAATCGAGCGCGTTCTCCGTGAGGAGGCACGGCCCGGAGACGTCGTCGCGGTGGAGGACCCTGGGCTTCCCGGCCTGATCGACCTGCTACGCGCGGGAGGATTACGGCCCGCACCGTTCCCCGTCGACGATGATGGCCCGGTGCCTACCGGCCTCGCGCGCGTGCTGAAGACGGCGCGTGTTGTAATCATCACGCCCCGTGCCCAGAACCCGACGGGCTCTGCGCTGACGGTGTCGCGCGCTGGCGAGATCCGGCAGGTGCTTGCCCGTCACCAGGCCGTCCTGCTCATCGAGGACGACTATGCAGGCCCTGTATCCGGGGTGCCACTCGTCACGCTGTGCGACGGGTCTCTGGAGCGGTGGGCCTCGGTTCGTTCGGTGACCAAGTGGCTCGGCCCCGACCTGCGGCTCGCGCTGCTGGCTGGGGACCCACTGACGGTCGGGCGCGTCACGGGCCGGCAGGCGCTCGGCACGCGCTGGGTCAGCCGGATCCTCCAGCGCACGGCGCTCGGCCTCTGGTCCGACCCGTCGAGTGGTCGTCGCCTAGCACGCGCAGCGGACGTCTACGCACGTCGCCGGCGGGCGCTGGTGGGCGCGCTGCACGCACGGGGCATCCCCGCACGCGCGCGCTCCGGGTTCAACGTGTGGGTGCCGGTTGCCGACGAGGCCGCCGTTGTCCGTCGCTTGGCGGAGCGCGGCTGGGCGGTGGCGCCGGGCAGTCGGTTCCGCCAGAAGGCCGCCCCCGGTGTGCGGGTTACCGTGTCGGCGCTCGCGCCAGAGGCGGCCGGCCGGCTGGCTGCCGACCTGGCCGAAGTGCTTGGCACTGCCTTGCCGGCATTGGCCTGAGGTTGCGTCGGAACATCAGCGCCGGCCGAGCGTGTCGAGCAGGTCGTGATGTGCTTTTAACTCATTGATAAAACTAGTATTTATTAGCTTACAGCAGCTGCCGCAGCCCGTTTCGTATGCCATTCAGCCTGCGTCGGCAACCCCGAAGACCCGCCGCTACTCAATCCAGTTCGACCGACCTGCAACTGCGAAGGCCGTATGCTGGGGCCGCTCGCCATAGATTCCGCGCCGGGGTAGGATCTTGTTTGAGGCGCCGGGCACGGCTGAGCGACCTTGCCATCAACCAGGATCTTGCACACGTGCTGATGCCGTTCGTACTCTCACTCCATCTCCCGCTTTGCCTGACTCATGTCAATCCCCCCGCCCGAAGCCCAGCACTACCGTGCATGGCGTGCTCGCCGTCTTGGTCTCCGTCGCACGGGTTGTCGTCGCGGTAGTTCAGCGCCGCGGCCCATTTCATAACGGTGCTGATGCGCTGGCGCACTCGCCGCGCCGATGCTGGCCGCTTGTGCCAGACGGCCCGCAGCGCCTCATGCTTCGCTGAAGAAGAGTCAGATTACGTCAAGAGCTGGTGCAGGTTCGCAGAACGTCTATTCGTGCCGCAGGCATGCCATCGACTCATCCTTCACCACCCCAGACAACGCGCCCATGGCGGCCAGCCCACTCACAGTCAACAGGATCCCTGATGTACTGACCATCGTGCCCGCGTCCAGGCTATCCATGCCATAGAGCACTCGCCCCAGCACCTCGCCCATCCACACCGCGCTCGCGAGCCCAGCCACCACTCCCAGCACAATCGGCGCCACGACGCTCGTGGCCAGTAGCCGCGCGAGGTCAGCACATGTCGCGCCGAGCACCGCGCGGATACTGAGTTCGCGGCGGGCTGCCGTTGCGACGAAGGCCAGCACCATGCAGATACCGACCACGGCCAACACGAGCACGATGGCCCTGAGCCCCCCGAGCACCATCCGGGCCAGGGTGTGGGGTTGCATCACGGCCGCCACATGGTCTGCAGCTCGCAGCTGGCTGCCCGCGGTCAAACCTTCGGCGCGCGCAGCCGTTCCGACTAGTCCTGTCAGCGTTGTCTCTGGCACGGTCGACCGCACGAGGATTCCGTCGCGTTCCGCCGTCCAGAGCTGCATCGCCGTGTCCCGCTGTTCTCGGGTCGTCGCGTCCTCCCGCGGCACGTACACCGTGGGCGCCTGGAGGCTGTCCAGGCCCGAGAGCGGGGTGTTCTCGACGATGCCGACCACACGCGATACGGCGGCGACTCGAACTGCGCACGCATGACCGAGAACAGCCGACCGACGGCGTCGCCGTCAGGCCAGAACCTCCGTGCGGCCGCCGCGTTGATCACTGCGGTCTGTGGTTCACGGAGCGTCGCCATCCCGCAGAGCACCGCCTGTCCCAACACACCAAAATACCGGGGAGAGACAGATGCGATGTTCACGGGGACGTCGCTCGGGACGCCACCAACAACGATGGCACGAACTTGATCCGGGTCGTCCAGGAGCGGCAGAGGCCCCACGGCCGTCTCCACGCCGGAGACCGCCGTGAGCCGGTCCGCCACCGTCTCCACGGTGTCTACTGCAGCCGTGGCGTCGGCTAGCGCCTGCAGGCGCGGGATCGTCACGGGCACCGAGCTGAGCCCCTGCACCTCAAAGCCCAGATCGCGTTCCAGCATCGCCGATACGCTGCCCGCCAAGAGAAACGTGAGGTACACGAGGCCACTGCACACCCATATTTGACTGCACAGCAGGATCCGTGCCCCCTGGAGTACCGTTGCTCCCCGGCCGCGCACGACACCCGCCGCCCCGCCCCGCGGGCCCTCCCGGGCGAGTAGCAGGCTGCCGCCCATCAGCCCGGCCGCCACCACCACGACCGCCGCCGTGACGGCCACCCGGCCTGACCACCCCCCACCGCTCCAGGCCCACGAGCTCGATGGCCCCTGGGAGCACGGCTGTGGACAGGCCCCGCTTGGAGCCAGTGCGCTAGCGCCAGTGCGGCACCGCCACCCAGGAGACTCAGCAAGCCGATGCCCGTCCCCGCGTACCACAGCACGTGCGTTCGTGGCGCCCCAAGGGCCGCTTGGATCGCGAGTTCATGACGCCTGGTCCAGAGTTGTCCGACCAGCAGGCCCGCGACACTCGCGCAGCCCACGACAAACGTGAGGCCCACCGCCACCACAAGGAACACGACATATGGCACACTCTGCCCGGGCGGCATAGGCGAGCTGCGTCACCGGGGCGACCCGCCCCTGGAACAACTCGTTGCGGCGACTGACGGCGTCGAGTTTGACTTGGACGCGTGCGGGCGTCACGTCTTGGGCCAAGCGCCCGACCACGGCTACGGAAACGATTGGCGATTCGGAAACAGGCCGGTTTCCGCATTGCCGCAGAAAACGGGGCTGCTCGTTCCGCACGATCCTCGTGTTCCGCGGCCCGCCCTCCCAAATCAACCCCAGCTCATCCGTTGATCATCGACCTACCTAAGCCTAG
Organism: uncultured Bifidobacteriaceae bacterium; assembly: GCA_964535675.1. Classification (GTDB taxonomy): domain Bacteria; phylum Acidobacteriota; class Vicinamibacteria; order Vicinamibacterales; family UBA2999; genus CAZHTD01. The sequence goes on along the minus strand of CAZHTD010000005.1, from coordinate 69,272 downwards.
GACCGATGCCGCGAAGAACGTTCGCTATCGCCCTCGAATTCCATCTGCGACGGCATGAGCTTCCTCCTGGGCGAAATCACCGCTGATCACAGCCGAGCCGGTGATCGGCGAGCGCAGGCGTGGCGCCGTAGCCACCTCTCCATCGATGAGGATGGCAACGGGTCTTCCGATATGGCCCGCAGTTGCTTGTCGCATTTTTTCCGCGCCAGCGGCCGTAAACTCCACCTCAATCCAGAACTCTGATGGATCGCTTCCAGGCACGACTTCGCTCTGCGCGATGTCGCTATTCACGACGACGATCTCTGGGTGAAGGTAGATAACTTGCTCTGAGCCACTGACTTGAGCCTCGATTAGGCCGTCACCGGGGCACTCGTCGGCAAGCCTCACTTCGAAGCGCACTTGAGCCTGGAGCGCCACACTTCCCTGCCACAGCCTGGAACCGGCGAAGCCTCCTACGAGTAGCAACGTTACAGCCGCCAGGGCGCCGAGCCGGTTCGGCCAAGTCGACCTTGCCACTCTCTTGTGACCAGCCTGCAAGATCGACTGACGAAGACGCTCTCGCTCCTCGCTGGAAAGCCCCGGATCGTTGGACAGCGGGTCTGCATCCCGCAAGCGCTCACTCGTGGTGCTCATCTGTTCTCTCCAGCATCAGGTTTCAGCGCTCGAGCGAGATCGCGGCGGCCCATCGAGAGGTGCCACCGTACGGTCACGGCTGCAATTCCAAGGGTCGCTGCGATCGCGGACACGGTACGGCCTTCCAGCTCGTGCAGGACGACGACCGCCCGACGACGCGGTGGCAGCGTGTTGAGCGAACGCCGCACAGCGATTCTGGCCAATATGGCGGCTTCCTGCCCGCCGCCAGATTCCGCAGAAGGTCGCTGTTCGTCGCTGAATCGTTGTCGTACCTTTAACTTCCGCCATTGGTCGCGTTGGATGTTGACGAGCGTTCTGACTAGCCACGCCTCTGCCCGGGACGGTTCGATCGGAACCGACCTGACTGATCGGGCAGCCCGAACGAACGTCTCCTGCACTAGGTCGAGCGCGTCGTCTCGACTCGCGGAGAGTCTCCGGGCAAGGCCGTACAGACGTGCGTGGTGGATTTCGAAGAGTTCCGCCAATCGGCTGGCTCGTGCCTCTGATCTAGTGAACGGGATGTTCGTGGAGACCGAGACGCTGCTCATACCCATCTAGACGTGTGGGGCCACCACTTTGGTGGGTCAGCGCGGCTTGCTCAGCTGGAAGCAGCCGAAGCTCAGCTCAGCGCCCGTGGGCCACGGGTTGCTATGCTCGGGCTAGGTTGCAGCGGCAACCGTCAGTCCGGCAGTGACCGTGTACGCCAGCCCGCCGCTACTGGAGCGCTGTGGGTGGAAGTCGTGTCGTTCACACCCGAAGCACACTGGCGGTCCCGGCGGGCCATGGAACGGATCGAGATGACCCACGATCTGTCCGATTTCGACACCCGTCGTTGCCCAGCGGGTCGCGCCTGCGTCGCCACGTGCTCTACCGCAAGGCCGCGGCCGCCTGGCCAATGCTTGCAAGCGGCACCGCCCGGCGCGATGATGGGCCGGCGCAGCTGACGCGCCACTCCTTGGGCCGACCCGCCAGCATGCTCAGATGATGAAGGAGAGCTTCGACCTCAGACTACCTTCTACGAAGCGTTCCGCCGTCATGTAGGTTGCACTCCCGCAGCTTGGAGGCGCCGTAGTGGGCATCGCTAGACGTTCGGGCGAATTCTAGACGAGTCCGGACTACTATTTCCAAAGACCCGACGACGACGCGCCGACTTCGCTTTACACTTCAGAGCACGGACATACCCCACCGTTGGGCTCGTGAGGGCCGCGTATCGTTTCCTGAATGAAGCAAAAGTCAGCGAACGTATACGGACGACACGAGCGGAAGAGCCGATGTTTCCCGGCGTTGTTTAGGTGTGACTGAACTGGGCCGGTCAGAATGCCCGTGGAAAGCGAAACTCGGCGGACTGACTAGACGCCAGGGGCGTGTTCAAAAACCTGATCAGCGGAGCGATGGCACGAAACGTGCGCAACAGCGTCGGGTAGAAGCGTGGACTGATGGCCAGCTCGGGCGGGAACTCGCGCGCGGCCAGAAACTGCTTGTAGCGCAGGTACTCGGCCGCCGGATGGTCGACCGGGTATCCCCGCGGCCCGCGCACCAGCCGATCACCTTCGAGCCTCCCGACCGCGCGCCGGAAGGCCGGGGCGGCGAGGATGCGGCGCAGCACGCGGTGGTGCTGCGCGATGTACTTGCGCACCGCCACGAGCACTGGGCTCTCCGGCCGATAGAGCCCACCGCCGATCCATACCCATCCCGGTGCGATTTCAAAATAGAGACCCGCCCCCGCGTGGCGCGCGAACCCGCGCGGAGGAAATACCGCCGCCACGTGGGTCTTCAGCGGTGCCTTGTTCTCGCTGAACCGCGTGTCGCGGTAGATCCGGTAGAGTGAGACCGTGGGGTCCGAGACTAGGCCGGGGGCGAAGGCGGGCAGGTCGCGCGCCAGCCACTCCAGGACCTCGATCATCGGCCCGCGCACGTACGCCTCGTAGTCGGCCTTCCGCTCGCGGAACCACTCGCGATCGTTGTTGCGGGCAATCGCACGTAACAAGGCGAGCGTCTTACGCGTAAAGGGGGATGCCACGAGTCGTGCCCTACTGCTTGCCCGCGGCCTCGGCAGCCATCCGCGCAGCCATCTCCTGCCGGTGTCGGGTGAGCGGCGGCACCTGGCCGAGCAGCCGAAGCAGCAACATCAATTGTCCGCGGTGGTGCATCTCGTGCTCCTTGACGCCCATCAGCAGTTCGAAGCGGGTCTTCGCCGCGGGGGTTTGGCCCGGGGGCATCGCCACGGGCTCGGACAGGAACTCGTCGCTCAGCGTTTCGAGCCAGTCCGCGAACGCGGCGCCCCGCTCGGTAAGCAGCGCTTCGAGCGCCACCTTGTCGCGCGGCTCCGCTTCGAGTACCGACAGACGCCCCATGAACTCCGGGAAATTGATCTCGGAGAGCGTGAAGCGCCCGGGCTTATGCACGGCGTACGAGAACTCGTCGCCGAATGCGATATGGCTCAGGAGTTGACCAATTGTGCGGACATCCTTGGCAGGCAAGAAGTCCAGCTTGTCCGCGGGAATCTCCTTGACGATTGCCAGCGTATTGTCTCGAACGGTCCGAAAGGCCCGTGCTAAGTCCCGGGCGCCGTATGGCAGCATGCGCGTGCCCTCCTTCGAAGGTCGGCATTCTACCGTGGCGGGAGCCCGCGTGGTGCAACGGCGGCGTTAGCCGCACAGGTAAGATGGAGGCCAACCGACGTGACCCGACGCAAAGTCCGGCCCTCAGCGGCTCCCTCGCTCTTCGACGCAACCGATCAGCCCGACACGTCCAGGGGGACGTCGGGCACGCGTGGTGGCCCGCTAGGCGTCGCGCTCCACGAGGCGGCGCAGAGCCGCTACCTCAACTATGCGCTCTCGGTAATCACCGCGCGTGCACTGCCCGACGTGCGCGACGGCCTGAAGCCCGTCCAGCGCCGCATCCTCTACACGATGTGGCAGCAGAATCTCACCGCCGATGCCAAGCACCGGAAGTGCGCCAAGGTCGTGGGCGACGTGATGGGCAGCTTCCACCCTCATGGCGACGCGGCGCTCTACGAGACGCTGGTACGGATGGCCCAGCCCTTCTCGCTGCGGTACCCGCTGGTGGACGGCTCGGGCAACTTCGGCTCGCTCGACGGCGATGGCGCGGCAGCCATGCGGTACACGGAGTGCCGGCTGGCGCGGGTGACCGACGAGCTGCTCGAAAATATCGAGCAGCACACCGTGCCGTTCCGCCCCAACTACGATGGGACGAAGACCGAGCCCGTGGTGCTGCCCGCGCGGATCCCGAACCTGCTGGTCAACGGAGCCACCGGCATCGCAGTCGGCATGGCTACCAACGTGCCACCGCACAACCTTGGCGAGGTGTGCACGGCGCTGCTCAAGCTGCTCGACAAGCCGGATCTGGGCAGCGTGGCGCTGTGCCGCTACATCAAGGGGCCCGACTTCCCGACGGGGGGCCAGATCCTCAACACCCCCGGTGAGCTGCAGGCCATCTACAAGAGCGGCTCGGGAGCGGTACGCCTCCGGGCTACATGGGAGGAGGGTGCCGGGACGCGCGGCGGGCGCACACTGTACGTCACCTCGATTCCCTACGGAATAAACAAGACGACTCTCGTCGAACGGATCGCTGAGATCGTCCTCTCGCGCAAGCTGCCGCCGCTGCTCGACGTGCGCGACGTTTCCACCGACGACGTGCGGATCGCACTCGACCTCAAGAAGGACGCCGATCCGAAGCTGGTGATGGCGTACTTGTTCCGGCACACGCCGCTCCAGACCAACTTCGCCGTCAACCTCACGTGTCTGATTCCCACCGAGAACGCCGAGGTAGGCCGCCCTGAGCGGCTCGACCTGAAGGCGATGCTCTGGCACTTTCTGCACTTCCGACTCGACGTGGTGACGAGCCGTTTCGAGCACGAGCTCGAAGCGCTCAAGAAGCGCATCCATGTGCTCAATGGGTTCGAGAAAGTCTTCGATGGCCTCGACGAGATCATCAGGATCATCAGGCGCTCGGACGGCAAGGCCGACTCGGCCAAAAAGATCATCCAGCGCTTCAAGCTCGACGCCGAGCAGGCCGACGCCATCCTGGAGCTGAGGCTCTATCGCTTGGCGCGGCTCGAGATCCTCGTGATTCGGAACGAGCTGGCTGACAAGCGCAAGCGAGCCCGCCAGATCGCGCGACTCCTCCAGGACGAGGACGGTCGCTGGGCGGTGGTCGGCGACGAGATCAAGGAGATCCAGAAAACGTACGCCGACCGTGACGATCCCCGACGGTCGCGCATCCAGGCCGAAGAAGAAGTGGTGTTTACCGAGGACGACTTCATTGTCGAGGAGGACGCGGTCGTGATTCTCTCGCGCGACGGGTGGATCAAGCGGCAGAAGGAAGTGCGCGACGTGTCGACGACGCGCCTCCGCGAGGGCGATGCCGTGCTGGCCGTGTTGCAGGGGAGCACACGCTCGACGGCCGTCTTCTTCACCAACCTTGGCGTGGCCTACACGCTGCGCCTGATCGACGTGCCGGCCTCGACCGGCTACGGCGAGCCGATGCAGAAGCTCTTCAATTTCCGTGACGGCGAGCAGGTCATTGGCGCCAGCGGCCTGGACCCGCGTGTGGTCGGAACAATCGCCGGCAGGCAGGAAGGCGAGCCGCCGCCGGTGCACGCGCTGGCCGTGACCAGCGACGGGTACAGCCTGCGCTTCGGGCTCGAGCCGTTCGTCGAACCGAGCACGCGTGCCGGCCGTCGCTACGCGCGCCCGGCCCAGGGCGCGGAGGTGGTCGGCGTCGCCCAGGTGACCGGCGAGGAGATTGTCATCGCCGCCACCGAGCAGGCGCGCGCCATCCTGTGCCGCACCGACGAGGTGAACTTCCTGTCCGGGCCCGGCAAGGGCGTGATCCTCATCAAGCTCAGCAGGGGCGACCGCGTGCTCGGCTTCGTTGCTTCGGATGGGGATCGCACACTGCTCAGGGTGGAGACCAGTCGCGGCGCTGAGCAGACGATCAGCACCGCCAAGTACGAGGTGGCGGGTCGTGGCGGTAAGGGCCGCGAGTTGCTGCAGCGGGGCCAATTCACGCGCGTGGTGCCGCCGACGGTCGAGACTCCCCAGCCGCTGGCAAAATAAGTTCCTCAAGCTGTTATACTTACTGACAGGTGTAGCCTTGGGCCGAGCGCGGCTGCGCTGAGATGGCCTCACCCGCCTTGCGCGCTGATATCGGTTGCGGGCCGGCGGGGCACGTGGGCCGGTGGCTCCCGTTTGGAGCCCAGGACACCTCAGTCGGCCCGCGTTCACTAGATCCCGAACACGTGCCATTTTGAATCGGAGAGACATGACCCGATCCGCGTGATCCGGCCACGCACGCATGAGCATCACTGATCCACGCAACACCCGTATCGCCGTTTTCATCGACTTCGACAACGTCGAGATTGGCGTCAAAAACACCATCGGCGGCCAGTTCGACATCGGCCTCGTCCTTGAGGCGATCAAGGAGCGTGGCGAGATTGTCACCAAGGTCGCTTACAGCGACTGGAAGCGCGCCGGCGACTATAGCTGGGTGCTGACACAACACGCCATCCGCATGGTGCAGCGCAACGTCACCCCCGGCGGAGACAAGAACGGCGCCGACATCACGATGGCCCTCGACGCGCTCGAGATGGCCTTCACCCACGATCACATTAGTGCGTTCGTCATCGTCGGCGGCGACAGCGACTTCATTTCGCTGGTGGAGAAGCTGAAGCAGTACGGCCGGCAGGTGATCGTCGTCGGCGGCCGCCAGTTCACCAGCCAGACGATGCAGCAGAACTGCCACGAGTTCATCGCTTACGAGAACCTCGTGGGCAAGACGCGCGGTGGGCGCTCGGGACGTGCATCGGGCCAGGCGGTTGGCATAGACAAAGTACTGCCGCTCGTCAGGCGGGCGCTCACCGTGCTGTCCGAGCGGGAGGTGACGCCGCAGCTCGGCCTGCTCAAGAGCACGCTGTTGCAGCTCGACTCCACGTTCTCGGAGAGGGAGTACGGGGCTAACAGTTTTCGCGACTTCATGGAAAAGGTCGCCCGCACCGGGCTCGTCTCGCTGAGGCAGGCGGGCCGGAGCATGCTCGTTGAGCCGGCCGACAGCGACGGCGAGCCCGCCGCCTCGGAGGCGGTTGCCGGGTCTGACGAGGCGCCGGAAGCCGCCGAGGTGGCGCCGGTGTCGGAAGTGAGCCATCAGGAGAGTATCCAGGCCGTGCGCCAGGCGCTCACCGGCGCGACCACGCCGCCGCGATGGCCGCTGTACGCGCGCCAGGTGCGCCAGCTCCTCCGCGCTGTGATCGAGGGATTCGATGAGCGCCGCTACGGCTTCACGTCGGTGACTGATCTGCTGCGGGCGGCCGGCAAGGAAGGCGTGCTACGTGTGGAGCGTGACCGGCAGGGCGCCGTGCGCGTCTTTCCCGGGCCCAACCTAGCACTGCCTGAGGCGGCCGATGTCGATGCCGCTGCGGACGAACCCGCGCCCGAGGCCGTGCCCGCCGAGGCGACTGCGGTCGAGGAAACCAAGCCGACGCCGGCTGCGAAGAAGAGGGCGACGCCGAGCCGCAAGTCGTCCGGCGCCCGGAAGGCAAAGGCAACCAAGACGGCGCGGAAGGCGACCAAGAGGGCGGCGAGAGGGTCGCGCAAGCGCGCGTCGAAGGCCGCGAAGCCCACCGCGATAGAGCCGCCGGTCTGAAGTTGGTGCCCCGAGCGGCGTGATCGGCCGGTCAGCGCTCGGCGAACGACGCTTCAACGTACCCTGCGGTGGGCGTCCAGCGGATCCGGTGGAGGATCGGGTTGTTGGCCGAGGCCGGTGCCCGGATATACACCAGCACTTCCTCGTACCCGTCGTCGAGTGGTTCGACGATCTCTTCGGCGATCGTCCGCGCGTCTTCGGCCGGCCGGGCCGTCTTCACCTCGACGACCAGGATGTCGTCGGCCCAGTTGAGGCGTGTGACCGTCCAGGTCAGACTGCCCGCCGAGCGCTGCTCGGCACTGCGCAGCGCCGAGGCGGCCGCCTCGCCAGCCATGGCCGCGTCCGGCGAGGCAGGGGCCACCGGCGCAGGCGTCAGCTCGGCGGGCCGGTTCATCCACGCCCGGAGGCCGAACACGACGAGCAGGACGACGAGTATCAACCGCAGCCAGACCCGCATGGCTATAACTCTAACGCCGAACCCGAAACATCCCAGCTGCACGACAGCATGAACGTCGTGTTCGGCGCCGGTCCGGTGGGCTGTGCGCTGGTCAAGCGACTGCGGACCGACGGATGCGCAGTGCGAGTGGACAGCGAGTGGCAGGACGAACGTGCCGGACGGCGTGTCCGTGGTGGCGGCCGATGCCGCCGTGGTGTACGGCTGCGCGGGTCTCGACTCCTGGGACTGGCTGTGGCGCTGGCCGCCGACGATGGCCGACATGCTCGCCGGCGCGGAGGCCGCGTGGAGGCGGTCGCGGTGCGCGTCAGTGATTTCTAAGGTGCCGGCGTCATGAACGCCGTGCTCGAAGCGTTCTCGTTCGGCTGGATCGCGAAGGACCGGAGCGCGCAGGTCTTCGGCAACGTCGATCTGCCGCACAGCATTACCTACGTATCCGATATCGCCTGGGCGCTGGTGACGCTCGACGACGCCGGACGTGTCGACATGGGCTCGGCGTCGCACGTGCCCCGCGCCCGACCGGACCATCCGTGAGCGACTGCGGGCCTTCGCCGACTGCCTGGGCCGTGAGCTTCGGATCGCGTCGCGCTGCGACCCCTCCTTGCGCTCCTGGGACTCCAACATGCGCGAGGTTCGCGAGATGCACTACCAGCGGGAGCGGTCGTTCCAGGTGGATCGCTCCAAGTTCGAGGCCCCGTTCCGGCTTGACGCCACACTGTTTGCCGATGGCAGCGTCGAGACTACGGAGTGGCACATGTGCTAGGCGGCCTGACCCCACGCCTCCGTCGTACAATTGTTTGCAGCGTGCCTGCCTATACCGCCAAGGACATCACGGTTCTCGAGGGCCTTGAGCCTGTCCGCAAGCGCCCCGGCATGTACATCGGCGGCGTCGGCACCTCCGGCCTGTACCATTTGGTGTGGGAGATCCTCGACAACGCTGTCGACGAGGCAATGAACGGCTTCGCCTCGCGGATCGACGTCGCCCTGCATCAGGACGGCAGCTCGATCACCATCGCCGACGACGGCCGGGGCATCCCAGTCGACAAGCACGCCAAGACGAGGAAGAGCGCGCTTGAGGTCATTTTCACGGTGCTCCACGCGGGCGGCAAGTTCGAGCAGGGCAACTACAAGACCGCGGGCGGTTTGCACGGGGTCGGGGCCAGCGTCGTTAACGCGCTGTCAGCCGAGCTGCGCGCCGTGGTGCGCCGCGACGGCGGCCAGTGGGAGATGGCCTTCCGCCGCGGCAGGCTGGTCAAGCCGCTGCGGCGGACGAAGGCCGCCCGCGGCTCGGGCACCACCGTGTTCTTCCGCCCCGACCCGATCGTGTTCCCCAAGGTGGAGTTCGATCCCGACGTGATCCACGAGCGGCTGGAAATCGTCAGTTACATCCACCGTGGTGTGCGGGTGAGCTTCGCGAACGAGGCGGCCGGCTCCAAGGAGGTGTTCCACCATGAGGACGGCCTCGCCGACTACCTGAAGAAGATCGTTGCCAACCGGAGGAGCAAGCCGGTGCACGAGGCGCCCTTCGTGCTCACGCGCGAGGCGTTGCCGCGGCTCGACCTCGTGCTCCAGTGGACCGAGGCCACCGACGAGCACGTGCGCGGCTACGTGAACGGCATCCCCACGGGTTCGGGCGGCACCCACGAGAACGGGCTGCGGGCAGGGTTGGGCAAGGCGGTTCGCAACTACATCGAAACGCACAAGCTGGCGCCGAAGGGCGTCACGCTGACGGCCGACGACATCCGCGAGGGCCTGACCGGGGTGCTCAGCCTGTTCGTCGAGCAACCGCAGTTTCAGGGCCAGACCAAGGATCGGCTCAACAACCCCGAGGTGCTGTCGGGCGTTGACTCGGCCGTGCGCCCGGCGCTCGAGCACTGGCTGAACCACAACCGGACAGTGGCCGAGGCGATCGTGGCCCGCATTATCCTCGCCGCCCGGGCACGAGAGGCGAGTCGCGCGGCGCACCTTGAGGTGTCGCGCAAGACTGCCACCTCCGGCCGGCTGAACCTGCCGGGGAAACTCAGTGACTGCACGAGCCCGGGCCGCGACGACAGCGAGCTGTTCATCGTGGAGGGCGACTCGGCCGGCGGCTCGGCCAAGCAGGGCCGCGACCGGACGAGGCAGGCCATCCTGCCGCTGCGCGGCAAGGTGATGAACACCGAGGGGATGGCCCTTGGCAAGGTGCTCGAGAACAAGGAGCTGGTGGATCTGGTGACCGCCCTCGGGTGCGGATTGGGCCGCGAATTCGACCTGTCGAAACTGCGCTACCAGCGCGTAATCATCCTGGCCGACGCCGACTCTGACGGCCACCACATCGCGACGCTGCTGCTCACCTTCCTATACCGGCACATGCCGCAACTCATCCAGAGCGGCCGCGTGTTTTTGGCCCAGTCGCCGCTTTACCGGATCGACATTGGCAAGGAGACCTACTGGGCGCTCGACGACAATCACCGCGACCAGCTGCTGATGGCCCACGCCAACGGCCGCGGGCGGCCCGAGATCACGCGCTTCAAGGGTCTCGGCGAGATGATGCCAAGAGTGCTCTGGGAGACCACGCTCAACCCGCGAACCCGCCGCCTGCTCCGAGTGGAGATCACCGATCCCATCGTCACCGATCGCGTGATCAACGAGCTGATGGGGAAGGACGCCTCCGCCCGATTCCGCTTCATCATGGAGCGCGCTGAGACTGCCGAAGAGCTGGACGTCTGAGCGTGTCCTCTCAGTAGTACACTCAACCGGTTGTGGCCCATTCCGCGCGCAAGCCCAGCAAGTTCGACCGTACGATCGTCGAAGGCCCCATCGGCAAGGCGGTTTGGAAGCTGGCTTGGCCCACGATGCTCCAGAACATCGTGGCCGGCGCTCAGGGCATCGTCGACCATGCGATGGTCGGGAATTTCATCGGCTACATCGGCAACGCCGCGATCGGCGTGAGCTGGCAGATCATCGTCGTCATCGTCGTCTTCCTCACTTCGCTCTTTACCGGCATGGGCGTCCTCGTCGCGCGCTTCGCGGGCGCTAACGAGCCCGATAAGGTGAACCGCACGGTCTATCAGGCCTACATCACGGCCACATTCCTCGGCGTCCTGCTGGCGATTTTCGGTGTCTTGGCTGCGCCGACGCTGCTCGACCTTGTAAACGCGGAGCCGGCGGTGCAAGAGCAGGCGCTGCCGTACATGCGGACGATGTTCGTGGGCGTGCTCGGCATGATGCTGTTCTTCATGCTCGCCTCCGCGTTCCGGGCGGCCGGCGACCCGCGGACGCCGCTCAAGCTCGGCATCGCGATGACGGTGCTGAATATCAGTTTCAACGTTGTGCTGATCCCCCTGCTCGGAACTTTGGGGGCGGCGCTCGGCACGGTGTGCGCCAGTATGACGGTCGGCCTCTACGGCGTGTCACGGCTGCTGCGGCCCGACTCGGTGATTCACTTCGAGAAGGGCATGCCGAAGAAGCCAGACTTCGAGATCATCCGGTCGCTTTTCCGCTTCGGCCTGCCCACCGGCGTCCAGGGCGTGGTGATGAACATCGGCGGCGTCATCCTGCTGCGCTTCATCGGGTCGCTTGAGGACAGCGCCGAGGCCCAGGCCGTCTACACGGTGGGCTACACGCAGCTCTTTTCGCTGATCACGTGGACGTCGGTCGGGCTACTCGGTGCCTCGGCGACCATCGCGGGCCAGAATCTCGGGGCTGGCCATCCCGATCGGGCGGTCGAGGGAGTGTGGAAGGCCTCGCGCCTCGGGCTGATGGTGGCGGCCAGCGTGGGCGCGATGTTCCTGCTGATTCCCCAGTACATGTTGGCGGTCTTCGGAATGACCGACCCGGCGGCGGTGGCGCTGGGCCGACAGCTGCTCGCCTACCTGAGCCTGTCGGGCCTGTTTGTGACCGTGGCGTTGAGTTTCACGGGGGGCTTGCAGGGGACCGGCGACACCCGCAGCCCCCTGTTTATCTCGCTCGTGTCCCAGATCGCCGTGCCACTCGGGATACTGGCCGTCCTGCAGGCATTGCGCCCGCTCGAGCCCACCGATGTGTGGCTGGCGATTGTGCTGGGCCACGTCACCCGGGCCACCCTCAGCCTGCTGCGGTTCCGGCAGGAGAAGTGGCGCGAGATCGCCGTCGACATCGGGCCCTCCCGCGCCTGACGGGACCCGACACCGGCTGGCCACTGGGGCCCGCCATTCCGGCCTTGCCCGAGCTTGGCCCGGCGAGGCTGGAACGACCCGTGTGGGTAGATAAAGGGAAGGGGCGTCCTAGCTAAGGCCTCCCGTACGGGAGCCGCTAGGATGGTTACATGGTGCGTCGTGACGATGCGGACAGGAAGCCGTCTACATCACGCTGTTCTTCTCCAGCTGGTGCAAAGTCCCGCCCCGGTAAGCGCCGGAGCGCCGGGTAGCAGACCCTAGGCGCGGCCGGAAACGGCCGTGGCCCGAGCGGGGTGTCAGAAGCCTCTTCGGAGGGAGCAAGTCCGCGGGCCGCAACAGGCAGTGAAGCCTGCAGCCTCGACACATTGACAATCCGAGAGCCGGGCCGCTCATGTCACGGTGAAGGCCACGTTTCCCGCGCCCCGGTCCGGCGGTGCACGCGCGGGAGGTCTCGGCGGGGTATGGGCGCAGCACGTGGACACGGAGGGGGGCGGAACACGAGAGACCCGTCTGCGCGGCCCGGGTCAAGGCAGCGCGGTCCGCATAAGCCGAAGGTGAAAGCGGGCGCGGCGCAGCGGGAGTCCGAGGGGGCCATAGTACTGCGGAGGGCCGTGCAGCAGAACGCGGTCGGAGGGAAGGGCCCCTGCGGTGGGCATGGCGCGGGTGCGAGGACGCGCGAGGGCATGGCCGGCAAGACCGGACCCAACTCCCCCGAGAGGCGTGTGCCTCTCGACAAAGTGCGCCAATTGCAGCGACGCCTGTGGGCCGCGGCCAAGCGGTCCCCGGAGCGGCGTTTCCACGCCCTGATGGACCGGATCTGGAGGGATGACGTCCTCTGGGAGGCGTGGCGGCGTGTCAGGCGGAATCGTGGCTCGGCCGGCGTCGACAGGGAGACGCTGGCGGAGATTGAGCAGCGTGGAGTCGACGTGTTCCTCGCGGAACTCGGCGCGGCGCTGCGGGCAGGGACGTATCGGCCGCGGCTGGTCCTCCGGCGATACATTCCCAAGGCCGATGGCCGACGGCGACCGCTCGGGATACCGACGGTCCGCGACCGGGTGGCGCAGATGGCCGCGACGCTGGTGTTGAGCCCCATCTTCGAGGCGGATTTCCGTGATTCGTCGTATGGGTTTCGACCGAAGCGGAGCGCGACGCAGGCGCTGGAGGTCCTTCGCGTCCGCGGGGCGCGTGGGGGCAGCCACGTGCTGGACGCCGACATCCGCGACTACTTCAGCCGCATCGACCGAACGAAGCTGCTGACGCTGGTTCGCCAGCGCGTCTCGGACCGGCGTGTCCTTCGGCTTCTGCGGCTGTGGCTCGCGGCGGGGGTGATGGAGGACGGGCAGGTGCATCGCACCCTGGCGGGGACTCCGCAGGGGGGCGTCATCTCGCCGCTGTTGTCGAACATCTTCCTGCACGTGCTCGACCGGGTCTGGGAGGACCGGTGGGCGCACCTGGGTACGCTGGTGCGCTACGCGGACGACTTCGTGGTGATGTGCGACACGAAGGCGTCGGTCGAGGCGGCGCGAGAGCGGGTGGGCCTGGTGCTGGCCCGCCTCGGGCTGCAGCGGCATCCGGGGAAGACGCGAGTGGTCGACCTGACGGACGGCCGTGAGGGCTTCGATTTCCTGGGGTGTCATCTGCACAAGCGCATGAGCGGACCCATCTGGGCACGGTCGCGGCAACGCGTGTACTACCTGCACCGATGGCCGTCCCGACGTGCGATGCAGCAGGTGCGAGCCCGCGTGCGGGCGCTGACCCCTCGGAGTCGCTGCCACACGGACCTGCGTCCGGTCATCAAGGACGTGAACCGGGTCCTTCGCGGGTGGGGGCAATATTTCCGGACGGGAAATGCGGCGAACCACTTCGTGCAGCTCGACCAGTACGTCGTGCGGCGCCTGCGCGGCTTGCTCCTCAAGCGTGCTGGGTCGCGTCTGGCGGCGGGTCGGGCCCGGGCTTGGCAGCGTCCCTCCTTCGAGGCCATGGGGCTGGTCCGCCTGCGCGGCACGATTCGGTATCCGGGGGTGGTGCATGCTGCGACCTGAAGTCCACCTCGTAAGCCGTGTGCGGGAAATCCGCACGCACGGTTTGAACGGGGGTCTTGCTTTCAGCCGGTCGGTTCCGCCGACCGGTGCCCAGTAGGATCTACCAATGACCAGCACCGGAATGGCGGTTCAAGGGCCGGGACCAGGAGGAGTTCCGTCAACAGTTGACACGATGGGTGCTACGCCGCCAGAAGTGTCCTTAGATAGCGCCGCCCCCAAAGGCCCTACATACGAGAGTCACAATCCTAGGGCCAAGATTGGCCCCGGGCAGTCCTTGTAGATGATCTTGACGTGCGCGTGTTCGGCGGAACCGTGTCGTCGATTGTAGTGTACGCGCCCAACGCGGATATCGAACTGACCGGCGGCGCTAGGCGGAACAGTTGACGTGAACGATGATGTGAGGCTCGTCTACGACCGCGCACTCGAGAATAGCGCGTTCCGGGCCAGTATCCGTCGGTGAACAGCTTCGACGGGGGAGGCTGCTACCGCACCTAGCTTTGCCTCGCCCGCCAGAAACTCGAACTGCACTCGCAGAGCGGCTTGTCGGCACTCCCTGGATCAGTTGAGGATGCGGACGAGTTCGACGTCGAAGACGAGCATCCCCGGCTCGAAGCTTTCCTCGCCTTCGTAGGCGAGGTTCTCGGGAATCCAGAAGCGCATCCGCTCCCCCTCGACCATCAGCTGCAGGCCCTCGGTCCAGCCGGCAATCACGCCGTTGGCCTGGAAGGTGCGCGGCGCCCCGTCGTTCAGCGAGGTATCGAACATGACGCCCTCCGTGCTCCACCCCGTGTAGTGCACCTGTACTTGACTGAACTCGGTCGGGTTACGCACGCCGGTGCCCGTCCGCAACCGTCTGTACGCCAGCCCCGACTCGGTCACGATGGCGTCTTCGGGCGGCTCGGCCACATCCTCGGGCGCCTCCCTCGGCGGGCGGCGGGCCTCAAGGAGCACCACGTCGAAAACGACCGGTCCGTCGGGTCGGCCCTCCTGCCCCCGGTAGCCGAGAGTCGCAGGGACCCAGCAGCGCCGGTGCTCGCGCATCGCCATCAGCTGCACGCACTCCCGGAAGCCTGGCAGCGTCCGGTTCAGCGGGAACATCGGCGGTGCGTCGCCCGAGCTGTCAATGATGTTGCCATCGGTGGTCCAGCCGGCGAAGTGCACCGTCACGTAGTCGTCGGGCAGCGCCGCAGGCCCGCCCTCGCCCGGCACGATTACCCTTGAGACCAGCCCGGACGGTGCCCTGTCCGCCTCGGGAGGCGGCCCGGCTAGGTCGGTCGGCGGTTCGAGGCCGATCGTTTGGGCCCATGCCAGCGGCGCGCTGGCCAGCAGGCCCGACACGATCGATAGAACGGCGACGAGGGCAGTGCGAGTCATAGGATCAGCTCTCCAGCAGCAGGTGGCCTGGGTCCTCGACGAACTCCTTGATGGCCACTAGGAACTGTACTGCCTCGCGCCCATCCACGATGCGGTGGTCGTAGCTGAGCGCGACGTACATCATCAGACGAATCACCACTTGGCCGTCCACCGGCGCGGCCCGGTCCTGGATGGCATGCAGTCCGAGGATGCCGACCTGCGGCGGGCTGAGGATCGGCGTGCTCAGGAGCGACCCGAAGGCGCCTCCGTTGGTGATCGTGAAGGTGCCGCCCTTGAGGTCGTCGAGAGTCAGCGAGCCCTCGGCAGCCCGTGTCGGCGTAGTCGCGGATCGCCAGTTCGATGTCGCTGAACGCCATCTGGTCCGCATCGTGCAGAACGAGCACTACGACTCCGCCGTCGGCGCCTACCCCCATTCCGATGTTGTAGAAGTGCTTGAGGACGATCTCGGGGTTGACCGGTGGCAGGTACCGGCCCGATTCGGCCGCGTCGCGAAGCCAGTCGCGCTCGTCGGCTACGAAGATCTGGGCCATGTCGAAGCCCGTCGTGCCACAGTAGATGCGGCGCAGCTTGTCAATAGTTTCAAACGCGCTCGGCGAGCTCTCGGGGCCTGGGCCGCCCACGAGGCTGCCGGGCAGGCGGCGGAGGTCGTCCTCGGGGGTGGCGTGGGTCTCGAGCAGCAGCGAGGGATCGCCGGCGGTCTTGCCGAGGGGCGCTGCCGGAGCGGCCCCCGGCGGCTCCGGCGTCCACCGTGAGAATGCCGTGCGCGTCGCGGCGTCGACCGAGCCTGGGTCACGGCGGTAGCGTTCGTACAGCTCGAGTGCGTACCCCGCATTGACCCCCTGGAATTCGTCTAGTGTCATAACCTTCTAGCCTATCGCAGGAGGTGAGGGGAGATCCGTGGTCCGACTCATCGGCATCGACGTGGACGGGACGCTACTCGACAGCCGAGGCGCCATGCCCGAAGCCAACCGCGCCGCCGTTCACTCGGCGGTCGCTGCGGGCGTTCACGTTGCTCTGTTGACCGGTCGCAGCTTCCCGTCTGTGCGGCCGATGGTGGAGGGCCTGCCCGCGTCGGTGGCCCTCATCGTGAGCAACGGGGCGGTAGAACGACGCATGGACGGCTCGACGGTGGTGCGGCGGCTGCTGCCTCGGCAGGTTGCCCACAACGTCCTTGTCACAACGCGTGCCCACAGGAGCGCGGCCGCCCTGGTGTTCGACCGCGACCACCGGTGCCAGATCGTGTTCGAGACGATGGACTGGACGCACCCGGCCCGACGGGGCTACTGGTCCCGCAACCGGAGACTGCTCCAGTGCGCCGAGCCACTTGAGGATGCGCTCACCGAGGATCCCATCCAGGTGATGTTTAATGGCGGCGTCGAGGACATGGGCGCTCTAGCTGGGCGGCTCGACGCTGCAGCCCGGAAGTACGCCGTTGCCCTGACTGAGTACCGCGATCGAGACTTTTCGCTCGTTGACGTGACTGCTCCCGAGGCGACCAAAGGCCGCGCGCTCGCCGCGCGCGCGCTGGCGCTCGGCGTCGAGGCGGCGGAGGTGATGGCCGTTGGTGACAACTTCAACGACATCGGGATGCTCGAGTACGCCGGTGTGCCGGTGGTGATGGGCAACGCCGTCGAGCCGATCCGCCGCCGTGGATGGCGCGTCGCGCCCTCGCACGACGAGGCAGGGCTGGCCGATGCCATCCGTCGGCTGGCGCTCACGCCGCCCTGACGTGGCTTGCGTTGCATGCACCACTAGGGGAGTGCACACTTGAGACCGACCCTGATGGCAGGTAGCAGCATCGACGAGAGCCTCAGCTACACGCAATTCCTCTTGGTCCGCACCAAGAATCGCCCGGGCCTAGAGGGCACACGGTACGCCGTGCAGGTGTTGGCGATCGAGGACGCCGAGCGACCGCACCGCTCCACCAACGCCGAGAGGTACGAGTACGCCTACTGCAATGCCGCCGTCCGCCGTTCGGGCCGGGTCGCCAGCTGCGGGTTCATCCTGCTGCTGAGCAAGACTGCGGAGTGGTGGGCGATGCTTGCCCTTGAGCGCCAAACGTACTGCGATCCACACGGCGACCGCGACACCGGCGCCGCGATACCGGGCCACGCCCGAACCGTGGAGCGCGGGTTGCAGATGCTCCACCGCCGGCTGCATTACAACCTCCAAGGCCGCGGCCGCGAGCGGGAGTTTGATTGCGTCATGTGCTTCGAGCGTGAGGTGAGCTATGCCGGCACCTTCGCGGACATCCTGCGCGTGCTGCGCGACTCGGGCAGCACTCCGGAGTGGCGCTTTGCTCGCAAGAGGCCGCTGTGGCGCAGCCGGCGCGTTCTCGGCTGGTAGATCGGTGGCACACGAGCTCCCGATCGAGGACGTGATCGACCTGCATGCGTTCACCCCTCGCGATATTCCGTCGGTGCTGGAGGAGTACGTTTGGGCGGCTCACAAGGCCGGTTTGCGCGAGGTACGGCTCATCCATGGCCGCGGCATCGGCGTGCAGCGCGGCGTTGTGCAGCGGGCACTCGACCGGCACCCGCTGGTGGCGGAGTTCTGGGATGCGCCGGAGTCGCGCCTCGGCGCTACCGTCGCCCGCTTGGTTGACTAGGGTGCCGAGTGGAAGGTCGCCACACGAATGCCAAGGAGCGGCGCCAAGCCGTTCCGGGTGACAGCGTTTGATAGACGAGGTTACGGCGGGCAGGCTCGGGGGTTCAGGGCGCGGAATACGACGCCGTAACCGTCGTCTTGATTCCGCCGCGGACCGTGAAGTCGCCGACCACCTTCATCTGTCGCGGCTGGCAAGCGCCGACTAGGTCGCCCAGGATCTGGTTGGTGACCGCCTCGTAGAAGATACCCCGATTACGAAATTCGATCAGATAGTACTTCAGTGATTTCAGCTCGATGCAGCGATCGCCGGGCACGTACCGGATCCGGATCTCGCCGAAGTCGGGGAGGCCGGTCTTCGGGCAGACGGACGTGAACTCCGGGCAGTCGATGGCCACCTCGAAGTCGCGCTCCGGGTTCGGGTTGGGGAAGGTCTCGATGGTGGCGCCGTCTGCCATGGACCTTGGATTCTAGCAGGCTGCTGAAATAGTCCGCGCAAGGGATCGACACTCCGATCCCAACCTCCTACGAGGCTCCATGCGGTCACGACAGGAGCAGCCTGCTATCAGGGTGGCGATCCGCATCTGGTCACCTCGTCGGAGCGCCGGACATTTCGTTGACAGCGATCAAGGCCCACGCTAGCATGAAGCCCGTTTTTTGCTAAGGATTTTGGCCACGGTTCGAATGCGCGGAACCGTGGCGCTCGAGTGACTCACGCGCGGCACTGGGGGGACAAGATGGCAGGAGCCCGGAGGATGGGCAAGTCGGAGCTCTTTTTGCACTTCGCGGAGCGCTTTGGGCTGAAGCGCGCGCAGGCGCGTGAGTTCTTCGACGAGCTGACGGCGCTGTCGGAGAAGGAGCTGAAGCGGACGGGCGAGTTCGTGCTGCCCAACATGGTGAAGCTCGTGGTCCAGAAGCGAAAGGCCCGTATGGGGCGCAATCCCGCGACTGGCGAGGCCATCCAGATTCCCGCCAAGACCGTGGTCAAGGCTCGCATCGCGAAGCCGCTCAAGGATTCCGTCCTGCCCACGAAGAAGTAGGCGGCGTTCCCCCCTTCATGGGCCCGGTGTCAGCAGGCGCCGGGCCTTCGTGTGTACGGCGGGCTGCGGTTAGGCGGTGCGGACCTGCGAGGGTCGGCGCTTGGGCGAGTTGGTGAACGTGGTGCCCATGTTCACCTCGCTTGTGACCGAGATGGTGCCCTGGAGCGGCTCGACGACCTTCTTTGCAATGGCCAAGCTGAGGCCCCTGCGCTTGGTCGTCAGGAAGTCCTCGAAGATGACCCTGCGGCACTCTGGTGGGATGCCCGACCCGGCGTCCGATGACCGAGTGTTTCTTTTCGAGGAGCATCTGGATCGCGACGCGGCCGCGTGACCCGATGGTCTGGAACGCGTTCATCAACAAGTTCCGGTAGACACGCTTGAGAGCGAACAGGTCGCCCTCGGTGTAGCGCGGGGACGAACCCAGTGCGGTCTCCAGGGTGAGTCTGGGATTCGGCCAGCTTCTCGATGGCATTGTTCACGTCAAGGACGAAGCGCTCACCTCGCATTCCACAAATCGTCGAGCACGCGCTTGACCTCCGACGGCCTGGAGAACTCGAAAACGACATCGAGCTCGCCTTCTGCCCTAATGCTCTCAACGTCCGCGATGGCAGAGCAACGGGCGGCAACCGAGTAACCGTTGCTGACACGGCTGGTAAGGTTTGGCCGTGCGCGTTCACGCGTCGAGAGGCTGCGGCGCGCGCACCACCTAATCCTGAGCGGAAACACGTTGTCGGTCGACGTGGGATCAACATATCGTATAGGACACACACGGGCACCTAGTACTTGGCAGCCCACGGAGGTCATCGCCTTGGCAAACATTGCCTCAATCCTTAGGACGGCCCTGTCGCAACTCAAGACGCAGAGGGGGCAGTTAGACAGGCAGATTGCAGCGGTAGAGAGCGCGCTGGCAGGACTGGGCAGGCGCGCGGGTCGCAGACCTACGACGCCTGCCAAGCAAGCGAGGAAGCATACCAAGCGGGCGATGAGCGCCGCTCAGCGCAAGGCGGCTAGTGAGCGGATGAAAACGTACTGGGCGAAGCGGCGCGCTGCGCAGCAATAGTGCTGGCCGAAGCGCTGCTGCGACAACACCCTGACGCGCTCTCGTGTCAGACCGGCGTCCCGCAGCAGCGACAGCAGCAGCCCTCGCTTCACTGCTTGTGACTGGGGACGGAGAGGCGGGTGCGCGGTGCTGGAACGGCTGGTCCGACGCCAAGGCAGGCTCGATGATCAGGAGGCGTGGCTGAAGAAGCGCCTCCGATGGTACCGCGGAGCCGGCGTCCGCGAGGTCTGGCTTCGTCACTGTCTGTAGACCTTCACGCATCGCCTAGTGGCCTTGGAGCGGAAGGGGCCGAAGACCACGTGGTGTTAACGAGAGGTGCAGGTCGCGGCGCTCGAAAAGCAAGCGCGACGGCCAGGAGGGGGTCGGCTGGATCTACCAGCAGACGTTCGTCGACGCGTAATCGCAGTGGGCTGCGGCGAAGCACTACACGGCGAAGACGGTGGTCACGGCGGCCGACCTGCTCAACGACGTCGATCACACGAAGACCAAGGTGAAAACCTGCAGACGAACGATATCTGCGAACAATTCCACAACACAGTGCTGCGGAGTTCTCCTGCGTGGCCTTCTGCAAGCGCCTATACGCGAGCCAGGGGCAGTTGCAGGCCGACCTCGATGCGTGGCTGGTCACGTACAATGAGCAGCGCACGCACCAAGGCAAGATGGGCTGCGGCCGAACGTCCTAGGCGACCTTTAAGAACGGGCGCCGGCTGGCCGAGGAGAAGCTGATCGACAACGCTACGTTGATGCCATCGGACAAACGGTCCAGACCAGGGCCTTCTCCTTGACACCCCAGAATTGGCTTCGATAAGGTATGCCCCGGGCTGTCGCCCGATCCTCCAAAATGAGCTTGCAGTGGCTGGCCGTGGCCGCGTTAATCCTTGTGGCGAGCGCGACGTGGGCCCATGCGCGACGGACCGCGAAGCGGCTCGCGCGCCTCGAAGAGACGTGCTGGGAGCTCAGGTACCAGTACAGCGAGTTGCGGGCCGAGCTTCGGCGCCTGACCGACAACGCTGAGCCCCCGCCGAGCGGGGACGCTGACGCCCCGGCCTCCCCCACGGCAGGCTTCGTGCCGATCACCTCCCTGAAGCGCTGACGGCCCCGGGCCGACCGACATCGAAGGAGCGTCGCTTGCCAGATTCCCATGACGTGGTGATCATCGGCGCCGGCACGGGTGGCTACGTGGCCGCCATTCGCGCGGCGCAGCTCGGCAGGAAGGTGGCGGTCGTCGAGCGGCAGAAAGCACTCGGCGGTACGTGCCTCATCTGGGGCTGCATTCCGACCAAGGCCCTGCTTGAGCACGCCCACGCGCTCAAGATCGTGCGGCAGGCAGCCGAGTGGGGTGTCACAATCCCGTCCGGCGCGCCGGGCATCAAGATGGGCCAAGTGCACGCCCGCAAGGACAAGATCGTTACCGGCCTCACGAAGGGTGTCGAGTATCTTTTCAAGAAGAACGGAATCGAGTGGGTGCAGGGCACCGCTCGGCTGCTTGGGGGCGGCGTCGTCGAGGTAACGGGGGAGAACGCCCGCACGTTGCAGGCAGCTCAGGTCATCGTAGCCACGGGGTCGTCGCCGCGCAGTGTGCCGGGGATCACGGTCGACCACGAGCGCATCATCACTAGCGACGAGGCCATCCACCTGCCGCAGGTGCCCGGTCGCTTGGTCGTCGTGGGCAGCGGCGCCGTCGGCGTGGAGTTCGCGTCGATCTTCCGTCGGTTCGGCAGCGAGGTCACCATCATTGAGCTACTGCCGCGGCTGGTGCCCGGTGAGGACGAGGCCGTTTCGGCAGAGCTCGAGAAATCGTTTCGCAAGCAGGGCATCCGCTCGCTTACCGGCACCCGCGTCATCGGGGCCGAGGCTG
The DNA here is from genome assembly GCA_964535675.1 of uncultured Bifidobacteriaceae bacterium. Lineage (GTDB taxonomy): Bacteria > Acidobacteriota > Vicinamibacteria > Vicinamibacterales > UBA2999 > CAZHTD01. The sequence continues at coordinate 47,408 of CAZHTD010000005.1, read as the reverse complement.
GCGCTGGGGGCGTGACGATCGAGGTGCAGACTCCAGACGTCAAGACAAAGACGCTTGCCGCCGATATCCTGCTCGTGGCCACAGGCCGCGCCCCGGTCACCGACGGGCTCGGGCTTGAGGCCCTCGGTGTCGAGTTCGACCGTGGCTACGTGAAGGTGGACGAGTTCTACCGGGCCTCGGTGCCCGGCATCTCAGCCATCGGCGACGTGATTACGCTCGGGACGGGCGTGCATCCGCAGTTCGCGCACGTGTCGTCGGCCGAGGGCATTATCGTGGCCGAGCGCCTGGCTGGTCAGTCGGTGCAACCGCTCAATTACCGCCACGTGCCGTCGTGCACATATTGTGATCCCGAGATTGGCAGCGTCGGGCTGAACGAGGCCGAGGCGAAGACGGAGGGCTACGATGTGACCGTGGGCTCGTTTCCGTTCGGCGTGTTGGGTCGGGCGAAGATGGCGGCCGAGGGCGAGGGTTTCGTCAAGATCGTGGCCGACAGGAAGTACGATGAGGTGCTGGGCGTCCACATGATCGGGCCCAGGTCGACCGAGCTCGTGGCCGAGGCGGTGCTCGCGTTGCGGCTCGAATGCACGGTGGAGGAGCTGATCCGGACAATGCACGCGCACCCGACATTCTCAGAGGCGGTTGCCGAGGCGGCACACGCTGCCCATGGCGCGGCCATTCACCTCTGAGAGAGTCCGTGGTCAGGATGCCGATGCCGACGCCAGTCGTCATGCCCCAGATGGGGGAATCGATCGCCGAGGGCACCATTGTCCGCTGGATCAAACAGGTGGGCGACGAGGTCGACCGCGACGAGCCGCTCTTCGAGATCTCCACTGACAAGGTCGATGCGGAGATCCCGTCGCCGGCTGCGGGTGTGCTCACCGAGATTACTGTCACCGAAGGGCAGACAGTGCCGGTGGACGCCGTGGTGGGAATGATCGGCCAGCCGGGCGAGTCGGTCGCCGCCCCGGCCGAGACACCGCCGCTTGCTGTCGTGCCTGCACCGGTTGCACCCGAGCCCGCCACACCAACCAACGGTGACAGCGCGGCCCCGGCCGAAGAGAATCGCCGCCAGCGGTCTTCTCCGCTAGTGCGGCGCATCGCGCGCGAGCACGACGTCGACATCAGGCAGATCACCGGCACCGGCGCCGGTGGGCGGGTGACCAAGCGCGACATCCTCCAGTTCCTCGATCGAGCTGCGAAACAGCCGCACCCCCCGGTGGCGCCCGTCGTTGCGCGCCCGACGCTGCCGTCCCCGGCGCGCCATCAGGGTGAACACGTCGAGATCGAGCCCATGTCAGTGATGCGCCGGAAGATCGCTGAGCACATGGTGCTCAGCCAGCGCACCTCGGCGCACGTCCACACGGTGTTCCACGTCGACTTCTCCACCGTGGACCGCATCCGCCAGGCGCGAAAGGCGGAGTACGAACGTGCGGGCTCGCGGCTGACGTTCATGCCCTTCATCGCTAAGGCGGTGATCGACGCGCTGCGCCTGTACCCGATCGTCAACGCGTCAGTTGATGGCGAGTCGATCGTCTACCGGAAGGCCGTCAACCTGGGCATCGCCGTGGCACTTGACGCAGGGCTGATCGTGCCCGTGATCCGCAACGCCGACGAGCGGAACATGCTGGGCCTCAGCCGTGCGATCACTGACGTCGCCGCGCGCGCGCGCGGCCGGCAGCTAAGCGCAGACGAGGTGCTGGGCGGGACGTTTACCCTCACCAATCCCGGCCAGATCGGCGCGCAGTTCGGCATGCCGATCATCAACCAGCCGCAGGTTGCCATCCTGGGCGTGGGGACCATCGAGAAGCGCCCGGTGGTGATCGACGATGCGATTGCGATCCGCACGATGGCCTACCTCACGCTCGGCTTCGACCACCGGATTGTCGACGGGGCCGTGGCCGACGAGTTCATGGCGATGATCAAGCAGCAGATCGAACACTTCGATCCGAACCAGGCGTGACAATGTCGGCCGCCCCAGACGCAGCGCTTGCCTCCCAGGCGGGCAGGCCCCTCGAGGTTCGGCGGCTCGGCTTGGTGCCGTACACCGAGGCACTAGCCCTCCAGCGTGAACTGGTGGAGCGCCGGCGCGCTGACGCGGTGCCCGACCTCCTGCTCCTGCTGCAGCACCCACCGGTCATCACCGTAGGCGTGCGCGGCGACGGCGGGCGGTCCCACGTGGTCGCCACCACTGCGCGCCTGGCGGAGCTCGGCATCGACGTGTACGAGACCGGCCGGGGCGGAGACGTTACTTACCACGGGCCCGGTCAGGTGGTGGGCTATCCGATCCTCGATCTGCGGCCCGACCGGTGCGACGTGCACCGCTACGTGCGGGATCTCGAGGAGGTCATGATCCGCGCGTGTGCCGAGTACGGGCTGGCAGCGAGACGGTTGCAGGGGTTGACTGGCGCGTGGCTCGGTCCTGACAAGATCGGCGCGATCGGCGTCCGCATTTCACGGTGGATCACCAGCCACGGCTTTGCCTTCAATGTGGCGACTGACCTGCACCACTTCTCGCTGATCGTGCCCTGCGGGATCGCGGAACGCGGTGTGACGTCGCTCGAGCGAGCGCTCGGCCGCCAGGTGGCGCTCCCCAACGCGGAGGCGTCGCTCACACGCCATTTCTGCCACGTCTTCGGCCACCATCTGGTCACGTGCTAGCGCCCCGCGTCCGGCACGCCTCGTTGCCTTGGCGTTGGTGCTATTGCGCCGGTTCTTCGAGCGTGACCGTGGCGTTGGCGACACCGCGTCCGGCGACGGTGGTCACTAGGATCCGCACGCCCTTCCAGTACACCACGTCGCCCTTCACGGGCGGGCGGCCTAGCAGTGCCAGTACGAGGCCACTGATTGTCTGCACTTCGGGGTGCTCGAATTCGGTGCCGAGGGCGTCGCCGGCGTCCTTTAGGCGGACGGTCCCGTGCGCGAGCAGCCGGCCGGCATCGTCGCGAGTGATCGGGACACGCTGTCGATCTTCTTCGATCTCCCCGACCACTTCCTCGAAGAGATCCTCGATCGTGATCAGCCCGGCGGTGCCACCGTACTCGTCCATCACCACAGCCATCTGCGTGCGGTGCCGGCGCATCGCCCCCAGCACTTCGTTGAGTGCTAGCGTACGGGGGACGTGTGGCAGTGCCCGTGCCTCCGACGAGCGGACCGACCGGCCCGATTGCAGGTGCCGCAGCAGCTCCTTGATGTGGATGCTACCGGTGATGTGGTCGAGGTCGGTCGTGTAAATCGGGTACCGCGTGTGCGGGCTTGAGCGGATGATGGTGCGCAGCATTTTGGTGTCGGCGCCGTCGGGGATGCCGACGGTCCGCACGCGCGGCACCATCGCTTGGCCCGCGGTCAGGTCGGAGAACTCAAGCAACTCGCGCACGATGCGCCCCGACTCGCCCCGCAGCACGCCGCCTTCCCGGCTCTCCTCGATGATCAGCTGCAGTTCCTCGGGTGAGTGGTAGCGCTCGGCCTCTGCGTGCCGCGTGACCCCGGCCAGGCGGAGCAGGCCGTTGCCGATGCCGTTGAGACCGACCACCAGGGGAAACAGTGCCCGCTCGAGGGCCTCGATCAGGGGCGACACGTAGAGCACAGCCCGGTTGGCCCGCTGCAGCGCCAGCGCCTTGGGCACCATCTCGCCCAGTACGATGTGCAGGTAGGTGAGGATGGCCACAGCGACGATCGACGCCAGCATGTGGACGGCGATCCAGCGCGACACGCCGAGCGGCTCCAGCCGGAGGGCGATCCAGTCCGCCAGCGTGTGCTCACCGTACATGCCGAGGCCGAGGCTGGCCGCGGTGATGCCCACCTGCGCGGTGGCGATGTAGCGATCTACCCGCCTGGGGCTCGCTAGGATACGCATCACGCGCTCTGCTAGGCGGCTGCCCCGACTTGCCTCGTACTCGATGCTCGCGCGCTGCGCCCCGATGATTGCGAACTCAGCGGCCACGAAGAAGCCGTTGGCCGTCACCAGCAGCAGCACGACGATCGCGAGCAGGAGAATCTCGTTCACGAACCCATCCCCGTCGGTGCCTCGTCGGTCCGACGGGCGACGAGTGTCGTCGCCATGTGGTCCCGTACGCGCTCCACCTCGAACTCCACCGCGCCGACGGTTACGCGCTCGCCCTCGGCTGGCAGGTGGCCCAACGCCTCGGTGACCATCCCTGCTACGGTAGCTGCCGCGGTCGTCCAGCTCGTGCCGAGCAGCGTTGCAGCGTCCTCGACGCCAAATCCGCCCGGCATCCTGACGCGGCCGTCCGGCAGCGGCTCGGCCACTGGCTCGCCGGCCTTGAACTCGTCGCCCACGTCGCCGAGGAACTCGGCGAGGACGTCCTCGAGCGTGACGAGCCCTTCGGTGCCTCCGAATTCGTCGACAACCAGCGCCTGGTGCGCCCGCCGCTCGCGCAGTTGCCGAAGGAGCTGGTCGGCATTCACGCTCTCATGCACGCTCGGCAGCGGCCGGGTCATCGACTCGAGCGACTGCCCGGGGCCGCCTTCGACCATCCACCGTACCAAGTCCTTGGTGTGCAACATGCCGACCACGTTGTCGACCGAGCCGCGGTAGACGGGCAGGCGCGAGTACGGACTCTTCGCCACGATGTCGGCCACTTCGTCGAGCGGGGTCTCGGCGTTGAGCACCGACACCCGCCGTCGCGGCACCATCAGCTGTCGTGCCTGCATGGTGTTCAGTCGCAGGGCGCGTTGCAGCCGCCGGTGCTCGTCGGGCTCGATCAGCCCGCCCTCGCGGCTCTCCGCGATCAGCAGTTCGATCTCCTCGGACGAGTGCAGTCGCTGGTGCTCTTGCTGCGGCGAGCCGACCAGGCGCAGCAGCGCGAGGCCCGTGCCGTTCAGCCAGCGGATAAAGGGCTGGTAGAACCAGAGCGACGGCACCATTGGCAACAGAGTTACCAGTGCCGATTGCGTTGGGTACTGGAGCGCCAGCGACTTGGGCACCAGCTCGGCGAAGACCACTTGGGCGCCGGTCAGCAGCAGCAGCACGATGGCCACCGAGGTCGATTGAGCGGCCACCTCCTGCAGGCCGCCGGCGGCGGCGAACAGCGGGGTCAGCCAGACGGCGAACGTCGCCTGCGCGTAGGCGCCCAGTACCAGGCTCGAGAGCGTGATGCCTATCTGGCACGCGGCGATGTAGCGGTCCAGCGCCTGGGGGGAGTCGATGAGGGGCAGCAGCCACCCGGCGAGGGTGTTGCCTTCCGCTGCCAGCTGCTGAATCCGGCTGCGCCGAACGCTGACTGCTGCGAATTCGGCGCCGACGTAGACGGCGTTGATCAACAGCAGCACCGTCACGATGAGGATCGCTAGGACCACCGCCGCCAGTACTTAGCACGTTTGCCGCACCGACGCGGGCGGCTGGGTATGCTGGGGCACCCCGCCAAGGGGCGCTAACTGCCTGTACACTAGCACGTTGAGCCGCCGGGAATACCGGGCGCCCCATCGGGACTCTCCATCACAGAAAGACGAGATGTTACGAACCCGGGATCAGATGTTGCTCGATCGCCTCCGTACCTCGACTACAGCCTGTGTAGACGCTGGGGGAGCGTTACGGCCCGTCCACCTTGCAGCTCTCGATGTGGCACATGAAAAACGGCGAGGACGCGGAAGAAGTCGCGCAGGACGTGCTGCAGAAAGTCGGCGCGTTGCGCAACGGTGCCGCGCTCTCGTCGTGGATCTACCGCATCGTCTCTAACGCCGCGATGTCGCGGCTGCCCGGCGGCTGGCGCTGGCCACCGACCCCGGCGAAACAGTTCCCAAGATCCAGGTGCCGACTGGTCACACCTACCAGACGAGGAGCTGCTGAAGGCCGAGCTGCGCGGCGCGGTGACCAGAGCGGAGCGATCGAGGCACTGCCCGACATCTGCCTGGAGCCGGCGGTGCGGCGTGATATCCAGATGCTGGCCATGCAGGAGGCCAGCTCGCGGCTGAGGTTCAAGGATCAGAGGCTGCACTCGCGGCTGCATCGCGGGCAGCTTATGCTGCGTGCGCGGCTGCGCAGCTCCTCGGGCGGTCTCTCGTTGCATCCGCTGACGCCGGCGTTCTCCTAGGGCCGGAGCCCGCCCAGGGATCACTCCAGCCTCCTCCCTACCAGCGGAGGGCAGTGTGGACCTGTGAGAGTTCGCGTGGCGTCAGGTGCGGCTCCACCACGCGCGAGATGCCGCCGGGCGTCAGCAGGGCAGGCAGGGCGCCCACGCGGTGGCGCACGCCGAAGGCGCCGTCGATCATCGTCAGCACGCTCACCGACGCGTGGGACGACGTGAGAATTGCCTCGACCACCCGTGCGGCCGCCACACCGAAGGCGTACGGGCCGGGTGGCCAGAGCCCCGCGATCCTCGCCTCCAGGCGGCGGACCTGGGGTGGGGAGAGGATGGTCTCCAGCGAGACCCCAGACACCGAGGCTTGGCTCCACGACACCACGAAGCGGCTTGGCGGCGCACCGAGCACGACGAGGGACACCTCGCGCGTCGAGCACCCTACCTCCAACGCCACGCACACAGCAGCCGCTGCGGTTACGGCGAGACCTCCCGACCCGACTAGGCGGCTGGCCGCCACGGTTCCGGCCACTGACTCGATCTGGTCGGCTTGGTCGGCGTCCGCCACGACGATTGGTGCCGGGTCGGCCAGTGATGCCAGCCGCGCCAGCAGCGTGGCCCCGGCCGGCCCCTTTGCCGCGCCAGCGACGATCGGGTCGGCGACGACACAAACGTCGCACTTCGAGAGGGCAGCCTGATCGGCGGCCGCGTCCAGCCGTACCGGCGAGCCGGTGATGGCACCCGCCTGCACGATGTCGAGCGCCTTGCCCGCGGCCACGTCGCGTGCGCCATCGACCAGCACAACCCGGTCAGCGCTCGCGCGCCGCGCGAGCGCGGAGGCCGTGGCGCCGCCGAGCTCGCCGGCGCCGATGATCGCAACGCTCGTCATCAGTCGCTGCGGTATTGTAAGGGGGGTAGCGGCTCGAACGCTGACCGGGAGAAGTGGAGGGCATGCAGCTCGCAGGCAAGGTCGCCGTCGTCACGGGCGGCACACGAGGAATCGGCAAAGCCATCGCGCGGCGGTTACTCGAGCGGGGCGCGACCACGGCCGTTACGGGCACGAGCCTCCGGGGGGTCGAGGAGGCCGTTCGCGAGCTGCGAGGCGTGCCGAACGGCGCCAACGTCCAGCCAATGTGGTGCGACGTCCGCCGGTATCAGGACGTGGAGAAGTCCATCAACGGACTTGCGCAGCGCGCCGCTGGCCTCGACATCCTGGTGAACAACGCGGGCGTCGGGATCTTCTCGCCCGTTGCGGAAATGTCGCTCGACGACTGGCGCACGGTCGTCGACACGAACCTGACCGGCGTCTTCCACTGCTGCCGTGCCGCGCTCCCGCACCTGAAGCGGCGCGGCGGCGGGTGGATCATCAACATCAGCAGCTTGGCCGGCAAGAATGCGTTTCCCGGCGCGGCGGCGTACTGTGCCTCGAAGTCGGCGCTCAACGCGTTCAGCGAGGCGCTGATGCAGGAGGTGCGTCACGATGGTGTCCGGGTGGCGTACGTGATGCCCGGTTCGGTAGTGACCGACTTCGGCGGTCGCGGTCAGGAGAAGGCCAACTGGGCGCTGATGCCCGATGACGTGGCCCAGGTCGTGGCCGACTTGGTTGCGCACCCGGTGCGCAGCCTGCCGAGCTGCGTGGAGATCCGCCCGTCGCAGCCGTCGAAGAAGGAATGAGGCCGTGAGCGTTCACGACAAGCACCGCGACGCGATCGAGGCACACGAGACGATGCTCGGGCCGGCGGGCGGGCGGCTGGCCGTGGCGCTCGACCTGATGACCGACGCGCTCGCCATGGTGGGCCAGCACGGCGTCTACTGCCAGAGTGCCCGCGTGCCGGGCAGGCCGGCGATGGACATCGCCATCGTGCTCGAGCAGCTCAGTGACGCGAAGGAGCTCGTCCAGAGCGTGATGGAACTCTAGTGCTCCTCATGACGTCGGGGCCTGAGCGCATCGTACTGCGATCCCCCAGGTCCGTGTGGCAGATGCAGCCCGACGGTGGCCGCTGCGAGGCGAGCGCGGCGACGGCAAGAGCGCGTCGATGGAGCGACCGATCGCATAGCCGACCACGCGGCGCGGCCAGGCGTCCAGGATCAGCGCGACGTAAACGAACCCGGCCGCGACACGTAGGGGAAGTCGCTGCTCCAAAGCTGGTTGGGACCGTCGGGCACGACCTCCGGGGTGAGATTCGGGCACACGGCAGGTCGTGGGCGCCGTCTGGGCTGTTGACGACCATCCCTGCCTGGCGCCGCCCGACACGCCGGTACCCGCACGTCTCGAACGCATCACAGATCGCCTGCATGCGACAGACGAACTCGCTGTCATCCACGGCGACGCTCGGCGCGTCGTAGACGGTCGAGCGGGGCAGGCCCATCAGGACGCATCCGCGGGTGACGGACATGCCCGGGGGGCCGGCAACGACGGACATTGGTACGCTTGTGGGCAACAGTACGCGTTTCTGAGCCCCCTTGAGGAACTCGATCTCGGACCATTTCCTTAACGGCCCTACCTATTGCACAACCCGTACGCCCCGCCCGTACCACTGACAGGCCGGCAAGTAGCGCGTTCTCTGAACACTTGACAAGTTCCCGTTCGTACTTGCCTCGGCGCCGTGCCGACGATGATGGTGCGGCTCGTGTCAGCCAAATAGCCATTCACGCTGATCGTGACGTCGAGGGTGACGACATCGCCGTTACCGATCGTCCTGTCTCCGGGCGAAGCTCAGAAGTCGAAACGCGTGGCAATGCCCATCCGCCGCGGCGGATTCGTCAAGTAGCCCACGCGGGCGAGTGTTCCGCGTTCCTGGTCGAGCGCCAGAAAGGCCCGCTCGTCAGTGACGTTGTTGGTGAAGAACGCGATGTCCCACACGCCGCTGAGCACGCCAAGCCGGATGTTCAGGATGTTGTACGCAGGCAGCTCCGGGTTGAAGGTGAACGTGTTCTGGGTTAACGGCCCGCCGATCGTGTTCGGCAGCGCCAGCAAGTTGACCGTGCCGAAACCGACCGCCTGGTCGCCCACCTGCGTGTAACGCGCTCCGACATGCTGGTACGTGCCACTCAAGTAGCCGACCCAACGCCCCATCAGCCACCGCCACGTCGCCGCCGCCGTGGCCTGGAACAGCGGCGTAGTCGGCAGACGCTTGCCCGCTTCGATACCCGCGATGATGCCCGTGGAGTTGCCTGAGGCATCGTATGACTCCAGCGTCGACTGGAGCTTCGCGTCGGCCACGCTCACGGCGACCGCGAAGTCAAACAGCGGCGTCGGCTGCGCCGCGATCTCGAACTCCATGCCCGCACTGCGCGACTCCGGCACGTTGAAGATGATCCGCGACGAACAGGACCCGGCCGTCACCGTTGCCTGCAAATTGCGGATGCCCATGTAGAACCCCGAGACGTTCAGCGTGCCGCGTCCGCCGGGGAAGATCGATTTCGCCCCCACTTCGTAGTTCCACAGCTCCTCGTCCTTCCAGATATTGCGGTTACCGAATGTCTCCAGATCCCGTGGCGTGCAGACTGGTACGTTGAGTGGGTCGTTGATGCCGCCGAGCCGGAATCCCTTCGACACTTGGGCATTGACCTGCGTGCTATCGGTCAGGTCGTAGCTGGCGATGAATCTCGGCGCGACGCCAGTGGCCGCCGTGTCCCCCTCGTTCGTGCCGGCATCGGCGAAGATGCCGGCGAACGTCTGGACCCGCCGCTCGCCGAAGTCGTACCATCGCAGGCCGCCGGTCAGGTCGAACCGATCGGTGATCGATACCGACACCTCGCCGAACACGGCGGTCTGGTCGAAGTCATAGTTCAGGTCGGAGAAGAACAACTCATCGCGCGCGGTGTGCGCGCCCATTGTCGGGATGCCAGTAGCAGCCTCGAATCCGGTGACCGGAAGGCTCTGCCCGTAGCGGCGCTCAGCATTGCTGTAGAACAGCCCGCCCACCCAGTTGACCCGCTCGGTGGCACCAGTCAGCCGTAGCTCCTCCGTCACTGCCTGCGCGCTGGTCGTATCGATGAGCGGCGCATCGAGCGTATACACCTCCTCCGGATGCCCGATGGTTCCTCCTATCACGCTGGCGGCCAGCGCAGTCGAGTCGCGGACCACCTCGACGTTCCGGTTGGTGACCGATGTGATCGACGTCAACACCACGTTGCCGAAGTCGTACTCGGCGCTCACGTCGCCTAGCAGGAACTCGTCACCGAACGGCTCCCCGAGCTGTGTGAACAACTCGCGCTCGCCCAAGGTGATGGCCAGTCGCGTGGTCGTGAACGGGTTGCCCAAGATATTGTAGTCATCGATCCGGTTCCACCCGTCCATCGACACGTCCTGATAGATGACGCGCGGCGTCAGCGAGAAGCGCTCGTGCGGTTGCACGAACACGGCTACCCGCGCGCCGGTGCGGCGTCCGCTGTTCACGTCCTGGTTCGTGCTGCCGTCTGGCTGCACGGCGTCCATGAAGCCCCCGAGGGCCGTGTTGTAGCCGGTGACCCGCACCGTCGCCGACTGGCCCATCGGTAGGTTGACCGCGAACTTGGCGCTGTGGCCGAAACCACCGTCCGTGAGCGCATCGAAGCCGAACTCTCCTGTGCCCTGCAGCACGCCCAACTCAGGCTGGTTCGTGATGTAGCGCACCGTGCCGGCCAACGAGCCGGACCCGAACAGTGTCCCCTGCGGGCCGCGCAGCACTTCGATACGGGACATGTCGAACAGATCCATGTCCGGCGTGAAGAGTGACAGGGAGATAACAGACTCGTCCAGATAGATGCCGACCTGCTCCTTGACGCCCGGTTGGTCGCGAACGATCTGACCGGCGGAAACACCGCGCATGGCGATCTGGCTCTGGCCCGGCCCGAGGTTCTGGACCGAGAAGCCGGCGACGTTCGCCGAGACATCCTCGATGCTCTCGGCGCCCCGGTTCCGTAGCACCTGCTGTGTCGGCGCGACCATCGAGAACGGCACCGACTGGATGTTCTCCTCACGCCTCCGCGCCGTAACTCTGACCGTGACCTCCTCCGTGAACTGCGGGGTCGTGTCCCCCTCCTGCGGCTTATCCTGCTGCGCCGTCGCCGGCAGCGAAAATGCCACCAGGGCGCCCATGAGCGCCATCAGACGAATCACCGGGAGTGATGGTTTCACTCTGACCTCGCTGATGAGAGGACTCACCATGGGGTCCGATTGTAAAGTCTCCATAAACTCTCCGCGAGCCGATCCGAGGGACGGCGACGGCATTCGGTGCGACGCCGGCACTCCGCAGCAAGCATTCAAAGAGGAACGACTGCCCGGCAGGTGTAACGCAGGCACACCTGCCGGGGCTGCGAACCGCAGGTTTGTGGCGGGTTGCTCCCTGCTTTCCCGACACCCCATATGTGTTCCGGTGCTGGATCTCGGGCACTCATTTTGGTCAGGTTTTTCTTCGAGGAAGTCGTGTAACTTCGGTTGCTGTCCAGCGCTTGGGCAACAGCGTTGCGTGTTAGCGTCCCTCGCTTGAGTTCGAACACCGTTAAACGGGCATTTTAGTCAACGCCCAGCAAGTCCAAAGGGCCGTCGGCCTGGACACTTAGCGACCGGATCAACTGCAGACCGGGCTCTAGGAATTCTGGAGAGATCTAACTGGGATGTTCTCCAACTGCTGATTGCTGAACCGGATGACGCCAGCCCTGCACCGCGTGCAGCCGCACTCAAGCCTGGGCTACTGACACCATTCGAGTGCAAAGCGCAGCTCACGACTGGTTCGGATGGTGGTGGGCGTTCGTCGGCGATGCCGGCTCACGCTGACCAGGAAGAACGCGGATACACATTGAAAGTCCTGATCGGCGTTATCCTCCAGTAGCCACTGGTCCGGAGAAAGCCGACAGGTCATCCCGACGACGGTCTCACTCGACACGGCCAGCGGGCTGCGGTCGTCGGCCCGCAGTCGGTGAGGCGAGCCGCTTCTGGGCCACCTGCATCCGCGTCGCGTGGACCTCCGGTCCCTCTGGGACCGTAGGTCTCCGCCGTGAACGCGCTGACGAGTATCGGGTCCTTGAGCACGTGCAGCAGGTACAACGACCCGCCTCTGGTGGTACTGGCTCGTATTCGGCCTTGTCTTGGTGGCCGGGGAAGTAGTGGCACCGTGCGGCTAGCAAATCTGGACAAATTTTCCGCCATCGTCCGACCCCCAGCGACCACGTGCGGTCTCAGACTGCACGCCTAGAGCCACCAGTGACCTCAGACGGCGAAGACCCGACAATTGCCTCGTGGGGTCGGCGGTTCCCCGAGCACGGCCTGGAGGGCCTGCTCAACCACCACCGGGGCCGGGCGCGGTGGAAGTTGACGGCGCGAGTACACGCCTGGCTGCTGGCCGCCACGCGCAGCAGCCCCTCAGTCGATCGCGAAGCAGTAGAACAAGCCGCCGCCGCCAGAGGCCGCCAAGTTCGTCTGGCTGCACCCGTTGCTGCCGTGCGACGAGTTCCATGAGTTGTTGTCGAGCCCAATCCGGTCGTGGTGGCCAACCTGGGCACTGCCCTCGCCGTCGGTGCTGCTTGTCCAGTTCGAGCACGTGTGGTCCTCGCCGTCGGCGTAGGCCCGTCCGTCAGGCGTCGAGCCGGTCAGAATGTCATGCACGTTCGGCAGGTCGTCCATCACGCCCGCGATGAACTCGTCGTTCTCGCTGCGAGCATGAAACGGGTGCAGGCCGTTGCCCAGACGCGCCTGATCGAGCGTGTCGCCGTGCAGGTGGACCAGATCCCGGGCAATCAGGTGGCCAGCCGCACCGTACCAAGGTCCAGTGCCGATCCGATCGCGCGCGTTGACCGCGCTGGGGCCCTGCGTGCTGAGGTACGCCCGCCACGTCACGTCGCTCCGGCCCACCGAGGCCGCCAACGCCTGGCAGTGCGCATCGGCGCCCGCTAGGCCGCCGAGATCAGCGCCGTTACCCAGGCCCGTGCTGGTGATGAAGAACGTCATCGGCTCATCAGTGCCTTGCTGCGCGACCGCGGTCTGGGCGCCGAGCGCACCAAACACGGCCAGCATGGCGAGGACTCGGAGAATGCGAACCCGCATTGATGCTCCCTTGAGACAGAACGTGCTGGTGTCCGGTCAGTAGTGAGGATACAGGCCCCCCCACTGCTCACAAGGTACGTCGTGTACGGTCGCGATCCTAACAGAAAACCAGCGGCGCCCGCGGCACTCAAGAGTGACCGTGGCGTGCGGCTCGAATCGTGGGCGAGAATGAATGCGTTGCTGTGCAACCATGGAGGACGGAATGGCCACCGACAGCCCCAGTTTACAAGGTCCCCTTGGATTGTGCTTGCCTAGCGCAGGGAGCCTTGTCGGGGGGGGCGGCACACGGGGTAGCACCGCACACTAGATCACAGGAGTAGCCATGGCCGAAACCTCTTCAACCATGCGGGCGCTTGGGACGTCGCTTCCGTTATTCGCGCTTCCTGACCTTACCGGCAGGCTCATCTTGAGTGACGACTTCCGCAGCGTGCCAGCGTTGCTCGTCGCCTTTATCTGCCCTCACTGCCCCTACGTCCGGCACATCCGTAAGGCCTTTTCACAGTTCGCGTCGGAGTACTCCGCGCATGGCTTGAAGGTTGTGGCAATTAACGCCAACGACACGCAACAGTTTCCCGACGACGGCCTCGAGGGGATGAAACAGGAGGCGCGGGAAGTCGGTTATACCTTCCCATACCTGTACGACGAGGCGCAGGAGGTGGCCAAGGCCTTCCACGCGGCCTGCACGCCCGACTTCTTCCTCTATGGCCGCGACGGCACGCTCGCGTATCGCGGCCAGTTCGACGACAGTCGTCCTGGAACCGACGTGTCCGTCACCGGCAACGACCTGCGTGCGGCGGCCGACGCGGTGCTCGCACGCCAGCCGGTCGCGTCCACGCAGAGGCCAAGCATCGGCTGCAACATCAAGTGGAAGCCCGACAATGCACCTGCCTACGGCCAGTAGTGCACCACCCGTTCGCCGGTCGAGTCTCCTGAACAGCGAAGAGGCTGGTTCTGCCACATGTGAGCGCCCCGAGTACTGGCCGCAGGGTGAAACGGCCGGCGTTGAGGGCCAACAGGATGCGCGCCCTGCGCGTCTGGTTGTTCGGCGTGGTCGAGCAGCGCAGCCAGCGCCTCAAGGTGTCACAGTCGGTTGGACACAAGCGGAAGTTCCCGTTTGTCTCATACGAGAGACGGTACCAGAACTCCCTCTGCGGGATCAGTACCTTGCACACGGCACACTAGCGCACCATTGAACCCGCCGCCAACGAGCATGCCAATCAGCGCCACGAACAGCGCCCTCACGATCACGTGCGACCTGGAACGAAATCTTACTTCGGTCTTGCGCAATCTCAGAACATTCACGTGCTCCACCCTCTCACCTCAGGAGTACCATCCCAGCTTGACTCCCCAGCGTCCGATATCGAATGCGACAGACAGCCCCCAGTAGAAGATAAAGAACGTGCCCCCCCCGATGAGTGCCATCGCGCTAACGAGCGCCGGCTGCTGCGGCCGGGTCATCATCCACCGCTCGAGCGCGCGTCCGAAGCCGAGCACGAGTATGAGGAAGAGGGCTGCCATCACACCGATCTGCCCGAGGCCCTGCACCATCATCATGCTGGCGCCGTACAGCGGGCTTTCGGCCGTAGCGGCATAGGCAAGAAAGTCGCGCATTACGGGAAACGGGCGGCCTACGGCGAACGTGCCGACCATCAGGCCCAGCAGCGCGGCCTTGGTGGTAGGCTGCGCGAGGAACGCCAAGGTCACCGGCGAGAGCCGATGGCGCACGGGCGTGAGCAGCCCGAGCTCAAACGCGCCCCAGGCTAGCATCGCCACGCCGAGCACCGAGAAGACGGCGCTGGCCTGCGCGAGGCGGACGGGGCGGGCGTTAAACGCCGCGATGCCGTCAGCACCCAGGAAACCGACGAACATTCCGTAAGCCGCGCTGACCACGAGCACGCCTATCGTGAACACCCCTAGCGCGCGCAGCCCCAGTCTGCGGTAGCGCACACGAGGCTCGCCGGCTGCCGCTAGTCCAGGTAGCATGGCAAACACCACACAGTTGCATGCCGTGAAGGTGGCAGCCAAGCCCGCCACGGCGGCGAAGATCACGCCAAAGCCAAAGCCAGCGGATGCAAACGTGCCGCCGAGTTCTCCGGAATTGCCGATGGTGCCCGCGGTCACGATGTCGCGGCCAAAGCCGTCGGCGAGGCTGGCACTCCAGAATCCAGCCAGAAGAACGGCGCTGGCCATTGCTGCCAGCGCGTAGAGCACCCGCGACTGCAGCGCGTACACCTTGCCGAGGTCGACGCTCGGGGTTGCGGGGCTTGGCGATTCGATTCCGCAGCCGCCTGCGGGATTATCGGGGGTCGTCTGCACGCATTTGTATGATGGCACCGACAGCCCCCTTTGTCACACTGCTAGGAGACGTAGACATTAGTTTCGCATGGCTGCACGCAAGCTCGGCCCAGTCTAGGGACATGCCTCTCGTCGTCACGCCGCCCTATATCTGAAGGCGTGACAAAGCTCGCTGTAGAACTTCAGTCTCCCGGCACCTTATCCACGGCAAGCGCGACAAAACCACTGCACTGAGGCCTTCGCGGGCGGGCAGAATCCCGTGCCGTAGACCAGGCGCACTTGTGGACCACGAGGTATCGAGCAAGTTTGGTCAAATTTGCAGCCAGCGTCCGATTTCTCGCGGGGTTCAGCCTTGTACCGTAAACGCGCCAGGTACCCCGAGTGACCCCTCACGCTGGCCGCCGTGGTGGCGAGTGACTGCGGCGGTGTGTTGATGGCCTGCGGATCGGCGCGGTGGTGATTCTCGTCGCCAAAGTCGTCTAGCTGTTCGCCTGACTCGCTAGCGGACCGAAGTCAGGATCCTGCCTAGGCGCTCGACAAACGCCGAACGCGCCAGCACCTCGTCACACCCGGCCTGGCGAGCGGCCGCCACCGTTTCGCCGTCCACGTGCGACACGTAGCCGAGCGTGCGGATTCCGCGCAGCTCGGCGTCGGCCTTCAGCTTGGCGATAGCCTCCATCGGGCGGGGGCGGCTCCCGTTCAGGTCGAAGATCACCAGTCCCGGTTGCCGATTGCGCACGGTGTCCACCACGCGGCTGGCCTCGCGCTCGAAGTACACGTCGGCCCCGAGGGCTTTGGCGACCGTCTTGATCTTCACCGAGAAGAGCAGGTCGTCGAGGACGCACACGATCATGCGGATAGGATCTTAGCGGATGCTATTCGACGTGCGCGCCGTGGCGCCCTTCCAGAAGAACGGCTTCGTCGTCGGCTGCGGGCGGACGCGCGATGCCGTGCTCATCGACCCTGGCGACGAGGTTGGCGAGCTGCTGCCTGCCGCTGATGCCCTGGGGGTCACCGTGCGGGCCATCCTGCTCACGCACGCCCACTTTGACCACATCTCCGGTGTGAAGGCCGCCAAGGCGCGTCTCGGTGTGCCTGTGTACCTACACCGCGACGATTTGTTCCTCTACGAGCGGGCGGTGGAACAGGGGCAGATGTTCGGCTTACCGGTCGAGGAGCAACCACCGGTCGACGTATTCTACGACAAGTTGCCTGTGACTTTCGGCGACTACGAGGCCCGGGTACACCACACGCCGGGACACTGCCCCGGGGAGGTCTGCCTGCAAGTGGGGCGCCGCGGGGAGCCGGGCAACGAGCTGTTCGTGGGCGACACGTTGTTTGCCGGCTCGGTGGGACGAACCGATCTGCCGGGCGGCGACTACGAGAAGCTGATGCACTCGATTACCGAGGTGCTGTTCCCGCTCGGCGACACGGCAGTCGTGCATCCCGGCCACGGGCCCGACACGACCATCGGTCGCGAGCGCGCCACCAACCCGTTCGTTCTCGAGTACCTCGCGTCGCGTCGCCCGAAGGGCGTCCGGGTCACTCCAACGTCCGCTCGACCTCCAGTTCGACGCGGCCCACATGCAGCAGGTCGCCCGCCTCGAGGGTGGTGATCTTGATGCGCTCGCCGTTGACGAACGTGCCGTTGGTGCTGTCGAGATCGCGTGCCTGCAGCGTACCGTCGGGCATGGACGTCAGCCGGCAGTGAACGCGGGAGACGAGTGGAGCGTCGAGGATGATGTCGGCGCTGGTGGACCGGCCCAGCGTGCGGGGTTGGCCTGGCAGGATTCGGAGGGCTTTTTCGAGCCCGCTCTCGGGCGTGGTGCGGAGGATCCACATTGGGGCTGCCCTCGGAATCTTACCGCGCTGATACAATCGCGCGCATGCTGCTGCGACTGACGGGATTCTTGGCCCTCACCGGGGTGCTGGGGGCGGTGGCCGTTGCCCAGGGGCCTACGCGCACGGTGTGGGACGGCGTGTACACCGGGGAACAAGCCGAGTCCGGCCGTGAGATCTATCTCGAAGCGTGCGCCTCATGTCACGGCGAGACGCTGGGCGGCGTCGAGACAGCGCCCGCGCTGGTGGGCCCCGTGTTCGCTGGCGACTGGAACAACACGACGCTGAACGACTTGGCTGAGCGCATCCGAGTGTCGATGCCGGCCGACGACCCGGGTAGCCTGAGCCGCCGCCGCGTGGCTGACGTCGTTGCGTACATGCTGAACGTCGGAGGTTTCCCGGCGGGTGAGTTCGTGCTCGACCGGCAGGCCGATGTTCTGATCCAGATCCGTTACCTCGCGAACGAGCCCCATTAGCAAAGGGAGAGCCATGAATTGCCGAGTCCGGGATCTGGCTGCTGCGGGGTGCGCAGCCGTTCTTCTTCAAGCGGGCGTGGTCGCCCAGGATGCCCAACCAGACTTCGCGTGGCCGACCTATGGCGGCAATCTCGCGAGCATGCGCTACGCGCCGCTCGACCAGATTAACGCCGGCAACTTTGAGGACCTCGAGGTCGCGTGGCGCTTCAAGACCGACAACTTGGGCCCGAGGCCCGAGTTCAACTTCCAGTCCACGCCGCTGATGGTGGGCGGCGTGGTGTACACGACCGCAGGCTCACGCCGCGCAGTAGTGGCCCTCGACGCCGAGACCGGCGAGATGCTTTGGATGCACAGCGAGCGAGAGGGCGCGCGCGGGGAGGAGGCGCCCCGGCAGCTCTCGGGGCGCGGCCTTGCGTACTGGACTGACGAGGACGGCGGCAACGCACGCGTCGTCTACGTCACACCCGGCTACCGGATGTTGGCGCTGAATGCCGCGACGGGCGTGCCTGTGGCGGAGTTCGGCAACAACGGCGTCGTCGACCTGAAGCTCGACATGGACCAAGAGATGGACCTAGTCACCGGTGAAGTGGGGCTGCACGCTGCGCCGGTGATCGCCGACGACGTGATCCTCGTGGGCGCCGCCCACGTCTCGGGCAGCCGGCCCGAAAGCTTCCGCAACCAGAAGGGCTACGTGCGCGCTTTCGACGTACGCACCGGCGAGCGCCTCTGGATCTTCCATACGATCCCGCAGCCCGGCGAGTTCGGCAACGAGACTTGGCAGAACAATTCCTGGGAGTACACCGGCAACACGGGCGTCTGGACGCAGATGAGCGTGGACCTCGAACTGGGCATCGTCTACATGCCGGTCGAGTTGCCGACGGGCGACTACTACGGCGGTCACCGCCCGGGCGACACACTGTTCGGCGAGAGCCTAGTGGCGGCCGACCTGCGCACGGGCCAGCTCCGATGGTACTACCAACTCGTGCACCATGGAATCTGGGACTTCGACATCCCGAGCGCGCCGATTCTGGCAGACGTCACGATTGATGGCGAGGACATCCCAGTGGTGGCGCAGCCTACCAAACAGGGCTGGCTCTACGTCTTCGACCGCCGGACGGGCGAGCCGGTGTGGCCGATCGAGGAGCGCGCGGTCGAGCAGTCGGATGTTCCCGGCGAGCAGTCCAGCCTGACGCAGCCGTTCGTCACCAAGCCGCCACCGTTCGAGCGCCAGGGCGTGTCTATGGACGACCTGATCGACTTTACGCCCGAGCTGCGCGCGGAGGCAGAGGCGCTGGTGTCGAAGTACAAGATCGGCCCGCTGTTCACACCCCCGGTCGCCAGTGTCTGGGACGGACCGCGCGCCACGCTGATGCTGCCGCACACCTCGGCCAGCGCCAATTGGCCAGGCGGGTCGTACGATCCCGAGACCGGACTGCTCTACATCTTCTCCGGCACTCAGGTGGCGGCGCTGGGCCTCGTCAGGCCTGAGGCGGATGAGTCGGACATGGACTTCATCCGGGGCATCGTCACCGGCCCGAACGGCGAGGAGGCTGAGCCACTGGCAGTGCAGGGGCTGCCGCTCATCCGGCCTCCATACGGCCGTATCACGGCGATCGACCTCCACCGGGGTGAGATCGCGTGGCAGATAGCCCACGGCGAAACGCCGGACAATGTACGAAACCACCCGGCGCTCCAGAGCTTGGACATCCCGCGCACCGGGAGGCTGGGTCGCATCGGGGTGCTTACGACAAGCACGCTGGTGATTGCGGGTGAGGGAGGGTTCTTCACTGCACCCAACGGCCTGCGTGGGGCGATGCTGCGGGCCTATGACAAGGCCACGGGTGATGACATCGGCGAGATCTACATGCCGGCACCCGCCAGCGGCGCGCCCATGACCTACATGCTGAACGGACGGCAGTACCTGTTAGTGGCCATCAGTGGCGGGACCTACAGCGGCGAGCTGGTCGCCTACGCGCTGCCGGAGAACTAGCCCGGATAATTCGCGACGGGGGTTGATTGAGGTAAAGACACAAGAGCCCGGTGTGGTACAAGTGCTGTGTCACCAAACAACTTGCGCCACCACGGACGTGCCCCACACGGCATCACGGACTGTCGACCACAAGCCTGAGCAGTATCTGTGTGCGGCGGTGCTGCGCCCTGGCCACCAAGGGGCCATCGGCATTCTGGTGCGGCTGCTGCCGTTGATGCGCAGCGTGTTTGCGCCTCGACGGGGGCATCCACCGTAAACTTTGCGCCGCCCCCGGATCAGTGTCGTTGAGCATCCTCGTTTCAACCAGTCCACCCGTTGTCCACCGTCCGTCCCCGATCAACATGCCTTCGCACCGCGTGCCACCGCGCGCAGCCGGACTGCTCACCGGAGCACGGACCTGTCTCCGCTCCATCATGAATGATGCCGGGTAGGGCCTGCCGCTCGTAGCGCGGGGCCTTTGCGGCTCACGCGCTAGCTGGCGGCTGTCGCCACTGGGGTCGGGCGACGAGATTGCCCCCGCAGTTCGGACAGACACGCTCCATCGCTGCGGCGCACACGGGGCAGAAAGTGCACTCGTGCGGGTAAACGGACGTGGCGCCGTCCGGCGCCGCGTCCCAACCCTCGCATTGCCCGTGCCTCTCGAGCCCCATCGTGTCTCAGGCCAGCGCCTCGACCACTGCGGCGGTCATTTCGGCCGTGGTGGCCTTGCCCCCGAGGTCGGGTGTACGCACGGCCTTGGCAGCGACCACCTGCTGGATGCCGGCCAGCACCGTGTCGTGCGCTGCGCTTTCGCCCAAGTGCTCGAGCATCATGGCACCGGCCCAGATGGTGGCGATCGGGTTGGCGATCCCCTTGCCCGCGATGTCCGGGGCCGAGCCGTGAATCGGCTCGAACATCGACGGCATCGTTCGGTCCGGGTTGACATTGGCGCCTGGACCCACGCCGAGACTCCCGGAGATCGCCGACCCGATGTCGGTCAGGATGTCACCGAACAAGTTCGAAGCCAGAATCGTGTCGACCGTCTGCGGATGGGTCACCATCCGCGCGGCGAGGGCGTCCACGTAGTACTTCGTGTAGGTGACGTCCGAGTAGTCCTTCGACACCTCCTCGACCACCTCGTCCCAGAACACCATCGTGTGCTGGAGCGCGTTCGACTTGGTCGTGCTCGCAAGCCGCCTGCGCGGGCGCGACCGCGCCACCTCGAACGCGTAGCGGGCGCAGCGTTCGATGCCCGTCCGCGTGAAGACGCCGGTCTGCGTGGCGAGCTCAGTGGAGGTGCCTTTGTGGACCCGGCCGCCGATCCCGCAGTACTCCCCTTCGGAATTCTCGCGGATGCAGATCATGTCGATGTCGCCCGGCCCGCGGCCAGCCAGCGGCGACGAGATGCCTGGCAGCAGCCGCATCGGGCGCACGTTCACCCACTGCCGGAGGCGCTTCCGCATCGGCAGCAGCAGCTGCTGGGCCGAGATGTGGTCGGGCACGGAGGGCGCGCCGATGGCGCCGAGATAAATCGCGTCGAACTCGCGTACGGTGTCGACCCAGTCGTCAGGGAGCATCCGCCCATGTTTAAGGTAGTAGTCACAGCTCCATGGGAGCTCGGTGTACTCGCAGGCGAACCCATGCCGTCCAGCGGTGACACTCAGCACCTCTATACCAGCCGGAATCGTCTCTTGGCCGATGCCGTCACCGGCAATGACGGCGATCCTGTGCGTTCTCATGTCTCAGCGAGGATACACCGGGGACCAGGAATAACCCGCGGCTCGGACGGCGACTGCGGATCAGTCGAGATTCGGCAGCGTGACCGCCGCCTCGTGGTCGGGCAACGCGTGCAGCAACCGGTTGTCGGCATCGACCGCGATCATCTTCGGCGCCACAGGCTCATCGGTCAGGCAGAAGGCCGCGACAATGATCCGGTCGCCGACCTGGAAATGGCGCGCCGCCGCGCCATTGACCACCACCTCGCCCGAGCCCTTGAGCAGCGGGATGGCGTAGGTCTCAATGCGCTTGCCGTTGTTGATGTTCCAGACAGACACCTGTTCGCCCGGTGCGATGTCGGTCAGGCCCATCAGCGTCGTGTCAATGCCGATGCTCCCCACGTAGTGGGGGTCGGCGCCGGTGACTGCAGCTTGGTGAATCTTCGACTTGCAAATGACGCGCAGCTTCATGATATCCGTCCGGCGGGATCGCAGACCAAGTTGTCGATCAACCGCGTGGTGCCCAGCCAGATGGCGCCGGCCACCAGCACGGGTCCGTCGATGCGCGCCACGGGCTGCAACCCGACTGGATCCACTACCTCTAGGTACTCTACCCTCAACCCGGCCTCCCGGGGAAACCTCGTCAGGGCGTCCTCGATCAGCCGGGCCGGGTCGTTGGCCCCGTTGCCGATGACCTCGGCGATCGACCTGAGGGCTCGGTAGAGGGACGGCGCCAGCCGTCGCTCGTCGGGGCTTAGGTGGCGGTTGCGCGAGCTGAGCGCAAGGCCGTCGTCCTCGCGGACTGTCGGCACGCCGATCACCTCGACGGGCACGCTGAGATCGTCCACTAGGCGCCGGACAATTGCGAGCTGCTGGGCGTCCTTCTGGCCGAAGTATGCCCGATCGGCTCGGACGATGTTGAAGAGCTTGGCCACCACCGTTGCGACGCCCTCGAAGTGGCCGGGTCGCCGGGCCCCGCACAGGTAATCGCCCAGCGGGCCGACGCTGATTCGGGTCGTTGGCTCGTGGCGGAAGAGCTCGGCCACGGCGGGCACGAACACCACGTCCACTCCGAGCCGTTGACAGACGCCCATGTCGGCGTCGAGCGTCCGCGGATAGCGGCGCAGGTCGTCCTCGCGATCGAACTGTAGTGGGTTGACGAAGATGGTCACGACCACGTGCCCGCACTCCTCGCGGGCGCACGCGATCAACGCTTGGTGGCCGCCGTGCAGCGCCCCCATGGTGGGCACGACGCCGACGACGGTGCCCGAGGCGCGGACAAGGGCGAGCCGCGCATTGAGCGCGTCGATGGTCTCGACGAGCGCGGTCATGCGGGTGGCTAGTGGGTCGTCCGCGCGGCGCGGAAGGTCGCGTCCGGGTAGTGGCCCTTCCGGACGTCATCGGCGTAGACTTCGGCGGCTGTGCTCACCATCTCGCCGACCTTGGCGTACTGCTTGACGAACGGCGGGGCGTGCTCGAACAGCCCGAGCATGTCGTAGCTCACGAGGATCTGCCCGTCGCAGTCGGGGCCCGCACCGATGCCGATCGTAGGCACGCCAACGCGCGCGGTGATCCGGGCGGCGACTTCCTCCTTGACGTGCTCAAGGACTATGGCGAAGGCGCCCACCTCCTCGAGCGCCACGGCGTCAGCCAGTAGCTCGTCGGCTTCG
Source organism: uncultured Bifidobacteriaceae bacterium (assembly GCA_964535675.1). Lineage (GTDB taxonomy): Bacteria > Acidobacteriota > Vicinamibacteria > Vicinamibacterales > UBA2999 > CAZHTD01. The sequence continues at coordinate 24,382 of CAZHTD010000005.1, read as the reverse complement.
CGGGGCTCGGTGCCGCGCGTACGATAGCCGCCCAGCTTGTGTACCGACTGCGGCTGGAGGCCGATGTGTCCCATGACCGGGATGCCCACGTCGCCGAGCCGGCGCACCACGTCGCTCACCGGTCGGCCGCCTTCGAGCTTGACTGCGGCCGCGCCACCTTCCTGGAGCAGCCGGCCCGCGTTGCGCATGGCCTCTTCCACGCTGACCTGATATGTCATGAACGGCAGATCGGCGATGACGAGTGCCCGCGTGGCACCGCGTGACACCGCCGCTGTGTGGTGCACCATCGCGTCGAGCGTTACCGGAATCGTGCTCTCGTGCCCGAGCACCACGGTCCCGAGCGAGTCGCCCACCAGCAGCGCGTCGATGCCGGCACGGTCGAGCAGCGCCGCCATCGTGGCGTCGTAGGCTGTGAGCATCGAGATCTTCTCGCCCCGGCGCTTCATCTCGCGGAAGTCGGGCACGCGTACATGGTTGGCACTCATCCAGCGTCTCCTGTGGGTCCGCTAACCAGCAGAGCGAGCAGCTCGCGCGCCCGCTCCTCGTGGAGCCCGCGCCGTCTGGCCACGTCGACCAGATGGAGGGCTGCAGCCCTGTACAACGATGCCACCGAAGCGGGGGCCGACGCCAGCGTGTCTAGGTGCGCCCGAACCGTGCCCAGGTCGCCCCGCGCCACCGGCCCCGTGAGCGCGGCCTCCGGGCCGTGGTCGACGATGTTTGCCACGGTCGTGCGGCCGAGCGGTGCCAGTGCCTTAAGGGCCGTGGGCCGGTCGATACCTGCCAGCGCCATTACCTGAAGGGCGGCATCGATCAGCGCGTCGATGGCGTTGGAGGTCATCACCGCGGATGCATGATAGGCGGCCAGCCCCTCCTCGGGCACCGGGAGGGCCCACCCGCCCACCTGCCCGGCCAGCTCGGTGGCCCACTCGACCGCCGCCGGGTCTCCGCATATCCCGAACGCCACGGCATCTAGACTGCGGGCGCCCTGTTCGGGCGTCGCGATCGTTTGTAGGGGGTGAAACACGCCGCAGGCCACGCCCGAGGCACGCAGCGGCGCCATGGGCGCGAGACCGGTCGCCCCCGAGGTGTGCAGCGCCACGCTGGCACGCATGCCCGATCCGGCGAGTAGCCCGGCAACCTCGGCGATGCCCCGGTCCGACACCGCGAGGATAAGCCGGTCGGCCTTACCGGCAAGCTCTGCCAGACCGACCACCTCGACGGACGCGTCGATGAAAGCAGCCGCCTGCCGCGCGCGAGGACGCCCGCGCGCTGCAAGCGCCGTGATGCGCACGCCCTGCGCGTGCAGCCGTTGCCCGAGCGCCTGCGCCACGGCACCGGCGCCGGCAATGGCAATCGCGGAAGCAGTCGGTGCGATCATGCGAGTCCCCGCTGCCCCCCCCCTCCCCGGGTGCGCGTTGCGCCGGGGGCCTCGGTTGTTGTGTCAGCGCGCTTGTGCAAACGTGCGAACCAGCCAATCGACAACGGCGGTCATCAGGCCCCCGCTGATCCGGGGTGCCGGGGCGCCGGGCTCGACGCCGCCGTCGTCCATCCCGGAGACGGTCATGACTTCGATCACGTCCACCTCGCCCTCTGCGCGGGCCATCGTGCCCAACTGCTCGGCGTGCGGCGACGGCACCAGCTCGTACGCGCCCGCGGCGACGAACAGCATCGGCGAGCGGATGTCCTCGATGGCCTCCGCAGGATCGAACGCAAGATAGCTCTGGAACCAGGGCGTGTCGGCCTGCCGCCGCACTTCGTCGCTGAGCTGATCCCATCCCACGCCGGTCAGGACGGCCTCGACGATCTGCCGTTGCAGCTCCAGCCGTGCCGCGACTTCGTCCGGGGTGAGTGCAGATCCGACCAGCGACCGCTCCAGGCTGTCGAGCGAGAACTCGGCGCCGGGCGTGGACGGGGCGCTCACCGACACCACGGCAGCGAAGTCGTGCTCGTCAGCCGCCGCCTGCAAGGCCACCCACGCGCCGTCCCCGATACCGACGATCGCGATGAGATCCTCGTTGATGTCGTCGCGGTCTTCGAGCCACTCGAACGCCGAGCGCGTATCTTCGACATAATCGTCGAGCGTGGCCGACTCGACGCGACCGCCGCTCTGGCCGGTGCCACGGCGGTCGTAGCGGATCGAGGCGATGCCGGCTTCGGCGAGGGCACCCGCCAAGTGCGCCAGCGTGGGCACGCCGCTAAGCGTGCCGTCGCGGTCGCTCACGCCAGACACGAGCACGGCCGCCGGCCAGACCTCCGGACCCTCGGGGAGCGTGAGCGTACCGACCAGGCTGAAGCCGCTGGCGGGGATCGTCGCGCGCTCGTCGCCGGGATTGGTGAAGGTGACCGTTCGGGTCAGCGGCGATGCGAGATCGTTGCGGAGGACCTGGAGCGACTGGTCCGGCACAACGATGCGTGCCAGGCTGCCGTCGGGCTCCGCTGTGAGCGACATCGGGACCTCACCGGCCGGGTCGACCACCACCACGTCGTACCGGAGCAACTCAAGCGTCGAGTTCGGCGTCTGGACGATCTCGGTCACGAGCGCGGTCAGACGAATCGCCACCTCCGCCTGCGGCGCCACGTAGGCGCGCAGCTCGGTGCCGACCTCGGCGCCGGTGAGGCGCCGCGTTACCGCCTCGTAGGCGCCGAAGAACCCCGAGACCAGCACGACCGGTCGGACCGAGACCGGGTCGGTCCGATCGATGTCGACGTTACCGTTGATGCCGGTCGACCACGCCACGCCCCTGTCGAACCGCGTCTCGAGCAGCGACGGCGTGTCGCCGACCATCGACTCCACCGACAGCAGCTGCGGGGCGTCGTCGGCAGCGTAACGCACCTCGGCGAAGCGGAGCTCGAGGTTGAGCGGCGGGTCAAGACGTCCTTGGCTGACGATCACCAGTCCGCCAGCGTCGGTCTCCACTAGGACGTTCTCCACGCCCACGGCTTGTCCGTTGAGGAACACGGTGAAACCGCGCGTCTGGCCGTTGGCTGGTTGCTGCGCGGCGGTGGGTGCCACGGCCAGGACCAGTGCGAGCACCCAGATACAATGGAGACGGCGCATGTCTGGGGATGGTAACAGCACTTCGGCCAGCCTGACAGGCGATGCGGCGATCCGGGACGGCGCGGCGCTCGGTGCCCTCGAGCCTAGGGTAGCCATTGGCGTTGCGGGCCCCGATCGGCGCACTTGGCTGCAGGGCCTGCTCACCAACGACATCGAGGTGCTTCGCCCCGGCACCGGTTGTTACGCGGCGTGGCTCACGCCCCAGGGCCGTCTGCTTACCGACATGCATGTATTCGAGTCAGGCGACATGATCCTGCTCGACGTGCCGGCCACCCAGGCGGACGCCACGCTGGATCGCCTAAATCAGTTCCTGTTCTCGGAGGACGTGCAGTTGGCCGGGCTGTCCGGCTCGCTGGTCTCGGTCTGGGTGCACGGCCCGAAGGCGGCGGCGCGCGTTCAGGGCGTGCTCAGCAATGCCGGCAGCCTTGAGGGGTGGGACGAGTACCAGAACGCGCGCGCGTCGTTCAAGGGAGCGCCAGCGGTGGTGGCTAGGGTGAGCCAGCTCGATGTGCCCGGGTTCGTGATCTACGTCGAGCCCTCGCGAGTCGTGGCCCTCGAGGCCGGACTGGAGGCGGGCGGCGCGGTCCGCGTCGAGCCATCGGCGCTCGAGGCCGCGCGGATCGAGGCCGGCTACCCACTGGTCGGTGTCGACATGGATAAGCACACCATCCCGCTCGAGGCCGGCATCGGGCCGCGGGCGATCTCGTTCACGAAGGGTTGCTACGTGGGGCAGGAGGTCATCATCCGCGTGATGCACCGCGGGCAAGGGCGTGTGGCGAAGCGGCTGGTACGGCTGCAGGTGCCAGGCGGCGTCCCAGAGCCGGGCGCTACCGTCGTCGACGGGAATCGCGAAATCGGCGTCGTGACCAGCGCCGCGCGCTCCTCGCGGCTTGGCCCCGTCGCGCTCGCGTACCTGCATCGCGACTTCGTCGAGTCAGGTACCAAGATGACCATCCGCTCTGCGGCCGCACCGCTTCACGCCATGGTAACGGGGCTCGCCGGGCCGCCCGCGGCTGGCGGCTAGGCCTAGCCCACTGCCGTGGCCAGCATCCTGACGAGCGCGGTGTCGGCCGGCAGGAACGGCAACGCCGACAGCTCCGCGCGGAGCACCCACTGAATCTCCTGCCCGAGCAGCGGCTGTGGTGTGCCGCGCACGTGGCAGCGATAGCAGAAGAGCCGCACCGTGCGGTCGGGGTAGTCGTGGGCAGTCTCGAAGACGATGTCGCCGACATCAGTCTCGACGCCGAGCTCCTCGCGCAGCTCGCGCTCGAGCGCCTCAGGCTGCGTCTCGCCGGGTCCGACCTTGCCGCCAGGGAATTCCCAGAACCCTTCGAGGTGCACGCCGCGCTGCCGCCGGGTGACCAGTAGCCGCCCACCGCGCTCGACCACGGCGGCCACGACGTCGATCACGTCTGCCCTCCGCGGCGGTCTGGTGTCCAGGGAAACGACACACACTGCAGCTGCACCGGACACTCGAGACACCGGGGCTTCCGGGCCGTACATACCGTTGCCCCGAGGTCCATCAGCCCTTGGTTGAAGTCGAACACGTGCTTGCGTGGCAGCACGGCGTCGGAGATGGCCCAGAGATGCCGACGCACGGCATGTGCCGGCGCCTCGTCGTGCCCCACGAAGACGCGGTACAGCACCCGCGCCACGTTGGTGTCGAGGATCGTCGCGCGCTGCTGGAACGCGAAGCTGCGGATCGCGCCGGCCGTGTACGCGCCGATGCCCTTGAACGAGAGTAGCGTCGCCTCGTCGGACGGCAGCTTGCCGCCGTGCCGCGTCATCGCCTCGCGGGCGATCGCATGCAGCCGTCGCGGCCGGATGTTGTAGCCGAGCGGGCGCCACGTCCGGTCCACGTCTCGCGGTCGCGCGGCCGCCAGGGCTTCGAGCGAGGGATAGCGCTCAAGCCATTCCTTGTACTTTGGCAGGACGCGGTCGACCTGCGTCTGCTGCAGCATCACCTCGGACACCAGGATGTGGTACGGGTCACTGGTGCGCCGCCAGGGAAGGTCGCGTCCGTGTGAGCGGTACCAAGCCAGCAGGCGACGACGAAAACGCTGACGGGCCCTCGGTTCGGGCAGCGGACACGCGGACACCGCCCCCTATAATTCCATGTGTGAAGATCTACACAAAGACGGGCGACACGGGCGAGACGGCGCTCTTCGACAACACGCGCGTTTCGAAGTCCGACGCGCGTGTCGACGCCTACGGTGACGTCGACGAGTTGAACGCCTGTCTGGGCGCAGCGCGGGCCGCAGGCCTCGATGGCGATCTGGAGGCGGCGGTCGAGCAGGTGCAACGCGACCTGATGGCCGCCGGCGCGCGGCTGGCCGATCCCGGCGGCCGCATCGCGGAATGGGTATCAAAGGTGGTCGTGGACGAGCGTTCCATCGAACGCCTCGAGCACGCCATCGATCGGCTCGACGCGGAGTTGCCTGTACTGGCGAGCTTCATCGTGCCCGGCGGCGCACCTGCGGCCGCCCAGTTGCACGTGGCTCGGACCGTGTGCCGCCGCGCCGAGCGCCGCGTGGTGAGCCTCGAGGGCCCGGTCGATCCCGTGTTCGTCGCGTACCTCAACCGTCTGTCGGACCTGCTGTTCGTGATGGCCCGGGTGGTCAACCGCCGAGTCGGTCAGGCCGAAGACGAGTGGTAACGCGATAGGATCGAGCCGTGGCGCTGTCGCCTGTGTTCCGCTCGCCCGAGGCCGTGCAGGTGTTGCAGGAGGAAGGCGTTTGGAGCTACCTCGCCTCGGGGGCTCGCGGCCAAGCAATGGCGACCGCCCGCGTCCGGCGTGACCTGCTGGAGGCCCTCGAACCCGCGTTCCTTGAGTCCCGACCGTATGGTCGACCGGGTGCATCGTGTGTGCGGCGGGGCGCTGTTCGAGCTCGCGTGCGTGGCCTCGTGGCTCGTGGCGCCGCCGCTCGATCCCGTGGTCCTCGATTGCGTGCAGGAGTCCATCTCGCGTCTTGGCGCCACCTTCCAGATCGTCGACGACCTGACCGACTTCGAGTGGGACCAAGCGCGTGGCCGGCACAATCTGCTCGTTTTGTGGATCACCCACCGCGGCAGCGTGGACGAGCGGCGGCGTCTGGAATCGCTCGATTCGGTCACGCCCGGGACGTCGACGTGGTAACGGCTTGGTACGCCGACAGTGCACGAGCGGTCATCGATCGCGGTCAGGAGGAGGCTCGCTCGGCCCTCGAGGGGCTGCACGCGCTCGGCTTCTGGTTTCCGCTTAGGCTGGGCGACCAGCTGCTGCGAGCGACCGTCGGGCTCGCATGCGCGCCTTCTAGCACGGGCCCCAGGTGGCGATGACCTCGATCCTCGTCCACTATCAGGAGATCGCGCTCAAGGGAAAGAACCGGCCGTGGTTCCTCAGCTGGCTGGTGCGGAACATACGCGCCGCGCTGTCCGGCCTCGACATCGAGGCGGTGCGCCCGTTGATGGGCCGCATCGAGATTGTGCTGGGACCGCAGGCCGACCGCGAGGCGGTGAGCGAGCGGCTGCGCCGCACGTTCGGCATCGCCAACTTCTCGTTTGCCGGCCGCGTCCCGCTGGACCTCGATGCCATTGCTGCCGGGGTGCTCGAGGCTCTTGGCGCCCGCGACTACCGCAGCTTCCGCGTTACAGTGCGGCGCGCCGACAAGCGGTTCCCGCTGACGTCCCCGCAGGCCGAGCGCGAGATCGGTGGGCGGATCAAGTCGGTGCGCGGGTGGACGGTCGACCTCGACGATCCCGAGTTGACCATCCGTGTCGAACTGCTCACCTCGGAGGCCTTCTACGCGTTCGGCAAGGAGCGCGGGGCGGGTGGCCTGCCGGTCGGTACGGCGGGACGTGTGACGTGCCTGCTCTCGGGGGGCATCGACTCGCCGGTGGCTGCCCACCGGATGATGAAGCGGGGCTGCGCGGTCACCTTCGTCCACTTCCACAGCTATCCGATCCTCTCGAAGGCCTCACAGGACAAGGCGGTCGCGCTGGCAAAGATGCTCACCAAGTGGCAGCTCCATTCACGCCTCTACTTGGTGGCCTTCGGCGGCATCCAGCAGCAGGCCGTGTTGTCGGTGCCAGGGCCGATGCGGGTGGTGATCTACCGGCGGCTGATGCTGCGCATCGCCCAGCGCATCGCCCGCGCGCGGAAGGCGCAGGCGCTGGTGACCGGCGAGGTCGTGGGCCAGGTGGCATCGCAGACGCTGGAGAACTTGGCGGTGATTGGCCGGGTGGTAACTCTGCCCGTGCTCCGCCCGCTGGTCGGGATGGACAAGGAGGAGATCACCGCCGAGGCGAGCCGGCTCGGCACCTATCCCGTGTCGATCATTCCCGATCAGGACTGTTGCACGCTATTCACGCCGCGCAACCCGATGACGCGGGCCCGGCTGGCCGACATCGAGGCCGCCGAGACCGCCCTACCGGTGGACGAGCTGGTCGCGGCCGCGGTGCGCAACGCCGAAGTGCGTCAATTCGCGTACCCGCCAGTGGCCGAGCCTGTCGGGGTGCGGTGATAAGATCGAGATTCGCAAGGAGGAGCGCGGACGTGGCGACGACAGAGACAGCCAACGGCATTGACAGCATCTTGGGCGACTTGTCCCCGCTGCTTGATCACCGCTGCACGACGATACCGCAGGAGGACCTGCACCTGCCGGCCCCTGACTTCATTGATCGCGTGTGGGTTGGCTCTGACCGCCCGCCGCGAGTGCTGGCAAGCCTGCAGTCGCTGTTCGACCACGGACGGCTCGGCGGCACGGGTTACGTGTCGATTCTGCCGGTCGACCAGGGCATCGAGCACTCGGCCGGCGCGTCGTTTGCGCCCAACCCCGCCTACTTTGATCCCGAGAATATCGTGAAGCTCGCCATTGAGGGCGGGTGCAACGCCGTGGCGTCTACGCTCGGCGTACTCGGGGCGGTCGCCCGCAAGTACGCGCACCGCATCCCGTTCATCGTCAAGTTCAACCACAACGAGTTCATCTCATACCCGAACGCGTTCGACCAGATCCGGTTCGCGTCGATCAAGCAAGCCTTCGACATGGGCGCGGCCGGTGTCGGCGCGACCATCTATTTCGGGTCGGAGGAATCGAAGCGGCAACTGCAGGAAGTCTCTGAGATATTCCAGCAAGCCCACTCGCTGGGAATGTTCACCGTGCTGTGGTGCTACCTGCGGAACCCCGCCTTCAAGACCGCCGAGGACGACTACCACTTGGCGGCGGATCTGACAGGGCAGGCCAACCACCTCGGCGTGACGATCGAGGCCGACATCATCAAGCAGAAGCTGCCCGAGACCAACGGCGGCTTCACGGCGCTCAAGTTCGGCAAGACGCACAAGGCCGTCTATTCGAAGCTGACGTCGGACAACCGGATCGACCTCACGCGCTACCAGTTGGCGAATTGCTACATGGGTCGCGCCGGACTGATCAACTCGGGCGGCGCGTCGGCTGGTGAGACCGATCTGAAAGAGGCGGTGACAACGGCCGTGATCAACAAGCGCGCCGGCGGCATGGGGCTAATCTCTGGGCGAAAGGCGTTTCAGCGGCCGCTGCGGGACGGCGTGGCGCTGCTGAACGCCATTCAGGACGTCTATCTCTCGCCTCAGGTCTCGATCGCGTAGTAGTCCCGCAACGCCTCGGCCGTGCTCTGGAACGCCAGCTCCGCCCACGGAACCATATGGGGCTCGAAGAAACGTCCGTCGGTGCCTTCGTCGCGCCAGTCCAGGGCGCCGCCGGTCGCCGAGGCCGCATAGACCAGTACGACGGGCACGCGCCCTGGGTACGAATAGGCGCCCACCAGGCGGTCTAGGCGTACCTCGAAGCCGCTCTCCTCGAGCGCCTCGCGTCGCGCCGCTGACCTTACGTCCTCGCCGCGCTCGACGAACCCGCCGGGGAAGACCCAGCGGCCGCGCCCCGGGTCGATCGCGCGACGGATCAGCAGCACGCGCCCGTGCTCGTCGGCGATGATCGTGCCCACCGCCAGCTTGGGATCCAGATAGAAGACGAAGCCACAACCCGTGCAGACCCGACGCGGGATGTCATAGGCCTTGAGCACGCGCGTTTCGAGACGATCCCCGCAGCGGGGGCAGAATCGGAAGTACGGCGTCTGGTCCTGCGCGGCGCTCGTCGGCATCGGATCGAGTACCTATAATTGTGGTTCATGTCCATTCTCAAGATCGCCAGCATGGGTCATCCGGTGCTGCGGCGGCGCGCGCTGCCGTTGAACCGCACGGTCGTCACGAGCCCGGTGGTGCAGAAGCTCATCGACGACATGATCCATACAATGCGCGAGTACCGCGGGGTAGGTCTTGCGGCACCGCAGGTGCACGAAGGGCTGCGGCTCTTCGTGGGGCTGCTCGACGAAGATCAGGACGCCGAGGCGACGGCGCTCATCAATCCCGAGATCTTTCCGGTCTCCGATGCGCGTGAGGACGGGTGGGAAGGTTGCCTGAGCATTCCCGACATTCGGGGGCGCGTGCCGCGGTTCACCGACATCACCGTGCGGGCGCTCGACCGCGATGGCCGCGATGTCGAGGTGCCACTGAAGGGCTTCCCGGCGCGGATTGCGCAGCACGAAACCGATCACCTCGACGGCGTGCTTTTCCTCGACTGCATGACGTCGTTCGAGAGCCTGACCTATCTGGAGGAGTACTCGCGGTTCTGGGTGAAGGACAGCGACGAGTGAACCGGGCCGCGCTCGTCACCGGCTGAAGCCACGCCATTGCGCTCGCGCTGGGCGGGCTTGGCACCGTGGTCGGCATCGCTGGGCGCACGCGGTCGGAGCTCGACGAAACCGTGAACGCCCTGGCGGCGCTGGGCGGCCGAGGCGTTCGTCGGCGGCGTCAAGGCGCTTTGCAACGCGGCCGACGGACACATCGACGTCTTGGTGAACAATGCCGGTTTAGGCGGCGGCGAGCCGATTGCCGAATCGAATACCGACGTCTGGCGTCACGTCATCGATGCAGACATCGTTGGCACCTATCTGGTTTCGCGCGCGGTCGTCCCCTTGATGGGCGAAGGCGGCGTGTGATTAACGTCTCGTCGGTGCTCGGCCGTATTCGGTGCCCCCGGCTATACCGCGTACTACGCGCCCAAGCATTGGGTCATCGATTTCGTGTGTGTGCTGTCGCTGGAGCTGGCTCCGCTGGGGATCGCGGTCAATGCCGTGTGCCCTGGTTGGGTCGATACCGAGATGGAGGCTGACGGCATGCGGCAGGCCGCCGCGCCGGAGATCACGTTCGAGAAATTCGCGAGCAGGCGCTCGGCAGGGTGCCGATCAGGCGGATCATCCAGCCCGAGGAGGTGGCCGGCTTGAGCAGTGCTTGGCCTCGGCCGAGGCGTCGGCGGTGACCGCCCAGACCTAGTATGTTTGCGGCACCCAGACGATGGACTGACGGCGTCGGCCACACCTCAGCCCCAGGGGATCGCCGCGCCGAGGTGGCGCAACTTCTCTTCGATTTCGTGGCGCTCGCGGTTGCGCAGCAGCTGTCCCTCGGCGTTCCGTTTCAGCAGCCCCAGCACGGTCGCGCGCTCGACCGCCTTCCCGGGTCCGTCCGAGAGCAGGCATTGCAGGATTTCGACTTCGAACCGCGTCAGGTTCATCGCGTTCCGCGTGTAGTCGAGGAACGCCTCCCACACCACCGGCACCCACTTCGCGACAATCTGCTCGCCGATGGCGGTCGCGTAGTCTCGAATCTCCTCTTGCGCGTGCAGGTCCATCCGCAGGTGGAGGAAGTGCAGTAGGTTGTGCAGGTCCACCTTCCAGTAGGCCTCGGTGTAGGTGGAGAGCGGCAGATCCTTGCGCGCCTGCTCGCGGGCGACACCGGCTTCGATACGGGCCCTGTAGACCGAGGTCGCCGTGTTTTGGGTCTCGGCTTCGCGGCGTGTCAACTCGGTGCCCACGTCCTCGGGCAGGAAGCCCGTGCTGCCCTGGCGGTTGCCGGCGGCCTGTTTGCGCCACGCACCGGCCGGTGTGCGCTGGACGGCGTCGATGGCCAGCGAGTACCGGGTCGAGTACTCGTTGACGTTGGCCGTCCGGTGCCGGATCCATTGGCGCCACGCATCCATGGGCACGCGAACGTGGAGTTTGAGTTCGCACATCTCGAACGGGGTCGTGTGGTGGTGCCGCAGCAGGTAGCGGATCAGCCCGCGGTCCTCGTGGACCTTCTTGGTGCCGGAGCCGTAGGAAACGCGGGCCGCCTGGACCACCGCCGAGTCGTCGCCCAGGTAGTCGATCACGCGCACCCAGCCATCGTCCAGCACGCGGATCGGGACGCCGAGCATCTCGTCGAGAGCCGCGACGTGTGGCCGCGTCAGGCGACTGGCTTCGCCCGGCACCGGATCAGTGTCTCTCATGGAGTGAGCGGAGGTAAATCCGGGGTGGAGCGCCCAAGGGACCCAGATCGTAGCATGGTGCGCCGAGCGGCGGCCGGCGCCTCAGACGTCAGTAGGTCAAGAGGCAGTCCACTCTGAAGAGAGCCTGTAGCCCGGTTGATTCGCGGGTTTGTGGAACTCTTGCGTCAGGTTGAAGGTCGGGTTCGTGATCTGCAACTTGAGCGGCTCCGGAGGAGGCGCGATGGCCGTGCAGAGGCTGTTGTCACTGACGGATGTCGGCAGTGGGGGGACATGCCAGGTGGCCGCGTACTACTTGGCGCTGTCCATCGTCCTTGAGGGCCATCGGCGTCGACAGGTGTATATGATGATCGGATGGACCAGATCGACTACATCAATGCCAACCGTGATCGGTTTGTCGAGGAACTGAAGGAGTTCCTCGCGATCCCCAGTGTCAGCGCGCTGCCTGCCCACGCCGCCGACGTACGGCGCTGCGCCGACTGGGTGGAGGGCGAGATGGAACGCGTCGGACTGGAGAACGTGCGCCTGCTCGAGACCCCTGGCAACCCAGTGGTTTATGGCGACTGGCTGCACGCCCCCGGCAAGCCGACCATTCTTTACTACGGCCACTACGACGTACAGCCGGCCGACCCGCTCGAGCTGTGGACGAGCCCTCCGTTCGAGGCCACGGTGCGCAATGGGGAGCTCTACGCACGCGGCGCGGCCGACGACAAGGGCCAGGTCTTCATGCACTTCAAGGCGGTCGAGGCCTGCCTGAAGCAGGCGGGGACCTTGCCCGTCAACATGCGCTTCTTCATCGAGGGTGAGGAGGAGGTCGGCAGTGACCATCTCGACGGTTGCATCCGCGAGAATAAGGCGCTGCTTGATTCTGACATCGTGTTGATCTCCGATACGGCGATGTTCGACCGCGGCGTCCCGTCAATCTGCTACGGCCTGCGCGGCCTCGCGTACTTCCAGATCAACCTCCGCGGTACTTCCAGTGATCTCCACTCGGGGATGTTTGGCGGTGCCGTGGCCAATCCTGCGTTCGTGCTCGCCGATCTGCTGTCCCGGATAAAGGACGCCGATGAGCGGGTCACGATTCCCGGCTTCTACGACGACGTACGCCCGCTGTGCGACGACGAACGCGCCGAATGGCGCAAGCTCCCGTTCGACGAGGCGCGCTATCGGAAGGACCTCGGTGCCTCGGACCTGACGGGCGAGGCTGGTTACAGCACGCTCGAGCGCGTGTGGGCCCGGCCGACCTTCGAGGTCAACGGCCTGCTGTCGGGCTTCACCGGCGAGGGTGCTAAGACGGTGCTGCCCGCGAAGGCAATGGCCAAGGTGAGCATGCGGTTAGTGCCCGACCAGGACCCGGACCGGATCGGTGATCTGTTCGAGGCGCACCTGAAGGCGGTCTGCCCGGAGACGGTGGAGCTGACGATCACGCGCATGCACGGCGGCAAGCCTTGGATGGCGGCGTTCGACAACCCCTATGTGCGCGCCGCCGGGCGCGCGATCGAAAAGGGCTTTGGCTGTCAGCCGGTCTTCACCCGTGAGGGCGGCTCGATTCCGGTGGTCTCGGTGTTTCAGGATGAGCTCGGGTTGTCGAGTGTGCTGTTCGGCGTGGGGTTACCCGACGAGAACGCCCATGCGCCCGACGAGCGCCTCGACCTGGGCAACTTCCACAACGGGATGGTGGCCGCCGTGCACCTCTACCAGGAGATCGCAGCGCTCGACGGAAACGGCCGGTGAGCATTCCCGAGCAGCCTTATCCTGGACGCGGTGTCAATAGAGGGCTCGTCCTGCCGTGCGAACTCTGATCCCGTTCCGCGGGGGCTTCGGCCCTCGCGTCAGGTTCAGTTCAACGACGCCACGCGGCGGCGGAGCGTCTTGACGTGCTCCCAGATCTGTTGGCGCTCCTCGCCGCCTACCTCGTCGCTCATGCTTGCCAGCCGTAGGTACGCCTGCAGATCGTGGAGCGCGCTCGACACGTCATTCAGGTGATAGGCGAGCAGGCCCCGGTCGCGCAGTTCGCCGAGGGCCGACGGGCTCATGGTGACCAGCAGTTCAGTGACGGCGTAGGCCTGGGGGAACGAGCGCATGTGCACATAGAGGTGCTTCAGGTTGAGGAGCATCCGCGTGACGATCTGGGTGCGGGTGGCCGGCGCCAGCAGCGACTGGCTGAACGGCACCTCGTCGCCAGCGTGCTGCTTGAGCAGCCGGCGGCAGTCGCCCTCCGACAGCACCGCGCCCCGGTTGAACGGATCGATCACCAGGCCCGTTCCGTCGCGTTCCGGGCACCGGACGAGGAAGTGCCCGGGGAAGTTCACGCCATTGGCTGTGACGCCGCCACGCCGCGCCACCTCTAGGTAGACCACCGACAGCGTGATCGGGATGCCGGTGCGGCTTTCCAGCACTTGGTTGATGCAGCTGTTGCGAGGGTCGGCGGGCTTGTCGCGGTTACCCGCAAACTGCAGCTCCTCGAAGAGGTACGCGCCTAGGGCCCCTGCGCGGCCGCGGGCCGAGCCGTCGCCGGTGTCGGCCACGTAGCGCTCGACCCGCGCGAGCACCGCTTCTCCCATTTCGTCTAGGATGTCGAGGTAACGATCCGACCGTAGGCGGGGGTACTCGATGCGGGCGATCACCAGTGCCGCTTCGGCGAGCCCGGTGCCCGGGGTGTTGCAGGCTTCGGTGAGCGCGTCGACGAGGTCGCTGGGCATCAAATGGTGACCTCAGGAGGGGCGGCGCACAGTCGGTCCAAATCGTCGAGCGATAGCTCGTTGAGGCCGGGCACCACCAGCTCGGCACCCGGAAGGTCCTTCGCGTCATAACTGGTGGTGACGGCCACCACCCGCAGCCCGGCCCCTCGCGCCGATTCTAGGCCCCAGTGCGAGTCCTCCACCGCGACCGTCCGCTCGGCGCTAAGGTCACGCCCGGTCATTTGGCGGAGTTGTTTCAGTGCCAGCCGGTACGGCGCGGGAGACGGCTTGCTCTCGGGCGTGTGGTCGGCGGCCACGAGCGTGACGAAGTGCCGCGCGAGGCCGGCGACGTCGACAATCTGCTTAATCTCGTGAAGCCGGGCGCCCGAGGCAATTGCGAGGGGCACCCGCTCGGCGGCCTCGCCGACGAACCGGGTCACGCCAGGGAAGAGCACCGAGCCGGCGTCAAGCAGTTCCTGCAGCTTCACGCCCTTGCGCGTCACGAGGTCAGCCGCCCAGCTGGTGGCGTTAACCTGCAGCCTCAGGTCACGCGCCAGCGCTTGGAAGAAGCCGAAATCGTCGAACCCGAGGTACCGTTCATAGTAGGCGTCGCGAGCGAGGTCGAGGCCTTCTTCGGCAAGCGTCAGCCGGAACGCCTCGTAATGCAGCGGTTCGCTGTCGGCGATCACGCCGTCGAAGTCAAGGATGATCGCCTGTAGCGCCGTCATGTACTAGGAGTTTTTTCGCCGGCCTGCACCGCGATCGACAGCCGGTTCGACGGTGGCGGGTACGGACAATCGTACTCCTCATTGTAGGCGCAGTACGGGTTGTACGCACGGTTGAAGTCGATGTTGTACAGCCCGGTCTGCGTGGGCAGAATGTCGAGATACCGCCCCGCAGCGTAGGTGTCGATGCCGGTGGTCAGGTCGGCGAAGGGCACGAACAACTGCGTCACCGACGCCCCTTCCTCGACGAAGGCGCCTAAGCTGTGCAGCTCGCCCTGCAGCGTGAACTCGAGCACGCCCACCAGTTCCATGCGCCGCAGCACGCCTGTCGACGTTGGCATCTCGTAGACTGGCCGGTCCTCGCTGAGTCGGAGCGCGGCAGGCACGATGAAGGCCGCGTCGAGCGGGTAGTAGGGCAGCGGCAGCATCGTGTCGCGGTGATCCGGTGGCACGGGTGACTCGGGATCGTCGAGGAAGAACTGGTCCAGGCGTGCCCGGTCTGCGGCCACGTCGGCGAGGTAGGCACTGTCGTCGGGCGGCGGCGGCCCCGAGGCGCACGCCGCCGCCAGGAGCCCTACGAGCATGCAGGTAGTTCGAACATTCACACCTCTAGGATAACCCGGCCGTCAGGCCCGGCACGAGAAGTCGGCCAGCAGATCTTCGATGGCGTCGCCCACCTCGCCCGCCTGACCCTCGAACAGGTGCGTCGCCCGATCGATTTCCACCAGCTCCTTCGGCTCGTCGAGCCGCGCGTAGAACTCGCGGACCTTCCGGAGGGGGATCCACTCGTCGGCCTCGCCGTGAATCAGGAACGTTGGCTTGTTGGAGCCCAGCACCGGGTCGTAGTCGTACTTGTTTACCGGTGGTGCGATGCCGATCAGTGCGCATACCCTTGGGTCCACGGCGCCGACCGTCATCGCCACCCACGAGCCGAACGAGAAGCCCGCCACCCAGATCTCGACCATCGGGTACCGGCCGGCCACGAAGTCGATGGCGGCACGGAAGTCCTCCATCTCTCCGGAGCCCTCGTTCCACGCGCCTGCGCTCCGGCCCACGCCGCGGAAGTTAAATCGCAGCACCACGCACCCAATGCGCGCCAGGGCCTTGGCGCCTTGGTAGACCGCCTTGGTGTGCATCGTGCCGCCGGCGGTTGGCAGCGGATGCGCGAAGACGACCGCCGCGCGCAGAGGGGCCACCGGTTCATCGATAAGAACCTCGATCGGGCCCACCGGCCCGGGAATCTCAGTGATGCTCTTTGCGGCCAATGTGCTTCCTTGATAAGGCCGTGCCCACGACGCGCGACGCGAATTCAGCGACCATATTGGCCAGCGCCTCGGGCCGCGTTACGTGGCCGATATGGCCGGTGCGTGCCAGTTCCGACAACTCGGCGTGCGGCCACAACTCCAGGTAACGGGCAGTCATTCTCGGCGGGACGACGTGGTCCAGGGTGCCCTCACCCGTGATGACCAAGACCGGCGCCCGCAGGCCCGCGACGTCTGGCGTCAGATCACGGTCGCACACCATCTCTGCCCGGCGCGCCATCAGCCGCGGCGAGAAGGGATGGGCGAGTACGTTCACCAGATGGCGCAGCGCCGGCACGATGGCAGCCGCCGTGCTCCCGTAAGCTGCTGCGATCTCACGCCATAGGCGCAGCGAGTTCAGGCAGAAGAGCGGCAGGAGCAGTCTCGGGGCGCGCAGGTAGAGCCGCTGGCGTGAGTTAGGCGTCCACGACGGCGGTAGCGCCGAGACGAGCGCGAGCCCGGCGACGCGCTCGGGGTAGGTTGCCCCGAAGACGGCGGCCACGAGGCCGCCGAATGACGTGCCGCACACCGTGGCACGCTCGATCCGCGCCGTATCCATCGCGTCGCGCACTTGGGTGACATAGTTCCCGATGCCGTCGGCCGGATCGAATGCGGCCTCGGCGGTCGGCTCGTCGGCCAGTGAGAATACGATGACCCGCGCGCGCGCGGCGAGGGCACGGACGAACGGCTCCATCCATTCCCACCGGCCCTGCACGCCGGGGATCACGACGATGGGGACGCCGGAGCCACGGTCGACGATCTGCATCAGTTCCTCAGTAGTTTGCCCGTGGCGAGCGTGTGGTGGATGCGCTCGATGGTCTTTGCCTCGCCCAGCAGGCGCATGAAGGCCTCGCGCTCGAGATCGAGCATCTGCTGCTCGCTGATCGTCGTCTCACGGGGCGTCGCGCCGCCAGCCATCACACCGGCCAGTGTGCGGCCGATGAGCGCGTCGTGCTCGGAGATACGGCCGGCGCGCCGCGCCCCGTCGATGCCAGCCGCCAGTGACTCGCGCACGGTCTCGCCGCCGACACGGATCGCCGCGCGTTCCGCTGGTGGCTGGTAGCCCGCGCGAACGCGGTCCAGCGCGGCGCCCTTGGCGTCCGAGAGAAGACGCTCGGGCTTAGTGGTAATGCCGTCGGTGTCCCGCAGGTACCCGAGCTCCCGGGCGTGCTCAGCGCCGGAGGAAATGCGTGCCAGCACCACCGCCTCGAAGGCGTGCCGCACGGCCGGCAGCAAGTCGGTGGCCTTGGGTGTCGACTCGGCAGCCCGCGCTGCGATTTCCTTCGTGCCGCCTGCCCCCGGGATGAGTCCGATAGCCGTCTCGACGAGCCCGATGCTGGCATCCAAGGCGGCCTGTACGTGGTCGGCGTGCAGCACCATCTCACAGCCCCCGCCCAGCGTGAGCCCGTGGGGTGCCGCCACGACAGGCACGGCCCCGGTACGCAGTCGCAGGTTGGTCTGCTGGAACGCACCGATGAAGCGTTCGATCTCGTCCCAGAGCGCATTGCCCACTAGGCGGAGGAGCAGCTTCAGGTTCGCACCTGCCGAGAAGTGTGGAGGCTCGCTGCCGACCACCAACGCCCCGGCGCGTTGCTCGGCCTCGCCGACGCCGGCCTCGAGGATGGCCAGCGTGTCTTGGTCGATGGTGTTCATCTTCGAGTGAAGCTCGACTGCAAGCACGTCATTGCCCAGGTCGACGACGCTCGCCGAGGCACTAGCGCGCACGACGGACGATCGCGCCTTCGCGGTGCCGAATGACTCCATCACCCTCGATTGTTGATCGGCCTAGCCGGGAGGCGCGGCCCGGACCAGGGGCCGGGTCAGGCAGGTCGGGCCGCCCGATCCCTTCAGGCTGATCTCGCTGCCCTCGTAGATCTGCACCTCGGCACCGGCTGCCTCGAGCGCCGCCCGCGTTCGGGGGTTGCCCTCGAGCATGATGACCCGGCGTGGGGCCGTCGCGAGGACGTTGGCGCCCATCGAGTCGTATTCCGGGTCGGGCACCTCGATCAGCGTGATGCCACCATCAAGCAGACGGTGCCGGAAGGACACCGGCAGGAGCGGTGAGAACACCACGGCTAGGTCGGTATCAACTGGGCTCAGCAGCGACATCAAGTGCAGAACATCACTAGGTCCACGCCAGTGGGGAAGCGGCACTGCGATGACCTCGATCGTCGCGCCAAGCAGCGCGCGGAGCTGGGCGATCCCTGCGTCATTGGTGCGGTAGCCGCTGCCGACTGCCACCGCCGCCGCGTTGAGCCACACGAGGTCTCCGCCTTCGAGCCGGCCAGGGGCGGCGATCTTGCCGACGATTGCGGTGCGTGGCGCACCCAGCGAGGCAAACGCACGGGCCTGCGCCGACGGCTCTGTGCGGCGCGGCTCCTTGCCCATCGAGCACAGGATGATCCCGTCAGGGCTTACTACCGATGTGTCGCGGACGTAGATTGAGTCCATGCCCACGTCGTCGTCCGCGGGCAGCGCGTGCACGGTGGCGCCGCCAGCCTCGAGCAGGCTCACCAGCCGCGCGTGCTCGTCGCGGGCCGCGCCTAGGTCGGGCGGTCCGGTGTAACCGAGTGCGCGCCACTGGGCCGCGATCGCGTCGGCACTTCCGAACGCCTCGTCGGGGCGCTTGACCACGACATGACGGAGCGCGCCCGTCTCCGAGAGAGTGGCGGTCACTGCCACCGCGTCAGGATCAACTCGCGCTGGAACAGCCTCACGGCAAGTGCCAGCAGCTCCACGTCGACGAGCGCGAAGACGGCGGCGATTACTAGACGCCACCGATGCCCAACGTGAGGTTGATCGCCGTAGGTCAAGCGCTCGACTCCACGTCGACGTGGCGCGTGGTGGCCGTCTTCGTAACGGGCTGAGTCATCACACTGGTGATGCTCTTCGTCATCGGCGGCGTCATGTCGCCCGTCGTCCAGTAGCCCGCCAGTGGCGCCAGCCTTCAGGCTGGCGATGCCAGCCAACCCAATTGTTGGCGCCACGACCCCCTCGCGTCACGGCTCGAAGATGTAGCCGCCCGGCGTCGCCAGCAACTGTCCTCCGGCGGTGAACGACAGGCTGCTCGGGGCGAACAAGCCCGCGCCGCGGAACTGCACGGTCCGAGCCTTGTCGCCGTGCGCGTCGTACACAAACGTGTAGGGTACCGACAGCGACACCCAGAGCTGGCCTTGTGGGTCGACCGCTGCCGCGCGGACAGTTGGCTGCACGTACGGGATCTCCCGCTGGTCCAGTTGGCGGGTTGGCCAGACCGTGGGCAGCGCCGCCAGGAAGGCATCGAGCTCGCGCCCCTCGATGTAGCGCTCGAAGAGCAGCTGGCCGCCATCGCCGTACTTCCTGAACTTCGGCGTCCCTGCTGCGAACACGTAAAAATAGCCGCCGGTCGGGTCGGCCAGCGGGATACCGGCGTTCATCGCCATGTGCAGGTCGCGGTCGGCCTCGTAGCCGGTGTCGCGTAGTCGCCCGATGCTGCGCAGCGGCTGCCCCCAGAGGGAGTACTCGGTAATGAGCCCCCCCGTCTCGGGCAGGCTCAGCAGCAGCCGGTCACCCGTCAGTTGCACGGTGCCCACGCCACTCAACACGAAACCCGCGTCGTCGCTCACGCTTGGCGTGCCGCGCCCGGGCAGCGAGAATCCGGCCCGGCGGACGCCGTTGGGCCAGAAGGTCTGCACGCGTTCGACCCCGCGCGGCGCGTCGGCCACCACGAACGAGCCGTTTGGGCCCACGTCGAATCCCCTAGGTTGGATGATGCGGCCCTCCTCCTGCCCGATCTCTACCACGGTGGAGGCCGACGTCCGGCCGGCATCCACGCGGTATACGGTGTGGCCGCGCTGGTCGAACACGAAGTACGATCCGTCTGGGGCCTGCTCGAAGCCCAGCGCCCGGTCGAACTGTCCGGCGACTTGCGGAGGAAGGGCGGCCATCGACTCGAGCACGTCCACCTGCAGGGCTGCGCGCGCCGGTAGCCAGAGCGCGACGGCCGCCACCAGCGTCAGGAGGGCACGCATCGGCTGTCAGTAGCGAACGATCTGGTGGATGACCTTGAAGATGTCGCCCGAGCCGGGAAGGATCGCCTCTTCTAGGATCGGCGAGTAGGCGACGGGACAGTCGAGCCCGGCGACGCGCCGGACCGGTGCGTCGAGGTACTCGAACAGGTCGTCGGCCACGCGCGCTGCGATCTCGGCGCCGAAGCCGGCGGTGAGCGGATCCTCATGCGCGACGATCACACGGCTGGTCTTCCGCGTCCACTCGGCGACCGTCTCCCAGTCGCAGGGCGAGATCGTCCGCAGATCGACCACCGCCACGCTCACGTCGTCGCACTCGGCCTGCTGGGCCGCGAGCAGCGAGCGCTGCACCAACGCGCCCCACGTGAAGATCACCACGTCGGTGCCCTCGCGCACCACGCTGGCGCGTGCGAACGGGACCATGTAGTCGGGGCCGGGGTAGATGGCTTTGTTGTAGGTCTGGCGGTAGAGATGCTTATGTTCGAGGAAAAGAACGGGGTCGTCGCAGCGGATGGCGGTGCGTAGCAGGCCGGCCGCATCCTGCGCGTTCGACGGCAGGACGACCCTGATGCCCGGGGTGTGCGCGAAGATTGAGACCGCCGACTGGCTGTGGTAGAGCGATCCACCCCGCAGGTAGCCGCCGATCGGCGTCCGGATGACGACCGGGCACGACCATGTGTTGGCCGACCGGTACCGCATCATGCTCAGCTCGTCGCGGATCTGCATGTAACCGGGCCAGATGTAGTCGAAGAACTGGATCTCGACTACGGGCTTGAGCCCGCGCAGTGCCATCCCGAGCGCCCGGCCGACAATGTTCGCCTCGGCCAGCGGTGAGTTGAACACCCGGTCGCTGCCGAAGGTACGCTGCAGGCCGTGCGTGACCTTGAATACGCCGCCCTTACCCGAGACCTGTTCGAGCGCCTCCTCGCGGCTGGCGTCGGCCACGTCCTCGCCGAAGACGACGATCCGCGGGTCGTGCGCCATCTCGTCGTGTAGCGTCCGGTTTATCGTCGAGACCATCGTCTCGGGCTGGCCGTCGGACGCTGGCTCAGTGGCGAAGTCAGTCGAGGTCGGGTCCATGTCGGGCGAGTACACATAGAGCGCCGCCGTGTGGGGGTCGGGTCTGGGGGCCGTGAGCGCTTGCTCTGCTGCTGCACGTACCTCGCGCTCCACCGAGGCCAGAATGTCGGCGAAGTCCTCTTCGGTAGCCAAGCCCTCGGACTTCAGGTAGTGGCGCATCCGCTGCAGCGGGTCGCGCCGTGCCTCGGCCTCGCGCTCGGCTGGCGTCTTATAGAGCTTCTCGTCGTCGGAGAGCGAGTGCGAGTACGGCCGGACGACCGTGGCGTGCACCAGCACGGGGCCATGACGGCCGCGGGCGTGGCCCACGGCCGCGCCCATGGTCCGGTGGCTGACGGGATAGTCGGTGCCGTCGCACCGGAGCACGCGGAGTCCCGGAAAGTGCTCGATAATCCGGGACACATCGCCACCTGGCGTTTGGGCCTCGACGGGCACCGAGATCGCGTACCCGTTGTCCTCCACTAGGTACACGACGGGCAGCGCCTTCATGCACGCCGTGTTAAGCGATTCCCAGAACTCGCCCTCACTCGTGGCACCCTCGCCCAGCGAGATGAACGTCACCTCGTCGGCCTCGAAGCGGCCGGGGGGCTTGTGGTGCTCGCCGAGCTTCTGTAGCAGCAGGCCGGCCTCCGAGCAGCCGATGCCGTGCAGGCACTGAGTGCCTGTGGCGCTGCTGGGCGCCGGGAGGTTCAGGTCGTGATTGGCCCAGTGCGACGGCATCTGGCGACCCGCCGACGACGGGTCCTCGCTCGAGCCCACCCCGGCCAGAAACATGTCGAGCGGGCTGACGCCCAACGCCAGCGCGAACGCGCGGTCGCGGTAGTATGGGAAGAACCAGTCATAGCCGGGCCGCAGGTGGCTTGCCGCCGCCACGAGGATCGCCTCGTGGCCCGCGCCGCTGATCTGGAAATAAATCTGGCTCTGGTTCTTGAGCTGGATCTCCTTGTCGTCGATCTTGCGCGACAGGAGCATCATCCGGTAAGCGGCTAGCAGGTCGTTGCGGCTGAAGTCGGCGGAGCCGCCGCGCACCTTTGCCCCTGCGGCGCGCGTGTCCGCGCCGGTGGCCAAGGTCAAGCCCTTCATGGATGGAAATCTATGGCACAATCACCTGCATTTCAACCGGAACTGATCTGCGGTTCGCGTTGTCCGCACGCATTGTCCATTTGCGGGTCCGAGCCTTGCCACATGCCTATTCGCTGTCACCGGTGGGACGACATCCCGCTCGAGAAGATCAACGAGATGGTGTCGCGCAAGACGCTCGCAGGCGAGCGCGCAATGCTGGCGCAGACCTACCTGAAGCGCGGCGCGCTGGTGCCGCTGCACTCGCACGAGAGCGAGCAGATGACCTACGTGCTGCAGGGGGCGCTGCGCGTTGCGATCGGCGGCAAGGAGATCGTGGTGCGCGAGGGCGAGGTGCTCCACGTCCCGCCCAGCGTGCCACACCAAGCCGAGGCCCTTGAGGATACCTTCGAACTCGATGTCTTCAGCCCCGTCCGCACGGACTGGCTCTACGATGCATCCCAGCACTAGCCTGCTATGGAATGCCCTGTTGTCACCCGCCGGTGCCTTCATTAGGGGGACGGCAGGCTCGTATACTGGGAGCAGGCCGCTCAGACGACGAACAACCGAGGGCGCTGCGACGACGAGTCACGCCGCTAGTCGGTGATTGACACGGTTGCCCAGCGCACGCATGACGGTGATTCGTCAGGAGGTGGACTGTCGAAGGGTCGCGAATTGGGCGCGGTCAACCGTCCGGATCGCATCGCTAGCTCGGTTGCCCTCCAGGTCGTGCCTCTGACCATTGGTGGTTTCGATGGCCCCTCCCGACCCCTGACATCAACTCACCTGCCAACGTCCGACTACGCCGCCTCCGGCGGCAAGGCGGCCCACAGAAACCCGACCAGTTGCCGATCCATGGCCACCCTCACAACGGTTACGGTTCCGTCGCGGTCAAACTCGCCCGGTCGGGCGTCGAGGGGGTGGAGCGCTCCTAGCCCGCATTTCTCACAACCTGTTCGATTACGCTGAAATTTGCGGCGCTCCGGGTGTGGCGGCTGGTCACGTGACGGCGTGTTGGTGGCCGAGGGCGGTGGTACGGGGTAGGAATCGGCTGGCTGGCCGCACGTCGACCGAGCAGGCTGTTGGCGCCTGATGCTGACCCCCTGTCTGCCGGTCGCCGATGTGTGTCAGGCGGGCGCCCGTGCCCGACGCAACCGGTTGGCGGCAATGGCGAACAGGTCGGCGTCGGGCAGATGGCTGGTCAAGGCGACTCGGACGCATCTGGCGGTGACGCGGACCTGCGCACCGACCTTGAGCAGGCGCAGCCGCAGCGTGTCTGATTGTGCGCGTGCGAGCCTGGTCCCGGCCAATCCCAGGCGGCGTAGCGTGTGTAGCAGGACATAGGCGAAGGTCGACCAATACAGCCGCAACTGGTTGGCACGCAGCGTGGCACTCGATGTCCGGTCGGCGAACAGGGCGAGTTGCTGCTCCTTGATGCGGTTTTCCATCTCGCCGCGGGCGCAGTACAGGTCTTCATACAGCGGTTGCGCCTCGCAGGCCTCGGCCGCTAGCGAGGTGACCACGAAACGCGGATTGGCGCCCGCGGGCAA
Source organism: uncultured Bifidobacteriaceae bacterium (assembly GCA_964535675.1). Taxonomy (GTDB): domain Bacteria; phylum Acidobacteriota; class Vicinamibacteria; order Vicinamibacterales; family UBA2999; genus CAZHTD01. Next base: position 591 of record CAZHTD010000005.1, on the reverse strand, counting down.
CACTTCGTCTTTTCCCACCACGCGGCGCTCCCGGCTCCAACTCGTCAGCGTGCGGTAGTGAAAATCGGCGAACACGCGCGCCGGCTCGCCGCGTGCCAGACAGGCGGCCTCGGCTTGTGCCATCTCGGGCGCGATCTGCCGCTTCAAGCGTGCATTCTTCGCCAAGCCGATGAGGGAGTCGACGCCCGTCGCCTCGCACCACTGCAGCACTTGCTCGCGGCAGAAGCCCGAATCGCCCCGCAGGAGGATGGCAACATCCGGCCACGCCCGTCGCACTTGACCCACTACGCGCACGAGCTCCTCCACCACCCCGGCGGCAGCGTCACGATTCGCCGGCCGCAAGCGGGCACACAGCACCGCATCGCCGCAGAAGATATACAGCGGCAGGTAGCAGTAGTGGCGGTAGTAGCCGTGGAAGAACCGTCCCTCCTGCCGACCGTGCAGCGGGTCGTCCGTGGCATCGACATCCAGCACGATGCGTGCCGGCGCCTGCGCGTGCGACTCGATGAACAACTCCACCAGCAGCGCATCGAGCGCCGCTGGGTCGTAACCGACCTTCTTGTAGCGGTCGATTGCTCCGTCCGGCCCGGC
>CAZHTD010000004.1:16293-99219 GCA_964535675.1 uncultured Bifidobacteriaceae bacterium | reverse complement strand
CAGCTGCACGGCAGCATGGGGTGGTGACGGCGATGCGGCCAGGCGCCTCTTGCTGAGGCCGCCAGTCGGGCCGCGCATGGCTGGCAGCCGGGAGGCCAGCGGCCAGACTCGTGACTTGGATGGCGGGCAGTTCTAGCATAGCGGGCGAGACCCTGGCGACCTCGTGACCCAATGGCCTCTCCGTGTGGCGGTTGCCAGCTGTCGCCACGGAGAACCCCAGCACCCCATGATTGCTGGCCTCGAGCGCCCGTGGTCTCTCAACCGCTGCTGGCCGCACGCTGCCGCGCAGACGCCGGCGGCGTCGGGCTGAGCCGCACGTCCACGGCAACGGACGGAGTGGCAGTGGTGGATCGCGCGGTGCGGGGGGCTCCCGGCGTCACTGGTGTTCCGCGGCCGGTGCGGCGGCGTGACAGCGGAGGCTCCGTCGGCAGCACCGCGATAGCCTGACAACGCGCGGGGCGGGCGTTATAAGGGTGCGGCTCAGCACGTCCGTGATGGCCGCCTGCTCCAGCACCCAGTCGGCGTCACGGCGCTGCCGCGTCGCCCGCCTGCAGGCAGAGGGTGATGTCTGGGAGGAGTGCCTGTCGTGGGCGTTAGCCGGTCAGATGCGCCATGTGCCGGCCGCTGCCGGGCCTAGGCGCGGGCCAGGGTGCGGTACTTGCCCTCGAGGTAGTCGAGGTACGGCCCGGGGTCGACCGGCGTCCCGGTGGCGCGGCGTACCAGGGCCTGCGGCTCGAACTTGCAACCGTGCCGGTGCACGTGCTCGCGGAGCCACGAGAGGACCGGTGAAAAGTCGCCCTGGCCGATGGCCGCGTCGCGCTCCGGATGCGCCGTCCCGAGCGCGTCCCACAGTTGCACGGCGATGACGTTGCCCAGCGTGTAGGTGGCGAAGTAGCCAAACAGTCCCGCCGACCAGTGGATGTCCTGCAGCACGCCCTCGGCATCGGTCACCGGGACGACTCCGAGGTACTCCTGCATCCGCGCGCGCCACTGCTCGGGGAGCTCGGCAGGATCGATCGTGCCCTCGATCAGGCCGATCTCCAGTTCGACGCGCAGCATGACGTGCAGGTTGTAGGTGGCCTCGTCGGCCTCCACGCGGATGAGCGACGGTGCCACCTGGTTGATGGCCTGGTAGAAAGCCTCGGTGGTCACGTGGCCGAGCTGCGCGGGGAAGCGCGCCTGAAGGGCGGGAAAAAAGTGTGCCCAGAACGGCCGTGATCGGCCGACGAGGTTCTCCCACAGGCGACTCTGCGACTCGTGCACGCCGAGCGACGTGCCCCCTTCGAGCGTGGTGCGAGTGAGCGATGGGCTCACGCCCTGCTCGTAGAGCGCGTGTCCGGCTTCGTGCATGGTGCCGAACAGCAGCGCGAAGGGGAGTGCCTCAACCCAGCGCGTGGTGATGCGCACGTCGTCGGGGCCGACGCCCGTGGCGAACGGGTGCGTGGAACGATCCTGCCGGCCGCGCGACCAGTTGTACCCGAACGCGGTGATCACCTCCTCGGCAAACCCCAGCATGCCCGCCTCGTCATAGGGGGCAGTCAGGAACGCGGCATCGACGGCTGGCCGCTCGGTGGCCTCGCGGACGAGCGCGACCTGCCGGGGGCGCAGCGCGTCGAACAGTGCCTGAACCTCGGCCGTCGTCATGCCGGGCTCGAACTCGTCGAGCAGCCGGTCGTAGACATGGTCCGAGGCCGGGAAGAAGCCGACGAACTCGCGCTTGAGGTCAAGCACGCGCCGCAGGTGGGGCTCGAAGCGCGCGAAGTCCGAGGCGGTCCGGGCTGCCTGCCAGACGTGCTGCGCGGTCGACACCACCCGGGCCTGCTCGGCCACGAAGGCCGCCGGCACACGGAGTGCCTTGTCGTACTCGCGCGCAGTCACGCGCACCAGACACGCCGCGTCCGAGTCGGGGTCCCCGGTGGCTTCGGCGCGCACCGCCTCGAGGGCGTTGCCGAGTTCGTCCGACGTGAAGCGCTCGTGCGCCAGGCGGTGGAGCGTGGCCAGCATCTCACCATGCACGGCGCCGCCGCCGGATGGCATCATCACGTGCTCGTCCCACTCGACGAGTGTTGCGGCATGGCGCAGATCCACCACCTCACCGAGCAGCGTCGTGAGGCGGTCGAGGGCGGACGGGGCCGGGGACTCAGGCATGGGCCTCGATATCGGGGCGCTCCGGGCTGATGCGGATGCAGGCCGCGAAATGCCCGGGCGCGATCTCCTGCAGGGGCGGCTCCTCGGTCCGGCACTCGGCGACAGCGTAGGGGCACCGCGTGTGAAACCGGCAGCCCGACGGCGGGTCAAGCGGCGACGGGACGTCGCCGTCGAGCACCAGGTGGCGCCGCGAGCGCTCCACTGCGGGATCGGGGACCGGCACCGCGGAGACCAGGGCCTTGGTGTACGGCATCAGTGCGCGCTGATAGACGGCCTCGGTCGGGCCCACCTCGACCAGCCGGCCGAGGTACATCACGGCGACGCGCGTCGCCGTGTGACGGATGGCGCGCAGGTCGTGCGAGATGAAGAGGTAGGTCAGCCCCCGGACGACCTGCAGCCGTTCGATGAGGTTAATGATCTGCGCCTGGATCGAGACGTCGAGGGCCGAGATGGGCTCGTCGGCGACAATGAAGTCCGGGTCGACGGCCAGCGCGCGCGCGATGCCAATCCGCTGCTGCTGGCCGCCCGAGAACTCGTGCGGATAGCGGTTGAGGTAGCGCGCGCCCAGTCCCACGATCTCGAGCAGCTCCTGCACCCGCGCCCGCTTGTCGCGTCCGGCAGCCAGTCCGAAGTTCTCAATGGGCTCGGCGACAATCTCGCCGACGGTCAGGCGGGGATTGAGCGAGGCGTACGGGTCCTGGAAGATCACCTGCATCCGACGCCGCCGCTCGCGCATCTCGCGTTCGGAGAGGCTGGCGAGATCGACGCCGTCGAACCAGACCTCACCGCGGGTTGGCGGTGTGAGCCGGAGCAGGGCCCGGCCGAGCGTCGACTTGCCGCAGCCCGACTCGCCGACGAGCCCCACCGTCTCGCCTCGGGCGATGTCGATCGAGACCCCGTCAACGGCCTTGACGACCCGCGTCCGGCCGTCGCCGGCCAGCCGGTCGAGCAGGCCGCCGCCCTGGTCGAAGTGGACGGCCAGGTCACGAATGCGAAGGAGCGGCCACGCGGCCTCGGCCATCACGGCCATGCCTCCTGATGCACCTCGGCCGCGAAGTGGCACAGCGAGTGATGCCCGTCGCCGAGCGCGGTAAACGGCGGCGTCTCGTGGCGGCACACCTCGGCGGCCCGGTCGCACCGCGGAGCGAACGGGCAGCCGGCGGGCAGCGCCGTCATGTCGGGTGGCGTGCCGGGGATCTGGAACAGCTTCTCGTGCGTTGTCGACGGCGCGGGCACCGAGCGGAGCAGGCCGCGGGTATACGGGTTGCCCGGCCGCGCGAAGAGGCCTGCGGCAGAGGTGCGCTCGAACACCATGCCGGCATACATGACGGCCACCTCGTCGGCCATGCCGGCCACGACGCCCAGGTCGTGGGTAATCAGGATGACGCTGGTACCGGTCTCGCGCTGGAGCCGGCGGATCAAGTCGAGGATCTGGGCCTGCGTGGTGACGTCAAGCGCCGTCGTCGGCTCGTCGGCGATGAGCAGCTCGGGTTGGCACGACAGGGCCCCGGCGATCATCACGCGCTGCCGCATGCCGCCGGAGAACTCGTGGGGATAGCTGCGGATCCGGGCGCGTGCCTCGGGGATGCCGACCATCTCCAGCATCTCGATCGCATGCGCCAGCGCCTGCGGCGCTGAATGGCCCAGATGGAGGCGTGTCACCTCGGTCAGCTGGTCCGCGACCCGCATGAACGGGTTGAGCGAGGTCATCGGGTCCTGGAAGATCATCGCGATCCGCCGCCCGCGCACGCGCCGCATCTCCTCGTCGGCGAGCGCCAGGAGGTCGCGGCCGTCGAACTCGATCTGCCCGCCGACGATCCGGCCCGGCGGGTCCGGGATCAGCCGCATGACCGAGAGCGAGGTCACGGACTTGCCCGATCCAGACTCGCCCACGATGCCGAGCGTGCGCCCCCGCGGCAGCTCCAGCGACACGCCGTTCACCGCGCGGACGGTGCCCTCGTCGGTGCGGAACTCGGTCGAGAGGCCGCGCACCGCCAGCAGCGGTGCTCCGTGGTCGCTCATGCTTTCCGCATCTGGGGATCGAGCGCGTCACGCAGGCCGTCGCCGAGGAAGTTCAGCGAGAACAGCGTGATGGCCATCGTCACGCCCGGGAAGAGGAGCTGCCACGGGAAGATGGCGATCGTCCGGATGCCGTCGGCCGCGAGACTCCCCCAGGAGGTGTAGGGGGCCTGCACACCGAGCCCGAGGAACGACAGGAACGCCTCCTGCAGCATCACGTTCGGCACCGTCAGCGTGGCGTACACGATGACGGGGCCGAGCGCGTTGGGAATCAGGTGCCGCCAGATGATCCGTCCCGCCGGGGTGCCAGCGGCCCGCGCTGCCAGGACGAACTCGCGCTCCTTGAGCGAGAGCACCTGTCCGCGGACGATACGGGCCATGGTCAGCCACGACACCGCCCCAAGGGCCACGAACAGCAGGAAGAGCTGCGAGAGGGGTGACTGGCCGCCGAAGAACGCCAGCAGCACGATGACGATCATCATGTACGGGATTGCGTAGAGGATGTCGACGATGCGCATCATCACGTCGTCGATGCGGCCGCCGAAAAACCCGGCGGTGGCCCCATACGCCACCCCGATGACGAGCGACACGAGCGTGGCGATCACGCCGACCATCAGGGAGATGCGGCCGCCGAGGAGCACGCGCGCCAACATGTCGCGGCCGGCCTCGTCGGTGCCCATCGGATGAAGCCATGAGAAGCCGCCGTCCGGTGCGGTGAAGGGCGCAAAGGACCGCACCAGGCTCTGGTTGGGCGGGATGTAGTCGTAGGTATAGCCGGTGGCCGCCGCGATGATCGGCGGACCGGCGAACGAGGCCAGCGCCACCACGGCGGTGCACACCATACCGACGACTGCCAGGCGGTTGCGGCGCAGCCGCCGCCAGGCATCCTGCCAGAGTGACGTGCCGACGGCCGGCTCGGGGCTCGCGGCGCGCGGCGTGGGGGCGGGGGCCATGGCGGCGCGGGACCGGCTCAGACGCGGACGCGCGGGTCGACGAACCCGTAGGCGACATCCACGAGCAGATTGAAGAACAGGACCGCGATCGACGTGAAGGCCACGATCCCGATGATCAGCGGTTCGTCGCGGTTCAGGTTCGCGTTGATGAAGTAGTTGCCGAGGCCCGGCAGCGCGAAGATCCGTTCGACCACGACGGTGCCCGAGACGAGCAGCGCCAGCGCCGGCCCTGAGAACGAGAGCACCGGGAGCAACCCGCCGCGCAGCGCGTGCCGCACGATCACCGTGCGCTCGTCAAGCCCCTTGGCGCGCGCGGTGCGGATGTAGTTGGAGCGCATGACCTCGAGCATGCCCGCGCGCGACAGGCGCGCGATGTAGGCGGTGTACACGGCCGACAGGGTGATGACCGGCATGATGGTGTTCAGGCTGAAGAAGCCTTCCCATCGTGCCGGGGGCAGCCAGTACCAACTCAGCGCGAACCCGAGGACCAGCAGTGGCCCGAGGACGAAGTTGGGCACCGAGATTCCGATCATCGCGAACGCCATCGACGCGTAGTCGGTGCCGGAGTTCTGCCGTGTGGCCGATACGGCGCCAATGGGGATGCCGATCAGCAGCGCCAGTCCGTAGGCCGCCACGCCGAGCGCCGCCGACACGGGCACCGTGGCCCGGAGGATCTCGTTGACCGACTGGCCCTGGTAGCGGAGCGAGTTTCCGAAGTCCCCGCGAATCGTATTCGCGAGCACACGGCCGTACTGCACGTACCACGGCTGATCGAGGCCGTACTTGGCACGGATGTTGGCCTCGACGGCCGCTGGCAGCGCGCGCTCGGTCGCGTAGAAATTACCGGGGGCGAGTCGGATCAAGCCCCACGTGAGCGACACCACCGCGAGGACCATCGGCACCGTGATGACGAGGCGCCGGAGGGCGAAGCGCACCATCTACCTAGTCGATGGTCTCGGCGGGCAGGTCCCAGCGTGCGGGGTCGTGTTCGATGTAGACGTGCTTCCAGGAGTGGATGGTGATCGGGTTGGGGTAGAGGCCCTGCACATACGGCTTCTTCATCCAGTTGGTCGTCGGGGCAATCAGCGGAATCACGGGTTGCTGGTCGAGCATGTAGCGCTCGGCCTCGGCCAGGAGCGCGTACCGCCGTGTCTGAGTGGGCTCGGAGTTCGCCTCCGCGAGGAGCTCCCGGTAGTGCGGGTCATCCCAGCCGACCATGTTGCTGTTCGGGTCGGCCAGCAGCCCAAGGAAGGTGTAGGGATCGAGGTAGTCACCCACCCACCCCGCGCGGATAACTCCCTTGTACTGGTGGCTGTAGCCGTCTGCCAGGAAGGTCTGCCACTCCATATTGCGCAGCGGCACGGTGAGATTGAGGTTCCGGCGCCACTCCGCCTGGATGAACTCGGCCGTCTGGCGGTTGCGTTCAGCGGTGTTGTAGAGGATCTCGACGTCGTCGATCGGGAAGGTCGACGGATCGTAGTTGCCCTGGGCGTCGGCGTAGCCGGCCTCGGCGAGCAGCTGGCGCGCGCGCTCGGGGTCGAACACGTCGCCCTCCACCGTCGGGTAGCCGGGAAAGATGCCGAGCGGCATGAACCCTGTGATCGACACTCCGCGCTTGAAGGCGGCAAGCGCGGCCTTGTCGATGGCCACGTTGAAGGCCTTGCGGACCAGCACGTTGTTCATCGGCGGCTGGTTCACGTTGAGCCCGTAGTACTCGACGGTGTTTTCAGCCTCATCCATGTGGTCGGCCAGCGGCTCGATCACGTCGAGCCACGAGACCGGGGGCACGTGGTTGAAGACGGCGTCGACCTCGCCGGCCTTGTAGAGATTCATCATCGTCGTCGCGTCTTCCAGCGGATAGAACGTGATGGAGTCGAGACGGACGGTGTCCGCGTCCCAGTAGGTGGGATTGCGGACCACGCGAATCTGGTCGTAGGGGCGCCAGGCGTCGAGGAGGAAGGGGCCGTTACCGACAAGCGTGCCCGGGCGGGCCCACTGGTCGCCGTACTGCTCCACCGTGGCGCGGTGGACGGGGATGAAGAACTGGTGCGCCAGCATGCCGACGAAGTACGGCGCGGGCCGGACGAGCCGGTACCGGATGGTGCGCGCGTCGAGCGCCTCGATGCCGATGTCCTCGGCCCTCACCGGGACGAGCTCCTTGCCAACGAGCAGCGCTGAGAGGACCGGATCCGCCCCCTGCGCCTCGGGGTCGGCCGACACGGTGAGCCGCGGGCTGAACCCGTCGACCTCGGTGCCGCTCGAATCGGCCTCGGTGAGGAACGCCCCCGTCTCGGGGTCGCGGACGAAGGCCTGACCGGTGTTGTAGGCCTGGGCGTAGAGGATCTCGTAGCCCATGTACGAACTCCGCGCGGCCAGGTCGGGCGCCAGCGCCCGGTGCAGCGAGTAGACGAAGTCCTGCGCGGTGAGCGGGTCTCCATTGGACCAGCGGGCGTTGGGCTGCAGGTAGAAGGTGAACTCGGTGTTGTCCCCGTTGCTCTCCCAGCGCTCGGCGACGCCTGGGTAGGGCTCCGCGGTTTGCGGGTCGTAGATGGTTAGCCCCTCGTAGAGCGCCGCGTAGATCCGGGCTTCAGGCTGCCCGACGCCCTGGTGCGGATCCAGCGTCTGGGTCTCCGAGCCCGAGATGTAGCGGAGGTGCTGCCCCTCGGGCGGGGTGATGGCACCGAAGTACTGGCCGTCTCCCGCGAGGCCCGAGCAGCCCGTCAGGGCCACCATCGGTACCACGCCGAGCCACGCCCGCCATCGCAGAAGGGAGCGAGTTGCCGCCACGGCTGGATCTTAGCGCAGGGGGGAGGCGCGTTGCCACGGGTTCCGGCCCCCCCCCCATAGAATAGTTCGATCAGCATGATCGTCGAGGATCAGGCCGAAGTGGTGGCGTTGCTCGCAGCCCCGGCGACGCACGGCGGCGCCGCCGTGGAGCGTGTGGAGACCCACGGGGCTATCGTCTTCATGGCTGGCGATCGGGCCTGGAAGCTCAAGCGGGCCGTGCGCTACGACTACATGGATTTCTCGACCCCTGTGCGGCGGCGCGTCTGCTGCGAGGCGGAAGTGCGCCTCAACCGCCGGACGGCCCCGGACCTGTATCTCGGGGTCGTGCCGGTCACGCGCACGGCCGGCGGCGGCGTGGCCCTTGGCGGCGACGGCCCGGCGGTCGACTGGGTGGTCGAGATGCGACGCTTCGATCAGGCCGCCCTGCTCGAGCACCTCGGGGAGGCTGATGCCCTCGACTTGGCGTTGATGGGGCCGCTGGCCGCAGCTGTCGCCCGGTTCCACGCCGAGGCCGCCCCGCGCCGCGATCAGGGGGGCCGCGCCGGGATGGCGCGGATCATCGAGGGCAACGCCGACGGGCTCGACGAGTTCGGCGGCACGCTTGACCCGGCCGCCCGGCGACGCGCCGTCGACGGCGCGCGCGCGGCGCTGGTCGCGCACGGCGTCTGGATCGACGAGCGGCGGGAGGCCGGCTTCGTGCGCCAGTGTCACGGCGACCTGCACCTCCGCAATATCGTGCTTCTCGACGGCGTGCCGACTATCTTCGACGCCCTCGAGTTCAACGACGAGTTCTCCTGCATCGACACGCACTACGACTTGGCGTTCCTGGTGATGGATCTCTGGCACCGGGGCCTGTCGCAGCACGCCAACGCCGTGTGGAACGGGTACCTGGCACGCACCGGCGACCTCGGCGGGATCCGGCTGGCGCCGCTGTTCCTGTCGTGCAGGGCCACGGTGCTCGCCAAGACCAGCGCCACGGCGGCCTCGCTGCAGGACGACCCGGCGCGGCGGCGGGCGGGCGAGGCGCGTGCCGCCGGGTACCTGGCGCTGGCGGACCGGCTCCTGTCACCGCCGCCGCCCGGTCTAGTGGCCATCGGCGGCTTCTCGGGCACCGGCAAGTCCACGGTGGCGCGGGGGCTCGCCCCCGGGCTCGGCGGGCCGCCGGGGGCCGTGGTGCTGCGCAGCGACGAGGTGCGCAAGGCGTTGGCCCGGGTGGGCCCGTTGACGCGCCTCGGTCCCGAGGCCTACTCACCGTCCATGCACATGCGCGTGTACGGCACACTGTTGGATCAGGCGCGGACGAGTGTCCGCGCAGGACACACGGTCATCCTCGACGCGGTGTTCGCGCACGCATCGGAGCGGCAGGGAGCCGAAGCGGTCGCCCGCGAGGCCGGGGTGCCGTTCGTCGGGCTGTGGCTCGATGCCCCGGAGGCCACGCTGGTCGACCGGGTGAACGATCGCACCGGCGACACGTCGGACGCCGACGCGCGGGTGGTGCGCGCACAGGTGGCGCAGGGGGCCGGCCCCCCCGGCTGGGTGGCCGTGGACGCCGCCCGGGATCGCGCCGAAGTTTTGGGGCAGGCCGTGGCCCTCGTGCGTGCGCGGGGCCTGCGCGGCGCGCGCACGGCACCGGCCGTGGGGAAGGGATCGGGATGAGAAACGGCGTGCGGAGGATGATGACGGTGCTGCTTGTCGGGCTCCCCCCCGGCCTCGCAGCCGCGCAGGCGCGGGTAGAGGTGACGCCGGGCAGCGAGGTGACCGTACAGGCGGTGCGCGTCGCCACGCCGCTGTCGATCGATGGCCGGCTCGGCGAGCCGCTCTACGACCGGACGCCGATGCCCGAGTTCACGCAGTACGAGCCAATCTACGGCGCGGTGCCCACGCAACGCACCGACGTCTGGGTCGGCTACGACGAAGCCAGCGTCTACGTGTCTGCCCGGATCTGGGAGAGCGACCTAGACCGGATGGTGGCCAATGAGATGCGACGCGACAGCAACAACACGTGGCAGAACGAGACGTTCAGCGTTGCCCTCGACACCTTCCACGACCGCCGCAACGGTGTCCAGTTCGCGGTCAACCCGCTCGGCGGCCGCAACGACGGCCAGATCACCAACGAGGGCAACTACAACGGCGACTGGAACCCGGTGTGGGACGTGGCGACGGGCCGGTTCGACGGCGGCTGGACGGTCGAGATGGCGCTGCCATTCAAGTCGCTCCGCTACGCTCCGGGGGCGGACCAGACCTGGGGCATCCAGGTCCGACGCTACAACCGGTGGCGGAACGAGCTCTCGTATCTCGCGATGCCCCCGGCCGGGCTCGGCCAGGAGGGCCAGTTCCGCATGTCGTCGGCCGCCACGCTGGTCGGGCTCGAAGCCCCACCCCCGTCGCGGAACCTCGAGATCAAGCCGTTCGGCATCACCGATCTGTCGACCGACCTGACCGCCACGCCGGCGGTGCGCAACGACCCGAGCGGCGACGTGGGGCTGGACGTGAAGTACGGGCTGACCCCAAACCTGACCGCAGACCTGACCCTGAACACCGACTTCGCGCAGGTCGAGGCCGACGAGCGTCAGGTGAACCTGACACGGTTCAGCCTCTTCTTTCCCGAGAAGCGCGAGTTCTTCCTCGAGAACGCCGGGTTGTTCCAGTTCGGGGGCGGCGGGGGCAACAACGACATGCCGGTGATGTTCTACAGCCGGCGCGTCGGCTTGGATCAGGGCCGGGAAGTGCCGATCGTGGGCGGTGGGCGCCTGACCGGCCGCCTTGGCGCGTTCGGCATCGGCGCACTGAGCATCCAGACCGACGAGGTCCCTGAGCGGGGCATCGAGGCCACGAACTTCTCGGTGCTGCGGCTCCAGCGTGACGTGCTGCAGCGCAGCACGGTCGGCGTGCTGTACGCCCGCCGGTCGACGTCGCCGAGCGACCCGGGCGCGCACCAGACCTACGGCGTCGACGCACGGCTCGGGCTGGGCGACAACCTGACGGTCAACACCTACTGGGCGCGCACCCCCGGGACCGGCCACGACGACACGAGCAACCGCGCCTTCATCCAGTACGACAGTGACCGGTTCGGCGCCACGCTGAACCACCTGATGATCGGCCGCGACTTCAGCCCCGAGGCGGGCTTCCTCACGCGCCGCGACATCCTGCGCGAGTACACCGCGCTGCGTTACAGCCCGCGGCCGACGGCGATCGCGGCCATCCGCCAGCTGTCGTGGCAGGTGTCGACCCAGTACATCGAGGACCGGGCTGGCCAGCCCGAGACGCGCCGCCACGAGCTCGAGTTCATCACGACCTTCGAAAACAGCGACGTGCTGACGGTGGTGTACCAGGACTTCTTCCAGTACCTGGACGCCCCGTTCGAGATTTCCGATGGCGTGACGCTGCAGGTCGGCGAGTATGAGTACGACACGGTCAACGTGAGCTATGCCTTCGGCGACCAGCGGCCCGCATCAGGTACGCTTTCGCTGGAGCAGGGCACCTTCTGGTCCGGCGACAAGACCACGGTGAGCGTTAGCGGCGGCCGTGCGATTCTGAGTCCGCAGCTGGCGATCGAGCCGACGCTGTCGTGGAACCGCGTGACGCTGCCGGAGGGCGACTTCACCGCCACCGTGGCGGGTTCGCGCGTCACCTATACGATCACGCCGCTGATGTTCGTCAGCGGCCTGGTGCAGTACGGCTCGCGCGGCGGCTCGGTGGGCACCAATGTGCGCTTCCGCTGGGAGTACCGGCCGGGCAGCGAGCTGTTCGTCGTCTACAACGAGGGGCGCGACACGGCGGGGGCAGGTACCCCGCACTTGCAGAATCGTGCCGTCATCGTCAAGGTGAACCGGTTGTTCCGGTTCTGAGGGAGGCGCAGGCACATCGCCCGGGGGGGTGGGTTCTTGCCATCGTCACGGTCGGCGCGTACGCAACCGTTTCGCCGTGGCGACGATCAGATGCCACGCCTCTTCGACATGTTCTGTCTCCGTGCGGGACTGGCCGACGCACAGCCGCAATACGAAGCGGCCATTCAGCTTGGTGTGAGTGAGGAAGACCTCGCCCGTGCCGTTAATCTCTCTCATGAGGCGGGCGTTCAATGCATCACTGCCCCGGTGGCGAAAGCAGACAAGGTTGAGCGGCGAGCGAGCCACGACCTCGAAGTGCCGGTCGGCCTCGATCCAGCCCACGATTCGCCGGGCGAGCTCGATGTGCCGACGGATGTGGAACTGGAGGCCTTCGACACCGTAGTAGCGCAGTACGAACCAAAGCTTCAAGGCCCGAAAGCGACGGCCCAGCGGCACCTGCCAATCCCTGTAGTCGATGACGGCGCCGCTCTTCGTTGCGTCGTTCACGAGGTAGTCGGGGAGAATAGACAAGGCGCTGATCAGCGCCGCCCGGTCGGCCACCCAGAAGCAGCTGCAATCGAAGTTCGTGAACAGCCACTTGTGGGGATTGAAGCAATAGCTGTCCGCGTACTCGACGCCCGCATGCAGGTGGCGGTATTCCGGGCAGATCGCCGCCGCGCCCGACATGGCCGCGTCAACGTGAAGCCAGATGCCCTCCTCGCGGCAGATCCTGCCGATGGCTGCAACAGGATCGATCGCATTGGAAGAGGTCGTGCCCAGTGTGGCGCAGGCGAATGTGGGCCGTAACCCGCGGGCTTTGTCAGCCTTGACCCGTGCCGCCAGGCTGGCTGGATCGAGAGCGAACTGCTCGTCCACCGGGATCTGCCGAAGGTTCACGCGCCCGAGGCCAGCAATGCCCATGGCCTTCTCCAGCGACGAGTGCGCCTGCGTAGAGCAATAGGCGACCTGTGTGCCGACGCAGCCTTGCTGGTTGGTGCGCAACTGGGAATCCCGCTCTCGCGCCGCAATCAGGGCGCACAGCACAGCGCTGGAAGCGGAATCCTGGATGACTCCGCCGCCGCTGCCGGTGGAGCGGTACGCGTCCGGGAGGCCTAGGAGGTCGGCCAGCATGTCCAACACCCGGGTCTCGACCTCGGTGCAGGCGGGACTCGTCGACCAGAGCATGCCCTGTACCCCGAGGCCGGCGGCCAGCAGTTCGCCCAAGATGGCTGGTCCTGACGTGTTGCTGGGGAAGTAGGCGTGGAATCCGGGTGATTGCCAATGCGTGAGGCCGGGGAGGATCCGCTGCGTGGCATCTTGGAGAATGGCGGTGAAATCCTCGCCCTTGGTGGGCACCGCCGTGCCGAGGGAGTCGGCGATCTCGCCGGGTCTCACGCGCGACAGCACGGGATAGCGGTCGACGTTCTCGTGGTAGTCGGCGATCCAATCGATCACTTCCCTGCCGTGCCGCCGGAAGTCCTCCGGTGACATGTGGTAGCTCTTCTTCTCGGCCATTGTGCTGCCTCGTCTGTGACGGGCCGTTCGGGCGGGCTCTGCGGTCGGGCGAGGAGGTAGTGTCTACCTGCTATCCGTCGCAATGCAATGGCGCCACAGGGACCCATGACCGGTTGCGCTCATGGCCCTCCTGCCGTTCGGCAGGCCCTCAGTTCCAGTTTGACCGCACGTGCAGCAGCCCGGTGCGGTCAGAATCCGGTTGCCAGCTCCAGCAGCAGATCGTTCGGGTCCTCGATGGTCATCATCCAGAGCGCTTGGGTCACCGCTGCAGGGACTTCGCTATTGTCGGCTGGAACTGCGGTCCCACCTGGGCCGCAACGTTGCTCGCCGCGCCATGGATCATGAAGCGGTTGCCCTGGACCGGGATGACCGAACGCCCAGAGTCTGTGGCGGGTGCTGTGCGGCCTGGGGTGCGATGCTCGCGGCAACGAGCAGCGCCAGCCACACCGACGAGCCCGCAAGAACGAACGACCGCCGACCCGCGCGTCCCGGATCGCGGTCAGAGCCACCCAGCAGATCGTGCTGAACCATGTCTGGCGGCGGCCAACCGTACCCGTTGCAACACGGGTCTGGGCACCGCCTAGCGAGTGTCGCCCTACCGTCCCGTCGCCGCCTGGCCGGCGCGGATGATGTCGGCCGTCTCATCGTTCAGCTGCATCAGCATCGCCGTATAGCCCTGATCGATCCGCTGCTCGAGGACTTCCATGGTGAACGCCAGCTGCATGCTCGGCATGCCCACGCGTTCCGCCTGGCCCTGCACTACCAGGCACCCCTCGTCGGCTGCCTCCGGGCTGCCTAAATCCCCCCCGAGGCTCCCGATGCCGCACGATAGCAGGCTGTAGCCGCCAACGTCCGCAATCGCCTCGGCGGCCGCGACCGCCTCGCCATCCTCGAGCATCAGCATCGACACGATCGTCCCGTCCGGGTTGTCGGGGCTCCAGACATCAGCGCCGAGGTCCTCGAAAAAGCCTACTGTCGAAGCCGCCATTTCCGGGGACCGAATGTGCGGGAAGATCACGCCGTCAGCGCCGCGCGTGAGCACCTCTTGCACCCGTTGCCTCGTGACCGCCTCACCGTCCCGGTCGATCGTGGGGAGCCGGACCAGCAGCGTCGGCCGGTCCGTGCGATCGACGGCTGAGAGTCCTGCTACGAGGGCGTCCACCGCTGCCACATCGTAGGTGTCCTCGAGGTTGAGAAAGAGGTAGTCGAGCAGCTCGTTCCGGCCGAGTTCCGCTGCCGCTTCGGCCGTGTACACTCCGTCGTCGGTCGGCACGAAGATCCCAAAGGTGGTCCCGCCATCCTCCCAGATGTCGATGACCGCCGAGGCGTTCCCGGCAAATGTCGATGCCGTCTCCGGCCCGACCGCTCCCGTATTCGCCGCGGCGTCGGTCGCCCCGGACTCGACGGTCTCGAGATCCCCCGAGCCGGAGCTGCAGGCGGTGAGAGCCAGCAAGCCGAGGAGCGTCGCGATGTTGTTTCGCATGGTCACTCGCCCTGTGCGCAACCAGTCTCGTCTCCTGAACCGTCCAGTTCCCCGGCTCACCCGCCTTCGCCGCGAGCCGCGCACCATCATGGAGGCTCAAGCGGCAACATACCGTATTGCGCCCGTTGTATGGAAGACCGCTCGGATCGGGCAACAGGCCCGGTGTGAGGAATCCGTCCGGGGTACTTGGCCGAAGCCATCGAAGTAGAATCCTGGCAAGTTGCGAGACGCATTCCACAACCTCCGGGCGCGACTGGGTCCGGGGCTCTTGTTCGCCGCGGCGGCTGTTGGAACGTCGCATGTAGTGCAGGCCACGCGCGGGGGGGCCAGCTTCGGCCTGACCCTGGCCGGACTCATCATCATCGTGTGTCTCCTCAAGTACCCGCTGTTTCGCTTCGCAGCCGACTACGCGTCAGCCACGGGAGAAAGCCTGGTTCGCGGGTATGGCCGGCGAGGCACTTGGCTCGTGTGGCTGACATTTGTCGCGGCGGCGATTGAAGCGATTGCTGCAACGGCTGGCGTCAGTTTGGTGACTGCGGCAATCGCCCAGTGGATCATCGGTACCACGCTACCCGACGCCGGGGCCGCCGTCGCGCTGCTCGTCGTGACCGCCGCGATCGTGGGCCTCGGCCGCTACCGGTTGCTCGAGCACCTGACCCTGGTACTGGTGGTAGCCCTCAGTCTGCTCACAGTCATCGCGACCGTGGCCAGCGTGTCGGCCTTGACGGAGGGATCAACCCCTGCGTTCGGAGCCTTCGATCTGACTGCAGAGAACACGTCGTTCGCCATCGCGATGTCGGGCTGGATGCCAATCGGCAACATTGCAGCCATTATGCTGGCGGCCTGGATCCTGGCGAAGCAGGCGCAGACACCAGATGCGCACGCCGCGTCGCCTATCCAGCGAGCAACGGTCGCGCGGTTCGACTTCAATGTGGGCTACATCAGTAGCGCCGTGCTGGCGGTGTGTTTTCTGGCAATGGGTGCGGCGGTGCTGTACGGCCAAGGCGAGTCGATGCCAGGCGGCTCCGCTGCATTCGTCGCCAGCTTCGTGGGCCTCTACGCCGCATCGATCGGCAGCTGGGCGACGCTGATTGTGTCCATCGCAGCGCTTGCCGTGATGTACTCCACGCTCCTAGCGATCGTCGATGGCTTTCCTCGTCTGCTGGGCGAGTTTGGTGCGGAGCTGCATGCTGGCAGGCGCCGGCGGGTCGGGGGGCGAGCGGCTGGCGCCGACCCCGTGGGCCTTCGCCTGTATCCGATTGTGCTGGTCGTACTCGGGTCGAGCCTGCTGTTGCTCGTGTTCTTCGACGGGTTCGCCGGATTCGTCGATCTCGTAACAATCACGGGCTTTGTCATCGCTCCCATAGTGGCGCTGGCGAATCAGATGGTGATCCAGGGCTCGAACGTCCCGGCCGACTGTCGTCCCAGCCCAGCGTTGGTCCGCTGGAACGTTGTTGCTGTGGCGCTCCTTGCGCTTGCCACGCTGGGATTCCTGTATATGCGGTTCCTCGGCGGATGACCGTCCTCACGGAAGCCGAAGCGAGGTCAGACGACCGAGCCAATCACACGAACGTTGCGATTTCTGCAAGCGACTTCTTCGCAATTGCCGGAACGGTCGTCGACTTTGCTGGGTAGCCAACGACGAGCAGAAGAAACGGGCGCTCGTTCGGCGGCCGGCCCAGGATCTCGCGGAGAAACCCCATCGGGCTCGGGGTGTGGGTGAGTGAGGCCAGCCCGGCATGATGGATGGCCGTGATCAAGATGCCGGTCGCAATGCCCACCGATTCCAGTGCGTAGTAGTGTTTCACCTTTCGGGCATCGGGTTGTACGCCATAGCTTTCCACAAAGATAGCAATGAGATACGGGGCGTCCTCGAGGAAAGGCTTGCGCTGGTTCGTGCCGAGCGGGGCCAGAGCGTCGAGCCATTCCTGTGGCGCCCTCTGGTGATAGAACTGGCCCTCCTCTTTTTCTGCTTCAAGGCGAATGGTCCGCTTGATCGACGGGTCGGACACAACGACGAAGTGCCAGGGCTGAGTGTTTGCCCCGCTAGGGGCCGTGCCTGCCGCGCGGAGACAGTCCTCGATGACCTCGCGAGGCACCGGCCGAGTAGCGAACGCACGAACGGTGCGCCGCCGCCGAAGGTCGTTGCAGAACTCCGTGGCACGGCGCTTCATGGCGTCGACGGGGTACTCTTGATAGCCGGGAAGCGGAACGAATCTGGGTTGGGGCATGTGACTCAGGTGGCCTGCGAAGGGTAGTGTCAACGTGAGCCGATCGATGGCAGTCTACGCTCAGGGACAAGATGGGCATTGCATGATCCAGGCATTCTTGATCGTCTACCCGGCAACTTCACCGCGGGATCTTCCGGGACAGGCGTTCCCTCGTGGACACCACGGCTGCAACGCTCGCCTTACGATTGCTGCCTAATCGCGCCGCGATCGCCGAGAGGTAATCGCCTGCGGGACTTGCCAGGCCGTGTGCAGCCAACGCAGCGCAGGCGCCACACGCGGCCAGCCGCGTCGCGTTGAGCTGCCCCCCTGAACGGTCCAGCACTGATCGCATGATCGGGCCCGAGCGCGGGTGGTCAGCATGACGAGGACACGCCACCACGCTTTACAGAGCGTGTGCCCAGGCTTGGCCTGGCGGCGTCGCGGCGTCCCGACCTGTCAGCCGACGCATGCGCAGGCCTAGATGGAGACCGCAGGTGTGCAGCAGGAGACGCTTGGGAATGTTGGTGTGACCCCGCAGATACCCTCGCCGTCATCGGCCCCGGTGTAGGAGCCGGATCGCTCCTGTCGATCCCGGTCAGGACGTCGTACCACAACCGGCTTCAAGGCGGGGTGGTCGGATCATCCGGGCACCGAGCGGCTCGATGGTTCCAGGCGTGCGGCCGTGCGACGCTCCACCCATGTGCGAAACGTGTCGGCCATTTCGTCGAACGAATCCCCTTCGGCGAATGACGCGACGACGTCATGGCCATCGACGACCCGAATCGTCGCGTCAAGCGCCACCGTGTCAGTGCACGGGGGCACGTCGGCCAGGGTGGCGATACGTGCGCGTGCGTCGTCGACCGCCTCATCCGGCTCTCGGTTGACGCGCTGGGCCAAGTCGTGCGCGGATAACGGGCGGCGTGTCAGTCGCTCGACGAACGCGCCGAACCGGCGGAGGTTCCCTTCGCGCCAGTACGCGTCACGCAGGTCTGCCCCAATCCGCCTGTTGTCGGTCAGGTGGCCGTCCCGGTGGGCAAAAAACGCCCGTGTCTGCGCTACTGCCATTTCAGCTAGGACGTAGCCATGGTAGTAGGCACTACTGTCATTCGACAGGAGGTGCGGCACCGAGAGCACTGGCCGTGGGCTCCCCTCGTCGAGGAACAACAGGCGGCGCTCAATGTCGCGCACTTCGTGCAGGACGCGTTCGGCGGTCAGCGCGTCGTCGGGGATCTCGTAGATCGCCTTCTCCGCGTAGCAGACCGCCAACATCGACCGCACGGCGAACGCGGCGTGCGGCTGCCCCTGGCGGATGGCCTTCTCGATTAGCGCGAACGGCATCGCTTGGCCGTCGATCGTGCGCGCGTAGCGCGTCTGCCAGTCGGCGTCGGACAGCAGGCTGTCGAGAAACATACTTTGCGTTTCAGCCATGGCCACCGACGAAGGCGCGAACTCCTGCGCAAAGCACGGCGCCGGCATGTCGATGTTCGCGAAGTGGGCGGCGTGCCCCCCTTCGTGAAAGAGGGTCTCGGTGGCGCGTTGCCCCGAGCCCACCATGCCGGGGATAGCGTTGGCCGTGAACTGGATCCGGGCCGGACGCCACGTGCCCCGCTCCCGCCACGCCGGCACCGGCCCGTGCATGAACCCGTTCTCGTACTTCCCCTTTCTGTCGACGAGGTCGAGGACCAAGTGCGCGCCGCGATAGCCGATGCCAAGGGCGCCAAAGGAACGGCCCCATCGGGCAATCGAGGCGCCAAAGGGGAAATAGGGGTCCTTGTCGGCCGTGACGTCTCCTGACACCGCGAATCGCAGGTTCCACGGTCGCAGGGCAGCGGTCCCTTTCTCGGCGGCCAGCTCACGCAATGAGGCGCGGGTGCGGGCGCGGGTCTTGACCTCCAGTTCGTCGAGCCAGGCGAAGATTTCAGCCTTGGTCAGGCCTTCGGTGCGCTGCACCGTGGCGTCGTAGAAGTCGACGCCTCCCAGCAGACGGCCCAAACGGTTTCGCTTGCGCACTAGGTCGAGGAAGCCGTGGGACAGGACGAACGGCTCGATCGTCCGCAGCCCTTCCCACGCTGCCCGTCGCCGTCCCTCGTCGGGATCGGTGGTGAGCATGATCGACAGCTCGACCGAACTGGCCGGCACCGGTCCCTTGGTCGCGTCGACATAGCCAAGTGGCATGTCGCGGCGGACTCTTGAGAGACGGCCCTCATCTTCGACCAGCGTGCCGTGTAGGCTGCGGGCCTCCGCGTTGTCGATGACCTGCGCTTCGAACGTGCGCCGCCACCCGTCGAGTGCCAGCCGTTGCTCGGGTGTTGCTGGGATCCCGCCCCGTTCGATGGCTGCGCCCGCCTCGACGACCACACGCAGTCGCGCCGGGTCGTGCATGAAGCTGGCGAGCGCACGCTCGCGCTCGTTCAGCGTCGCCTGCGCCGCGTCCGCGTCCGCGCCCAGTCCCATGTGCGCCGCCCAGAACGCATCCTCCTTGGCTGTGTGGAGCCGCTCAAATTCGTGGTTCAGGTGGTCGAGGAGCCGCTGCGGGTGGCTCAGGGCATCAATGCGTGCCATGCGTTGTTCCTGATGTGTTCACGGTTTGTCCCGGGAGACATTGCGGACCCCTCGACGGCCGCCGCGCAGCGGCGGCCGTCGAGGGGGCGCTGACGCTGCGACACGGGTGCAGCCGACGCGGTGCACTCTATCAGTAGCCGAACCGGCGTTGGAAGGTCAGCATCAATGTCCAGGCGCGCGCGTCGGTAAACCGGTTGTGGTTACGCAACCGAGGGTCCTCAGCGTGCCACGGATGCGACGTGTAGACGCCGGAGGCTTCCACGGGACCCAGCATCGCATAGCTCAGCCGCACACCCAGCCGTGTCCGGTCGTCGAGCCCGTAATCGATCCCGGTATGCAGACGTGCGGCCAAGACCGTGTCGGAGAGATCTTCTTCCTGCCGGCTGTCGTAGAACGAAAGCGGCGGATCGTAGGCTGGCGCGTCGGCCGCCGTCTCTTCGTACCGGGTGGAAAACCGTACTCCCGAGATGGTGGCAAATGCTGGTCCCATCCCGAGGCCCACGTACGGCACCATCGCACGAAACGCCATCGGTACATCGTAGTACACCTGGAACGCCAGCGTGCGGACCCGCAACTGGTCGATCGAGGCCTGGGCGTTGGAGACGACGGTCCCATTTGGCCGCGGGGCAATGCGCGTCCCGTCGTCATAGGTGATGTCACGGAACCGCTGGACGAGACCGTGTTGGTGGTGTGCTAGCGAGAACTCGAAACGGACGCGATCAACGAGGTAGCCGAGAGCGATTTCGTACCTACGTCCGACTGCGGAGTCGACCGTGTAGCGCCAACGGTACCCGGGGATCGGAGGCGTGCGCTCAACATCGAAACAGGCGTCGGTTGGATAGCAGGTGCCTTCCCGATTCCAGCCTTCCTGGTCGAGGGGGCCGCCCAACGCGCTCCAAGGCTCCCGCCGACGTACCAGCCGGAACGGGGCGGCTCCCCGACCGGCTCTTGGGCCCATGCCGGGACGTGGGCACCAATGAGAATGCATCCGAGGGTGAATGCTACGGCTCGTAAACACATCCCGCTGTTGTCATTCACCACCTCTGGTCCCCACGGTGCGCCCCCGAACTGAGACGCTCGATCGCCCGGTCGATGATCCGCCACATCCGCTGTAGCGGGCGGTCGGCAGGGACGCGGGTCTCCAGTGAGCCATCGTTGCACATCGCTCCGGGCGGTTGGTCGGCTCCACGCATCAGGCGGCTCCTTCCTGTCTTGGTGGGCGCATGGTAGGACGCGGGGGTCGCCGTGTCGATCCCCGGCGAGTTACTGTTTCAGCGACGGGCGAGGCATCGTGAAGGCGCCGGTATCGTCGTCCGTCTTCGAGCCCACCATGTGGCCGCACACGGTACAGCGGTAGTCGTACTTCTTGCCCGTGGGGAGTACGAGAAGCAGGTGTGGCCGTACCGGTTGTGCCTGACGACAGTGCTCGCAGAAGAGCGCCGTTGCCTCGAACTCCCCGTAGTGCGATCCGCCCGATCCGCGGTGCTGCATCCGGCGAGTATACAAACGTGTCCGATCGGCCTCACCATTCCGCAGGAGCCCGCGGGCCCCTACGGCATGGGTGCCTGGTTACGAGTCGGGCACTGTCACGTGGCACAGCTGCGGAGGCGCTGCCTCCTTGTAGAGCGTGAGCCCCACACCCTGCACGGCTAACACCGCTCTACACGTGCCCCGGTGATGTGAAGCGACGCATGCGCCGTTCCCGGACGCATCACTGGGTGGGACGTCTCGGCGCAGTTGTTCGCGTCGTGGGTGGTGCCGGGCCGGACCGGGGGCATGCTGCGGCGGTAGGTGGCGACGTAGCTCCGCAGCGTGTCGGTGACGAGTCGGGCGGGGACGCAGCCCTGCCGCTGCAAGAGGCGACCAAACAACTGCGCGGCGACCCGGGCAATGGCGGCGCGGCTGTACGAGGCTGTCGAGGACATCACCCGCTTGATCCCCCGCGGCCAGCGGTACTGGTGCCGGCCCTGCATTGACCACGAGCGCGTCGAGGCCAGGTCAGTTGGCCCACGGCTGCTGGCAGATACGCCCGATGCCCGTCGGTGCCACAGGAGTGGCCAGACTTGGCCCCCGGGCCGATAGACTAGTCTCCAGCGAGGCTGCTGATGCAGGAAGGTTCATGACAGGGGCGGAGCCCGCCATCACGCTCGGCGTCGAGGAAGAGTTCTTCCTCGTCGATCCGGACACCCGTGATCTGGAGTCGGATCCCGCACCGGCCATCTTCGAGGCATGCGAACGGCGTTGCGGACCGCACACCATCGCGCACGAAGTGCTGCGGTCGCAGATCGAAACCAGCACGAAGGTTTGCACCTCGGTGGCGGAGGTGCGTGAGGCGGTCCGGGAGACCCGGCGGCTGGTGATCGAATCGGCCGGGACGCATGGGGTCGCGGTGCTGGCAGCGTCGAGTCACCCGTTCGCCGAATGGCGGTCCCAACTAATCACGCCAAAGCAGCGTTACGAGCAGTTCGTAGTCACGTTCCAGGACAGTGTGCGACAGTTGCTGGTTGGTGGCATGCACATCCACGCCGGCTTCGGTGACCCCGATTCGCGGATTCGGGTGATGACCGCGCTGCGCCGGTATCTGCCTCTACTGCATGCCTTGTCGGGGTCGTCACCTTTTCGCGGTGGGCGTGAGACGGGATTCAAGTCCGATCGGCTGACCATTATGGGAGCGTTGCCGCGAACCAATGTGCCTGGCCCGCTGACGTCGTGGGCGGAGTACGAGCGCCTTGTAGCGGTCTACCAGGACATGCAGTTCATTCAGAACGGGAGCGAACTGTGGTGGGATATCCGGCCCTCCGAGTACTTCCCGACCGTGGAGATGCGGATCTGCGACGTCTGCCCGCGCCTCGATGACGTGGCGGCCATTGTCGCGCTCTACAGCACGCTCGTCCGCTGGCTGGTGCGCCTGGACCATCGGGGGCTGCTGCCGCCCGACCCACCGACTGAGATCATCGCGGAGAACCGCTGGCTGGCCCAACGCTACGGCGTGCTGGCTTTCTTGGGCGACACCGGCGGCGACCAAGGACGCGTGGACATCGAGGACTACATCGCGCAACTCATCGAGGAGCTGGAGGAAGATGCCCGCGCACTCCACTGCGAGCAGGCGTTGCGCCACGTGCTCACCATCATTCGGAACGGCAGCGGCGCCGACCGGCAACTCGATCACTTCCGCCTCCGGCGGCTAGAAGGGGACACGGAGAAGGAAGCGTTGCGCGCCGTCGTCGACTTGGTGATCCGGGAAACACAGGAGGGGATCACCGGCGAGGCATAGCGTCTTTCCGAACGCGTTGAGGGAGGCCACGGGGTACCCGCGTGTTACAGGACGACGCCGTGGCCGAATGGCACGAAAGGTTGTGTCAGCGTCCCCGGCAAGTAGACACGGTACAGCGAGACGGCCCGGCTGGTGTCGGCCTCGGCAGGAACGTCAGGCGTGGCACCGGGCCGAGGCGGTTGTGCGGTTGCTCCTCGTTGGAGTGCCACAGCCCAGTGTCGGACTTGACCCGCCGCGCCGCGAGCGAGTCGCCCCGGTGCGCGTTGCGCATCTCCGGGCGAGAGGCGTGCTGGGCTGGCTGGCCCTGTTGACTGTCGTGGCGCGCTACGCGGTGCTCGGTGCACCAGTCGAGGAAGCCCGCCGCGGCCCACCGGCCCGGTGTCCACCCGGTGGGCCGCGAGACAGCCGTGCCCTGCCACCGGCGCGTCGAGTAGTCCCTGCGCTGCACCCAGTCGATCCCGATGCCCGATGATGGTAGCGCCTGCTGTTGATGCCGCCTCCGCCAGGTACGTTGCGCCACGGGGGCATCCGCCTTGGCACATGGCGTGCCGTTCGGAGGCGGTGTCCACCCCCTTGGCCCGCGTCGCGGGAGGGCCAGCCATGCGCACCGACACGCCGCGCGGGCCGGTGGTTACCCTGAGCGGTGGCTGGCGATCGCCGGTGTGACACCGGGCTGAGCCGGTGACGGTGCGCCAGAGCGAAGCGGTTGCAGACGGGCGATGCGTGTAGCGTCGACGTGCACGCACATGACGATCGAGGTCTCGGCGAAGCGTGGGGAAGGCCTTCGCACTGACCTGGAGGGTGTGCGGACCACGCGTAACCGTCAGGGGCTGGTCCTTGAGGCCAGCGCAACATTTGCGTTGATACGACAACAGATGTGTTTGCTATCCTCGGATACGGCCGTCCCGAGGAAGGCACGAGCGTCGCAATAGCCGAGCAGCCCGGCCCGGGCGAGCACAGGCAGTCAAGGGAGCACAGGGCGAGAGCGAAGAGCCATGGCCAACGCGGCCACCGGAGGCGCGACCACCATGGCTACCAGTGCCAGCCCCAGCACCGACGGAGGGCAGTCCTCGATGCCTGCTCGGCGATTCAAGGCGTGGCTCACGAAGTAGGGATCTACGGTTGAGAGGGGACTCGGCGGGCCTCGGGTCGTTCGCTGGGTGCTCCAACAGCAGTCGGTCCGATGCAGGGCAAGACGGCCATGCCGCGCGGAGCCATGGACGCGTTCAAGACCAATCTTGGGCTGCCGTGACGGCCGGTGAAATGGACCTTGAGGCCCAGGGCGACAGTCCTTGAAGTGCCTGAGACGTTCAATCAGCCTCGAGACCTGACGGGCGGAGACGAAGCCGTAAGCGAATGGCGCACTATCGGGTGCGGTTGACGACCGAGGGGGAACGGATACGCGTGGACTTCCCGGATTTCCCGGAGGCTCATACTGCTGGGGACACGCGGGAAGAAGCTCTGCGACGAGCGTCTGACGCCCTTCTGACTGTGATCAATGCGTACATGAAAGACCGGAAACGTCTGCCACAGCCCTCACGGGGAGGGGTCATCGTCACTGTTCCACCACTGGCCGTGCCAAAGATCGAGCTGTACAAGGCAATGCAACAGCAGAGCATTACAAAGGCTGAACTTGGGCGGCGGCTGGGTTGGCACATGCCACAGGTTGACCGCGTCCTCGATGTTCACCACGCTTCCCGCTTGGACAGACTCCAGCAGGCGCTTCATGCTGTTAATCGGCGACTGGAAGTAAGGGTCGTTGAAGCGCGGGGGAGCGCCCGCGCGGGCGGCGTGTCTGGCTAGACACACTGTGTACGCGACGGCGTTGCTCCCCTAATCACTCCCAGACGGCCTTCAAGCAGATTGGGGACTCGGCTGAGCACGGGAGCAGGAGATCCCCGCCAATGCGAAGGCTCCAGACAGGCAAGGCATCCCAATCACAGTGATCAGTCCGGCGGAGTCCAGACCTGCCGAGATGGGAATCCAGGTGGCCGATCACTACAACTGCGCCATTGGCGCGCACACGCACAACATGCCGCTGCCCGACGATCGCGCCCACGAGCTGACCGACACGCTGGGGCTCATGACACGCGTCGGCTACCTCAGGATGGCCGAGGTGCCCGCGATCCCACAGCTGCAGGCAACCCCGGCTGCCGTGACGTACGCACCGCTCGGGGCCATCGGGCGTCGTGATCCAGTACGCGCGGGCGCAGGTCTGTCGGCGCGTACGCCTATGGTAGGCTCGTCGCGACATGCCTTCGTCAGCGTCTCCGGCCACGTCGACGCCGGGCGCGGCGTCGCGTAGCGGGCGTGGCGCTGTCTCGGCGTTCATTGAGCACCACTTCCGACATTTCAACGCCGCCACCCTTCTCGACGCCTCTCAGGCATACGCCCAGCACGTCGACGGCGGGGGAGCGATGATGATCACGCTCGCCGGCGCGATGAGCACCGCGGAGATCGGCATTTCGCTCGCCGAAATGATCCGCCAGGACAAGGTGCACGCCATCTGCGCGACGGGCGCCAATCTGGAAGAGGACCTGTTCAACCTCGTGGCCCACGATCACTACGTGCGGGTGCCGCACTACCGGGATCTGACGCCGGCCGACGAGCAGGCGCTGCTCGACCGGCGCCTGAACCGCGTGACCGACACCTGCATCCCCGAGGGCGAGGCCATGCGCCGCGTGGAGCGGGTCGTGATCGACGAGTGGCGCAAGTCCGAGGCGCGAGGCGAGCGCGCGTTTCCCTACGAGTACGTGTACCGCGCCTTGGAGCGGCCCGAGCTGACCGCCGCCTTCGAGATCCCTCCCGAGCACAGTTGGCTGGCGGCGGCCGCGAGCCGGCGCCTGCCCGTGTTCGTGCCCGGCTGGGAGGACTCCACGCTCGGCAACATGTTCGCGGCCCAGTGCATGGCCGACGCCATCACCAACCCGCATACGGTCCGGACGGGCATCGAGACGATGACGGCGCTCGCCGCGTGGTATGTGGAACAGTCGGCGTCGCGCTCGGTCGGGTTCTTCCAGATTGGCGGGGGCATCGCCGGGGACTTTCCGATTTGCGTGGTGCCGATGCTGCGGCAGGACCTGCGGCGCGAGGTGCCGCTGTGGGGCTATTTCTGCCAGATCAGTGATTCAACCACCAGTTTTGGGTCGTACTCCGGGGCGACGCCCAACGAGAAGATCACGTGGGAGAAGCTGGGGGTCGACACGCCGAAGTTCATCATCGAGTCCGACGCCACGATCGTGGCCCCGCTGATGTTCGCGTACGTCCTCAACTGGTAAGCCCGCGGACCTCCGACATCTGATCGACCGGCGCCGCGCGCCGCCGCCGTGCGACGCCGAGATCATGGACGAGGGGTGGAGGCGACCAGCCGCTGTGTGCCAGGCCGGCTGGCGCACCGCGACGTGTTGTGAGCGCGCGGCACCAGCGATCGCAGGCAGGCGGCCCGCGTGGCGTGCGCGCAGGAGGGAGCGCGGTGCAGCGGCGACCACGACCACGCGCCCGCGGCGGTGTAGCTGTCGGACCGGTCAGGACGCGCGCGCCCGTACGCAGCCCGCCTTATCCTGACGCGGGCCATCCGGCCACGTCGCGGTGACCGACCGTGATCCGCGAGCGACCGGCCTCGACGTGCGCCAGCCGACGGGCCCGCCAGCCCTCGATGCGCGACCTGTTGCCTGCAGACATCGCCGCCGCAGCGGCCGCCCAGCCGTCGATGAGCCTGATCTGCAGCGCCGTGGCGGCCGGATCGAGCGTCCAGTCGCTGCGTGCTTCCCGCACCTCGTAGCGCAGTGCCTGCAGGTGGGCGCGGGCCGCTGTCGGTGCTGCGGGGCCGAGTGCCGGCCCGAAGCCCTTGTCGCGCTGCTGATGGCGATTGACCAGTTCCCGTACCAGGTGGTCGTCCGGATCATCGGGCGTACACGTCGTTCGTCCGTCGTAGCTCAACGCGAACAGGACGACGGTGCCTCCCTCGCGGCACCGCGCCAGGGTGGCATGCAGCCACTCGTCGGACACGAGGTCGAGCAGGGCGGCAGCCGTCACTAGATCACGCTGGTCGATCACCACCAGTCTGTCGGGTCCGCCGAGGTCAACCTGTCGCACGGTGAAGCCGCCCTCGCCGGGACGCCAGGTGCGGCGGGTCGCCTCGGCGAGCAGCACGGGATCGTGGTCGACGAGGAGCCACTCCTGCGGCGAGGGCAGGCGCGGCACCAGGAAGCGGACGTTGGCGCCGGTGCCGCACGCCAGATCGACGGCGCGTACCGGGCGGCGGGCGGCTAGGGTCTGTGCGGTGCGCTCGACGAGCGCTGCCGAGCGCGCCGCGGCGTCAGCGGGTTCACGCAGTGCCAGCCATCCGGGGTCGAATCCGCTGCTCACCCGCTCACCTCGGCGAGCGTCGCCGCCATGCGCTCGGCGGCATCGTCCCAGGTGGGCAGCGCCTGTCGACGTGCCAGCGCTCCGGCCGCGAGCCCGGTGCGCAGCGCCGGGTCGTCGAGCACCTGCGCCAGGGCGAGGGTTAGCGCGGCGCAGTCGCCCACCGGGACGATCAGGCCGGCGTCGTCGCCGACCAGTTCGGGGATCGCGCCGGTCGCCGTGCCCACCACGGGCAGCGCGCGGGCCAGGGCCTCGGCGACCGCCATGCCGTACCCCTCGTGATAGCTGGCAGTCACGAACAGGTCGGCGCCGTCGTACACGCCGCTGATGGCCGCCGCGTCGGCTTCGCCGGCCAGTTGCACGCGCTCGGTCAGCCCGCGTGCCTCCACCAGCGCCTTGACGCGTGCCGCGGCGGCAGGCTCGCGCGTCCGGCTGCCGACGATGGTCAGGCGCCACGGGCGATCGCGCAGGGGCGCCAGCGCCTCAACCAGAAGATCGTGCCCCTTGCGCGCGGTGAGGCTGGCCACGCTCAGCAGGTGCGGCGCGTCGGACCCCGAGCCCCGGGCCACCGGCGCCGGGTCGGTGCCGGGCTCGACCACGACGAGGCGATCCGGGGTCACGCCGTAGGACTCAAGGCCGACAGCCGTCGCCGCGCTCGTGACGACGACGGCCCGGACTGCTGTCAGCGCGAGGCGCTCGCTTGTCGCGAGGCGCGTGGCGACGTCCGGCGCGAGGCCGGTCTCACTGGCGAGGGGATGGTGGACCAGGGCCACGAGTCGAAGCCGGTGGGCCTGGGCTCGCGCGTGGTCGGGCATCGCGCCGAGGGCGAGGCCGTCGATCAGCACGAGGCCGTCATCGGCCAGGCCCGCCAGTGCCTCGGCGGCTTGGCCTAGCGCGTCGGGTTTGGGGAACGGGAAGGTCCCGGCCAGCGTCACGACTTCGACCGTCCAGCCGCGGGCGCGCAGGCCCGCGACGATGCGCCGGTCGTACTCGTAGCCACCCGTGCGGGTCGTGAAGTCTCCGGGCACCAACACGGTGAGGCGCCGCGTCACGTGCCGGAGGTCACGGGGCCTTGGAAGCCTGCCGCGGCCACGGGCGACTCGTGCAGCGTCACGGCGACCTGCTCGATGGCGTGGGCGTCATCGCCGAATCGCCCCTCGCGGATCGCGGCGGTCACACGGTCGAAGATCGCCTGCGCGAGGAACTCTGTGGTGGTGTTGTGTCCGGCGAACGCTGGCACCTCGTCCAGGTTCCGGTAGTTGAACGCGCCGAGGATCTCGCGCACAACCTCGGTGGCACGACCGATGTCGACCACGATGCCGTGGGCATCCAACGCGGGCCGCCGGAACTCGACGTCCACGACGTAGGTCGCGCCGTGCAGCCGCTCGGCCGGGCCGAACACGGCTCCCGAGAGGCTGTGGGCAATCATGACGTGATCACGCACGCGTACCGAGTACATCGCGCCTCCTCCAGATCCGGTCAGTCGAGCCCGTCGTAGGTGACACAGTGACACAGCGCGTCGCCGGGGTCGGTCGACAGCTGTGTCATGACCGCGGGGAGCATCTCGAACCCGCTCTCCCCGGTGACAAGTGCCTCGAGCGCATCGTCGCGCAGCAGGTCGAGCACCAGCCGCATGCGCCGCGCGTGGTCCCATCGCGCCCGCTGCGGGGCGGCCACGTGTCCCACCTGCGATGATCGCAGGGTAAGGCGCCCGGCGTGAAACGCCTCGCCCAGGGGCAGCGGGACAGCATGGTCGCCGTACCAGCTTATCTCCACGATCGTCGCTTCGAAGCCCGCGATGCCGAGTGCCAGGGCGAGTCCGTCGGGGGAGCCGCTGGTGTGCAGGACGAGGTCTGCGCCCCGAGTCGCGGCGCTGGCCTCGGCAAAGGGCACCCCAAGGGCGTGCGCGACGGCCGCGCGGCGCGGGTTGATGTCGACCAGCTCTACCGCGCATCCGGGAACTCGCGCGACCAGCCAGGCGACGAGACATCCCACGGTGCCGGCGCCGATCACCGTCACGCGGTCCCCAAGCTGTGGCTGGCCGTCCCAGAGCCCGTTGACCGCCGTTTCGAGGTTCGCGGCCAACACGGCGCGGCGTGGCGGCACGCCGTCGGGCAGTGGGTGGACCGCCGTCACGGGCACGGTGTAGCGGGTCTGGTGCGGGTAGAGGACGAAGACGTCACGGCCCATCAGGGCCGGGGGGCCCTGTTCGACCTGCCCGACGTTCGCGTAGCCGTACTTGACCGGGCCGGGAAAGTTGCCCGTCTGAAAGGGCGCGCGCATGCGCGCGGCCTCCGACGCGGGCACCCGGCCTTGGAACACCAGCGCCTCGGTCCCCCGGCTGATGCCGCTGTAGCGCGTGCGCACGAGTACTTCGTCGCCCGTCGGGGCTGTCACCGGCTCCTGACGAATCTCGCCGCGTCCGGGGGCGGTGATCCAGAAGGCACGCGCGCTGCTGCCGTGCTGAACTGTCACGACCCGCCATTCTGTGACTTTCCCCCCGGCGATACAATCGCGGCCTCGACTGATGCCTGTCAGCACTTGGCGCCTGCCGGAGCAGCCCCTCCGGGCCGACGCGCTCCTGACGCTTGGTCTCGGTCTGGCGGCCGTGGGAGCGGCGAGTGTCGCCCTGGGCGCAGTGCTTCCTGTGGGCCCGTGGTACGCCGTGAAGGCGTCGGGGGGCCTCGCCGCCGGCCTGGCCGTGGTGCTGGCCGGGCTCGGGGCTCACCACCCGCACACCCGCTTCGGCCCGGCCAACCACGTCACGCTCGGACGCGCCAGCCTGACCGCGCTGCTGGCGGGTTTGGTGGGCGAGCCGGAAGTGACCGCGACCGCCGCCACCGTGGTCTTGCTGGCCAGCGTCGCCACCGCGCTCGACAACCTCGACGGGTGGCTGGCCCGCCGCTACGACACGGCGAGCGCATTCGGCGCACGCTTCGACATGGAGGTCGACGCGCTGCTTGTCCTCGTGTTGTCGGTGCTGGCGTGGCAGTGGGAGAAGGCTGGGGCGTGGGTGCTGCTGTCCGGGCTGCTACGCTACATGTTCGTGGTCGCGGCCGCCGTGTTGCCGTGGATGGGGGCGCCCCTTCCATCGCGCCGCCGGCGCCAGACGGTGTGCGTCATCCAGCTGATCGGGCTGATCACCGTACTCGCGCCCTTCATCCGCCCGCCGCTCAGCGCCGTACTGGCCGCCATCGCGCTCGCGATTCTGGTCTGGTCGTTCATCGTCGACGTGCGCTGGCTGGTGGCGCACCGAGAGGCGGCCTGACGCGGCGACGGCCCGCTCGTCCCCACGCGTGGCCCATCCGTGAATCACGACCTCACGCTCTCGGGGGTCGTATGTCGAATTCGCTGCGGACGATCGGCGGCTAGGTGCCGCGCGCGAGTCAGTCGTCGGCCACTGGGAACGTGACCGGACGGGCCCGGCAGGGCGGGCTTGGCGCGAGCCCTCGTCGTCGCTCCACCGGAAGTGGGGCTCGCTGTCGCGGGGGTGCCCGCCCGGCCAATACGCGGGTACGGTCGGCGGCAGCGCCAGGCGCCCACTCGGTCGTGGTGACGCTGGCCACGAAGCCCGCCTCCGCCAGGGCCCTGGCGCTGTCGGTGAGATGCTGGACGTCGTTCTGGCCGGCGGTCGACAGCGCGTGTCAACCGATGCTCGCCATCAACTCGGCTCGCGAGGGTGGCCAATCGCCGTCTGGCGTAGAATGGAGCCGTGTATCCGGCCGTCCTCTGGCTCCACTCGCTGTTTCGCTGGCTGATCATCATTGCTGGCGTGGTGGCCGTGGCCCGGGCGTTGCGCGGGTGGATGGGCGGGCGCCGCTGGACGGCGACCGATGACCTGAGCGGCTTGTTGTTCACGATCGGCCTCGACGTGGAGCTGCTCTTCGGCCTGATTCTCTACGCAGGCCTCAGTCCGTTCACCGCGCAGGCCTTTGCCGACCTCGGCGCAGCCATGGGCGATCAGACGATGCGGTACTTCACCGTAGAGCACCCGCTCGGGATGCTCGTGGCCATCTCGCTCGCGCACATCGCGCGGGTGCGGCTGCGCCGCGCGGTCGGGGACTCGGGCCGCTTCAAGACCGCGGCCATCCTCTTCGGCCTCGTGCTGCTGATCATCCTCGTGTCGATTCCGTGGCCGGGGATGCCGGTGGCGCGCCCGCTCATCCGGTAGCTGCTCACGTCGGCTCGTCGGGTGTCGTGCCCGGTGCCGAGGCCATACCGTAGATCGTCAGGAGAGATCCACGACAAGTCCGTCTCGAACGCAGCGCGGGAGCACGGTCGATCGTGTTCGGAGTGGTCCTGGTCCAGGTTGGCCATCCGACAGCGCCCCCCGAGTAGGATCGATGCAATTGACAGCAGTGAGGTGTTGGATGCGATCGAGCTTGTGCGGTGGTTGGCCACCCGCGTGCCGACGGACGCTGCTCGCGACGTGCGTTCTGGTGCTCGCGGCCACGCGGTACGCAGATGCGCAGGAAGGCCTGTACGCCGGACTCGCGGCCGGGTGGGATCGGACGCGCGCCGCCTACACCAAGGGAATCGGCCTCGACGTGCTGCCCGCGAGCTACGAGGCGGCGACGAACGACGCGCAGGACGGGTTCGGCACGGTGCGACCGTCGCTCGGCTACCGGACCTTCGTCGCCGGTCGAGTGTATGTCGCGGGGGAGTTTGAGGCAGCGTTCCACGGCGGCGCCGGTCCGGCGGGCTACCTGCGGGAGGGTACTGGCGTTGGAGACCGAGACGTGTGGCCGGGTCCCTGGAGCGTGAAGAAGAAGCGTGGCTTTGGCGGCAACGCCCGGCTGGGCTATACGCCGGGTGGGCTGCTGGGCGAAGGTGGCTCGGTCTATGTCGTGACCGGCCTGCACTGGGTGAGGGCGACCGTGCGGCGCGGGTCGGACATTGGTGGGGAAACTCTCCGGGTCGTGGCCGATCACACGTTGCGGCCGTGGGTGGCCGGGGCGGGCGTGGAGTGGGGACGTGTGGCGAACCGCGTCGGGCTGGAGGTCCGATACTCGGCGGCCGATCTGGAGTTCCGCACCGGAGGGGATGGGTCGGCGCTCGGGATGCCGCGCATCGATCACACCGTCGGTGTGCGCGAGGTCAGCATCCAGATGGGCTACACCCGCTCGTTCTGATGAGCACGTCAGGGTCGGAACACCGCGTGTCGCAGGGCCTGTGGGACGCGGAGCGGCGCGGCAGCTGTCGATCGAGCCAGTCTGCGTCCGTGCCGTAGGAGGCGTGGCCGGACGCCAGTCCGCACACGTACGCGGCTGCCGTGATCTGCACCGGCGCGGTCGTTAGGCCCGAGCGCCTCGGCGATGATCGGGAAGCGCGGCAGGGAGCTGTCGATGACAAGCGCCATCGCCGTCAGCGGGCCGTGGCGGAAGGGACTCGACGCGGAGGGTGGCGGGCGCCAGCTACAGCAGGTGTGAACGCCGCGCTCCTGGCGAGTGAGCGCGTGGCGAGGCCAGCACCCCATCGCTGGCATGCGGCCGTGGGGCGCCGTCGCGGGTACTCTAGGACGAGGACAGAAGGAAGACGCGCGGATGCTGGAGGATCTGGTCGGGCAGGGCGTGGGGATGATGGAGTTGGCGTCGGCGCTTGTCGGCGTCATCGTCGGCGCCTATGTCGTCGCGGAGATCGGGGCGCGACTCACACGGAGCGCGCTCGCCGCGATGACCGACAGCCCACTGGATCCGCGGAGCCCCGTCGTCCGTCGGCCGATCCAGCTGGTGCGCCTGACGCTGTTCGTGGTGGTGGTGCTGGCGCTGGCGGCACCGGCGCTGGCGTTGGCGGGCGTGATGCTGCCGTTTGGCTTGTCGCCTGCGTCGCTCATCGACTGGGCGCTGAGCTCGGGGCTGCGCGTGCTGATCATCGCGCTGCTGGCCTGGGTCTTGCTCCGGATTGTCGCGGCGGCCACCGCGGATCTCAAGGAGGCGCGGATACACGACGGTGAGACGGACGTTGCCGTCATCGAGCAGGTCAAGCGAGCCCAGACCCTCGGGCAACTCCTGAAGAATGCCATCGGCGTGCTCGTGATCAGCGTGGCGACCCTGATGATCCTGCGGGAACTGAACATCGACATCGTGCCGATCCTGACCGGCGCCGGCGTGGTTGGTCTTGCTGTGGGTTTCGGTGCACAGACGCTGGTCAAGGACTTGATCGCCGGCTTCTTCCTCCTGCTGGAGAACCAGGTGCGCGTCGGGGACGTCATCCAGATCAACGGGCAGGGCGGCCTCGTCGAGCGCATCCGGCTGCGCACCATCACGTTGCGTGACCTGAGCGGCACCGTGCACGTGTTCCCCAACGGATCGATCACCACGTTGTCGAACCTGACAAAGGACTTTTCGTTCGCGGTGCTCGACATCGGCGTGGCGTACAAGGAGGACACCGATCAGGTGGTGGAGGTCCTGCAGCAGGTGGCGGCCGCGCTGGAGGCGGACCCCGATCACGGCCGGGCGATCCTGGAGCCGCTCGAGGTGCTGGGCGTGGATGACTTCGCCGACTCCCAGGTGACCATCAAGGTCCGGTTCAAGACCAAGCCGATCGAGCAGTGGGCGATCGCCCGCGAATTCCGGCGCCGGATCAAGAAGGCCTTCGATGCCCGCGGCATTGAAATTCCGTTCCCGCACCTCTCGCTCTATTTCGGTGAGGCGAGCAAGCCGATCACCACGCGGCAGGGGGACGGAGCCCACTTCGGTCGTATGCCAGAACGTTAAGGCTGACGGGGTCACAGACTTGGCTGGTAGAATCGCGGGACTGCCACCGGCGAGATGGTGTTTCTAGGGGGAGTTGCGATGCGGGGAGTGCTGAAGACGGCGTGCGTCCTGACGGCGGCGATGCTGGCGGCCTGCGGCGGCGGCGGAGCAGATGACCCCGGCACGGCCGATGCGCCGACGGCTGTGTTGGTCGACCGCACGGCTGTCTCGCTGGACCCGAACGACTATCCGGTATTCCCGAACGCTGACGCAGGGGCCGATCCTGGCGTATCGGCTGAAGACGGCGGGGCCGGCTTCACGGGCGAGGGCTGGGAGACCAACGTGGACTTTGACCTGATCGGCGATCCGCGGGCCGTCAGAGGCGGCGTGTTCCGCGAGGCCGTGCGTGATTATCCGGCCACGCTGCGGTACATCGGACCGAACCTGTCGGTCTGGAACCAGACCCTGCATGGTCTGGTCTACGAGTCGCTCCTGGGCCTGCACCCGACCACGCTTGAGTACATCCCGTCGGTGGCAACCCACTGGCAGATCCTCGACGACGGTGTGACCTTCCGGTTCCGCCTGAACCCGAACGCCCGGTTCAGCGACGGTGCGTCCGTGACCGCCGAGGACGTGGTGGCGACCTGGCGCCTCATGGTCGATCCCAGCGTGCAGGACCCATTCCGCAACGCGCTCTACAGCGGTTTCGAGGAGCCTGTGGCCGAGAGCTCCTATATCGTGCGCGTGCGCGCGCTTGAGCCCGGCTGGACCGGCTTCTACTACTTCTCGGGCCTCCCGGTCTACCCGGCGCACGTCCTGAACGAG
The DNA here is from genome assembly GCA_964535675.1 of uncultured Bifidobacteriaceae bacterium. Classification (GTDB taxonomy): domain Bacteria; phylum Acidobacteriota; class Vicinamibacteria; order Vicinamibacterales; family UBA2999; genus CAZHTD01. Next base: position 64,556 of record CAZHTD010000004.1, on the reverse strand, counting down.
ATCGACGGCGAGACCTACGTGCGCGACTACAACAACCAGATGCTGCCGGGCACGGGGCCGTACCTCGTGCATCCCGAGGGGCTGGACCCGGGCAACTCGATTACCATCAGCCGCCGGGACGATTACTGGGCGGAAGACGCCCGGGCCAGTGTCGGGACCGGCAACTTCGATGAAATCGAGGAGATCGTCGTACGCGACCAGAACCTCGAGTTCGAGATGGTCCGGCGGGGCGACCTCGACTACTTCCGCGTCACACGGGCGCAGATGTGGTACGAGGAACTCGAGTTCGAGGAGATCCAGCGCGGCCTGATGCAGAAGCGGAAGATCTGGAACCACGCGCCGCAGAGCATCCAGGGCATCGCCTTCAACATGCGTCGTCCCCCCTACGACGAACCGAACGTCCGCCAGGCGCTGCGCCACCTATTCAATCGCGAGCAGATGCTCGAGCAGCTGATGTTCAATGAGTACATCCCGCAGGACTCGGTCTACCCGGGAACCATCTACGCGAATCCCGACAACGAGGTGATCGCGTACGACCCGGCTGAGGCGGTCCGGCTCCTGGCCGAGGCTGGCTGGTCGGAGCGCAATGCCCAGGGGCAGCTCGTGCGCGACGGCGTGCCGCTGAACCTGGAACTGCTGTATTACGACCGTGGCTCCGAGCGTTTCTTCACCATTTTCCAGGAGGACCTGCGGCGCGTCGGGATCGGGCTGAACCTGCGGTTCGTGACCCCGGAAACCGGGTTCGGGCTGCTCGATGAGTTCCAGTTCGGCATGTTCTCGGTGGCCTACGGCGGCGGGGGGCCGTTTCCGCTGCCGGAGCAGTTCTGGAGCTCCGTGATGGCCGACCAGCGCGCGTCGACCAACGTGACGGGTTTCAAGAACGAACGCGTCGACGAGATCATCGCCGAGTACGAGAGGGAGTTCGAGGTGTCGCGCCGGGCCACGCTGCTGCGCGAGCTCGACGGCATCGTGACCGACGTGCACCCGTTCATCCTGGAGTGGTACGCGCCCTTCGAGCGCATCGTGTACTGGAACAAGTTCGGGCAGCCAGACGGCCTGATCACCCGGATCGGTGACTACAGGGATCCCCTGAGCCTGTGGTGGTTCGACCCGGCCAGGGATCAGCAGCTGCAAGTGGCGCGGGACGACGACTCCATCCAGCTCGAGGCGGGGGAGAGCGACGACCGGTACTGGCTGGAGTTCGCACGCGTCGAGGAGCAGCAGAACCCTAACCAGTAGGCCGGGTCGATGGGCAGCTACTTCCTGCGACGGCTGCTCCTCGTCATCCCGACGTTCATCGGGGTGACGATGGTGGCCTTCGTGGTGATGCACTTCGTGCCCGGCGGGCCGATCGAGCGTCAGATCATGCAGTTCCGCATGGCCATGGCGCAGGGCGGCGCGGCGGGGCAGGTCGCTACCGAGATCCCGCCGGCCGCACTCGAGCAGATGCGGGAGTTCTACGGGTTCGACCAGCCCGTGCACATCCGATACGTCAATTGGCTGTGGAACGTTGTCCGCCTGGACCTCGGTCGGTCCTACACCTACCAGGATCCCGTCTGGGACGTCATCAGATCGCGGTTTCCCGTGTCGATCACACTGGGACTCACCGGGTTCCTGCTCAGCTATCTGATCTGTATTCCCCTCGGCGTGCTCAAGGCCGTGAGGCACGGCTCACGGTTCGACTTCCTCAGCAGTTTCATCGTGTTCATGGGCTACTCGGTACCCGGGTGGGCGCTGGGCACGGCGCTGCTGGTCCTCCTGGGCGGCGGTTCGTTCTGGGAGGTGTTTCCGCTCGGCGGGTTCAGGCCGACCAACTGGGAGTCGCTTGGCCTCGTCGAGAAGGTGGCGGCCCAGGCCGAACACATGTTCCTGCCGGTCCTCTGCTACATGGTGGGGTCGTTCGCCACGCTGACGATTCTCATGAAAAACTCGCTGATGGAGAACCTAGGGCAGGACTACGTGCGCACGGCCTTCGCGAAGGGCCTGTCGGAGCGGCGCGTGGTCTTCGTGCATGCGCTGCGCAACTCGCTGATTCCCATCGCCACCGGGCTGGGGCACTTCTTCAGCATCTTGCTCGCGGGTTCCTTCCTCATCGAGCGGGTGTTCAACATTGATGGCATGGGCTATCTGGGGTACAACGCCATCCTGCAGCGTGACTATCCCGTGGCGCTCGGGATCCTCGTGATCTCGAGCATGCTGATGCTGCTGGGCAACATCATCTCCGACGTGATCTACGTCGTCGTTGATCCCCGCATTCGCTTCAAATGAGCCACGGCGTCCCCGGCGACGCGTCGCCCACAGCCCGCCCCGAATCCATCTTCCGCAAGCGCCTTCGGAAGTTCCGCCGCCTGAAGCGGGGCTACTACTCGTTCCTCGTGCTGGCAGGCGCGTTCGTGCTGTCGCTGCTGCTGCCCCTGCTGGTCAACGACAAGGCGATCGTCGTCCACTACGACGGTGAGTACTTCTTTCCGATCCGCCAGTTCTATGATGCGTCCACCTTCGGCGCCGAAGGGTTCGGGGAGCCCAACTACCGCGCGCTGCGCGAGCACTTCCGCGAGGAGGGCGGTGACGACTGGGTGCTGCTGCCGCCCTACCCTTACAGTCCCACCGAATCGCTGTTCGAGTTGGACGGGTTCCCTCCGCACACGCCGCAGTGGCCGCACATCTTCGGGACCGACGACCGTGGGCGCGACGTGTTCGCCCGCCTGGCTTACGGCTTCAACGTGTCGCTCTCGTTTGCGCTGCTGGTGATGACGATCGGCGTGGGGTTCGGCATGATCGTCGGCTCGATGCTGGGCTATTTCGGAGGCCGAACCGATATCCTGGGGCAGCGGCTGATCGAGATCTGGTCCGCTCTGCCATTTCTCTACACCATCATCATCGTCAGCTCGGTGGTCGTCCCGATCTACCTCCCCGGGCGGAATCTCCTGCTGCAGCCATCGTTCTGGCTGCTGATCGGCATCCTGGCGATGTTCGAGTGGATCGGCATCACGTACTACATGCGTGGCGAGTTCTATCGCGAGAAGGCCAAAGACTACGTTGGCGCGGCAATCGTCACGGGCGTGTCCCGGGCGGGCATCATGTTCCACCACATCCTCCCGAATTCACTGACCCCCGTGGTCTCGTTTGCGCCGTTCATCTTGGTGGCCAACATCACGACGCTGGTGGCGCTCGACTTTCTGGGCTTCGGTCTGCCAGCCCCGACGCCCAGCTGGGGCGAGCTGATCAACCAGGGCATGGAGAACCTGCGGCGCTGGTGGCTGGTGTTCTTCCCCTTGGGCGTCATGTTTGCGACGCTGTTGCTCGTGGTCTTCATCGGGGAGGCCGTGCGCGAGGCCTTCGATCCCCGGGAGTACTCCCGGCTCCGATAGGCATGGCGACACCCCTGCTTGCGATCCGCGGGCTTCGTACGCACTTCGACACCGAGGCCGGCGTTGCGAAAGCGGTTGACGGCGTCGACCTCGACATTCGGGTTGGCGAGGTGTTCGGGCTAGTCGGCGAGTCCGGCTCGGGCAAGAGCGTCACGGCGCTCAGCATCCTGCGCCTCGTGCCGCAGCCTCCGGGGCGCATCGTCGCGGGCACGATCCACTTCAACGGGCAGGAGCTGCTGTCACTGCCGTGGGAGGACATTCGCCGGGTGCGCGGCCGTCAGATCAGCATGATCTTCCAGGAGCCGATGACCTCGCTGAACCCGGTCTTCACCATTGGGCGCCAAGTGGCTGAGGTGATCCTGACGCACGAGAAGGCCGCGCGGAGCGCTGTGCGCGCGCGTGCGATCGAGATGCTGCGTCAAGTCGGCCTCCCGGACCCCGAGACGCGGCTCGACCAGTACCCGCACGAGCTGTCCGGCGGCATGCGGCAGCGGGTGATGATCGCCATCGCGCTCGCGCTCGATCCGGCGCTGCTGATCGCGGACGAGCCGACGACGGCGCTCGACGTGACCATCCAGGCCCAGATCCTCTCGCTGATGCTGACGCTGAAGGAGCGACGCAAGGGCGCATCCGTCCTGTTGATTACGCACAACCTGGCGGTCGTGGCTGAGACGTGCGACCGCGTGGGCGTGATGTATGGCGGCAAGATCCAGGAGGTGGCGCCCGTCGTCGAGCTGTTCGAGAACCCACTGCACCCGTACACGCAGGGGCTGCTCGCGTCGCTGCCGCGGGTCGACGGCGCGCGCGCGCGCCGGCTGACGACGATCCCGGGGTCGGTGCCCGACATCATGCACCTCCCGGGCGGGTGCAAGTTCGGCTCCCGCTGCCCTGAGCGCTTTGAGCTCTGCGCGGCCCGCGAGCCTGAGTTGATTGAGGTGTCGCCCGGTCACCTCGTGCGATGCCACCTGGTCTCGTGACTGTGTCCTCCCCGCCCTTGCTCGAGGTGCGCGACCTCACCGTCCGGTTCCCCGTCACCGGCGGTGTGTTTGCCCGGAAGCGGGGCGAGGTCAGGGCCGTCGACGGCGTGTCGCTGGACCTGGCGCAGGGCGAGACCGTGGGTCTGGTGGGCGAGTCGGGGTGCGGGAAGACCACGGTGGGGCGGGCCATCGTGAACATCCTGCGGCCGATGAACTACAAGGTAGAGGTGGACGGGCGGATCATCTATCGCCGCGGGGGCGCAGGCGTGGACCTCGCCACGCTCGGGCACCGGCAGATGCGGCCCTATCGGGCCGATCTGCAGATGGTGTTTCAGGATCCCTATGCCTCGCTGAATCCGCGCATGACCGTCGAGCGCATCATCGACGAGCCGCTCCGCCTCCACACGACGCAGACGCTGGCCGAGCGACGGGACCGGGTCCGGTGGCTGCTCGAGAAGGTGGGCTTGGCGCCGGAGTACGCCGCGCGCTACCCGCACGAGTTCTCCGGGGGGCAGCGCCAGCGCATCGGCATCGCCCGCGCGCTGGCCACCAATCCGAAGGTCGTGATCACCGACGAGCCCGTCAGCGCGCTGGACGTGTCGGTGCAGGCCCAGGTGATCAACCTGCTGCAGGATCTGCAGGACGAGTTCGGGTTGGCCTACGTGTTCATCTCGCACGATCTGTCGGTCGTGCGCCACGTGTCGGACCGGATCATGGTGATGTACCTCGGCGCCATCGTGGAGGCCGGGCCGGCCGAGGAGATCTACCGGCGGCCGCTGCACCCCTACTCACGCTTGCTGCTGTCGGCCGTGCCGAGACCCGATCCCACGAACCGTCGGCTGCGGGAGGCGGCCCCGTCTGGCGACCAGCCGTCCCCGCTCAACAAGCCGTCGGGGTGCCCGTTCCGCACCCGCTGCCCGATTGCCCAGCTGGCCTGCGCCGAGACGATGCCGCCGCTCGAGCTCCGCCACGGGCGCCTCGTGGCGTGCCCCTACTCGACCTAGCACACGGCGAACCGCAGGCCCGCGGAGCCGGCTCACCAAGGGGATGCCCCGGCCCTTGCCCCAACACGCAACGCGGTGCCTCAGGGTTGCGCGGCGGAGCGCAGAGACGACCTCGCGCTGTGCGACATTTGGCTGCCGTGTCCCAGGGGGCATCGCGCTGCATGAGTGGATCCAGGCGGAGACACCCTCGGCCACCGCGCGGGTCGTGGCCCTGACGCGGAACACAGGGCCCGCGGCCGTTCCCCGAGGCGCCGCTCGCGCCCTAGAGGAGCACGGCCGAAAGGCTCGCGGCGGTCAACGCGCCGCCGGCGATCTGGAGCAATAGCGCCGATCGGTCACGCAGGACCAGCACGTGGCCCGCCGCCAGCACGAGGGCGGCCAGCAGGAACGGCCAGTACAGCTCCTCCATCCTGGGCTCGGTCGCCGTTGCCGTCGACCGGGCGCGCGTGGCGCCGACGATCTCGTTGGCGATGTCGAGATCCGAGGCGGTCCCGATCTCGAAGTACCGGCCGCCGGTGGCCTCGGCGATCTGGCGGAGAGAGGTCCGATCGAGCCGCGACAGCATGGGCTGGGCGCCGCGGGCTGCGGCCAGCGGGTCCGGGATGATCCCGCCGGCGGTCGTGCCCACGCCCACCACGTGCACCGGCAGGCCGCGCTCGGCGGTCGTGGCCAGCGAGTTCTCCACCTCGCCGCTCCACGCCTGGCCGTCGGTGAGCAGTACGAACGCGGCGGCGTTGGCCGACGGCTCCCCGCGCAGCTCCTCGTCCTTGTCGATGACCCGCATCCCCCAGTAGACACCGAGTTCGATGTTGGTGTCCCACGTCGTGTCGTCCTCGAGCGGGAAGGGCGAGACGGTGTCGAGGTGGTCGAGGAAGAAGAAAAACGTGTTGGGGTCGCGCGTGAGCCGGATCTGCGGCGCGGCGATGTGGGCGAACAGCGTAAGCGCCACGCGATCGTCCTCCCAGCTCAGGGAGTCGCCGAGGGTGCGCAGGAAGCGCACCGAGCGCTGCCAGCGGTCGCCCTCCACGTCGGGCACGTGCATCGAGGCCGAGCCATCGAGCAGAACCATGATGTCCACGCCGCCCGAGCGCACCAGCGCGGTCACGAGCTGGGGGCGGGCGAGGGCCACGAGCAGGGATGCGACGGTGGCGATGGCCAGCAGCCAGCACACGGCATCGCCGACCAGCGGCAGCCGGACGGGCAGCGGCGACTGCCGGCCGCGCGTCATCCGCACCGCGTCACGACGGTAGGCCAGCAGGCGCCAGGTCCAGACCAGCAGCAGGCTGGCCGGCACAACCAGCAGCCACAGCCAGCGCGGCTCGGCGAAGGTGAGCGTCTCGAGGTCGACGGTGGGCAGCATGGGCTGGTCCTACCCCTGGCGCTGACGCACGCCCCCGGCGCCAGCCTCGAACTCGCCCCGCTCATCGGGGCTCATCGGCACGATGATGTTGAAGTCGCCCGGCGCGGTATCCGGCGGCGGGGCGCCCTGCGCGCCATGCATCTCGGACGGGTCGGCTTCGGCCTCGTCGGGCGGCTGGAGCGCCAGAGCGCCACCGGCCGCCAGGATCCGCTGCAGCGACACGAACTCGTAGTTGAACGCAGTGTCGCGATTCTCGGGGTCCTCCTCGAGGACGTGCGCGTAGCTTTGCAGGACGGCGTCGAGCCCACGGATGAGCTCGGCGGGGTCCTCGAGGCCGCTGCGCTGCACGGTGCGGAAGCCTGCGTTCGCCGACAGCACCACCAGTTCGAGGGAGTCCGCTGCGTCGGCCCCCTGCTCGCCAACGACAGGCAGGCCCGTGTAGTCCGACAGCCAGTAGGTCGCCCGCGCGCGCTGTCGGGCCATCTCGGTGCGGAGGGCGGCGCCAACGAGCGGGACCCGAGCGGCGAGGGTGTCGTCCACATCAAGCGCGTCGAGCTGATCGACGGCCGCGGCCGGTCCGGCCGTCGCCAGCGCCTGCTCCGCGTTGGCGATCTGGTGCTCGATGTCGGCCGTGGAGCGAAGAGCGAGTCCCCCCAGGGCCAGGATCGCGGCCACGAACATGCGTCCGGTTACCGTTCTCATCGCTGCCCCCCGGCTACGGGAATCTCCTGAACTGCGGCACCACAAGTGCCAGCAGCGCGGCCAGCGACCAAAGGCCCGCGGCGGCCGCTGCGTACGGCTCGAAGGCCGGCCGCTGCGTGACGTACTGGTTGACCTCGATCTCGCCGACCGACGCCCGGTCGATGTCGGCGATGGCCTCGAGGATGGCGTTCTCGTCCGAGGCCGCGTAGAAGCGGCCGCCTGTGCGCTCGACGGCGTCGCGCCACTGCTCGTCGGAAACCAGGCCGCCGAACGCGCGTTGGAACCGCGTGCGGACGAAGTAGATGGGCACCTCCGCCTCTTCAGCGGCGCGCACCACATCGAGCACGGTCGTGTCGCCCTGGATCACGCCGCTGTCCTCGCCGTCGCTGAACAACACCAGGAGGTTGCCGGTGGCGTCGAGGAACTCGAACGAGTCGAAGAGCCGGATGCCCTGATCGACCGCGGTGGTGAGCACGGTGCCTTGGTCGGGAAAGCGCACGAACTCGCCGAACTCGCCGATGAGCGCGAGGCTCAGCAGGAGGTTGTCGTAGTCGTTGGTGAACGGCGTCACGACGTACGCCTGGTCACCGAACTCCACCAGGGCCATCAAGTCGCGGTACTGACTCTGGCGGCGCAGCTCCACGAAGCGCTCGGCCGCGCCCACGGTGGTGAAGAAGGAGGCCTGCGAGCTTGGCCCGCTCACGTTGAGCGTCGGTGCGTCGAACTGCCGCACCATGCTCGAGCTGGCGTCGATCATCAGGCCGATGCGGCGGCCCGGGAAGGTGACTTCCTCCTGGCGCAGCGACGAATAGGGGTCGGCCACCGCCAGCGTCAGGAACGGGAGCCCACCGACCAGCAGCACGAGCGGCACGTGGCGGACCGCAGCCATCGAGCGGCGATCGACGCGGACGAGCAGCGCGGGCAGCGCCACGCGGCTGCCGGGCCTACGCGGCCAGATCGTGGAGCGGACCAGCAGCATCGCGACAGCGGCGCCGAGCAGGGCGAGGAGCCCAAGCCACGCGGCATCGGCGTGCCAGAACCGCAAGTCGCTGAGAGCGCCGCCCTCGCGCCACGACGCGAGCAGCTCCTCAATCAGCACGCGCAGCTCGGTCAGCGCGCCCATACTCGCCGTCCGGCCCGCCGTGCCGCCTGGCCGGCTTGGTGCGTGAGACGCACCAGCCACACGTGTTCCCGCGCCAGTGCCCGCAGGATGGTCTCGCCGTCGTCGAGCGCCTCGTCGAGCGCCGCCGGTTCCGGCGGCGCGGTGTCGGGGCGCGCGTAGACGGCCGCGGTCACCACGCCCATCAGCCGTCCGAGCCGATCGAGGCGCGCAGTGTCGTCACGCCCGGCGGCCGCCCGACGCGTGCGCTCAGCTTCGACGGCGGCGTGCGTCGACGAGCCCGACGCCCACACAAGTCGCCGAGACGGAAAGGTGCGCACGGCCAGGCGTCCGTCGCTGGGTTCGCCGGTCGGCGGGGCCTCGACTTGCGCCAGCGCGCGGCCGGTCTCCACTGTTGCCGCCACGCGCAGCGCGGCCAACGCGCCCGCCGCGAGGTCGCCGGACCACCCCTCGGCATGACGTCGCCGCCGGATGGTGGCCAGCTGGTTCGCCGCGGCGCGCAAGATGGTTGCGTCGGAGGCGAGGCGGGGGGGCGTCGGCCCGGTCCCCTGCTGGCGCCGCGTGACGCCCACTAGCGCCCAGGCAGCCGTGATGACACCAAGGACGAGCAGGCCGAGGCCGCCCGTCTCATACAGCTGGGCGCGGAACCGTCTCGCGTCCACCTCGGCAAACGTGGCGGGCGGCACCTCGCGGATGTCGTCGGCCGTGTCGGGCACGAGCGAGAGGATCCGCATGGCCAGCGGGGGCAGGGCGTACTCACGCTCCCGCCCCTCGATCAACTCGCCCGATTCGAGGCGGCTCTGGACGCGGTAGGTGAGCGTCAGTTCGGGCACGGACACGTCCACGTCGAACAGCTCGCCGAAGTAGCGGACGTCGTACTCGTACTGGAACGTGCGTGTGCCGGCCGCCTGGATGTCGAGGCCCGCACGGCCGCCGACCACCTCGAACGGCTGCAGGTCGATCACCGACGGATCCAGACGCGACCGGTCGGGCACGACGGTGGTCGAGACTGTCTCGGTCACCGAGCATGTCAGGACCACCGAGAACGGCTCGGCGACGCGCACCGCCGTGGCGCCTGTGCGCCACCGGCAGATGATCGGCGCCATCTCCACTTGCTCGGTGAGCTCGGTCTGCGCGGACGTGCCGGCTGGCGCCAGCAGTGACGCGAGAGCGAACACCCCCGCCCGTCGGAAACGTCGGAACCCCACTGTGCCTACTTGCCCACTTCGCGGACTCTGCCTCAAGCGACTTTCCGCAACCGCCGCTCGGCGACGAACTCGGCTAGTGCTAGGTCCGCCGTCTCAGGGTCGATGCTCATCCGCACCACATCGAGATCGACAGCGGCGGCCATGCGGGCCACCTCGTCCTGCCAGCTCAGGATCCGATCCGCCAAGCGCTGCAGATCGGCTCGCGACATCGTCACGGTGCGCCCGGTCTCCACGTCTAGGGTGTCGATCCAGCCCGCCGAGAGCGCCGGTACCTCGAATGCAAAGGCGGCGTCCACCAGGACCACGAACACGTCGTGCGCCCTGTTGAGCAGCGACAGTTCATGGAGGACTGTCTCGGGGGCCTCGAACAGGAAGTCCGAGATGAACGGGACCAGGGCCGTGCGCTGCAGGAACGAGGCCAACGACATGCTCAGGTTGCCCGCGTGGCGCACCTCCTGCAAGCCGCGCGGGTACTGGTAGGCGTCGAGGCAGTGCACGACCTGGTTGCGCCCCACCTGCGGCCGGACCGCCGTGAAATGGCGGAGCGTGTCGTCAAAGGTGACCAGGCCGAATTGATCCTGGAAGAACACAGCCGACATGCCCAGCGTGGCGATGGCCCGGGCCACTGTGGCCGCGACGGGCCGGCCGTTCACGCCGACCCGAGTCGACATCGACGCGTCGGCCACGGCGACCACCGTGGCCGTACTCGGTTGCTCGTACTCGCGCACGATCAGCGGGCTGAAGTTGGTCAGCGTGGACTGCGGCCAGTCAATCGAGGCGAAGCGGTCGCCGGCCTGCCAGTCGCGCAGCCCCACGTAGTCGAAGCCGGTGCCGTGCGCCTGGCTGCCGTGGTCGCCGATGGTGACCTCGCGCAGCCGCCGCAGGATGAGCAGCTCGATCTCCGAGATGTCGTTCAGGCTCACGAACGGGGTCGTCTCCTCGTCGTGGCGCGGGTGGTGCAGCGCCTGCGCGCGTGCGGCCCCGGTCAGCGCTGGCTGGTGGCCGTTCATGGCACCGGCACCCGCTCGATGATGTCGCTGATTACCATCTCGGTCGTCAGGCCGTGGCTCGCCGCGTGGGGCCCGAGCCAGAGCCGATGGCCAAGCACGTAGGGCGCCAGCTCCTGGATGTCCTCCGGATAGACCTCGGCGCGCCGCCGGACCAGCAGCGCCCAGACCTTGGCCAAGCGGCCCCAGCAGATGATGGCACGGGGCGAGGCGCCCAGGTCGACGCCGCGCTCGACCAGCTCGGACGGCGAGCGGTGGTGCCAGTCCGTGTCGGGGTTGTATGGCCGGCTGGCGGCCACGAGGCGCTGGATGTACTCGCCCAGCCGTGGGTGCAGGAACACGTGCTCGGTAATGGCGGACCGCAGCTCGATAATGCGCTCCTTCTCGAGCAGGGCGCTGAGGCGCACGCGCTTGAAGTCGAAATGGACGAGCTTGCGCTCCTCTTCCGGCGGCAGGTACCCAATGTTCATCATCACCGCAAAGCGATCGGTGGCCGCTTCCGACAGCGGAAACGTGCCCTGGCCGAGCTCTACCGGGTTCATCGTCGCGATGGCGAAGCTGAACACGGGTAGCTCGTACGTCTCCTTGCCCACGGTGACGGTGCGGTCCTGGAGGCCTTCGAGGAAGGCGCTCTGGGACTTGAGCGGGATGCGGTTGATCTCGTCCAGCAGGATGACCTCGGCCGAGGCCAGCGGGCCAAACTCGGTCACGAGTTCACCGCTGGCCGGGTTGATCATCTGGAAGCCCACCACCTCGGTGGGCTGCAGGTCAGCCCGGCCCTGCAGACGCGCGAACTTCGCATTGCTGATGGCGGCCAGGATGACGCCGAAAAAGGTCTTGCCGACGCCCGGCACCCCGCGGATTAGCAGGTTGCCGGCGTTGACCTGGCGCTGCTCCTTCTTGTCGTAGGTGGTCGGAATCTCCGAGAGCAGGACGACGTTGGCGAGCGCCTTGGGGAGATCGTAGCCGACGAGCGCCTTGCCGCCCTCCTCGATGACCGAGTCGTGGAACACAACGGCTTGCTCGAGATCTGCGTGCACAGGAGGGCGATCCTATCAGGAACCGCGGCCCACGCGGGTCGTCGGGGCGGGTGCCGGCGAGGCGCTCCAAGGAGGCAGGTGGCGCTGGGCTGGCCGGGGGCTGGCCGTGCCCCCCGCACGGCCAGAGGGAGGCGGCGATGCGCGGGAGCACGGCCGTGGCCTGCCCGCGGACGTACCGCCTCGCGGTGGGGTTCGAGCTCCGCGGTGGGGTAGAGCAGCTCCTGCGGAAGCGCCGTCATCAGCACCCGGACGCACGCCTCGTCTTCGGTGCCCTGGTGCCGCGTCGTTTGGCCGTCGAGCGTCCGGATATCCGTATGCCTTGCTGGGACTGCGTCGGCGAACGGAACACGGCCGGGTACGCATGCACGCTCCGCCGTTTGCCCCATTGGACAGGCACCGGCGGGCTCGTTGCGGCGGTGCCGACCAGCGGGGGAGGCGAGGCGGAGTCGGCCTGATTCGGTGGGGGTGGGAGAGTGCGCCCGGCCCCCCCGGGACTCGTCCGCGCGCGCCCGCGGCACGTCAGTAGCGACGCTTGTGCTGCCGGAAGAGGTCGAACTGGGCGGTGTCGGCGACCGCCATGACGGCCATCACCCCTGCTTGGACGGGATCGTTGACGACCAGGTCGGCGGCGTCCGGCACGCTGCCTGCCATGTTCAGCGAGATGACCCGGATGCCGTTGTGGCGGACCTCCTCCACCGCGCGGGCGATCTCGCCGCCCATGATCGCCCCGGCAAGCACCAGCAGTCTGACTCGGGGGAGTCGCACCGCGCCGCGCACGGCGGCGGCCAGGGCCTGCTCGCCCACAAGGGGGATGGTGTCGATCGAGATCCGCTCTCCCCGGATGTTGTGGCGGTCGGCCTCGGCCACGGCCCCCATCGCCACCTGGCCCACCTGGGCGCCGCCGCCGATGACGATGATGCGTTTGCCCCAGATGGTGGCGCGCGAGGGGGTCTCGTCCAAGGCCCGGACGCCGTCGATCCCGCGGAGTTCGTTCAGCACCGGACCCGGTGCCACCCCGTCGAGTTCGAACTCCATGTAGACCTCGGAGCTGTCGTCGCCGGCATGGCTGTCGACGTGCGTGATGTTGGCCCCGTGCCCGGCCAGCACCCTGGTGAGGCCGAAAAGGATGCCTGGCTGATTGGCGGCGGTAACGAAGATGGCGTGCATGGTCATCGTGGCGACTCGTGGACCCTTGAGGATACCGGAAGACGAGATGCTGGCGGGACATCGTTGACGGCCCGCGAGCAGGACGCTAGAGTGTGCCAACTCCGTCGATCGAGGGAGGTCACGCCATGCAGACCGATCGGCCCGACCCGGTGCCGGGCACGCTGCCACGACGCGCGTTCATCAAGGGTGTCATCGCCGCCGGGGCCGTCGCCTCCGCGTCCGCCTACCTCTTTCGCGGCCCGGGGGCTGCGCTGGGGCAGGGCGGCGGGGCCGCCACCATGGAGCGGCTTCTCACGCTCACCGTTAACGGCCAGACCCGGCGTGTCGATGTCCTGAAGCAGGAGACGCTGGCGACGACCCTGCGCTACAAGCTCGGCCTCACCGGCACGAAGCTGGGCTGCGACCGTGCTGAGTGCGGCGCCTGCACCGTCCTCCTCGACGGCACCCCGCACTACTCCTGCTCGGTGCTGACCCATACCGTACGCGACCGCGAGGTCCTGACTATTGAGGGGCTGGCGGCCCCCGACGGCACGCTCCACCCGGTACAGCAGGGCGTGGTCGACGAGCAGGGCTTCCAGTGCGCCTTCTGCATGCCGGGCTTCATCATGTCGGCGGTCGGGTTCCTCCGCACCAACCCCGATCCCACGCGGCAGGAATTGGCGCAGGGCCTGTCGGGCAACCTGTGCCGCTGCCAGGACTACAACAAGATTCTGACGTCGCTCATGCGCGGCGCCGAATACCTGCGGAGGGCGTGAGATGGCCGAGAGGCTGATTGGCGTCGACTATACGCCGCCCGATCTGCTCGCCAAGGTCACCGGCCGGGCGCGCTACGCCGAGGACTTTCGCGCCGACGGCATGCTGTTCTGCAAGCTGCTGCTCAGCCCGATGCCACACGCCCGGGTGGTGCGGATCGACACCACCGCGGCACTGGCCGTGCCCGGCGTGCGGGCCGTGCTCACGGCCGACGACCTCCCGCCGTCCGCCAGAGGCGATATTCCCGTTCTGACCAACGAACCGGCCTTCGAGGGCGAGCCGATCCTCGCCGTGGCGGCCGTCGACGAAGGGGCGGCGGCCGACGCCATCGAGGCAATCGAGCTTGAGCTCGAGCCGCTCCCCTTTGTCGTCGACCCGCTTGAGAGTCTGCGTCCCGGCAGTCCGAACGCCCGGCTTGAGGGCAACGTCATGGCCCGTGGCCCCGAAGGCTCGGAGTTCGCGACCGTGAAGTGGACCGCGCAGGACTTCGCCGGCGCGGGCGAGGGGCAGCTCCCCGTGGGGGAGGCCACCGAGGAGTGGGCGCACGGAGATCTGGACGCGGGGTTCGCCGACGCCGCGCTGGTGCTCGACGAGACGTTCGTCGTGCAGGCGACGAGTCACCAGACGATGGAGACCCGCAGTGCCATGGCCTACTGGCAGAATGGCCGGCTGTATCTCCACGCCTCGACGCAGAGCCACCAGCGGACCGCGGCGGTCGTGGCGCCGTGGATGGGGATCGATCCGGCCGACGTAGTGTTCATCTCCGAGTACACCGGCGGCGGCTTCGGCAGCAAGGGCATCGCCGCCCAGTCGATGGTGATTCCGGCGCTGCTGGCACGGACCACGGGCATGCCCGTGATGATGCGGATCAGCCGCGAGGAGGAGCACTACATCGGGCACGCGCGGACGAACATGACCGGCCGCGCGCGGGTTGGCTTCCGCGCCGACGGTCGCATCACCGCGCTCGACCTGTTCATCCTCCAGGACAACGGCGCCCGCGGCGAGCGCGGCGACCACCGATCGGCGGGTACCGCGGTCTCGCTGCTGTACCAGCCCGCGGCCATGCGCTGGCGGGCAATCAACGTGTTTACCAACACGCCAACGCGCCTGTTCCAGCGCTCGCCCGGCGAGATGCAGGGCATCGCCATCGTTGAGCAAGCGGTCACCAAGGCCGCACGACAGCTCGGGATCGATCAGGTCGAGATGCGGAGGGTCAACGCGCCGGCCGGCAAAGCCCGGTTCGGCCCGGCGGACCCGGACGGGCAGCGCCGCTACGTCACGAGCGCATTTGTGCAGGAGGCCCTCGACGAGGGCGCCCAGCGCTTCAACTGGGCTGAGCGCCGCGCGCGGTCGGGGCAGCGTGTCGGCAGCAAGGTGCGTGGCGTGGGCGTCGCCGTGGGGACGCACAGCGCGGGGTCGACCGGGCACGACGGGCTGCTGACGATTCGCCCGGACGGCCGGCTCTACGTGCAGAGCGGGGTGGGCAACCTTGGCACCCATGCCCTGTTCGACTTGGCACGGGTGGCCGCCGAGCTGCTGGCAATGCCGTGGGACAAGGTCGAGGTCGCTTGGGGAGACAGCAGACGGAGCGTGCCGTATTCCTGCCTGTCCGTCGGCAGCCAGACCGCACACGCCATGTCGCGCGCCAGTCACGCGGCCGCGATGGACGCCCGGCGCAAGCTCCAGGAGATCGCGGCGATGGAGCTGGGCGGCGCGCCCGACGACTACGAGCTCGACAACGAGCGCGTATTCCAGCGCGCCAATCAGGCGCGCGGCTTGGCGTACGCGGCCGTCGCGCGGCGCGCAATCGAGCTCGGCGGCCGGTACGACGGACACGTGCTGCCGGACGACATCAACCCGTGGACCGTGACGGCGGCGACCGCGCTGGCCGGTCTTGGCCTGATGGGTGTTGCCCGGGACGCGTACCCGCGCGACGGCGCGACGTACTCGTTCGTGGCCGGCTTCGCGGAGGTCGAGGTGGATCTGGAGACCGGGAAGCCCGTGCTCATCGACTACCTGGGGATGGCCGACGTTGGCACGGTCATCAACCCGCGGAGCCTTGCCGGGCAGATTGATGGCGGGAGTTGCCTCGGCATCGGGCACGCGCTGGTGCAGAAGTGGGCCTATGACACGCACTACGGACTGCCGCTCGCCAAGCGGTTCCATCACAACAAGCCGCTGACCATCCTCGACATCCCCGATACGTTGGACTCGGGCGCCGTCGAGCTGCCCGATCCCGAAACGCCGGTGGGCGCCCGCGGCGTCGGCGAGCCGCCGGTCGGCGCCGGCTATGGGGCGGTGATGAACGCGATCGCCGCCGCGGTGGGGGAGGACTCGTTCCGGCGTGCCCCGGTGACGCCGGACATCCTGCTGATGACGCTCGAGCACGGGCGCCGGATGCATGATCCCCTGAAAGCCCACATCTGAGCGAGGAGAGCGCCATGGCCGTGATTCGCGACGTGATGCCGGCGTTCGAGCTCTTCCAGCCCACCTCGGTGGCCGAGGCGGGCGAGTTGCTGACGCGCTACGGCGACCGAGGATGGGCGCTGGCTGGTGGGCTCGACAGCTTCGACTGGCTGAAGGACCGCATCAAACGGCCGGCGGCCGTCGTCGACCTGAGCGGCGTGGCCGAGCTGCGCGGCATCCGGGCGATGGGCGGCGGGCTCGAGATCGGTGCCATGACGACGCTCACCGAGGTGGTGACGCATCCCGTGGTGCGCCGGGACTTCCCAATCCTGCCGCAGGCGGCCGAGGCCGCGGCCTCCCCGCAGATCCGCAACCAGGGCACGGTGGGCGGCAACCTGATCCAGGACACCCGCTGCTGGTACTACCGCTCGGGCTGGGCGTGCTACCGGGCGGGCGGCAACATCTGCTACGCCGACACGCCGGAGGCGCTTAACCGCGAGCACGCGATTCTCGAGGCCGACCGCTGCGTGGCGGTGACGCCGTCGGACACCGCGCCGGCCTTTGTGGCGCTCGAGGCCACGATGGTTGTCTGGCGGGACGGGGCCGAGCGTGAGGTGCCCGCCGAGGAGTTCTTCGTCGGCCCCGGCTACGACATCACGCGGATGACGGTCCTGCGGCCCGGTGAGCTGCTCACCGCGGTCCGTGTGCCGCCCACCTGGGCGGGCGCCGAGTTCTACTTCGAGAAGGTCAGCGATCGGAATGTCTGGGACTTCGCGCTGGTCAACGTGGCGTCGTGCCTGCGCATGGCTGGCGGCACGATCAACCGCATCCGGCTGGCCGCCGGTGGCGTGGCCCCGCGTCCGCTGCGGCTCGTCCGCAGCGAGGTCGCGGCGGCGGGGCAGCCGCGTGACGAGCCGACGGCGATGGCGGCCGGTGAGCTGGCCATCGCGGGCGCAGTGCCCCTGGCGCACAATGCCTACAAGCTGCCGTTGCTGCGCAACCTCGTGAAGCGGGCGATTCTCGGGGTGCAAGACGCATGAACCTCTTCGAGTGGGGCCGCACGCCCTGGGGCGAGTGGGTGCTCACCCACCTCTCCTGGGACCTGTTCTGGGCGTCGTTGTTTGCCGGGGTCGTCTTCCTCGTGGCCCACGCGAGCTATATGGTGCTCTCGGCGCACCGCAAGCGCGAGGCGTCAGAGACCGACGCGATGGAGGCGGCCCATCCCGATCTGCCCGAGCGCGTCGGCCGCCACTCGCTGGCCGCGCGCCTGTTCCACTGGGTGATGGCCGCGGCGATGCTCACGCTGCTGCTGACCGCGTTCCTGCCGATTGTGGGGGTCCGGTTCGCCTGGGTCACCTGGCACTGGCTGGCGGGCCTGGTGCTGACCGTGTCGATCCTGTTTCACATCGTTCACGCGACGGTCGCCATGGACTTCTGGTCGATCTGGGTCGGGCCGCGTGACCTGCCGGAGCTGAAGACCGAGGTCCTTCGCGAGCTGGGCCACGAGGTGGAGGGACCCAAGCCGGGCAAGTACCCGCTCGGCAACCGCCTGTATCACACCGTGATCGTGCTGGCGGGGATGGCCGTCACGGCGACCGGGCTGCTGATGATGGTGCGGGTGCGCACGCCGTTCTTCACCCGCGACCCGTACCTGCTGGGCGACACCGCGTGGGGGGTCACCTACGTTTTGCACGGGTTGGCGGGTGTGGGCCTGGTCGGGCTGGTGATCGCGCACGTGTACTTCGCCGTGCGGCCCGAGAAGTGGTGGATCACGCGCTCGATGATCCTCGGCTGGATTACCCGGCGCGAGTATCTCGAACATCACGATCCGGATCGGTGGGCCGTGCGGGGCAAGGCCGCCGCCGGGCGCTGATGGCCGACGCCGGCGGCCGCGCGGTGATCGCGGCCCGCTGCGACGCCATCGAAGAGGCCTACGAGTACATGCTGGCCTATGCCGCGCAAGGTGTGGGCGGTCACGCCGACGGCCACAGCGGGCAGCAGATTCGCGAGTTCCTGACCCGCGCCGCGGGCGCGCTCGACGGGCTGGCCGACGCGTACCGGGCGGTGGTGGCGGAGGCGGGCTTGGTGCCGGCCGAGCGTTACGCGGCGTTCCTCTCGGTGCTTGAGCAGGATGCCCGCGCCGCGCTGGCCGCCGTTCAGATGGTACTCGCCCAGCCGGCCATCAGCTCGCAGTTGGTGGACAACCTGAACGCGTCGATCCACGTCCGCGCGCTGCTCACCGACCTCTTCCTCATCGACGAACTCCTCAAGCCCGCTGTGTCGTAACGCGGGGGCCGCAGCCCTCAGGATCCGGTACGGAGGCCCTCTAGGGCTTCGGTTTGAACCGGGCGCGCAGGGCGGCGAGCCGCTCCTGGATGTGGGGCAGCCGCATCACCAGCTGCTCGAGGTTGGCGAGGTAGTGCGGCGTGCCCATCTTCGCGCGGTACTCGGCCAGATACGGCTCCACCTTGCTGAAGACGGCGATGTGTTCGGTCATCGCCTCGTTGAACATCGTCTCGTCGATGGCACCGTGGTTGACCAGCGAGCAGGCCATGTCCCAGTAGGTGGCCACCATCCGGAACTTCGCGCTGTCGGGCCCGGCCACCGTGTCGAGGATTTCCTGCGTGCTCTCAGGATGGAACCCGCGGATAAACCATGCGCGCGCCTCGCGCATCGTGGCCTCCCGCCGAAGGTCGTACAGCTTCAGGATCAGGTCGGCGCTCTCGTATGTGGTGCTCACGGGTGAGTCCCCCCCTCTTCCGCGGCGGCGCCTCCCGCCGCGGGTCGCGATGCTAGCACATGCCCCGGGCGCGGGATCCGGCAGTCCGGACAGGGCGTCGTACACGCGGCGGTGTTGCCACGGCGTTGCTTGATTCGCCAGGGCCGGCTGAGTACTGATCGGGGGTCACGTAAGCCACAAGGAGGACGCGCATGGCCATTCGCCTGGGAGACGACGCACCGAATTTCAAGGCCGAGACGACCGAGGGCCCGATCGACTTCTACGCGTGGAAGGGCCACAGCTGGGCCGTACTGTTCTCGCACCCCAAAGACTTCACGCCCGTGTGCACGACCGAGCTCGGGGCGGTCGCGGGGCTGAAGGCCGAGTTCGAGAAGCGCGACTGCAAGGTCATCGGGCTGAGCGTGGACGCGGTCGGCGACCACCAGCAATGGGCCAGCGACATCAAGGACGTGACGGGCAACGCCCTGAACTTTCCGCTGATCGCCGACCCGAACAGGACCGTCGCCGACCTCTACGACATGATCCACCCGAACGCCATCGAGACACTGACCGTGCGGTCGGTCTTTGTGATCGGGCCCGACAACAAGGTCAAGCTGACGCTGACGTATCCAGCCAGCACAGGACGCAACTTCCAAGAGCTCCTGCGGGTCATCGACTCAGTCCAGCTCACCGCGAAGCATCAGGTGGCGACGCCGGCCGACTGGAAGAGCGGCGAGGACGTGATCATCGTTCCCGCCGTGTCGGACGAGGAGGCGAAGGCTAAGTTCCCGGCCGGGTTCGAGGCCAAGAAGCCGTACCTGCGCGTGACGAAGCAGCCGGGCGCCTGACCCGCACCCCGTTCCGTCGTGTCAATGAGCCATCACCGTGCTCGCTCGGCTGCGTCGCCCACGCGTCGTACCTGAACGGTGAGGAGGCGTTGTCACCGTCGTCGATCCTCCGTGTGCCGTCGCGCTGGACTGCACGAGCACGGACGCCGCATTGTGCACGTCGTCCGCAGGGCATTTCCACGCCGACGTTCTGGCGGGACAAGTCGCACGGCGTGATCAGGCCCGGGCCGGTCAGTGCCTCGCGCGGGCGCCGCGGGCCGAAGCTCGATTGCACCCCGGCCGGCGATCGGGACACTGTCGACCGGCGCCGGGGGCACGCCGCGTTCGCGAGACGTCGGGCACACACCGAGGGGGACTCTCGATTGGCAAGGTGACCGGCGATCGGCAGGCTTTTTCCGCCTGTCTCGATCTGAGAGCGTCGAGCGACCGTCTGCACCCGGCGCTGGTGGCGGAACGTCTCGCCGGGCCCGGGTGGCCCGGTCGTGCTCGACGTCGGTGGCGGGCGAGTGTGTCCAGGGCGCCATCGCCGGCAACCCGACCTCCCGCTCGACAAGCTGGCCTCGCCCGCCCGCCGCGCGGCCGGCCGCTCGTTCTCACAGACGCGGGCGGCGACCGATGGGCGATCGCATCGAGCCGACTACGCCCGGCCGGTCGCGAGACCGTGCCGGAGCTGAACGGCGGCATGGCCGCGTGGCCCGCGGCCGGGCGGTCGACGATGTACGCTCGCGTGAGCCGCCGTGCGAGGCGTGCAGTAGACTGAGGCTGAAGCTGCCGATGGGACTCTCGCTGATGGAAATGCTCGGCTTGTCGTCGGGGGGGCGCCCGCCCGCTGCGACCGGCGACGAGGGCACCGACACGGTGCGGCGCATCGTGTCGGAGCTCGAGCGGCTCGACGAGCCACAGGCGAAGTTCTTGGCCGGCTTCGCCTACGTGCTCAGCCGCGTGGCGGCCGCCGACCATCACATCAGCGATGTAGAAACCGACAAGATGGTGGCGATCCTCCGCGCGCGCGGTCACCTCTCGGAGGCGCAGGCCGTGCTGGTGGTCGAGATTGCCAAGAGCCAGCACAAGCTGTTCGGGGCCACTGAAGACTTCCTGGTCACCCGCGAGTTCAAGGCCAATGCCAGCGAGGCGCAACGGCGTGACTTGCTCGACTGCCTGTTCGCGGTGTCGGCTGCCGACGACTCGATCACCTCGGACGAGGAGTCGCAGATCCGGCAGATCGCCAGCGAGCTCGGCTTCGACCACAAGGCCTTCGTTGAAGTGCGCCTGGCCTACTCCGAGCACCGGTCGGTGCTGCGCGACTTCCGGGAGCGGCACCGGTGAGCCTGCCTGCCCGGCGTCTGGGCGCGGATGGGCCCATGGTGTCGGCGCTGGGCCTCGGCTGCATGGGCATGTCGCACGCCTACAGCCCGCCGGAGGACGATGTCGAGTCGACTCGGACGATGCACCGGGCGCTGGAACTGGGCGTCACGTTTTTCGATACCGCCGACGCCTACGCCCGGGGCGCCAATGAGCGTCTGGTGGGCAAGGCGCTCGGGGCGCGCCGGCGCGAGGTCGTGCTCGCCAGCAAGTGCGGCATCATCCCGGCGGCCGACGGTGGCCAGCGGATCGATGGCACGCCCGCCCACATCCGCGAGGCCTGTGAGGCCAGCCTGCAGCGGCTCGGCACCGACGTCATCGACCTCTACTACCTGCACCGCGTCGATCCACAGGTCCCGATCGAAGACTCGGTGGGCGCCATGGCCCGGCTCGTAGGGGAGGGCAAGGTCCGCTACTTGGGCTTGTCCGAGGTGGGGCCGTCCACACTGCGCCGCGCACACGCCGTCCATGCCATCACCGCCCTCCAAAGCGAGTACTCGCTCTGGGTCCGCGAGCCTGAGGAGACCGTGCTGCCGGCCTGCCGCGAGTTGGGCATCGGGTTCGTGCCGTTCAGTCCGCTCGGCCGGGGGTTCCTGTCGGGACGTCTGGGGAACGCCGACGGGCTGCGCGACGACGATCTGCGCCACAAGCTCCCGCGGTTCACCGGCGAGCATGGGGCTCACAACAAGGCGCTCGTGCAGAACCTTGAGGCGCTGGCCACCGCGCGGAAGTGCACGGCAGCACAGCTGGCGCTCGCCTGGCTCCTGACCAAGGGGCCCGACATTGTGCCCATTCCCGGGACCAAACGCCGGAGCTACCTGGAGGCGAACCTCGCCGCGATCGACATCGCGCTCGACGCGGACGCGGAGGTGGCGATCGAGCAGGCCTTCCCGCCCGGTGCGGCGTCGGGTGATCGGTATCATCCGGCGATGATGCGGCTCCTTGACCCGGAGCTGCGATAGGACAGCCATGGCAGGGAGCGTTCACCCGGCGGAGGCCGCCGGCACGATCACCCTCGGTGGCGAGCTGACCGTGGCACGCATGGGCTTCGGCTCAATGCGCCTGACCGGCCCCGGCATCCTCGGCCCACACGCGGACCCGGCCGCGTGCCGCCGCGTCCTGGCGCGGGTGGCGGAGCTCGGGGTGACGTTCATCGACACGGCCGACTCGTACGGCCCTGATGTCGCCGAGGCGCTGATCGCCGAGGCGCTGCACCCGTACCCGCCCGGGCTGGTCATCGGCACCAAGGCCGGCCTGTTGCGGCCGGGTCCGCACCAGTGGGCGCGCAACGGTCGGCCGGAACACCTGCGCGCGCAGTGCGAGGGGAGCCTGCGTCGCTTGCGGGTCGAGCGCAGCGACCTCTTCCAGCTCCACCGCATCGACCCGGCGGTGCCCGAGGCCGATCAATTCGGCACGCTCGCCGCCCTGCGCGACGAGGGCAAGGTGCGTCTGGTCGGGCTCTCCGAGGTCGCCGTGGAGGAGATCGAGCGGGCGCGCGAGGTGGTGCCGATTGCCTCGGTGCAGAACCAGTACAACGTGGCCAACCGGACGTCGGACCCGGTGGTGGACTACTGCGCGCGCGAGGGGGTGGTGTTCCTGCCGTGGTATCCGCTCGGGGCTGGCAGTCTCGACGCGGTCGCGGGGCTGGCCGCGGTGGCCCGGCGCCACGCCGCGACGCCGATGCAGGTCGCGCTCGCCTGGCTGCTGGCGCGCGCGCCGATCATGCTGCCGATTCCCGGCACGTCGAGCCTGCCGCACCTCGAGGAAAACGTGGCGGCCGCCGCGCTCCGCCTCACCGACGACGACTTGGCTGCGCTGTAAGGCGGCGGGGTCGCCCCCCCCCGCTTGCAGGCCCTGTCGCAGTAAAGGCCCTAGGGGGGATTAGTCTGTCGTGGGCTGCCCCGCCCCAGTCTCCCCTCGCCCGAGGATGCGACTCGACGCGCGGAGGCTCTGCTGCGCGTACAGCGCGGCGTAACGGCCGCGCGCGCGCATCAGTTCGACGTGCGATCCTTCCTCGACGCTGCGGCCTTCATCGATCACGAGGATACGGTCCGCGGCACGCACCGTGGACAGGCGATGCGCGATGACGAAACTCGTACGGCCTCGCAGCACATGTCCCAGCGCCCCCTGGATCGCCTGCTCGGTCCGTGTGTCGATTGATGACGTGGCCTCGTCCATGACCAAGATGCGCGGCCTGGCCAGGATCGCTCGGGCGAAGGCGATTAACTGCTTCTCCCCGGTCGACAGCAGGATGCCGCCTTCGCCGACCTCCGACTGGTAGCCGCGCTCCATTTGCTCGACGAACGGGTGCGCCCCGACGGTCTCCGCCGCGGCGCAGACCTCCTCGTCCGTCGCGTCGAGCCGCCCGTAGCGGATATTGTCGGCCACCGTCCCGCTGAACAGGTGTGGCGTCTGCAGCACGACGCCGAGGTTCGACTGCAGCCAGTGCAGGCCACGCTCCCGGTAGTCCACGCCGTCAATGCGGATCTCGCCCGTCGTCGGCTCGTAAAACCGGCACAGCAGACTCACGATCGTGGACTTCCCTCCGCCGGTGGGGCCCACCAGCGCGATCGTCTCACCTGCCGACACCGATAGGTTGAAGTCGTTGAGGACGACCCCTCCGCCCTCATACGCGAATCCGACCTGCACGAACGTGATCGTGCCGATTTCGTCCGGCATGCCGTCTTCGGCTTGGCCGGCCACGGGCGCCGCAGAAGCCGCAGTCAAGCGGGCGCGTACCCCGTCGCTGTCGCGGATCCGTGGCACCGTCTCGATCAGCTCCATGATGCGTTCAGCCGACGCCGAGGCCATCTGAATCTCCCCGAACCAGCGCCCGAGCTGCTGGACGGGCTCGAAGAAGAACCGGACGTAGGTGAGAAACGCGATCAGCGTTCCCAGGGAAACGCCGCCCCGGGTGACGTCGAAGCCGCCGATGACAAGCACCAACCCTGTGGAGACACTCCCGAGCGTCAGGATTACGGGGAGCAGCAGCGCAGACTGCAGCGCGTTGTGCACCGACGCGGTGTACATCTCGCTCGTGAGGTCCCGGAACTCGCGGAGGTTGTCGGCCTGCCGGACGAAGACCTTGGTCGTTCGCACGCCGACGATCGCCTCGTTGTACGAGGCCGTGAGCCTGGAATTCGTCCGGCGCACCCGCCGGGCGCTCTTCAGGATCCGCCGTTGAAAGACGGCGCTGATCCAGAGGAGCACCGGCACGACGGCGAGGACGACAAGCGCTAGGCGGAGGTCGAGCACCAGCAGCACAACCGCGATCCCAGCCATCACCGTCACCCCCCAGAACACGTCGAGGACGCCCCATGCCATGACGTTCGACAGCCGCTCGCAGTCCGACGTCATCCGTGCCATCAGCCAGCCGATCGGCCGCTGGTCGTAGAACGAGAACGAGAGCCTCTGAAGGTGCGCGAATCCGTCCCGGCGAATGTCGTGGCTCACGTGCGTCCGGATTCGCCCCGCGAGGCGGATGAAGTGCCAGACCAGCAGGGACAACGCCGCCATCAGACCCAGGTACGCGATGCCGTACTGCAGGAAGGCCGCGTCGAGCCCTCGCGCCACGGCGTCGTCAATCAGCCCTCGCGTGACGAGGGGAAACAGCGCGTCGATTGCGGCCGTGGCGATCGCGAGCAGCACGAGGCCCGTGATCTCACGCCGATACGGTGCGGTGTAGCGAAAGAGCTTCCGCCACAGGCCAACGGCGAACGGTCGGGCATCGTAGCCGTCGTCGTGAAGGTGGGCGGTCATCGCCCGGGTCCCGCTGCGGCAGGTCCCATGTCCTGCTGCAGCTCACGCTCCAGTACTCCCTGGATCCGCCACAGCTGGCGGTACGGCCCCTGCTGCTCAGCCAACTCGGTGTGCGTGCCCGTCTGCACGATCCGGCCGCGATCGAGCACAAGGATCCGCTCGGCATGTGTGATCGTCGATAGGCGATGGGCGATGACGATCGTGGTCTGGCGTCCGCGCCGGCGTTGCAGTGCCTCGAGAATCCGCGGCTCCATGTGCGTATCGACCGCACTCAGGGCATCGTCGAGCACGAGGACGTCTGGGTTCTTCAGGAGCACCTGCGCGATGGCAATGCGCTGACGCTGTCCACCCGAGAGCGTGACGCCGCGCTCGCCGACGAGCGTCTCGTAGCCGTGGTCGAACCCCTCGATCGTCGCGTGAATGCCCGCGTCTTGCGACGACTCCACGAGCTGATCCCAGTGCGCGTCACCGTGCCCCACGCGGATGTTCGCCGCCAGGGTCTTCGAGAAGAGGAACGGCTCCTGCAGCACGACGCCGATACGCCGGCGAACGAAATCGCGCGCGAGCGTCGACAGCTCGTGGCCATCGAGCCGGATCGAGCCATGCTCGTAGTCGTAGAGGCGCAGCAGCAGGTGCACCAGGACGGACTTGCCCGATCCCGGCGGTCCCACGAGGGCGAGCGTCTCGCCAGGTTGCACCGAGAATGACACCTCAGACAGCACGGGACGTCCCGGCTCGAATCCGAAGCTGAGATCGCGAACGTCGATGCGGCCGTCAAGCCGTTCGGGGCCTGCGGGCGTAGCCCGCGGAGTGAGCTCTTCGGGGACATCGAGGACCTCCCGGATCCGGCGTAGTGACACCATCGCTTTGCCCGTGTCGGTCAGGACGCGCCCCAGGTGCCGCACGGGCCAGAGCACGAAGTTCACGAGCAGCTGGAAGGCAAACAGCGTCCCGACGGAGAGATCTCCGCTTGCCATCCACCACGTGCCGACCAGCAGCAACAGCACGAGCTGTGCCAAGCAGAGGAGGTCCGATGTCGCCCAATAGGCTGCGAGAAAACGAATCAGTTGATCCGTGCGGTCTCGGAACGCCGCATTCTTCACGGCGAACTTCTCGCACTCGAACTCCTGCCGCGCGAAAGCGCGCACCACGCGCATCCCTGTCAGGTTCTCCTGCAGCACGGTCGTCATCGCCCCCTCAGCCTCATCCGAGCGCAGGAAGAGGTGCTGGATCCGGCGGAAGAACGCCACCGCGAACAGGAAGATGATCGGGAACAGACAGATCGAGACGAGCGTCAGCGCTACGTCCATCCACAGCAGCACGGGCACGACCATCAGGAACAGGAGCGTGGAGCGTCCAATCTCCACGACCTGCCCCGACAGGAACACCCGAACGGTCTCCACGTCCGACGAGCACCGCTGGACGAGGTCGCCGGTGCCGGATCGGTCGTGGTACGCGGCCGGCAGGCACTGCAAGTGGCCGAACAGGCGATCGCGGATCGCCCGGGCGATGCCCTCCGAGGCGAGCGCCGCCCAGCGACCACGGAGGTACTGAAAGATGCCCGCGCTGGCGGTCAGGCACACGATGGCCACCGCGGCCAGCCACGGAACCGGACGGCCGGTGGCCACCTCGTCGATGGCGTATCGGGAGACGAGAGGCACGCCGAACAGGAACACGTTCGACACGCCCATCGACGCGATCGCCGCGGTGTACCGGACGCGATGGTTCTGGGTGAGGTCCCAGAGCGTTTGCTGTTCCTTGAGGTGCACAACAGCCTCCGTCGTTCTCCGCAGATCGACGCTTCAGGAGCGGGCTTCGTCGGGCGGAGACCGTACAGAAGAAAGCCCGCCTGAGAGGAGCGGGCTCTTGGTGCCGGCTGCGGGTGCTGGCCGGTGGGTGAGGCGCTCGCTCGCTACGGATTGACCTTGTCGTGAATCAGTCGTGTCATCTGGAACTCCCTCTGTGGCGCGGCGTCACGCTTCACAACCGCCCTCATCCCCTTCAATCTCTCACGCGAGGCAGTAGGGGTATGCCCTCGGCCGCTCGCGGTGGAGCCCGGGAGGCCTTCGGCCCTGGAGGCCGTGCACGCACAAGGCCTGTTTCCGACGCGCACCCCTCACGCGGTGCGCGGCACGTGCGGCGTTTCGCCAGCCTACCGCACGAGCAGGGCCTCGATCCATTCGCGCACGCTGGTGCTGATCCAGAGCTGCGCCGCCCGCGCGACGTCGGCCCGGGTCAGCACGCACTCGCCGCGGAGTTCGCCCTGCATCGGAAACGTGAGGTTGAGCTGGTACGGGTCGCGGTTGTGATCCGCGCCTGGGCCTGCCGCGCGCGGGCGGCGAACTGCGTCTCAGTCCAGCCGGGCTCGACGGCTGGCACCCGCACGTGGCTTGCCGGCTGCAGCGCCCGCCCGCGGACGCATGCTGCAGGCCGCCGCGCCTGGGTCGGCTAATATCGTGGATCAGCATGCGCGTGCTCGTCGTCGAAGACGAAGGCAAGGTGGCCGACGCGCTCCGCGAGGGGCTTGAGAGCGAGGACTATGAGGTCGTCGTGGAGCGGACGGGGGAGGGGGCCTTCTTCCGGAGTACCACGGAGACCTTCGACCTGATCCTGCTGGACCTCGGCCTGCCCGGGCGCGACGGGCTCCAGATCCTGCGGACGTTGCGCGACCGTGGTGTCGGGACGCCGGTGCTGGTGCTTACGGCGCGCGACTCGCTCGACGACCGGGTCCGAGGACTCGACGCCGGCGCCGACGACTATCTGGTCAAGCCGTTCGCCTTTGCCGAACTGCTCGCCCGGGTCAGGGCGCTGCTGCGGCGCGGCCGCGGTGCCGAGACCACTCGCTTCGCGCTCGGCGATCTCGAGATGGACCTGATCGCGCGCGCGGTGGCGCGGGGCGGCCAGCCCGTGGAGCTCACGGTGCGGGAGTTCGAGCTGCTCGAGTACCTGTTGCGCCACGAGGGACAGGTAGTCTCCCGCGAGATGCTGGCGCGTGACGTCTGGAAGGAGACCGCGCGGACCACACCGCTCGACAACGTCATCGACGTCCACATTGCCCGCCTTCGCCGCAAAGTCGACCAGGAGGACAGGACCAAGTTGATCCACACCGTGCGCGGCGTGGGTTTCGTCCTGCGGGAGGGGGAGCCGTGACGCGGTGGTGGCGAGCGCGCCGCCTGCGCCTGCAGCTAACGCTGTGGCACCTGCTGGTCATGGGGGTCGTGCTCGCGGTGTACGCCGCGGTGGTGTTCGCCTCCACCACGCGCAACCTGTTGGGGCCGATCGACCAGCAGCTGATCGGCGACTTTCAATGGGCGGCAGCGGTCGTGGCTCCCCAGCGGGATGGGACGTTTGAGTGCCCACTGTGCGAGGAGGTGGAGACCGAGGCGCTGGCCATCGCCTTCGAGAGCAGCGAGACGCTCGGTGCCGGGCCGTGGCTCCAGGTCTGGAGCCCGGAAGGCGCGCTCCTGTACCGCAGCCCGGGTACCACGGGCCTTGAGGTGGCAGACAGCCGCACGCTCGCGTTGCGCCCCGTGCAGGAGGACGGGTACTCCTCGCGGCTGGCGGGCGACATCCCGATGCGCGTGCTGACGCGGCACGTCCAGGTGTGCCCGCCAGGCACCGCCCAGCCGAGGCTCATCAACGGCGTGTTCACCTGCCCGACGGCGACCCCCGCCGGGTCGGCGGTCGTCGCGCCGCTGTCGGTGGTGATCCAGGTCGCCCGCTCGGAGGTCGCGGTCCGGCAGGAGATGAATGACCTGCTGCTGATCCTCCTGCTCGGGCTGCCGCTGAGCGTAGGCGTGGCCGGGGTCGGCGGCTACACGCTGGCCCGCCGGGCACTCGGCCCCGTGGACGACATGGCGGCCCGCGCGCGCACCATCAGCGCCGAGCGGCTGCACGACCGGTTGCCGGTGGAGAACGCTGACGACGAGATGGGACACTTGGCCACCGTGTTCAATGAGACGCTCGGCCGGCTCGAGGCGTCATTCGAGCAGATGCGACGGTTCACCACCGACGTGTCGCACGAGCTACGCACACCGCTGACGGCGATCCAGAGCGTCGGTGAAGTGGGCTTGCGCGAGCCGCGCGACGAGGTGACCTACCGGCGCATCATTGGCAGCATGCTTGAAGAGGGCGACCGTCTGTCGTCACTGGTCGATCGGCTGCTGACACTGTCGCGGGCTGAGACCGAAGAGGGCCGCTCGCCCGCCGAGGTCGTCGACCTGCCGGGCTTGGCCAAGGACGTGGCAACCCATCTGGGCGTGCTCGCCGAGGAGAAGGGGCAGACCATCGCTATTGAGGGCACGGGGGAGCTGCGCTGTTGCGGCGACCGCGTCGTGCTGCGTCAGGCGCTCATCAATCTGGTCCACAACGCGATCAAGTTCAGCCCCGAGCGCGGGCGTGTCCGCATCTGCCTCGCCCACCTCAGCGAGCGCGCGATTGTCGAGGTGATCGACGAGGGCCCCGGCGTACCCGAGTCGGTGCTGCCACGCCTGTTCGAGCGCTTCTCGCGCGGCAGCGCGTCTGGGGAGGTCGGGGGCGTTGGGCTCGGGCTGTCGATCGCGAGGCGCTGGGTAGAGGCCAACCGCGGCTCGCTCACGCTGGCCGCGACGGGGCCTGACGGTACGACGTTCCGGATCTCGCTGCCCGCGCTCGCGCCTGCGCAGCGCGTGCGCTGAGACGAGCGGGAGCAAGACGCCGATCAGTGGGGCGCTCGTGCTGGCTGCCATCGCGGTCGCGGCCCTTGAGGCGATCGAGGCGTAGACTCCCGACGCGCTGGCTCCGACGGCCGACCCGCTGCTGGAAACCTGCACCCCCCTGTCATGCACGCTACATGCCGTGTGCGTAAGCACTTCTGGCATGTGCCCGCGCCGCGGGTGTCAATCGGGCTCGACAATGGTGCCGTTTTCGCGACAATAGGCGTGCGCGAGTGTCGCGCCCGCCCGGCTGGGCGGCCACCCCAACCGACCGCGACGAGGTGAGGAATGAATCAGGCCGACACTGCTTGGATGCTCGTTGCCACCGCCTTGGTGCTGCTGATGACGCCGGGGCTGTCCTTCTTTTACGGCGGACTCGTCCGGTCGAAGAACGTGCTCAACACGATCATGATGAGCTTCATCTCGCTTGGCTTCATCAGCGTGGTCTGGGCGTTCGTGGGCTACTCCCTGGCCTTTGGTGACGGCGGCCCGCTGGTGGGCAACCTCTCGATGGCGTTCCTCTCCGGGGTGACGCTTGATCCCGAAGGCTCGATCCCGCACCTGCTGTTCATGGCGTTCCAGGGCACGTTCGCCATCATCACCGCCGCGCTCATCTCGGGCGCGATCGTCGAGCGCATGCGCTTTTCGGCCTACGTATTGTTCATCGTGCTGTGGTCCGCGCTGATCTACTCGCCGGTGGCGCACTGGGTGTGGGGCGGGGGATGGCTCGCCGACCTCGGCGCGCTCGACTTCGCGGGCGGGACCGTGGTGCACGTCAACGCGGGTGTGGCGGCGTTGGTCGCCGCGCTGGTCGTGGGACGCCGCAGCGGGTATCCCTCGCCGTCGCATGTGCCCCACAACGTGCCGTTCACGCTGCTCGGTGCGGGGCTACTGTGGTTCGGCTGGTTCGGCTTCAACGCCGGCAGTGCCCTGGCGGCGGACGAGAATGCGGCGCTGGCATTTACGACAACGATGCTGGCGCCGGCGGCGACGCTGGTCGTCTGGACCCTGCTCGACGCCGTCCGCTCCGGACGGCCGACGGCAGTCGGCGCGGCGACGGCTATTGTCGTCGGACTCGTGGCCGTCACCCCCGCCGCGGGCTTCGTGAGTCCAATGAGTGCCATCGCCCTCGGCGCCATTGCCGCCGTGCCAAGTTATTTCGCGCTGAACTGGCGCGGGAATTCGGGCCTCGACGACTCGCTGGACGTGGTGGCCGCGCACGGCGTGGGCGGGATGGTGGGTGCGCTGCTCACGGGTCTCTTCGCCATTGGTGGCGGCAACGTCGGGGTGCAGGCGCTGGCCGTGGCCGCCGTGGCGGTGTACTGCGGGGTGGGGACGTTCATCCTGCTGAAGCTGATCGGCCTGGTGCTGCCGCTGCGCGCAAGCGGTGAGGACGAGAACGCGGGCCTCGACATCAGCCAGCATAGTGAGGAGGCCTACCTCCGGTTGGCCGGCTCGGGGCCCGCCACTTAGTCGCGCGGAAGGGATCGCACTGCTGGCTTCAGGTGCGGAATGCCTGCTGAAAGCTTCCGTGGGCTCCGTGTCCTGACCCTGGAGAGTCGCCGCGCAGCGGAGATCGGCTCGCTGATCGAGACCTATGGGGGACAGCCCGTTGCCGCGCCGGCTCTCCGGGAAGTGCCGCTCGCGTCGAACCCCCACGCGGTGGCCTTTGCCGAGGCGCTGGAGGACGGCGCCTACGACTTGGTGGTGCTGCTCACCGGGGTCGGCACGCGCACGCTCGTCAAGGTGGTCGAGCGCCGGGGCAATCGGGACGGCTTCATCGAGGCGCTGGGCCGGGTGAAGATTGCCGCCCGCGGCCCCAAGCCGGTAGCCGCCCTGCGGGAGATTGGCGTGGCGCCGTGGGTCACCGCGCCCGAGCCGAACACGTGGCAGGAGCTGGTGCGCGCGCTCGACCATCGTGCCGGCCGAGAGGGGGTCCGGGGGTGGCGCGTTGCGGTGCAAGAGTACGGGGTGCCCAACTTCGCGCTGGTCGCGGCCCTCGAGGCCCGTGGCGCAGCCGTCACCGCGGTTCCCGTGTATCGTTGGGCCCTGCCCGAGGATCTCGCCCCGCTGGAGGCTGCCGTGGACGGCATCGCCGCCTCGGCCTTCGACGTGGTGATGTTCACCACGGGCGTGCAGGTCGTGCATTTGCTGCAAGTCGCCGCGACCCGCGGTGTCGAGGCGACGGTGCGGACGGGTCTGACGGGCATGGTCGTGGCGTCGATCGGTCCGTCCACGACCGAGGCACTGCGCCAGGCCGGCCTTGAGCCCGACGTCGAGCCAAGCCGCCCGAAGATGGGCGTTCTGGTGAAGGAGGCGGCCGCGCGGGCTTCCGGCATCCTCGCCTCCAGGCGCGGAACAGGTCCCGGGGAGTCTCCCGGACCGGCCGGGGGCTGATACAGCATTGACCGCCGTCGATGCCGCACTCCTGGACCTCACGGAGCGGCTCGTCCGCCGGTTCCAGGCGCTCACCGGCCGCACGAATGTGTGGCTGGCCCTCCAGCTCACCAACCTCAGCATCGTCGTGTACTTCGTCTGGGCGGGGGCGTTTGTCCAGTTCGGGACCCGCGGCACGCGGATCGTGGTGGGGATCTTCTGCCTCGCCGTCCTGTACCTGCTCAGCCAGACCGTCTTCAAAGTGTCGATCGAAACCTCTGAGCGGAACGCCTACGAGCGCATCTCGCGGGGCCTACGGAACCCTCGCCGCCTCCGCGACGCGCCGCTGCGGATCTCGTTCCTCACGGTGTCGATCTTCCTTGGCTACCCCCTCTACTGGCTGTACACGAGATTCGCCGTGCAGCTCGCGCTCCTGACGTCCGTGCTGCTCGTGCTGACGACGGCGTTGCTGTATCTGCTGGCCTGCGACCCGTTACCCCCATGCCGGGGAACGGTTCCCGCGTGGCTGCGCGGAGTGGTGCGCGCGAAGATGACTGGGGCCGGGTCGTCCGAAGGCGCCTCGCGAGGCCGAGTAGCGTGAGGCGCCGGCCGGGCGGACCCCTGGCGCCACGACGACCTGCGCTAGGCTGTCTTCGTACCGGCGGCCGGCGTGAGCACACCGCGGTAGAAGAGCGGGTCCGCCTCGGTCACCGTCGCCGGCGTGCCGCCCCGCTTCCGCACCACGCGCAGCAGCGCTACGGCTTCGGGCAGCGCATACTGCTCGCCGTCGAACCCCGCCACGAACCGGCCGCCGCGCACGTCGCCCCGCGCCTCCAGGGTGCGCAGCTCGCGCACGAGCTGCCACCATGGCACTGGGATGCGCTCGCGCTCGATCGTCTTGCGGAACACGACGCCAGACCGGAGCAGGAGCTGGCGGGCCACCATGGTGATCGAGCCGGGATCGTCCGCGCTCTCTCGCAGTAACGACCAGCGGCCCACGCTCGGCGCCTGGCCTCGCCGGCGTGATGGCGGCACCAGCATGCCGCGCAGGCCTGCGAACGAGTCGCACGTGGCCAGCCCGCGGGCCACCAGCTCGGCGAGACCGGCCTCGACCTGTGTCGGGATCATCTTCGTGCGTGTGGCGATCTCCTGCGGGAACGCCGCACCGCGCGCGGCCAGAGCCGCGTGCACCTGCGCGGCATAGCCACCCGCAGGCGCGGGCACCGCACTGGCAAGGCCCAGCCATCGCGGCAGCTCGGCGCGCGGGTAGAACGCGATGGGCGCGACACGTACGGCACAGGCGCCCGAGCCCCAGAGCCGTCCCCACGCGAACTCGCCTGACAGCATCGCCTGGTCGAGCCAATCGCGCTGGTACCCCCGTACGCGCGCGGGCAGGATGTGGGCCTCCCACGCGGCGGCCGGCGCCTCGAATCCCGTGAGCTGCCGCAACGCCTCCACGACGCCGGCGGGCCCCTCGAGCGCGTGGCCGTCGTCGACGTGCTGCCAGCAGGCGAGCGCGCCGAGGAACGTGGCTGCAGTGACGGGCTCGATGTCCTTCCGCAGCCGGTCGAGCGTGTAGCGGTGGATCCGAGCCAGCAGCCGTCGCTCGCACCACGCGGACTCGCCCTGTATGCGGACGCGCAGGATGGTGCCATCGCGCTCGAGCTCGGGCAGCCGCGGGTCGTCGGAGACGACGGGGCCGAGCGCCTCGAGGCGACCGCGCAGGACTGCCAGAGGGTCGGTCGGGCCGTCGGTGGCCCGCCACTGCCCGTCCCCGAGTAGGACACGGCCGTCGGCCCGGAGCTCGTCGAGCCAGGTCTGCCACGCGGCGGCCTCCTCGACGGTGGCGTAGCCCATCCAGCAGAGCACCTCGTGCACTTCCTCGGGGCTCTCAGGCTGTGGCCAGGCCTCCTCTCGCACGCGTGCGACGGCGTCGGGATCCAACTCGCCGATCGAGTCCAGCGTCCGCCGGTCGAGACCGCGTCGCCGCATCACTGCCTGCGTGCGCCGTTCCTCAAGCGGGGCGTCGTCAAGAAAGGTGTACGGCTGCGACGAGAGGATGCCGCGGGCAAACGCCGAGGGCGCGGGCGTGTCGATCGCCACGCGTTCGATCGACCCGTCCTCCAGCCCCCGCAGCACCGCCAGGAACCCGTCGACGTCCATCGCCTCATGCAGGCAGTCCTCGATGGTCTGGCGCACGAGCGGATGCTCCATGGGAACAGGCAGGTCCCCGGGCGGCAACGTTTCGCCGCAGGCGATAGCCGCCGGGAACGCGCCCGCCAGAAGATCCTGCGCGCGCAGTCGCTGGAAGCGGATCGGTACCCGCCGCCCGCCGCGCCCCCGCTCGACGAGGAGCGCCCGTGTCACGTTCCAGCGCCACCGTGTCTCGAACATCGGCTGGGGGAGCAGCGCCTGAATCAGCACGTCGCGCGCCGTGGCGGCCTTCAGGTAGTCGAACACGTCGTCGAGCGGGAATGAGTGCTGCGTGCCGAGCGAGAGGACGATGGCTTCCTCGTTGGCGGCTGCCTGCAGCTCGAAGCCGAACCGCCGGCACAGGCGCTTGCGCAGTGCCAGGCCGAAGGCGCGGTTGATACGCCCGCCGAACGGTGCGTGCACCACCAGCTGCATGCCGCCGCTCTCGTCGAAGAAGCGTTCGAGCACGATGCGGCGCGTGGTGGGGATGGCACCGAGTGCGAGCGCCCCCGTGCGGATGTGCTCCTGCAGGTCGGCGTGATCCGGGCCGGTCTCGCGGAGCTCCGAGATGAGCGCCGACAGCTCCGGCGTGCGCGAGGGCGCCTCGCCCAGCCAGAACGGAATCGTGGGCGGCGCGCCCTCGGCGTCGGCCACGCGCACCGTGCCCGGCTCGATCCGCAGAATGCGCCACGAGTGTGCGCCGAGCTGCACGATGTCGCCGCGCTGCGACTCGATGGCGAAGTCCTCGTTCAGGGTGCCGACGTGCGTGCCGTCCGGCTCAAGCAGCACCTGGTAGTCCCCCGTGTCGGGAATGGCCCCGCCCGAGGTCAGTGCGGGGATCCGCGCGCGCTTCGTGGCGTGCAGGCGATCGTGCACGCCGTCGCGGTGGAGCAGGGCGTGACGGCCGGCCGTGTGCAGCGCCACCACGCCGTCGAAGTCCTCGCGCGA
The DNA here is from genome assembly GCA_964535675.1 of uncultured Bifidobacteriaceae bacterium. Classification (GTDB taxonomy): domain Bacteria; phylum Acidobacteriota; class Vicinamibacteria; order Vicinamibacterales; family UBA2999; genus CAZHTD01. The sequence continues at coordinate 29,542 of CAZHTD010000004.1, read as the reverse complement.
CAGGTCGCGGTAGGGCCAGGCCTGCCGAACCCGATCGAAGAGCCTCGTCTCGTCCCACGTCTCGGCCACGCACGCGGCCACCACCTGTTGGGCCAAAATGTCGAGCGGCGCGCGTGGCATCGGCGTGCGGTCCAGCAGGCGGCGGTCGACCGCCGTCAGCAGCGCCTCGGCCTCGGCCAGCTCGTCAATGGTCAGCGGGAAGAGGCGGCCCTTCGGCACGCGTGAAGGCCCATGCCCGGCGCGGCCCATGCGCTGCAGGCAGGTGGCGATCGACCGGGCGGCCCCGACCTGGATCGCCAGGTCGACGTCGCCGATGTCGATCCCAAGCTCGAGTGAGGCGGTCGCCACCAGCGCGCGAAGCGCCCCCGCCTTGAGCCGCTGCTCGGCGTCGAGACGGCGGGCGCGCGCGAGGCTCCCGTGGTGGCACGTCACCTGGGCCTCGCCCACCAGCTCGCCCAGCCGCGAGGCGAGACGCTCGGCGAGCTTCCGGGTGTTGACGAAGATCAGCGTAGTCCGGTGCTCGGCGATGAGCGCCGTCATTCGCTTGTAGATGACCTCCCACTGCTCGTGCGAGCAGACGTCCTCGAGCGGTGAGGCCGGCGTCTCGATGCCGAGGTCGATCCGGCGCAGGTGTCCTGCGTCGACCAGCGCGCACTCGCGGTCTGGGCCGACAAGGAAACGGCCGACGTCGGCCAGCGGCTTCTGCGTGGCGCTGAGGCCAACGCGCTGGTACGGCCCAGCCAGCGCCTCGAGCCGCTCGAGCGACAGCGCGAGATGCGAACCGCGCTTGTCGCGCAGCAGCGCGTGGATCTCGTCGACGATGGTGGTCCGCACCGTGCGCAGCATGGCGCGCCCGGACTGGCTGGTGAGCAGGATGGCGAGCGACTCGGGCGTGGTGACCAGCACGTGGGGCGGCACCTTCGACATCCGCGCACGCTCGTGCGCCGGCGTGTCACCCGAGCGGACGAGCACGCGCAGCTCGGGCAGGTCCGGGTCGAGCCCCCGCATCTCGTCGATCGGGGCGAGCAGGTTCTTCTGCACATCGTTGGCCAGCGCCCGCAGCGGCGAGACGTACAGCACGCGCGTGGCCGGTTCGAGATCCGGCGCAGAGAACAGCGCGTCGATTGCCGAGAGGAACGCCGCCAGCGTCTTGCCCGACCCGGTGGGCGCCGCGATCAGGACATGCCGCCCCTCCCGGATGGGTGGCCAGCCCTCGCGCTGCGGTGCACTGGGTACGCCCAGTCGCTCTGTGAACCAGCGCTGGACCGACGGATGGAAGGCCGAGAGGAGCACCACGGGGATTCTAGCCCGTGGCGCGGGACCGTCGCCCTGACGTATCGTGACCGCATGCCTACCTCAGACGAGTTGTATGATCTGGCCGAGCGGTGCGCGAGCCGGCTCGATCTGGACGGGACCCTCCGGCACTTGCCGTCCTTCTCCGACGCCGAGGACCAGTGCGAAGCGGAGTACGAGGCGCTGCTGCAGGCGCTTCACGTGGACGAGCTGTTCAGCCCGGTGGACATCAAGCGCCAGGAGGTGCTGGTGGAGCAGATTGCCGCGACGCTGCCCGAGGACAAGCGGACGCTGATCGTCGAGCTGGCCGACAACCACGCGCGGCATGTGTGGCTGCAGCAGGAGGGGGCATACCACCTGGGCCTCGCCGTCGGACACCGCCTGCGGCGGCATCCGCGATAGGCGGGGGGGGCCGGCGCGCCTGAGGGGCGCCGTCGCGAGAGGACATGCCCCGCCGCCACACCGACAGCGTCGTCATCACCACCGTGCGTTGGATCGCCGCTCGCCTGTTCCTGGGCCACTGGGGCCAGGGCCTGCGGTACCTGCTGCCCGTCGGGCTGGGTACTGTTTCGGCCTCTGGATGCTGAACTCGCCGGTCACTGATCGCCACCAGGCGCAGGTCTGAGCCCGGAGGCCGCGACGTATGATTCAGGCTATGTTCAGACGCGTTGCACCGGCGACCATCCTGCTGGCGGCGATCGCCGCCGCGTCGGTCGCGCTCGTGGGCCAGGGTGTTTCCTCTCCAGCGGGCATGGACGAGGTCTTTGCCGCGTTCTGGGGGGCCGACGATCCGGGCGAGGCGGAAGACCGGGTCGACGACCTGCTCGAGGCGGGCGTTGACTTCGACACGGCTTGGGCAAGGTTGACGGCGGGCCGCCCGTATGGTGTGCAGCCTACCGGCGAGATCGCCATGACGTACCGCACGAGCGACGTCGTGCTGGAGAATGTGGTCGAGATTCCCGACACCTACGATCCCGCGCGCGCCTGGCCGCTGCGCGTCCAGCTCCACGGCGGCGTGGGCCGCCCTCTCGGGGCGCGGGAGATCAACGCTGCACGCAACCGCATCCGCGGCGAGGACCAGATCTACGTGCACCCGGTCGGCTACGGCGAGGGCGCGTGGTGGCACCGGATGCAGGTGGAGAACATCCTGCGGCTCGTGGACCGCGTGAAGCGCCGCTACAACGTGGACGAGTCGCAGGTCTACGTGACCGGCGTCTCGGACGGGGGCACGGGCGTCTACTACCTGGCGATGCGCGAGGCGACCCTCTGGTCGTCGTGCAACCCCTTCAACGGCCACCCGATGGTGCTGGCTAACCCCGAGATAGGGATTGACGGGCAACTCTACCTTGCCAACCTGCACAATTGTCCGCTGCACATCGTCAACGGCGGCCGCGATCGCCTGTACCCCGCTTCGAACGTCGCGCCGTTCATCGATCTGATGGTGCAGGCGGGCGCCACGCTTGAGTGGACGGTCTACGAGGAAGCTGGCCATGACACGAGCTGGTGGCCGGATCAGGAGCGCGCCCCCTACGAGGCGTTCCGGCGCGCCCATCCCCGCGACCCGCACCCGGCGTCGATCTCATGGGAGACGGATCTGACCGATCGCTACAATCGGTTCCGGTGGCTGGTGATCGACGACCTTGGTGACGCGTCGTCCGATCGGCAGCTCGAGGACATCAACACCTTCCGGCCTAACGCCCTCTCGCAAACGTTCAACATGTACGAGCGCCGCCGCGACTCGGGACGCGTGGACATCACGCGCGCGGGGAACCACTTCGAGGCCGAGACCCGCGGGGTGGAACGCTTCACGCTCCTGCTCTCGCCCGATGTCGTGGACTTTGACGCCCCGGTGGCGGTGATGGTCAACGGCGAGACGGTGTTCGACGAGATGGTCGAGCGCGACGTCGCGGCGTTGCTGACGTGGGCCGCGCGCGACAACGACCGGACGATGCTCTACGCCGCCGAGTTGCCGGTCCGCGTGCCATAATTGCTCCGTCGGGGCGTAGCGCAGGCTGGTAGCGCATCTGCTTTGGGAGCAGAGGGTCGGGGGTTCGAATCCCTCCGCCCCGACCACCGTATCGAGGCTGGCGGGACATGAAGGGACCGAGCGCTGCGATCGTGAGCTTCCGTGCCGGTCGCACGCTGGCCGCACCCTCGCGCGCGCAGCCTCGAACGTGGCTCCCACGCCTTGGTCGACGGTCGGCCCCGGAACGAGGAGGTTGCGTGCGTCCTGCGATCGCGGGGCATCGACCTGCCGCGGGGCGTCGAGGACGACGAGCCCCGTGCACGGACGATCTGCGAGCTCGGCACCCGCAAGCACGACAGGTTCCGACAGTGGCTCGCCGGCCGTGCGTGGAGCCGTTCCCGATCACGGTGCGTCTGCTCGGCGACTCCGGGCCGTGGGCGTGACGGTGGCGGCCTTCTCGGCCAGCCAGAACGCGGGAACCGTGCTCGAGAAGGTCGGTGTGGTCGGGTTGTTCGACGCCACAGTGGACGGTCGTGACGTGGCAGGCCCGGGGCTGTCGGGCAAGCCCGACTCCGCGACACTGCACGAGGCCGCTGCGCGCCTGGGCGTGGAGCGGGGGGCACCGGCGCGGTGCTGCGGTCGGCCGGCGCGGGCCTGGTCATCTGGAGGCTGGCCGAGCGCGGCTACACGCCTGCGACGGGACGTGGGCTGAAGGTGCTGGCGCGGCTGCCGCTGGCGCGTGACCGTGGAGACGAGATCCGCGCCCTCGTGGCCGGTCGCCGGCTGGCGGTGTTCCTCGACTATGACGGCACGCTCACGCCGATCGTCGAGGACTACACCAGGGCGTTCCTGTCGGACCGGATGCGCGAGGCCGTGGCCACTCTAGCCAGGCGTTGCACCGTGGCCGTGGTCAGCGGCCGCGACGTGACGGAAGTGCGAAAGCTGGTCGGTCTCGACGGCATCTACTACGCCGGCAGCCACGGGTTTGAGATCCACGGCCCGGACGGGCGACTTGGTGGCCTTGAGAAGGGTGTCGAGTACCTGCCGGGGCTCGACCGCGTCGAGGCACGGCTGCGGGAGTGTCTGGCCGGTGTGGCGGGTCACGCCGTCGAGCGGAAGCGCTTCGAGATCTCGGTGCACTACCGTCGGGTGGCCGACGCCGACGTCTCTCGGGTCGAGTGGGCGGTCGATGCGGTGCTGGCTGGGGAGCCTGGGCTGCGCAAGGGACACGGCAAGAAAGTGTTCCGCGTCCAGCCCGGCATTGAATGGGACAAGGGGCACGCTGTGCTCTGGCTGCTGGAGCAGCTCAGTCGAGGCCAGGCCGATCTGCTGCCGGTTTACCTTGGTGACGACATCACGGATGAGGACGCGTTCCGGGCACTGGGCGGGCGCGGCCTCACGCTGGTCGTGCGCGACGAGCAGGATCGCAGGACGGCTGCCGACTACGCGTTGGTCGACACCGACGACGTGGAGCGCGTCCTACGCACGCTGGCCGGCATGACGGGAAACCGGGCATGAGCGGGGCACGTGCTGTCCGCTCCGACGCTGCACCGCCCGACGAGCGGCGCACTCGCGGTAGCTACCGCGGCCACTGCGGCCATGTGGTGTCGGGCGAGCCCTATGCCTGCACGCTGCTCAAGGCTGAGGAGCGCGACCGGGACAGGACGCGCGCCCCGCGCATGCGCGTTGCACCGGCGCGCTCGTTGTAGCCGTGGCAGCGTCCCTGCTAGCCGCTACGAAGGGCCGATCTATGATGGAAGCGGCACCATGACTGTCGAGCCCGGCACTCCCACACAGCTCCTGGCCGCCGACCCGATGCGACTGGCCGTCCCCACCTGTCCGCCTGGGATCGGGCACGTCATCACGAAGATCGAGGCAGCCGAGTTGATCGACGGCGTGGTGCTGGAGCCTGCCGCGGTCTGGCCTGACGACCGCGGCTACTTCTTGGAGGTGGCCCGGCTCGGCCGCGGGCTGCCCGCCCATTTTCCGCTCGAGACCACCCAGGTGTCGGCCACGTTCAGTTACATGGGCACGATCAAGGCCTTCCACTATCACCAGTACCAGTGGGACTGCTGGGTGCCATCGACGGGCATGCTCCAGGTAGCGCTGGTCGACCTCCGTGTCGACTCGGCCACCTTCGGCGTGAAGAACACGATCTACGTCGGACATCTGCGGCCGTGGCAGATCCTGATTCCGCCGGGGGTGGGGCACGGCTACAAGGTGATCGGTCTGCAGACGGCCGGGGTCATCTACGTGACCAGCCGATATTACGACCCGGTTGATGAGGGACGCCTGCCGTACGATGACGCTGGCATCGGCTACGACTGGGAGCTGCAGCACAAATGAGCCGCGTGCTCGTGACCGGCGGCGCCGGCTTTATTGGCTCGGGATTCATCCGCTGGGTGCTTGGTGCCCATCCGCACGTGGAGATCCTGAACCTCGACAAGCTCACCTACGCGGGCAACCTTGAGAACCTGACCTCGATCGAGTCCGACCATCGGTACCGCTTCGTTCGGGCTGACATTTGTGATGCCGACGCGACAGCGGCGGCCTTCAAGGACTTCAGGCCGGATGCCGTGGTGCACTTCGCTGCCGAGTCGCACGTCGACCGCAGTACCCTGTCGCCCACGGCCGCCATCGACACGAACGTGCGTGGTACTTTCGTGCTGCTCGAAGCCGCGCGCACGCAGGGCACGCGGCGCTTTGTGCACGTGTCCACCGACGAGGTCTATGGCAGTCTGGAGCCCCCGATCACCGCCGACGAAACATTTCCGCTACGGCCGAGCAGCCCGTACTCGGCGTCGAAGGCGGGCTCTGACCTGCTGGCGCTGTCCTACGCCACCACGTTTGGCCTCGACGTCGTCGTAACCCGTGCGACCAACACGTACGGCCCGTACCAGTTTCCCGAGAAGCTGATCCCGCTGATGATCTCCAACGCGCTCGAGGGGCGTGCGCTCCCGATCTACGGCGATGGCTGGCAGGTTCGCGACTGGCTGCACGTGGAGGATCACTGCCGGGCGGTCTGGGCGGTCCTGCAGCGTGGTACGCCGGGGGGCATCTACAACATCTCGGCCGACGCGCCGATGGCGAACATCAATCTGGTCCGGCAGCTGCTGGCCATCATCGGCGCGGACGCGTCGCTGATCCAGCACGTGACCGATCGCCCGGGCCACGACCGGCGCTACGCGATCGCCAGCGACCGCCTGCGGCGCGATCTCGGCTGGGAGCCGTTGAAGGCCATCGGCGCGGGCCTGGTCGACACGGTCGCCTGGTACCAGGCCAACGGTGGCTGGGTCTCGCGGGTGAGGTCGGGCAGCTACCAGGACTACTACGTGCGGAATTACGGCGGCCGCGCGTCGCAGGCCGGTCCGCTGGGTGCGTCTGCGCACTGAGCCGCCGGGTGTGGCGGCGACCCCTGAGCACCTATTGAGGGCCTCACCTCGGCGGTGGCTCGGGCACGCGCCCCTCTCCGGTCACGCGGGCCGGCCCATGCCGCTCGTGCCCATCTCCACCAAGCCGATGGGTCTACGATCCACTGTCGGACGTGGCGCACCCTTGAGGTGCCGTGGCGCTAGCCCCGCACTAGGGTGACAGCGTCGTCGACCCGGTGGTGCGGACCCTGAAGCGCCTGAACCGCGGTCGGCCGGGCCGCCTCCTTGAGTGCCAGCCGCCAGACGTCCGGGTCAACGTCGGGATCGGGCGGCCCCGCGCGCGGCCCTGCGCGGCCGTTGACACAACTCTCGCACGCGGAGAGAATTACGCGATGTCCTCAGTGTCGGGGGTGGTCGGAGGATTCATGCGTCGAACCTGTTCCCTGTTCGTTCTGTTGCTGGCGTGGGGGCTCGGGGGGACTCCCGTGGCCGAAGCCCAGCGCGTCGACTTGTCCGGGTTCTGGTCGGTGGGCCTCGGCAACCACGAGGAACGCCCCATCCGTGGGGATCCGGGGGTCGAGGCCGGCGAGTACGTGGGTGTCCCGATCAATGAAGCCGGGCGCCAGCACGCCGATGCGTGGGTGCCCGCAATGCACTCGCTGCCCGAGTGGCAGGGGCGTCCGCACCCGGTGACCTACTCGATGCGCGCGCCCGGCCCCAACATGCGAGTGACATCGCTCATCGAGCCTGACACCCAGCAAACGACGGCCTACATCGTGCAAGGAATGTTCGGCAGCGCGAACCGAATCATCTGGCTCGACGGGCGTCCGCACCCGTCGAAGTACGCCGAGCACCTGTGGCAGGGGTTCTCGACGGGCGAGTGGCTGCCTGACGGCACGTTCAAGGTGGTCACGACACACGTCAAATTCAGCTTCATCCACCGCAACGGCCTGCCGCTGAGCCCGTACGCGGTCTACACGGAGTACTTCAAGCGCCACGGCGACCTGCTGGTGGGCAGCTTAATCGTCGACGATCCGATCTACATGGACGAGCCGTTGGTCCGCACGTCGACGTGGATTGCGAACCCGACGCAGAACTACGGCACGCCGCGGCCCTTCGAAGTGTTCGACGAGATCCCGGCGTTGGATCGTGGCCGCGTCCCGCACAATCCACTGGGGTTCGTCGACACGCGGTACGCCGAACTCAACAACCTGCCGCTCGAAGCGGCCCGGGGCGGCGCGCACACGATGTATCCCGAATACGCCGAGCGGTTGAAGCAGTTGATGGCCGATATGGCGGTCGAGCCGTAGCCGGAGGTGACCATGCAACAGGCGGGACTCGTGGCCCTGCTGGCCGTCGGGTGGCTGGCCGCTGGGCCCGCAACCGCGTCGGCTCAGCGGTTTGATCTCACGGGCTTGTGGTCCGCGAGCCAGGGGAACCAGGAGGAGGTGCCACTGCGCACCGATCCGGGTGTCGAGTCGTTCGAGTACGTCGGAATTCCGATGAACGAGGCCGCCCGCCAGCACGCCGATGCGTGGGTGCCGGCGATGCACTCGTTGCCCGAGTGGCAGGGGCGGCCGCACCCGGCGACCTACGCGATTCGAGCACCGCGGCCCGACATGCAGATCACCTCGATCATCGATCCCGACACGCAGCAGGCGATCGGCTACACGTTCGTCGGGATGTTCGGGCGCGCCGACCGCATTGTGTGGACCGATGGTCGTCCGCACCCGTCGCAGTACGCCGAGCACCTGTGGCAGGGCTTCTCGACCGGCGTCTGGGAGAACGGCTACTTCAAGGTCACCACAACGCACAATAAGTACAGCTTCGTGCATCGCAACGGCATCCCGCTCAGTCCCTACGCGGTGATGACGGAGTACTTCTGGCACCGCGGGGACCTGCTAATCGCCTCGATCGTGCTCGACGACCCGATCTACCTGACCGAGCCGATGGTGCGCACCTCGACCTGGGTGCTCGATCCGGGGATGACCGTCCCGACAGCGCGGCCGTTCGAGGTGTTCGATGAGATTCCCGCTCTCGACCGCGGTCGCGTGCCGCACAACCCGCTGGGCCACGAGGAGCGGCACTACGCCGAGGTAAACAACCTGCCGTATCGAGCGACGCGTGGCGGCGCCGAGTCGATGTATCCGGAGTACGCCGAACAGATTCGCATCTGGGCTGCCGAGGAGGGCATTGCCCATCCCGGCCAGCCCGCGGGGAACTGAAGCTCATGAACGGACGATTCACGTTTGCATGCGCGGCGGCCCTGGTGGTCGCTGCTGTGGGCCTGTCGGCCCAGCAGGGCCTGCTCGATCAGCCGGGCCTGCCCATCCAGCCCATGCCGGGCTCGCCGCAAGGCGTGCCGACCACGCCGCCTGACCGACCGGAGATTCCCCTCTACGACGACGGGAACGCCGAGGTGCTGCACGTGGCGGGCAGTGTCTACATGGTGGCCGGCACCGGCGTGAACGTGGCGGTGCAGACCGGCCGGCAGGGGCTGTTGCTGGTCGATACCGGCCCGACCCCCGAGGCGGGAGAGGCGGTGGTGGCGGCCATTCGCGAGCACATTTCCGACGATCCGATTCGGTTGATCCTCTCGACGAGCGCCGATCTCGGTGTGACAGGAGCCAACGAGGCCGTCTCGACCTCCGGGCTCAACATCAACGCCGGGGTGGGCGGCCCGACCGGTCGTGAGCCGAGCCGCATCGACGGGGCGCCGATCATCGGCACCGAGACGATGCTCCACCGCATGAGCGGCCTGCTCAGCGATCCGCGCAACGAGGCGTTCGCCACTTGGCCGCACCTGACGTTCTACGGACCGCTGAACTCGCGGACTTTCAACGGCGAGGTCGTGGAGATGCGGCACGTGCCGAACGCCCACACTGACGGCGACCTGTTCGTCTGGTTCAGGCGCTCGGATGTCATCGCCGCGGGCAATCTGTACTCGACGGTGACCTATCCGATCATCGACCTGGCGCGCGGGGGGAGCGTGCAGGGCTACCTGAACGCCCTGAACGACATGCTGGACATCGCCGTGCCCGCGTTCAACAACCAGGGTGGCACGATGATCATTCCCGGTCACGGGCGGCTGTCGAACGAGTCGGACCTGGCAGAGTACCGGGACATGATGACCATCATCCGCGACCGCGTGCAGGCCATGATCGAGGCTGGCTTGAGCTTGGAGCAGGTCCGGGCGGCCGGCCCGACGCTCGACTACGACGGGATCTACGGGAACCCACCGGGCGCCACGTGGACCGGCGAGATGTTCCTGGAGGCCGTCTACCGGGATCTTAGCGGGACCTAGTCACCCACAAATTGCTGAAGGAGTTGCGCTCATGACACGTACGCTTCCGCTCGCTGTGGTCTGCGTGCTGGCCGCCTCAGTGGCGTTCTCGCAGGGCACCGACCGTGCCGCCGGCCAACAGGGCTCCTACAACCGGGTCAAGGGGCTCGTGATGGGCTCGGTCAACGAGATGCCCGAAAACGGCTTTGGCCATCGCCCGGCGGACGGCATTCGGAACTTCGCGCAGCTGTTCGGTCACATCGCGGACTTCCACTATGGCGTCTGCGCGCAGGCGCGCGGCGTGGACAACCCGCGTCAGGGCCAGGGCAGCCTTGAAGACGAGCTGGCCGACGGCACCAAGCAGCAAACCATTGACGCAATCACCGCCTCGTATGCGTTCTGCGACCCGGCGTTCGACTCGCTGACCGAGGTGTCGGCGGCCGAAGTACTCCAGGGCGGGCGCGGGGGCCCAACGGCGCGAGGCGTCATCCTGAGTCGGATCCTTGAGCACGACAACGAGATGTACGGGATCAGCACCGTCTACCTGCGCACCAACGGCGAAGTGCCGCCAGCCTCGCAGGGCCGCGGCGGGCGCGGTGGACGCGGCGGCGGGCAGTAGCCAGAGGTCGACCGGGCACGGCCACAAGGCGCCGCCTCCACCAGGAGGCGGCGCCTTTGGCGCGTACGGCTACACGATCCGGTTGCGCAGGGTCCCGATCCTCTCGACCTCCGCTTCCACCACGTCGCCGGCTTCCAGGAACTCAGGGGGCGTGCGGGCGAAGCCCACGCCCGCTGGTGTGCCCGTGGAGATCACGTCTCCGGGTTCGAGCGTCATGCCGCGGGACAGCGTCTCCACGATCACGTCGACGGGGAAAATCATGGCCGACGTGGACGCGTCCTGTTTGGTCACGCCGTTGACCCGTGCCGAGACGCGCTTGGCCTGCGGGTCGCCGAACTCGTCGGCCGTCACCACGCAGGGGCCCATCGGGCAGCAGCCATCGAGGCTTTTCCCGCGGAACCACTGCTTGTGGCGAAACTGCAGGTCACGCGCAGTGATGTCGTTGATCACGGTGTAACCGAAAACATGCGCCAGCGCGTCGGCGCACGCGATGCCTGTGCCGCCCGCGCCGATGACGAGCCCCATCTCTGCCTCCCAGTCCATCTCACTGGTCACGCCCGCATGGGACGGGATGTCATCGTACGGCCCGTTGACAGCCGTCGGGGCCTTCGTAAAGACCACGGGGACCTCCGGGAGGCGGAGCTGCTGCCCGCGAGCCTTGGCGCCCTCGGCCACGTGGCTCTTGTAGTTGAGCCCAAGGCACATCACATTCTTCCGCGGGCGCAGGGGGGCATGCAGCTGCACGGCAGTGCGCGGATGTGCTGCCGCACCCGATGCCCCGCCGGACCCGAGTGCCGAGCTGGCAGCGTCGGCGACGGCGCTCCAGGCGGTCGCGCCGGCCTCGATCAGCGCGAGCAGGGTCCGGGGTACGGCGATGCGGGCGCCGAGAAGCCGCTGGAGATCCACGATGGCGTCTCCGTGCAGGGCTCCCAGACGGGGGGGCTCGCCGGACGACGAGAACATGACGTATCGCATGCACGGCATCCTACACGAGCCCGCGCACATGGGCCGGTTGCGACCTGGGGGCGACACCCGAATCCCGGGATATACAATGACTGGGTGAAGTCGCTGATCCGGAACCTGCTGGTAGCGTTGGGCGAAGACCCGGAGCGCGAGGGGCTTGTCCGGACGCCTGACCGCATGGCCCGGGCTCTGCGGTTCCTGACGAGCGGCTACCAGGCTGACATCGACGCCGTGCTCAACGACGCACTGTTCACCGTCGACTACAGCGAGATGGTGATCGTCCAGGACATCGACTTCTACAGCCTATGCGAGCATCACGTGTTGCCGTTCTTTGGCAAGTGCCACATTGCCTACATTCCACGGACGCAGGTCATCGGGTTGAGCAAGCTCCCGCGACTGGTCGAGGTGTTCGCGCGGCGGCTCCAGCTCCAGGAGCGGCTGACGAACCAGATCGCCGAAACGATCCGAGACACGATCGACCCGCTGGGTGTGGCGGTGGTGTGCGAGGGCACGCACCTGTGCATGTCGATGCGCGGAGTGGAGAAGCAGAACTCGCGCGCGGTGACCAGTGCCATGCTGGGCGTGTTCCGCGACAACGCCCGTACGCGGATGGAGTTCCTCGAGTTGCTGCGGCTCCGGGGCGAGGCCCCGGCCACGTCCGAGCCCGCCGCTGGGCTGGTGTGTGTCGATGAGTAGCCTGCTCCGCAGGCGGACGCCCATAGCGCTTCTGGTCGCCGTGCTTGGCGCTTGGCCCGCGGCGGGCGGCGCGCAGACGCGGACGGACGTGGCCGACGTGCAGTGCCCGTCGGTGTTAGGCACCGGCCGGCTGACGGGCCTGGAGTACTGCGACGTGATGACCGGTCTCGACCCGGAGGCCGGCATCCGGATCGCACTGCCGCCGCACCAGGGTGATCTCGTGCTGAGCTTCGACCTGCACAACCGGCATACCTATTCGGAGGAGCTGATCCGGGCCGGGCGCGGCTACCGGCGCTACACGGCGACCATTGGTGTCCTGACGCCCAACAACGACCTGCTGACCCGTGCGATCGTTCAGACCGAGTTCCGCACGGCAGCGGACCTCGAGGATCGGATCAACGGCGGCGCGGGCCCCGGCGGCGTGAAAGCGGTAGCACCGACCGGTACCGAGCGCATCGTGCTCACCATCACCGACAACATGCCCTGGATCGGCATTCTGGGCGAACGGCTTGAGGTCGTGCGCCCCGAGGACGTGGACAACTTCAACGCACCCGGGCGCCCGATCGCCATCATCAGCAACGTCCAAATCACCTACCGCCCCCGGTAGGCAGCCATCTGCGCGGTGGCGTGGAGGCGGCATCAGGCCCGGCGGGGCCGTACACACCAAGGCGCCGGTTGTCCGCCAACAACCGGCGCCTTGGTGTCTGCGGGCCGCTAGACGGTGGGCTTGTGCGCCACCTCCTGCATCTCGGGGTTTTGCTTGCTGCTGCCGCCGAGGCCCTGGATCTGGAGCGTCGGCTGCTCCTTGAGGACTTCCTGCCGGTAGAGCCGTTCCATCGCCTCATGGTGGCGCCGCTCCTCAGGAGTCATCTGCGCCAGCTTGCGCGCCCGGATCTTTTCCTCGCGGGCGTTCTTGGCGATGCCCTGCTCGTCGAGGTCTGTTTGCGCGCCAGCGGCCACGGCCTCGGCGTTCAGCACGAGCGAGTGGTCCTTGCTGGCCATCGGCACGGCCTTGCCCCCTACGAAGATTTCGTGTCGGCCATGCTCCTCGTACCACC
>CAZHTD010000004.1:0-16283 GCA_964535675.1 uncultured Bifidobacteriaceae bacterium | reverse complement strand
GTAGTTGAACAGGTCCTGAAACCACATGCCCGCGACAAACAGGAAGTTCCAGCGGTCGCCGCGGCGTTTCTTGATGTCGGCCATCGTGCGGTCGCCCTCGACCTTGCCGTAGAGGCCCGACTGTGCGGCCTTGGTGGCGCCGAAGGTCTTGTCGAACTTCTTCAGCAGGTCCATCAGCCGGAAGTGCGTGGGGGCCTTGAAGGGGTCGTAGTTGCGCATCAGCGCCAGGGCCATGCCGGCCACAGACAGGACCCGGCCCCGGGCGGCATCGTTGACCTTGGCCACGTCCTTGGCCAGCTGCTCAGCCTTGAGAAAGGCCGTCACCGGCACCGCCTCCTTCGTTTCCTTGTCGATCATCACCGCCATGCCCACCCCGCAGTTCGGGTGGCAGCCGCAGGTGAGTTGCCCCCAGTCACGGTCGGGCCCGTGCACGACATCGGCCCAGTCCGTGAAGGTCGACATGAACGAGATCGGGAACCAATCGCGGGTGGGTTCACCGAGCCCGGTCTGGTCCTTCACGTCGTGGGCGAGGTGCGACAACGTGTAGCGCTGCGCGGCCCGCCGCTCAGGGGTGATTTCCTCGTCGCGGCCCGTGAACGACACCGGCTGGAACGACAGGAAGTTGATGCGCTTCGGGTTATCGAGTGCGAACTCGACGACGCGGCCGACCTGCTCGTTGTTCACGCCATTGACGATTCGCCCGCAGCTTCACGTCGAAGAGGTTGCCCACGCGGCGATGCGAATTGGCCGCGTTGCCGATGCCGTCAAACTGCAGGTACGCGTACCGCAGGCCTGCCTCGGCGGCCGCCTTTGCGAACTCAGCGCTCTTGGCGAACTCGATGCCGTTGGTCGCGGCTTGGACGCTGTTGTAGCCGACCTTCCGCGCGTAGCGCACGGCGTCGAGGAAGTAGGGCGACATCGTGGGCTCGCCGCCGGAGAACTGCACCGACATCTGGCGCCGCGGCTTGATGGTGATCGCGTTATCGAGCACCTGCTTGATGTCCTCCCAGCCCAGCTCGTGGACGAAGCCGACCTGATTGGCGTCCATGAAACAGGGGTCGCACATCATGTTGCAGCGGTTGGTGAGGTCGACGGTCAGCACCGACCCGCGGCCGTGCAGCACCGTCGAACTGCCGTGGTTGTGCAGCTTCGCGTCGTTGTGGGCGCGAATGTCGCGGCCGGGGAAGACCTCCTCGAGGTGCTTGAAGAAAGCGGTGTCGATCGCCATCACGTCCTCGAAATGCCCGTGCACGGGGCAGTCCTTAGCCATGACGATCTTGCCGTCCTGTTCGAGGATGGTGGCCTTGATCTCGCCCACCTTCTCGTTGAGCAGGACGGAGACGTCCTTCTTGCCGTCCAGGATCTCTTGGCGGGCCTCGCGCACACAGACGGGGCAGAGCGAGTCGGTCTCACGCGGCCAGCCGAGGGGCGGTTTGGTCTTCTGGTGTGTTTTGAGCAGCGGCTTGTCGGACCAGCGGGGGGTGAACGAAGGGTTCTGCGCGAGTCGGTTGGCAGTGGAAAACACCTGCCACGCCCCGTTGGCCGCGAGGGCAAGGCCCTTCTCCACGAACTTCATTGGCGCATGCATGCGTCGTTGGTCTCCTGCGAGTGGTGAACAGATCCCAAAGTCTGGCACCATTGAGGTCACAGCCCTGGGACGAACGTCAGCCTACCGCGAATCCCGGAATGATACCGTGAGGCTCAAGAAACTGGGCCAAGTTTCAGTCGAATGGCGATTCCGGCGTCCGGGCTGGCCGCTGAATGGATCCGGTGGTCACGAGGGCTCTGCCAGAAATGACGGTTTTGTTCTTATTTGAGACACCTATCTGAATTTGGTATGAGTCAGTCCAAAACATTGTATTTCACTCATACGGCAACTGGAGTAACACTAGGCTCTTCGATGAGCCAGAAAATCCGTTCAGCCGGAGGTCTGTACGACCCTTCGATGGAGCACGACTCCTGTGGGGTGGGCTTCGTGGTCCACATCAAGGGGGAAGCCAGCCACGCCATCATCGAAAAGGGGATGGAGATCCTGGTCAACCTCGAGCACCGCGGCGCGACTGGGTCGGAAGCCAACACCGGAGACGGCGCGGGCATCCTGATGCAGCTCCCCGACGCGTTCTTCCGGAAGGTGCTTGGGTTCGCACTGCCCCCGCGCGGGCAGTACGGCGTGGGCCTCGTGTTCCTGCCCACCAGCGCCAGCGACAGGGCGACGCTTGAGACGCTCTTCGAGCGCACCGCGGCCCGCGAGGGAGCCAGCGTGCTCGGTTGGCGAGACGTGCCGTACGACAACAGTGCGCTGGGGGCGAGCGCCGTGGCCACCCAGCCGATCATCCGTCAGGTGTTCGTCGGCCTCGGCGAAGCCGGAGCCGCGGACACGCTGGCGCTTGAGCGGAAGCTCTACGTCATCCGCAAGCTGATGGCCGTTGCTGTTGACACCCTGGAGGGCATCAGCGATGCCTCCCGGCGGTCGTACTACGTGGCCAGTCTGTCGGCCCGCACCCTCATCTACAAGGGGATGTTGACCGCGCGGCAGCTCGGGCCGATGTTCCCCGACCTGCTGGACCCGGACATGACGACCGCGCTGGCACTGGTGCACCAGCGGTTCTCCACCAACACGTTCCCGTCGTGGCCGCTCGCGCACCCGTACCGCTACATCGCGCACAACGGCGAGATCAACACGCTGCGCGGCAACATCAACTGGATGCGTGCCCGCGAGGGGCTGCTCCAGAGCGATCTGTTCGGCGATGACCTGAAGAAGACGTTTCCGGTGATTCGCGAGGGCGGCAGTGACACGGCAGCGTTTGACAACGTACTGGAGCTGCTGCACCTGGCGGGCCGCTCGCTGCCTCACGCCGTCCTGATGATGATCCCCGAGCCGTGGGTGGGGCACGAGGGCATGTCGCCGGAGCGAAGGGCGTTCTACGAGTACCACGAGTCGCTGATGGAGCCGTGGGATGGCCCCGCGTCCATTGCTTTTACCGACGGCACGGTGGTCGGGGCGGTGCTCGACCGCAACGGCCTGCGCCCCTCCCGTTACTACGTCACCAAGGACGACTTGGTGGTGATGGCCTCCGAGGTGGGTGTGCTGGACGTAGCCCCCGAGAACGTGCTGGTGAAGGAGCGCCTGCACCCGGGCCGCATCTTCCTGGTCGACACGGCCCAGGGCCGCATCATCGATGACGCCGAGATTAAAGGACAGCTGGCCGCCGAGCACCCGTATCAGGCGTGGCTCGATCGCCACCTGGTGCCGGTCGACACGCTGCCTCCCGCGCAGGCCGAGCATCCCGAGCACGAGACGGTACTCGCTCGGTTGCGGGCCTTTGGCTATTCGCAGGAGGACATCCGGCTGCTCCTGGCGCCGATGGCCACCGGCGCCAAGCCCCCCGTGGGCTCGATGGGCACCGATACCGCGCTGGCCGTGCTCTCGAACCGGCCGCGGCTGCTGTTTGACTACTTCAAGCAGCTGTTCGCGCAGGTCACCAACCCGCCGCTCGACGCCATCCGTGAGGAGATCGTCACCTCTATCGGCAAGACGGTCGGACCCGAGCGCAACCTGTTTGAGCCCGAGCCCGAGTCGTGCCAGCAGATCCGGCTCGACACGCCCGTGCTGCACAACGAGCAACTGGCGCGCATCCGCCACCTGCCCGCCGACTCACCGTTCAAGTCGTGCGCGCTCTCGACGCTCTACGACCCGGCCGAGGGCGGGCGCGGGCTCAAGGCAGCCATGGACCGCCTGTGCCGCGAGGCCAGCCAGGCGCTTGAGGAGGGTTGCACGATCCTGCTCTTGTCGGACCGTGGCGTCGGTCCGGGCAAGGCGCCCATCCCGAGCTTGCTGGCCACCTCGGGGGTGCACCATCACCTGGTCCGCCAGGGCACGCGCACGCGCTGCGCGCTCGTGGTCGAGTGCGGCGATGCGCGCGAGGTGCACCACGTGACGGTCCTGATCGGCTACGGCGCCGGCGCCGTGAACCCCTACGTGGCGTTCGAGGCCCTCGACGACATGATCCAGCAGCGGGTGTTGACGGGGCTCACCCACGAGGTGGCCGTGAAGAACTACATCACGGCGCTCAACAAGGGGATCCTCAAGGTCATGTCGAAGATGGGGATCTCGACCGTGCAGAGCTACTGCGGGGCACAGATCTACGAGGCCATCGGCCTCGATCGGGCGTTCGTCGACCGGTACTTCACCTACACGACCACGCGCCTGAGCGGCATCGGCATCGACGTGGTGGCCCAGGAGGTACGGCACCGGCACGAGGCGGCGTTTGGGCCCCGCCCGGCGGGACCGGCCGAGCTCGAGCCGGGCGGCGAGTACCAGTGGCGGCGCGACGGTGAGTACCACTTGTTCAACCCCGAAACGGTGTTCAAGCTGCAGCACGCCACGACCGCGGGCCGCTATGAGATCTTTAAGGAGTACGCCGACCTGGTGGACCACCAGAGCGAGCAACTGGCGACCCTGCGCGGCCTGTTCCGACTGAAGCCGGCGGGCCCACCCGTGCCGATCGACGAGGTGGAGCCGGCCGAGGCCATCTACAGGCGGTTCTCGACCGGGGCGATGTCCTACGGCTCGATCAGCCAGGAAGCGCACGAGCTGCTCGCCGTGGCGATGAACCGGATCGGCGGCCGGTCCAACACGGGCGAGGGAGGCGAGGACCCGGACCGGTTCACCCCCGATTCGAACGGCGACTTGCGCCGCAGCGCCATCAAGCAGGTGGCGTCCGGGCGCTTCGGCGTGACCAGCGAGTACCTCGTCAATGCCGACGATATCCAGATCAAGATGGCCCAAGGCGCCAAGCCCGGCGAGGGCGGGCAATTGCCCGGCCACAAGGTCTACCCGTGGATCGCGAAGGTGCGGTTCTCGACGCCCGGCGTGGGGCTCATCTCCCCCCCGCCGCACCACGACATCTACTCGATCGAGGACCTGGCGCAGCTGATCTTCGACCTGAAGAACGCCAACCCGCGGGCCCGCATCCACGTGAAACTGGTGGCCGAGGCCGGCGTGGGTACCGTCGCGGCCGGCGTGGCCAAGGCGCACTCCGACGTCGTGCTGATCTCGGGCTACGACGGCGGGACCGGCGCGTCGCCGCTGACCAGCATCAAGCACGCCGGGCTGCCGTGGGAGCTGGGGCTCGCCGAGACCCAGCAGGTGCTCGTGGAGAACCGCCTGCGCGACCGCATCGTCGTCCAGGTGGATGGGCAGATGAAGACCGGGCGCGACGTGGTGGTGGCGGCGCTGCTCGGCGCTGAGGAGTACGGGTTTGCCACGGCACCGCTGGTGGTGATGGGCTGCATCATGATGCGCGTCTGCCACCTGAACACGTGTCCGGTGGGCGTGGCCACGCAGGACCCCGAGCTGCGGAAGAATTTCTCGGGCCGTATCGAGCACGTGGTGAACTTCTTCCAATTTGTCGCCCAGGAGGTCCGCGAACTGATGGCCGAGCTCGGCTTCCGGTCCATCGACGAGATGATCGGCCGCGCCGACTGCCTCGACACCGCTCGGGCCGTCGGCCACTGGAAGGCGCACGGGTTGGACCTGACGCCGCTGTTCCACGTGCCTGCGGCGGGCCCCGAGGTGGCGCGCCGCTGCATCCTCCCGCAGGACCACGGGCTCGCCGAGCTGCTCGACCACTCGCTGATCGCGCAGGCCGCCCCGGCCCTCGATCATCGCACGCCGGTGGCGTTCACCTCACCCATCCGCAATCGCGACCGGACGGTGGGCACGATGCTCGGGCAGGAAGTCACACGCCGGTACGGCGGCGCGGGCCTGCCCGACGACACCATCCGGATCACCTTCACCGGCTCGGCAGGCCAGAGCTTCGGTGCGTTCGTCCCGCGCGGCATCACCATGACGCTGGTCGGCGACGCCAACGACGGGTTCGGCAAGGGGCTCTCGGGCGGCAAGGTCCGGGTGTTCCCGCCGGCAGGGTCGACCTTCGCGCCCGAGGAGAACATCGTCGTCGGGAACGTGGCCTTCTACGGTGCTACGGCTGGAGAGGCGTTCGTCCGAGGGCTGGCCGGCGAGCGGTTCTGCGTCCGCAACAGCGGGGTCCAGGTGGTGGTCGAGGGCGTCGGCGACCACGGCTGCGAGTACATGTGGGGCGGCCGCGCCATCGTGCTGGGCCGCACCGGGCGCAACTTCGCGGCCGGGATGAGCGGCGGCATCGCGTACGTGCTCGATGAGCACGGCACCTTCGAGCGACGGTGCAACCTGGAGATGGTGGACCTCGAGCCGTTCGAGGACGCCGACGATCTGGACTACGTCCAGACGATGATCATGAAGCACATCGCGCTGACCGGCAGCACCTACGCCGGGCACTTGGTGGCCGACTGGGACGCGCTGCGGCGCCGTATCGTCAAGGTGATGCCGCGCGAGTACAAGCGGGCCCTCCTGGCCGAGGGCCAGCGACCGATCGAGACCGTCACCTCGCCGATCCTCCGGGTCGGCGCGGCCGGCTCCCCGGGACAGCCTCATGGGTGAGCCACGCGGGTTCATCCAGATCCAGCGCAGCAAACAGCCGACGCGGCCCGTGGACGAGCGAGTCCACGACTGGCGCGAGGTCTACCTGCCGTACTCCAAGGGCGTGCTTGAGCAGCAGGGCGCGCGCTGCATGGACTGCGGCATCCCGTTCTGCCACCAGGGCTGCCCGCTGGGGAACCTGATTCCCGACTGGAACGACTTGGTCTACCGTGATCGGTGGCGCGCGGCGCTCGACCGGTTGCATTCCACCAACAACTTCCCGGAGTTCACGGGCCGCCTGTGCCCGGCTCCGTGCGAGGGCTCGTGCGTGCTCGCCATCAACCGCGACCCGGTCATGATCAAGGGCATCGAGGTGTCGATCATCGACCGTGCCTTCGAGCAGGACTGGGTGCGTCCCGAGTCCCCGTCGCGGCGGACGGAGAAGACGGTGGCGGTGGTGGGATCGGGCCCGGCCGGCCTCGCGGCGGCCGATCAGCTTAACCGGGCGGGCCACACGGTGGCGGTGTACGAGAAGGCCGACCGGATCGGCGGGCTGCTGCGCTATGGCATCCCGGAGTTCAAGATGGAGAAGGCGGTGCTCGACCGGCGTCTCGATCTGCTGCGGCAGGAGGGCGTGGACTTCCACACGGGCGTCGACGTTGGGCGGGACCTGACGGCCGCCGATCTGCGGGCGAAGCACGACGCCGTCCTGCTGGCCGCCGGCGCGGGCCACCCGCGTGACCTGCCGGTGCCGGGGCGCGAGCTGGCGGGCATTCACTTCGCCATGGAGTACCTCACGCTGCAGAACAAGCGGTGTGCAGGTGACGACATCCCGGACGAGGCGTTCATCACCGCGCAGGACAGGCACGTGGTTATCATCGGGGGCGGCGACACCGGCGCCGACTGCTTGGGCACCGCGCACCGCCAGGGCGCGAGGTCGGTGACCCAGCTCGAGCTGCTGCCCAAGCCGCCCGGCGGGCGCGCGCCTGACAACCCGTGGCCGCAGTGGCCCAACATCTTCCGCGTCTCGCCGGCGCACGAGGAGGGGGGCGAGCGCCTCTACTCGATCTCGACCGAGAGGTTCGAGGGCGATGCAGCCGGCCGGGTATCGAAGCTCCACGCCGTGAAGGTCGAGATGGTGGCGCCCGACGGCCGCCGACGCTTCCAGTCCGTGCCGGGATCGGCCTTCACCATCGACGCCGACCTCGTGTTGCTGGCCATGGGCTTCCTCGGGCCGGAGCCCGGTCCGCTGTTGACCGACCTGGGCCTGAAGCTGACCGACCGGGGCAATGTGTGGCGGGACGGCAACTGGATGACCAACGCCGAGGGGGTGTTCACCGCGGGTGACATGCAGCGGGGCCAGTCGTTGATCGTGTGGGCCATCGCCGAGGGCCGCAGCGCCGCGCGGGGGATCGACGCTTACCTGATGGGCGAGTCGCGGCTGCCCGCGCCGCTGGCGTAGGGGCTGGCGCGAGATGGCCGTCCGCGACGTCCTGATCATCGGCGCCGGCCCCTCGGGGCTGGCCGCGGCCATTGCCGCCGGCCGGGCCGGGCTCGACTACGTGGTCGTGGAGAAGGGCGTGCTGGTCGACTCCATCTACCGCTTCCCGGTGCACATGGTCTTCTTCACCACGCCTGAGCTGCTCGAGATCGGTGGTCTGCCGCTGGTGACCCCCTACGAGAAGCCGACCCGCCTCGAGGCGCTGCGGTACTACCGCCGCGTCACCGACGCCTTGGGTCTCCACGTGTGCGACCATGAGGCCGTCACCGGCATCGAGCGCGAGACGGACGGCACGTTCATCGTGGAGTGCAAGACCGCACGCGGGGCGACCCGGGTTCGCCAGGCGCGCGCGGTGGTGCTGGCCATCGGCTACTACGACCACCCCGTGCGGCTCGGAGTGCCGGGCGAGGACCTGCCGCACGTCTCGCACTACTATCAAGAGGCCCACCCCCACTACCGGCGCCGTGTGGTGATCGTGGGCGGCCAGAACTCGGCAGCTGAGGCGGCGCTCGAGTTGTACCGCGCGGGTGCACACGTGACGCTCGTGCACCGTCAGGCCGAGCTCGGCGACTCGATCAAGTACTGGGTGCGGCCCGACATCGAGAACCGCATCAAGGAGGGGTCGGTAGCTGCCCGCTTCGAGGCGACGGTCAGGGAGATTCGTCCGACGGAGGTGGTCATCAAGCGGCACGGCACCACGGAGACGCTGTCCGCCGAGGCGGTGCTGCTGCTGACCGGCTACCGCGCCGACACCGAGCTGATGCGACGGGCCGGCGTGACTATCGACCCCGAGACTGAGGGGCCGCAGTATGACCCCGAGATCTACGAAACCAACGTGCCGAACCTCTTTGTCGCGGGTGGGGCGCTCGCAGGCAACCGCACCGGGACTGTCTTCATCGAGAACGGCCGGTTCCACGGTCAGACCATCATCGATGTGCTGGCCGCGCGCCTCCACTCGGACTAGTCGAGTCCGGCGCCCCAGATCCAGGGCGCGGTGTGCAAGGAACGCCGTCGAGGCGGTCGGGGGGGCAACACGTACGGCTCTGTTCAACTCCACACGCCGGTGCGGTGGGCAGCTCCACGGCGATCGCACCTGCGGCCAAGTCGGCAACCGTCCAGGGAGGACGGCCAGTCGAGCAGGGCGTCGACCGTCCCCTGCGACGGATCCGGAAGGTCCGGGGCGTCTCCACGTGGCACACGCTGAGCACCCAGAGGTCGGCGGGGGACCAGTAGGCGGCCCAGCGTTCGAGCAGGGCGTCGGACCAGGTGCGCACGGATCCGTCGATCGCGTCGACTGCGACGGCGCACACGGCTGGCCTCCTGCGTGAAGACTGCTACCAGGGGGCACAACCCAGCCGGGACACGACAGCACCATCAAAACAGCTCCTCCCCCGGTAGCGCCGACGCCTGTTCAAGCCAGCTCTCCAGGAGCGCCTCGTCGGGTTCGTCGTCCTCGTGGATGTGGAAATACCGCACATGCTCGTGCTTGGAAGCCACCGGCGGCACGGGACGCAACGACGCACCGTTGAGCAGCGTCACCTTGATGTAGTGCGTGAAACAGTGGAACGAGAGGAACCAGCCCCGGCCCTCGATGCCGTAGAAGGGCGAGTTCCACCTGACCGCCTTGCGGACCTCGGGCACGGCGTGGCCGATGAGCGCGTCGAGTTGGCGGCCGACCCCCCGTTTCCAGCCCGGCATCGCCGCGATGTAGGCCTGCACGGGAGCGTCCCCGTCACCCTTGGGGATCTGCGGATTACCGCCCGAGAGGAGTTTCGGCTTAGCCACCGGTCTGCGCCCGGGGGCAGCTCGCCGTCGGCATCACCCGGTACTTCTCGAACCAGCTCACGATGTTCGCGATCTTAGCCCTCGGCAGGCTCGGTCGCCGGCTCCTGTCGTGCGACGCGCCCGGCAGGTGGATCACCGCGTGTCGGTCCCGCGCATCTTGAGCGCGTGGTACATCTGGTAGGACTCCGACAGCGGCGTCCGCCGATCAGCGAGCCACCGACGATCGACACTCGGAAGCGCTAGCGCACACCGTCGCTGGGGGGCCTGATCGTCAACTCGCCACCCACGACCTGCCACTGCCAGCCGTCGCTGGGGCGGAAGACTTCGGTGACCAGCGACATGCGCTTCGCGCGGGGGTTGACCGAGGGGCTGCCGGTCAGCACCAGATAGTCGTTCACCCGGAAGGTCGTCTCGTCGATCCCCATCGAGGCCAGCTGGCTCGCCGCGCGCCACTCCACTACGTAGGAGCCGTCGAGCGCGTTGATCTGCAGCAGCGTGTGGGGGTCGGAGAACTGCATGGCCTGCACGGTGCCTTCCAGCACGACGACTGCGTCCTGCTGGTACGCCGCGTACGCGTGATGGGCCCCGGCCCGGACGCCTGTAAGCATCGCGGCGCTAAGCGCAAGGCAGGCCAGCCGTCTCCGTGTGGATGCACTCACGGCGGTCATCATACAGGCAAGGTCCTTCGCGTGGACACCGGGCCGCCTAGGAAGCGGGGCCGCCGATCCACGTGCACCTGGGCGCCGCCCACCCACGGCGGCCTCGAGGCCGGTGTCGGTCAGGCCGGCAAGCTGCCCCGTGCCGTGCGCGTACTGGGCCGACAGGCTTGCCCCGAGGCGGTCCGAGCAGCGCTAGGCGACGGGCTTACGGGAGGACGGTGACGCGAACGTTCGTGCCGGGTGCACGGACAAGGCGCCAGTCGGACCGCCCACTCGCGCCGTGCCTGTGCCGTTTCCGGCACAGGACGCGCGGACGGGTGTTAGTGCACCGTCTCCGGGTGGGTCCAGCCGCCGCTGGCTTTCAGGCGCATTTGCAGGAGCTCGATCAGGCTGTCGGCACGTGCCAGGATGCCGTTGCGTTCGAGCAGCGCCTGCCGCTCCCGGGGATCGAAGTCGAGGTACTGCGCCAGCGCGTTGACGAGCGCGCCGTTGGCCGTGGTCTCGGGCAGACGCGGCATGCCCCCCCCGCGCTCGACCGCCACGGCCAGCAGGGCGTCGAGCTGCAAGCGCCGGCGGCGGATTTCCGGGTCGCCGGGGGCGATGCCTTCTTCCGGCAGTGCCTCGACGTGTGCCTGCCGGAACGTGCGGCTGTCATCCTCCGACGCGACGCGGAACTTCTCCACGCCCTGCAGGACGATGTTGTAGCGTCCGTCATCCAGTCGGTCGCAGTGCTTGATCACCCCTGCGCAGCCGACCGGGTAGACCGGTGGCCGGCCCTCGTAGTCCTGCTCGTAGCCGGGCCGCAGCAGCACCATGCCGATCAGCCGGTGCCGCGCTAGGGCGGTCTCCACCATCTCGCGATAGCGCGGCTCGAAGATGTGGAGCGGTAGGAGTACGTGTGGGAAGAGCACCACGTTGGGCAGCGGGAACAGGGGGAGCGTCGTCGGCAGCATGGACGGAACGGGGCGCGGCGGGGCGCGCACGATCCAGCTTAATGGATCGTGCGGGTCTTGCGGTCCATGTGGTCCATCAGGACGTACTGGCCGAGCGTGTAGGGCGTCGTGAAGTAGGCCTTGCCGCCGCAGATCGATGCCACGCGGTGGACGAACGCCACCAGGTCGGGGTCGCGGGCCAGCATGAACGTGTTGATCATGATTCCGTCCTTGTGGCACGCGTTGACCTCGGCGAAGGTCTCGGCGAGTACGTAGGGGTCGAGGCCGAATGCGTTCTTGTAAATACGCCCGTCGGGCCGGGTCAGTGCCGACGGCTTGCCGTCGGTGATCATCACGATCTGACGCATGTCCTTGCGCTGGCGGGCCAGCAGCCGGCGCGCCAGACGAAGGCCCTCGCGCGTGTTGGTGTAGTAGGGGCCGACACGCACGCGCCCGAGCTGCTTGAGCGGAATTTCCTCGGCGGAGTCGTGGAAGAGGACGGCGTGCAGCGAATCGCCGGGGTACTGCGTGCGGGTCAGGTGGGCGAGCGCGAGCGCCACGCGCTTGGCCGGCGTGAAGCGATCTTCGCCGTAGAGGATCATGCTGTGGCTGCAGTCGAGCATGATGACGGTCGCGCACGCGCTCTGGTACTCGCTCTGGGCGACCATCAGGTCCTCGTAGCCGATGTCGAGAAACGGCGCCGTGCCGCTCCCGCTGGCGGTCCCGGCGGTGCGCTGGACTGCGTTGAGAAGCGTCCCGCTCGGGTCGAGGTTGATGGTGTCGCCGAACTCGTACGGCTTGGAGGCGATCATGGCCTCGACCCCGGTGGCCAGGCGGCGGGTGTCGTGCCGGCCGGCGCTGCTGTGGCCGACCGAGCCGAGCAGATCGCGCAGCGCCCGGTAGCCGAGGAAGTCGAGCGCCTTGTCGGTGACCTCGAACCGCACCGGGGGGGCGTCCTCGCCCAGGTCCCCACCGGTGCCGCGCGTCTCGCGCTCGGCGTTGAGATTCGGCGCGGCGGTGACGAATCCATCGTCCACCATCCGGTCGATGATCTGCTGGATGAGCGTCTCGAGCTGGTCGCCCGTCGACTCCTGATCGCCGTCGGCCGGGTCGCCCAGCAGCTGCTGCAGGGCCTCATCGCTCAGCAGCCTGTCGCGCAACAGGGCCTCGAGGATGGCGTCGTGCAACGCCGCCATCGAGCGGTCCTCCTCGGACTCGCGAGGATCGCCCCACGGACTGGAGAAGCCGCTTGCCAGCAGCAGATCCGAGAGCGTCGACACCAAGTCCTGCAGGTCGAGCCCGTCGAGCAGGTCGCCGGTGTACTTGGTGTAGCGGTATTTCATGCCCGCGCGTCAGTTGTAATACTTCTTCGGTGGCCGGTCGTCCCGCTCGATCTTGTCCTCGGCGAGCACCTGCTCGGGTCGCGGCGTACGCGTACCGGTCTCGAACGCGTGGTAGTTGCGCTCGTCGCTCCGGCTAATCTTCTTCGTGGCGTAGAGCCCCTCCAGCACGAAGTCGATGCCGGCGGCCAGCAGCGGCGGCGGGGCATTCTCTGGCACGCCGGCCGCTTGGGCCAGCTCGGTGAGCCCCTGCACCTGCGCGGTCTGCTCGAGGACGTCCGCGGCGCTGGTCGTGTCGGTCAGGGCCAGGCTGCCGCCGAGGTCGAACCACTTGAGCACTTGGCCCGCGTCGAGATGCGAGAGGTAGCCGTCGGCCACTGTGGCGACGGCGGCCCGCACGAGATCCTGGCCGACGCTGTCGGCGCCCGTCAGCTCGCCTTCGTACTCCAGCTCGAACTTGCCAATAATCGACGGCAGGGCGGCATAGACATCGGTGACGCGCGGCACGGCCACCGTCTCGCCCGCGAGCACCGCGCGGCGCTCCGCGTTCGACAGGACGTTCTCGATGGCGGTAATCGGCAGACGCTGGCTCACGCCCGAGCGCTTGTCGATGCGGCGGTCCTGTCGTGCCTGGAACGCGATCTCCTCGACGACCTCGGCCACGAATGCGGGGACCTCGGCGGCGGGTGAGTCCTCGCCGCGGGCCAGCCACGCCTCCTGGGCCGTGATGGCCATCGCATCGGCCCGTCCGTGCAGGTAGTGGGTGCGAATCTCCGAGCCAATCCGATCCTTGAGCGGCGTGATGATCTTGCCGCGTGCCGTGTAGTCCTCGGGGTTCGCCGTGAAGGCCATCAGCACGTCGAGCGGCAGGCGCACCGGGTAGCCTTTGATCTGGACGTCGCCCTCCTGGAGGATATTGAACAGGCCCACCTGGATCTTGCCCGCGAGGTCGGGCAGCTCGTTGACGGCGAAGATCCCACGGTTGGCCTGCGGCAGCAGCCCGAAGTGCATCGTCAGCGCGTCGGAGAGGTGGCGCCCGTCGCGCGCCGCTTTGATCGGGTCGATGTCGCCCACGATGTCGGCGATGGTAACGTCAGGCGTCGCGAGCTTCTCAACGTAGCGGCCTTCGCGATCGAGCCAGCCGACGGGAGTGGCGTTGCCGTGCTGCGCGACGCGCGCCCGGCACGCCCCGCAGATGGGCGCCAGCGGGTCGTCGTTGATCTCGCAGTCGGGCATCGTGGGCACCTGCTCGTCGAGCAGCGACACGAGCGCCCGCAGGAGGCGCGTCTTCGCTTGGCCCCGCAGCCCCAGCAGGATAAAGTTGTGCCGCGAGAGCAGCGCGTTGATCAGGTGCGGGACGACGGTGTCGTCGTAGCCGATGATGCCAGGGAAGAGTGGCTCACGGCCGCGGAGCTTGCGCAGCAGGTTCTCGCGCACCTCGTCGTGCACGCTGCGGCGGCGTACCGCGCCGCTCTCGACGGCCGCCTTCAGCTCGCCCAAGGTGGCCGGAGGCGCAGCAGGACCCATGTACGCGATTCTATTACGTCGTGTCGTTCGTCACACGTCACCGGCCGCTCGTCTTCGCGCATCGGGGCGGATCTGCCATCGGCCCCGAGAACACCACCGCGGCGTTTGACCTGGGCCTAGTGGCCGGCGCCGACGGCCTTGAGTTCGACGTGCGCTTGTCGGCCGACGGCGAGGTGGTGGTGCACCACGATGTCACGCTCGATCGCACGACCGATGCCACCGGGCCCGTGGCGTTGCGTACGGCGGCCGAGCTGGCGGCGGTCGACGCTGGGTGTCGCTTCGAGCAAGACGGCGCATACCCGTTTCGGGGACAGGGGGTGGGGGTGCCGACGTTGCGGGAAGTGCTCGACCGGTATCCAGCCGCGCCCGTGATCGTCGAGATGAAGGTGGACACGGCCGAGTTCGGGCGCGCGGTGGCCCGGACCGTTACCGAGGCCGGAGCCGCGGCCCGCGTCTGCGTGGCCGGGTCCGGATCGCGGGCCTCCCGGACCGCGCGTGCAGCGCTGCGGAACGGCGTGGCAAGCGCCACGAGACATGAGATCCGCTGGGCCCTTTTCCGCAGTTGGTTCGGCGTGCCCCACGGGCGCGTCGGCTATGCCAGCTTCCAGGTGCCCGAGTCGTTCGGCGGCACGCGCATCGTGTCGCCCGCGTTCGTGCGGGCGGCGCATCGGGCCGGCCTGCTGGTGGAGGTCTGGACGGTGGACGACGAGGCAGACATGGCCCGGCTCCTGCGGTGGGGTGTCGACGCGCTCATCACGGATCGTCCGGCGGAGGCTGTTGCCGCGCGGGACGCCTTCCTCGCGCCCGGCTAGCCGAGTCGGTCGCGGGCCGCACGGAACACGTCGTCCATCATCTCTGGTGTCAGTCGGCCGGTGTTCGTGTTCTGCCGGCTCGGGTGGTAGCAGCCGAAGAGCGCCGGCAGGCGCCGGCGCCCGGCCCGGACTGGTTCCACGCGCACGCCATGTCGGAACCGGGGCCGGGGCGAGACCGTCGCGCCCTGGCGGCGCATCCACTGCAGCCAGGCGGCGAAGGCAATCCCGCCCAGCGCCACCACTACCTGCACCCGGGGCAGCGCCGCCACCTCGGCGTCCAGGTGCGGCCGGCACCGGATGAGCTCCTCAGGCAGCGGCTTGTTGTTCGGCGGGGCGCAGCGCGCGGCCGACAGGATGTAGGCGTCGGTGAGGCGGAGGCCGTCGTCCGGGTGGCGGGCCGTGGGGATGCTGGCGAAGCCCGTCCGGTGGAGCGCGCCCATCAGGAAGTCTCCCGAGCTGTCGCCGGTGAACACCCGGCCGGTGCGGTTGGCGCCGTGCGCTGCCGGGGCCAGGCCCACGAGCAGGAGCCGGGCGCGTGCATCGCCGAAGCCCGGCACGGGCCGGCCCCAGTACACTTCGTCACGATGCGCCCGCTTCTTCTCGCGGGCCACCGTTCGGCACCACGCACGGAGGCGGGGGCACGCCTCGCAGGTCACCACAGCCTCGCGCACACGGGCGAGTCGCCACGAGAGCCGCTCGGCCCGTGGGGGAAGGTTCCGCGAAGATCGTTTCGGCAAATTCGTGCGCACTGTAAGATGCTTGGGTTATCGTGACGCAAGGTCGATCTTATGGCAGCGGCCGTCGACGGCGCGCGGTCCCGGCCCCGGCGGGCGGGCTGGAAAGGTGGCATGCAGGACAGGGCACGGCAGGATTTCGACGCAACCGAAGCACTGGAGCGCCGTGAGTGGCTCGACTCGCTCGACTACGTCCTGAAGAAGGGCAGCGGTCCGGCGCGGGTCGCGCAGTTACTCGACGACCTCCGCGTCCACGCGGCGCAGAACGGCGTCAAGACCCCGTTCACGGCGAACACCCCTTACATCAACACGATCTCGCCGGCCGACGAGCCGCCGTTCCCTGGCAGCCGCGAGATTGAGCGCCGCATCAAGAGCATCGTCCGGTGGAACGCTGCAGCGATGGTGGTCAAGGGCAACCGCGCCTCGGAGGGGATCGGCGGGCACATCTCGACCTACGCGTCAGCGGCCACCCTCTATGAGGTAGGCCTGAACCACTTCTTCAAGGGCAAGGGCGACAACCAGGACGGCGACCT
>CAZHTD010000003.1:41551-101472 GCA_964535675.1 uncultured Bifidobacteriaceae bacterium | reverse complement strand
GTCGATCTCCTCGTTGATCGTGGCCTCCTTCTCGATGTACGAGTCGGTGGCCGGCACGTATGCCTCAGGCTGGTAGTAGTCGTAGTAGCTGACAAAGTACTCGACGGCGTTGCCGGGAAAGAACCGCCGGAACTCCTGGTAGAGCTGCGCGGCCAGCGTCTTGTTGTGGGCCATCACCAGTGTGGGCCGGTTCACGGTGGCAATGACGTGCGCCATCGTGAAGGTCTTGCCCGACCCAGTGACCCCCAGCAGCACCTGGTGCGGGTCGCCCCGGTTCAACCCCTCCACCAGCTCCGGCACCGCCCGCACCTGGTCACCGCGCAGGTCGAACTCTGTCGCCAAGTGGAAGTGATCGTGCACTGAAGGCATGGGGGGACACGCCCGGGCCGCTGGCGGCACCAACAACAGGCAATCGTACCACAGTCCCACCATCACACCGGTTCGCCGACGGCGGCCTGCGCCTATAATTGATCGATTCATGAAGTGCATCGCCGTGTGTCAGAGCGACGTGCTGGCCTGCACGCTCGCCGAGGCACTAACCGCCGGGTTCGAGCTGATCTGCCTGGTCGACAGCAAGCCGCTTGCGAAGCGGCTGCACGACGCCGGGGTCCCGGCGATGGCCGCCGACCTCAAGCGGACCGACACCTACCTGAAGGCCGATGTCGGCCCCTCCACCTGCGTCATCGTCGAGGACAACGGCAAACGCAGCCTCCGGAAGGTCATCGAGTCGATCCGCGCCGCAGGCGCCACCCTGGTCTACGTGCTTGGCCTCGGCCTCGCCGACTGGCGCAAGCGGGAGGAGGCACTCAAGGCGCAGTCCCCCGAGCTGTTCTTCCTGGCGCTCTCCGAGCTCGCCGGCCCGCCACTCACCACCGAGCTCGGGCGATCGCTCGCGCGCCTCAAGGTGCACCAGTATCAGCGGTTCTTCAGCCATGCCGACCGCGTCCTGATCCTTCTCCACAACGATCCCGATCCCGACGCCATCGCCAGTGGCCTCGCCCTGCGCAGCCTCCTGAGACGGACGAAGCAGACGGCGATCATCGGTACGCTGCAGGGGGTCACCCGCCCCGAGAACCAGCGGATGCTCCACTTGCTCGATATCCAGATCGAGATCATCGAGCCCGCGCAGCTCGGCACCTTCGACCGGATCGCGATGGTCGACGTGCAGCCCCAGTACTTCGGGAACCTGATCGATCGGGTGGATCTGGTCATCGACCACCACCCCGAGCAGCCGGGCAGCGTGGCGATGTTCAAGGACATACGGTCCGACTATGGCTCGACCTCGACGATCCTCACTGAGCACCTGCTGGCCGTCGACGCCAGACCGTCCGAGCGCACCGCCACGGCGATGCTCTATGCGATCAAGTCCGACACGCTCTTCTTCAACCGCCAGACGAGCGGTGTCGACCTCGACGCGTTCTCGTACTTGTATCCACTGGCCGACGCCACGCTCATCCGCAAGATGGAGGGTGCGGAAATCACGATGGAGCGTCTTGAGTACGTGCTGAAGGCCAAACAGGATGGCCGCCTCGAGGAGCAGGTCTTCTGCGCCTTCGTCGGCACGTGCCCCCGTGAGGATCTCATCCCGTATCTAGCCGATTTCTACTTGCAGCTCGAGGAGACCCGGTGGACGATCATCGCAGGTATCGTCGACGACTCGCTGGTGATCTCGGTGCGCAACCTTGGCTACTCGCGCAACGCTGGCGAGTTCGTCCGGCGCTATTTCAATACCCTCGGCCGTGCGGGCGGCCACCGTCAGATGGCCAAGGCCGTGGCATCACTGCGCGCCTTCCGTCACACCTACGGCAACCTGCAGGCCGATCAATTCACCGATACCGTCCTCAAGCTGGCACTCGAGTTCCTCCACGAGAGCCCATCCTCCGGCCACAAGAAACTGGCCAAGGCGTAGGCCACCGGGTCCACCGGAGCGCCTCGACGGCGCCCCTTGGATCGACGACGCTCGCTGAATCAGGTCTTACGAGGGACGAGAGGCAGTTCCGGCTCCGGTCGGTAGTGTTCCGATTTGTGTGGCTCACGCCGCGCAACGTGCTGCAGGCGCGGGTGGCGAAGTTCAGCGTCCAGTTCGACTGGTGAGCCCAGGGCCCTAGGGGCACTGCGAGGGAATACAGTTCCTGCCGGTGCGCCGACAGGGGCTTCGTTGCGTACATAGTGAACGCGGCGGGCGCTCTATCGAGCGTCACCACCTGTCGGATCAGTCTCGTCGAAGAGCCAGGGTCCATCAGCATGCTCTTTGC
Organism: uncultured Bifidobacteriaceae bacterium; assembly: GCA_964535675.1. Taxonomy (GTDB): domain Bacteria; phylum Acidobacteriota; class Vicinamibacteria; order Vicinamibacterales; family UBA2999; genus CAZHTD01. The sequence continues at coordinate 99,217 of CAZHTD010000003.1, read as the reverse complement.
CAGCACGCCCCTCGGGCACAGCCCGTCGACCCAGGTGCTCGCCGCTCGCGCCGACCACCGGTTCGATGAACTGCCGATATGCGTCCTCGTAGCCGCCATCGAGCAGCTCACCAAGCGTCCACCACCGGTCCGACGCCTCATCATAGGCCCCGGCCGTGGCGAACGGGCCGACCGGGTTGTGGGCTGGCGAGATCAGGTACGCCGCCTGGAACTGCAGCCGCGCGAGCGCCATTGCCTCACGCAGCCCCGCGCCCTCCCCCGCCATGACGAACTCGCCAAGCCGGCTACGTGGATCGAGGCCTGGCGCCTGCAGCCGATGCGGCGCGGTGGCCGGGGCAACAGCGCTGACGACGATCACCTGTGTGACGCCAGCCTCCTCGAGCTCCACGAGAAGGCGTGCCAGCGCCCCTGGGCGGTCGCACAGGCGGTGGGTCTCGCCGCGCCAGAACTGGTTCGAGCCGAAGGTGATCAGCTGCGGCGTACAGGCGAGCGGCGGCGTCAGCGCCGCGGCCAGCAGCTCCAGCGCATACTGCCCATCGGCATCGGTCAGATCCAGAACCTCTGCCCTGCGTTCACGCCCCGTGCGCGACGCGAAGAACGTACCCCGGAACGGCTCACGCAATAGGGCACCCACCAAGTCCTGCCGCGTGTCGAGATCGGTCGCCACGAGCAGCAGCTCCCGGAAGCCCGGCTGTCCCAGGTTGTCGGCCAACACTGCGGCGTACCGCTGCCCCAGCGGCCCCAGCGCCGAGGCGCCGCGCCCGGCGCCACCCCCGCCCACAAGTTGCGCGATGACGCGCACGAACAGCGCTCGGGCAGCCTCGACGTCGAGCGGGGCCTCGAACAGCCGCCACCACCACCCGCCGACCGACCGCCTGCGCACAGGCGAGCGCCAGCGCTCAACGAGCGTCGCGCCGAGCAGTAGCACCACCAGAACCACCGACACGACCATTGCCAGCCGCGGCAGGATAGTCGGCAGATTCTGGCCCGTGAAGATCGCAAGCAACCAGTTGGAGTAGGCCGCCAGCACCGCCCCGCGCGTGTCGAGGCCGACGATCTGGAGCAGCAGTCCGAGGGGGTAGACCAGCAGCCCGACCGCCAGGAATACCAGCGGGAAGCAGACGATGGCCAACAGGACGGCTAGCACGCGACCTGCTAGCCGCACGTGGCGCTTCCAGCCGTATAGGTGGGCCGCCGCGCCGCTCCAGACACCGTCGGCCTCCCACAGGTGTGAGGCACCGTCAATCGCGGCCAGCGCCGCTGCGCCAGCGCCCATGCCGTGGCCCGCCACCACGTCGATCTTCACCCCGCCCTCGTGAAGCGCCCGCAGCACGCCCGCGTGATATGCCCCGTGGACAGCCGTACCCGAGAATACGAGCGCAGTCCGGCGGTCGGGCGAGTAATGGGTCACTCGTCGTGGATGGTGACGAGCTTGACGAGGTCGAACTGGCGGACGCCGCCCGGCGCGGTCACGCGGACCTCGTCCCCTTCTTCCTTGTTGAGAATGGCACGCCCGATCGGCGACGAGGTCGAGATGAGGCCCTTCTCGACGTCAGCTTCCTCCGGCATCACCAGCTGGTACACCACCGTCTCGCCATTCTCATCAAGCAGGTGCACTGTCGAGCCGAACCCAGCCCGGTCGCCCGGAATCCGATTGAGGTTAAGCAGCGAGACCTCCGACACGCGCTTCTTCAGGTTCGCGATGCGTGCGTTGACGAACCCCTGCCGCTCCTTGGCCGCCTTGTACTCCGCGTTCTCACGCAGGTCCCCGAACTCGCGCGCGCGCTGGATCTCCTTCGGCAGGTCGACCTTCAGCTCGCGCTCGAGGGCGGCAATCTCCTCCTGAAAACGGTTGAGAATCTTCTCCTTCATCGTGAAGGAAAACTCTAGCACAGTCCTGTTATGCTCCCCTCTGACGCCGATCGCACACACCGTCCGTGCATGCAGTCTGTGACCAGTCGCCAGAACCCCCTCGTGCGATCCCTGCGCGCGCTGGCCGCCGAGCCTGATCCCGAGGGCAGGCGGCTCCTGCTCGACGGCGTCCATCTGCTCCGAGCGGCCATTAATGCCGGTGTGTCGATGGACCTTGTCGCGGTCGCGGCCTCACGTCTAGACGAGGCCTCGGAAGAAGGCGACGCCGCACGTGCGCTCGACCGCGGCGGCACCGTCGTGGTGTCAGTGGCCGACCGCGTCTTCCCGGCCCTCAGCCCCCTGCGCACCCCGTCGGGCATCGTGGCTGTGGCCCGGCGTCAGGCCTTCGACCCAGCCGAGGTCTGTGGCGGCACCGACCCATTGGTCCTGGGCGTGCTGCATGTGCAGGACCCCGGGAATCTCGGCGCGCTGCTGCGCGCCGCCGAGGCCGGTGGCGCCACCGGCGCGCTGGTCGGCGGCGGGTCGGCCAGTCCCTTCTCGTGGAAGGCCGTCCGCGGCAGCATGGGGGCTGTGCTGCGGCTCCCCGTGGTCGCCGGGATCACATCGACCGCCGTGGTCGCGTGCCTCCGCACGCGCGGACTGCGGATGATCGCCTCGGTCCCGCGCGGCGGCACGGCCCCGGAGGAGCTCGACTGGACCGGCGGCATCGGGCTGCTGCTCGGCGGTGAGGGCTCGGGAATCGACGACTCCACTGTCTCGGCCTGCGACGCCCGGGTCAGCATCCCGATGGCGGCGCCGGTCGAGTCACTGAACGTGGCGTCCGCCGCTGCAATCCTCATCTACGCCGCGAGACGGCAGCGCGCATGAGCGACGCTCCCCTGTTTGAGCCGCCCAAAACCGGCGACGCCTCTGCCGACGCGCGCGCCGCAGGCACACCGCTTGCCGAGCGCATGCGGCCCCGTGCCCTAGACGAGATCGTCGGGCAGGACGCGATCCTTGCCCCCGACAAGCCGTTGCGAGCGGCCATTGAGCGCGACCAGCTTCAGTCAATGATCTTGTGGGGCCCACCCGGTACGGGGAAGACCACGCTGGCCCGCGTCATTGCCGCAGCCACCCGCGCGCGCTTCGTACCGTTCAGCGCGGTGATGGCAGGCATCAGGGACATCAAGGCGGTGATGGCCGAGGCCGTGGCTCGTCGGCGCTCGATGGGCCAGCGGACGATCGTCTTCGTCGACGAGATCCACCGGTTCAACAAAGCACAGCAGGACGCCTTCCTGCCCCGCGTCGAAGCCGGGGACATCGTGCTGATCGGTGCCACGACCGAGAACCCGTCCTTCGAGGTCAACGCCGCACTGCTCTCGCGCTCGAAGGTCTTCGTGCTGCAGTCGCTCTCCCAGGCGACGATCGAGGCAATCCTCCGGCGGGCGATCAACGACCCGGCGCGCGGGCTCGGCCGCGACGGGCCAGAGGTGACCAACGACGCCGTGGCCGCCATCGCCCGGTTCGCGAACGGCGACGCCAGAGTGGCGCTCAACCTCCTCGAGTTCGCGGCCGGCGCAGTACCGTCGGAGGCGGACGGCCCCCGCCGACTCGATCTCACGTGGCTCAAGGGCGCGATCGAACGGCGCGCGTTGCTGTACGACAAGTCCGGCGAGGAACACTACAACCTCATCTCGGCCTTGCACAAGGCGATGCGGAACAGCGACCCGGATGCCGCCGTCTACTGGCTCGCCCGGATGATCGAGGCCGGCGAGGATCCCCTCTACATCACTCGGCGTCTCGTCCGGTTCGCGTCCGAGGACGTCGGCAATGCCGACCCGCAGGCCCTCGCCGTCGCGGTGGCGGCCAAGGAGGCCGTCCACTTCATTGGCATGCCTGAGGGCAACACCGCGCTGGCGCAGGCTGCCATCTATCTGGCCACCGCGCCGAAGAGCAACGCCGTCTACACGGCCTACCTCTCGGCGGCCAGCGACGCCCACCGCGAGACGGCCGAGCAAGTGCCCCTGCACCTCCGCAACGCTCCGACGACGCTAATGCAGGACCTCGGCTACGGCAAGGGCTACGAGTACGCGCACGATGCGAAGGAGGGCGTCAGCGGCATCGACTGCCTCCCGCCGTCCCTGACGGGTCGACGCTATTACTGCCCCACCGATCGGGGGTTCGAGAAGGAGTTGAAGCGGCGCCTCGACAGCTGGGCACGCATCAAGCAGACACGGAAGGGATCACAGCAGTAGCCGGCTGGGGACCGCCCCCACTGGACACTGCGCCTAAATCCGCTCGAACGCCCGCTCGATCTCCTTGCGCGTGAGCCGTAACATCACGGGGCGCCCATGCGGACAGATCGTCGAGTACGCGGTACGCCGCAGCTCAGCCAACAGCCAGATGATCTTCTCGGGCGTCAGCGGGTCGTTGGCCTTAACGGCCGCGTGGCAAGCCATCCTGGCCGCCAAGTTCCGTAGCGCCTCCTCGGCTGTCGCGCCGCGATCAAGTCCTTCCAGATCCTCGGCCAGCGTCTGCAGCGTCCCCTCACAGGTCCCCGTCTCGATCACGGCCGGCATGGCAGACACCCGCAGGGCGTCCCCCCCGAAGTCGTCGACTTCGAACCCGAGTCGCGCTACGTCCGCCGCATGCGCCAATAGCGCCTCGCGACCCGCCGGGGCTAACTGCAGGACGAGCGGCTCCAGCAACCGCTGGCTCTCGAGACGGCCGGTGGTGAGTCGCTCCGAGATCCGCTCGAACAGCACTCGCTCGTGTGCCACGTGCTGGTCGATCAGCAGGATGTCCCGCTCGTCGACCGCCACGATGAACGTGTCGCGGAACTGCCCCAGTGGCACCAGCGAGGTGGTGAACCCACCCTCGGCCGCCAGTGCACCCGAGGCCAGCGCGCCTTCGGGCACGCCGCCACCGGTCGGCGGCGGGGCGGACGCAGTCAGCGTCTCCCGGGCCAGCAACCCGTCGTACGGCCACCCCCGGCCCGGCGTCCACCGTCCGGTGAACACCGGCGGCGCCGCCCCGGGCAGCGGCTGACTCGAGCGGGGCATTCGCTCCGGCCTCGGCAGGCCCGTATCGGTACCTGGCCTGATCCGCACCTCCGGAATCGCCTCCGTCCCCAGAGCGTCAGCAACGGCCCGGCGGACCACCTGGTGGACACGCGACTGATCGCGAAACCGGACCTCGGCTTTCGTAGGGTGCACGTTCACGTCGACCGTCTCGCGCGGCATCTCCAGGAACAGGTGTACCTCGGGGCTCCGCTCCCGGATCGACGCCCTGCTGTACGCATCGAAGATAGCGTGGGTAATCGTCCGATCCTTCACTACCCGTCGGTTTACGAAGATGTTTTGGGGTCCGCGCTGCGTGCCATGCTCGGTAAGGGCGGCCACGAAGCCGCGCACCGCAACCGCTCCGCCTTCGGGCCGCACCTCCACCAACTCGGTGCGGTCTGCGTAGATCTGGTAGAGCCGGTCGCGTAGCGAGCCAACCGGCGGGCACTGGAGCAGCAAGCGAGGGCCGCTCCTGAGCGTGAAGCCCACTTCGTGGTACCCCAGCGCAAGCTGCGTCACCATGCGGGACACCTGCGTCGTCTCGGCCACGTCGGACTTGAGAAACTTGCGACGGGCTGGCAGGTTGTAGAAGAGGTCGGCAACCTCGACCGTCGTGCCTTCAGGGGCACCGACCTCCTGCACGCCAGCCACCGTCCCACCGTTGACGCGAATCTCGGTACCCGACTCCTCGCCACGCGCGCGGGTGCGGAGACGGAAGTGCGACACCGACGCAATACTGGGCAGCGCCTCGCCGCGGAATCCGAGCGTGCCCACCTGCTCGAGATCGTCTGCCAGCTGGATCTTGCTCGTCGCGTGACGTTCGATCGCGAGCCGCGCGTCGTCAAGCGTCATGCCCTCGCCGTCGTCCTCGACGCGGATCCGCCGCTTGCCCCCGTGTTCCAAGGCAATCGTGATCCGCCGCGCGCCCGCGTCGAGGGCATTCTCGACCAGTTCCTTCACCGCCGAGGCAGGCCGCTCGACCACCTCCCCGGCCGCGATCTGGTTCGAGACATCCTCGGGCAGTCGCGCGATCCGTCCCATCCGCCCCGGAACCTAGTCCGTCGCCGGCCTAGCCAGCGCGGCCTGCGCGGCCGCCAGCCTCGCCACCGGCACGCGATAGGGCGAGCAGCTCACGTAGTTGAGGCCCACCTGCTCGAAGAAGTGGATCGACGACGGGTCCCCGCCGTGCTCGCCACACACACCCAGCTTGATCTTCGGCTGCGTCCGGCGGCCTAGCGTCACCGCCGTCTGCACTACCGGCCCCACGCCCGTGACATCGAAGGTCGCAAAGGGGTCCTTGTCGAGAATCTTCTTGTCCTGGTACACGCGCAGGAACTTGGCAATGTCGTCACGGGAAAACCCGAACGTCAGTTGCGTGAGATCGTTGGTGCCAAACGAGAAGAACTGAGCCTCGGTCGCCACTTGGTCGGCCGTCATCGCCCCCCGCGGGACCTCGATCATGGTACCGACGAGATAGGGCACCTTGACACCCTGCTCGACCATCACCTCTTTGGCGACGCGATCGACTACCGCCTTCTGGTCACGCAGCTCCTTCACGTGCCCAACGAGCGGAATCATGATCTCGGGCACCGCCTTGCCACCCGCCTGCTTCAGCAGGCAGGCGGCCTCGATGATGGCACGCGTCTGCATCTCGGTGATCTCCGGGTAGGTGATCCCGAGCCGCACTCCACGGTGCCCGAGCATGGGGTTGAACTCGTGGAGCTGCTCCACCCGGTGCAGGAGCTTGATCTTGGCCTCAAGCTCGGCGGCCGCTTCACCCCGGGCCTCGAGCTTGGCGATCTCCACCATCAGCTCCTCGCGCTTCGGGAGGAACTCGTGCAGGGGCGGGTCGATGGTCCGGATGGTCACCGGCTCGCCCTCCATCGCCTTGAAGACGCCGTAGAAGTCGTCGCGCTGCAACGGCAGCAGGTCGGCGAGTGCCTTCCGGCGGTCCATCTCGTTGTCGGCGAGGATCATCCGCTGGACGATCGGGATCCGACCCTCACCGAAGAACATGTGTTCGGTGCGGCAGAGGCCGATGCCGCGCGCGCCGAACGCGTAGGCCAGGGCCGCCTGGTCCGGCTGGTCTGCGTTGGCACGGATCCCGAGGCGCCGGTAGCGGTCCGCCCAGCTCAGGATCTGGTTGAAACGTCGGTAGATGTCCGACTTCCGCGGGTCGAGCCCGCCATCGAGCACCCGGAGGATCTCGCTAGGGCGCGTTGCCACCTGCGCGAGCTTCACCTCGCCGGTCAAGCCGTCGAACGAGACGTAATCGCCCTCGCTCACCACCTTGTCACTCACCGAGAACTGGTGCGCGCCCTCGTCGATCTTCAGCTCGCCGGCGCCGACCACCGACGGCTTTCCCATCTGCCGGCCCACGACAGCCGCGTGCGAGGTCATACCCCCGGTGGCCGTCAGGACGCCCTGCGACACGAACATGCCGTGGATGTCGTCGGGCACGGTCTCGCGCCGCACTAGCACCACGGGCCGCCCCTTGTCAGACCAGCGCACCGCGTCGTCGGCCGTGAACACGGCATGCCCGCTCGCGGCGCCCGGCGAGGCCGGCAGGCCCTTGGTCGCCACGGGGATCGACGCCCACTCGGTGGGGTCAAAGCCCGGCGACAGGAGCTGCGACAACGACTCGGGCTCGACCTGCAAAACGGCCTCCTTGCGCGTGATTCGCTTCTCGGCTACGAGGTCGGTAGCGATGACCACTGCCGCGTAGCCGGTCCGCTTGCCGTTGCGGGTCTGCAGCATGTAGAGCCGCTCGTCCTGGATCGTGAACTCGAAGTCCTGGACGTCGCGGTAGTGCTTCTCAAGCCGGGAGGTGATTTTCCGCAGCTCGCCGTACGCCTTCGGCATCACTTGCTTGAGCGCCGTGATTGGCTGTGGCGTGCGGATCCCAGCCACGACGTCCTCGCCTTGTGCGTTGAGGAGGAACTCCCCGTAGAACTCGTTCGCGCCAGTCGCCGGGTTCCGTGTGAAGCCAACACCGGTAGCCGAGCGATCGCCGGTGTTGCCGAACACCATCATCTGCACGTTGACGGCCGTGCCGATGTGATCGGAGAGATCGTAGATCCGGCGGTACTCGCAGGCTCGCGGGTTCATCCACGACCGGAATACAGCGTCGCGCGCCATGTTGAGCTGCTGAACGGGCTCTTGCGGAAAGTTGCGGCCCGACCGGCTCTTCACAACGGCCTTGAAGCGCGTGACCACGTCCAGCAGCGCATCCTCGTCCAGGTCGGGGTCGAACTGCACGCCCCGCGTGCGTTTCACCGCGTCGAACTCGTGCTCGAAGGCCTCCTTCTCGATCTCGAGGACGACGTTGCCAAACATCTGGATAAAGCGGCGGTAGCTGTCGTACGCGAACCGGCCGTTCGAGGTGCGGGCCTTGAGCCCCTCGACAGTGGTGTCGTTCAGACCGAGGTTGAGAATCGTGTCCATCATGCCCGGCATCGAGAACTTGGCACCCGACCGCACCGAGACGAGCAGTGGGTTCGTGGCCGAGCCCAGCACCGCGCCGGCGGCCTTCTCAAGCTTCCTGACGTTCTCAGCGATCTCCTTGTCGATCGCGCCGGGGATGCGCCGCTTCTGTTCGTAGAAGATCGCGCAGACGTCGGTGGAGATGGTGAACCCCGGGGGCACCGGCAGGCCGGCGTTGGTCATCTCGGCCAAGCCTGAGCCCTTGCCGCCGAGCAGATCCTTCATGGTGCGGTCGCCGTCGGCCTTGCCGTTGCCGAAGAAGTAGACGTGCTTGCGCGCCTGTTTCTTCGCGGCCCGCTTCGCCGACTTCTTCTTGTTCTTTGCCGAGCCCCTCGGCTTGGCCACCTTCTTCTGGGTCACTTTCCTGGCGACCGTCTTCGCCCGCGTTTTCTGCTTCTTCTTCGCCATCGAATTCTCCGATCCCGTCGGCCCAGAGCTCGCTACTGCGTCTCGGCCGCGATTTCCGACAGGTCGGCCAGCCGCAGGATCAGGTCCCGCAGTGTGGCGACCAGCCCGAGGCGCGCGGCACGGACGTCCGCGTCCTCGGCATTCACCAGAATCTCATCAAAAAACGTCGTCACCACAGGACCCAAGCCCGCAATCTCGCCAAGCGCGGCATCATAATCGCCGGCCTCGATCGCTGCTGTCACCCGAGGCCCACGGGCCTCAAGCTCGGCCGCCAGCGCCCGCTCGGCCGACTCGGCCAGCGTCCCAACGATGTCCGACAGCGGGTCTGGTGTTCCGATGTCGCGTGTGATGTTCTTGGCACGCTTCAGCAGGCCCGCCACCATTTGCAGCGGCTCGCTGCCGGCCAGCCGCGCCAGCGCCTCGAGGGTGCGCACGGCCTCAAGCGGGCTGATCGTCCCGACAGGGCCGTGAACCGTCGCGCGGACGCTGCGCACGTCGAACCCGCGCTGCTCGAGGAGGTACGACAGTCGGTCACCCACAAACGCCTGTACGGCCTCGGCCGACTCACCGAGGCCGCCGAAGGGCAGCGCCGCCCGCGCCAGCAGCGGCCCCAGCGTCAAGCGCCGATCGACGCCCGTCAGCACCGGCAGGTCGGCGAGGATCTTCACCGCGCCCTGCGTCTGACGCCGCAGGGCCAGCGGATCGCGCGAGCCGGTGGGACGCTCGCCCGCCGTGAACATCCCCACTACCGAGTCGAGCTTGTCGGCCAGCGACACCGCCGCCCAAGTCACGGCCGCGGCCCCCAGCATCTCGCGGGACGGCGGTGCCTCGACCGCGACGCCCACCGGCAGGTAGTGATGGTAGATCGCCTTCCACACCGGCTCGGGGTGGCCGTCCTCGCGGGCGTAGATGCCACCCATCGTGCCTTGAAGCTCCGTCAGTTCCTTGACCATGGCGGTGGCCAGATCGACCTTGCACAGGCGCCCCGCCTCGCGCGCGTGCGCGGCGTCGTCGGGTCGACCCAGTGCCTTGGCGGCGATCCATTCGGCCAGCGCCGCCACGCGATCGGCCTTCTCGAGGTAGCTGCCGAGCGCCTTGTGGAACGTCACGGTCGATAGGAGCTCGAGGCGTCCTGACAGCGGACGCCGGCGGTCCTCCGCCCAAAAGAAGCTGGCGTCGCGCAGCCGTGCTGTCAGCACCCGCTCGGAGTTGCGGGCTATCACGTCGGGCGTCTCGACCTCGATATTGGTCACCGCCAGGAACCCGGAGGTCAGGGCACCGCCGTCGTCCACCACCGGCACGTAGTGCTGGTGGTGGATCATCGTCGTCGTCAGTACTTCGGCGGGCAGCGCGAGGAACTCGTCCGGGAATCGCCCAGGCACGACGGCCGGGAACTCCACCAGATCGGGCACCTCGTCGAGCAACGAGGCGGCCTCACCGGCGAGGTCGCTCACCCGCCCGCCCAGCGAGCGGGCGCCCGCCTCGAGGCAAGCGCGGATCCGAGCGGCGCGCTCCCCGCGGTCGAGCACGACGTGATGCTGCAGGAGCGTGTCCCGATAGTGGTCGAATCCGCTGACCGCCAGCGGCTGACCCGGCAGGCTCCCGTGCGGCGCCATGAACCGGTGACCGCGCGTCGTCCGCCCCGCACGCACTTCACGCACCGACTCGGACACCGCCTCGCCGGTGCGACGAATCACGAAGGGCACCGGCTCACCGCCGAACAGCACGACAAGCCACCGGATGGGGCGGCCGAACGTCAGCTCCCCGTGGCCATCGTCGAGGTACGCGTCCCAGCGCATCTGCTTCGGAAACGCCAGCCCGCGCAGCAGCCGGCCGACCACCGCGGGCAGCACCTCGCTGGCCGGCCGGCCGTCCCACCGCGCGCGGTGTGCCAGGTAGATGCCCCTGTCGGTTTCGTGCCGCTCCAGCGCGTCGACATCCACGCCGTACTTCCGGGCAAAGCCTGCCGCCGCCTTCGTCGGGCTACCGTCAGCGGCGAAGGCCGCCGAGACCGGAGGGCCAGTTACCAGCTCCTCGAGATCCCGCTGTCGATCCGCCAGCGCGGCCACTCGCGCCGTCAGCCGCCGGGGCGTGCTGAAGCTCTCCACTCGGCCGTCTACATCCAGCCGCGCATCGGCTAGCAACCACTCGATCCGAGTCGCCATCTGCACGGTCAGGCCGGGCAGCCAGCTCGCTGGCATCTCTTCGCACCCGATCTCGACCAGCCACTCGCGCGTCACGGCTGGGGCTCCTGCTCAGCGCGCGACTCGTCGGGCGTCTCGAGTTGCTCGACGTACAGCTTCGCGATCCGGACGGCCAGCTTCCGGACACGAAGGATGTAGGCGGTGCGCTCTGTGACGCCGATGCTGCCGCTTGAGTCGAGGATGTTGAACAAATGCGAGCACTTCAGGCAGTGCTCAAGGGCCGGCAGCACCAGCGACGACGCCAGCAGCGCCTCGGCGAGCTCGTAATTGCGATCGAACAGGTCGCGATGGCGCGCCGAAAAGCCCTCGGCCGACAGGCCCTCGACCTGGCCGAAGACGTATTTTGATGCTTCGACCTCCTCCCGCAGACGCACCTCGGCGTAGGGCACACCGCCACCCCACTCAAGGTCGAACACGTTGTCGACCCCCTGCAGGAACATCGCGATACGCTCAAGACCGTAGGTGATCTCGCAGGAGACCGGTGACAGGTCGATGCCACCCACCTGCTGAAAATACGTGAACTGCGTGATCTCGGTCCCGTCGAGCATCACCTGCCAGCCGATGCCCCAGGCGCCGAGCGTCGGCGACTCCCAGTTGTCCTCCTCAAAGCGGATGTCGTGCCGGCGCGGATTGACGCCGCAGGCCTCGAGGCTCTCGAGGTACACGGCCTGCACGTCATCGGGAGACGGCTTCAGGATGACCTGATACTGGTGGTGCTTGAACAACCGGTTCGGGTTCTGCCCGAAGCGTCCGTCGTCGGGCCGCCGCGATGGCTGGACGTAAGCGACGTTCCACGGCACCGTCCCCAGCACGCGGAACAACGTCTCGGGGTGCGAGGTGCCGGCGCCGACTTCAAGGTCGAGCGGCTGCTGCAGCAGGCAGCCGCGGGAGGCCCAGAAGGCCGACAGGTTGAGGATCAGATCCTGAAGCGTCACGCGGTGAGTGAGCCGGGCTACGGACGCCCGGGCTGTCCGAGCGACAGAACCACCATTGTATCCGCTCGGCCGGCCACGACCTAGAACCCTCTCCACTCAGCCCGACCGGCGAAGATCCCGCAGAACGCGCTCGGAACGCAGCGTTTTCTCGAGGTGCCACCCGATCAGGCGTCGGTGTACGCGCTCGAGCTCGCGCAGCGCGCCTGGCGTGACCGCCAAGTCTCCCACCCGCGCCGGGGCCGCAGTCCGGGCGGCCGCGAGGAAGCCGGCAGCGGCCTCCGACACGCCGGCCTCCGACTCCGGATACACCCCTTGGAGGCGCAGCAGCCAGTACTCGAAGTAACGCGCCAACGGCTCCCCCGGTGCACCGGCCGCGAGGGCCTCGGCCGTGGTGGCACCCAGTCGATACAGCCGCTCGTCAGCGTCGGCCTCCTGGGCCCATTCGTCGAGCAGCTCGGCGAAGTAGCCGACGTACTCGAGCGCAGCCGTCTCGCCACCCTCACGGCCGAGGGCGGCCAGCGGCGACCGCAGAGGCTCGGCGTAATTCAGCGTCACCAGCTCGCGCCGCTCGTGCTCGACATAGGCCACACGCACCTCAGTGAGCGGCTCGAGCGCACCGCCGAAGCGCCGACGCGAGCGGCTGGCGTGCTTTGCGACGCCGCGCTTCTTCCCGCGATCGCGGGTGAGAAACACCACGATCCGGTCAGCCTCGCCAAGCGGATAGGTGCGGAGCACCAAGGCCTCGGCGGTGAACAGCGGCACGCTCGCCTATTGTAGTGTTCGGCCTAGCCCACTAGGTAGGTCAGAAAAACGGCGGCAAGACCCAGGAACGACAGGAATCCGAAGACGTCGGTCAGCGTGGTGATGAAGACCGATGAGGCGAGCGCGGGATCGACGGTCGCCGCACGCAGGCCGAGCGGCACGAGGGTACCCGCCGTCGCCGCGACGAACAGGTTCAGGACCATCGCACCGCCGAGGATGAGCCCGAGCGCCGGGTCACCGCGGAACGCCCAGGCCGCGCCGGCCGCCACCAGGCCCAGCACCACGCCGTTGCCAACGCCGACGGCCATCTCCTTCAGCAGCGCCTTCCGTGAGTTGCCCCAGCTCAGCTCGCCCAGCGCGATCCCACGCACGATCACCGTTAGCGTCTGCATGCCCGCGTTGCCGCCTAGGCTGGCGACGACCGGCATGAACACCGCCAGCGCGGTCATGCGTGCGATCGTGTCCTCGAACAGCGCCACGACGCCTGCGGCGAGGAACGCGGTGACCAGGTTCACCCCGAGCCACGGCAGGCGCTTGCGCAGCGACTCGAACGGCGGAGTGAACGCCCGCTCGTCGCTGGCCACGCCCGCCAAGCGGTAGATGTCCTCAGTCGCCTCGTCGGCAATGACGTCGATGACATCATCGACGGTAATCACGCCGGCCAGCTTGCTCTCCTCGTTGACGACGGGGATGGCCAGCAGGTTGTAGGACGCCACCTGCCGTGCGGCCTCCTCCTGATCGGTGTCCACCCGCACGCTGAGTAGGTCGCCCGTCATGATGTGCTTCAGCGGGGTCTCGGGCGAGACCAGCAGCAGGCGGCGCAGCGACACCACCCCCACCAAGTGACGCCGGTCGTCCACAACGTAGAGATAGAAGACCATCTCGACGTCGCGGGCCGCCTGCAGCTCCAAGATCGCCTCGCCCACCGTGAGATCCTCGGCGAGTGCGAAGACCTGCGGGTTCATGATGCGACCCGCGGTGCGCTCTGGGTACTCAAGCAGGCCTGCAACGACACCCGACTCCTTGGGCCGCATCAGGTCGAGCACCGCGGCCGAGAGGTCCTCCGGGAGGTGATCGATCAAAGCCGCGGCGTCGTCGGACGGGATCTCCTGGGCCAGCCGCGCGATCTCGTCGGCCGGGCGCGTCGCCAGCAGTGGGGCCCCGGCCTCGGCGCCCATCTCGGACAACGTCTCCATCGCCAGTCGGCCGTGACGCTCGGTCAGCAGGCTGAAGACTGCTTCGCGATCCCTGTCGGGGAGCTCACCGAAGACCTGGGCGAGATCGGCGGGATGCTGCTTCTGGAGCAGGTTCAGCAGGTTCGCGGACGCACCAATCCGGAGCAGTCGTCTGACTGAGTCAAGGACGAGATCGATGCGTCGCTGCGCCGCCATGGCCAGGGTCCGTCAATTCCCACAAACGATTCACTGTAGCACAGGGACACCTACTCCGCGGCACCGCCCAGCCCGTCGAGCAAGCGATCGTCATCGCGCCAGGCCGCCTTCACACGGACGCGCAGGTCGAGGAACACCCGGGCGCCGAGGAGCGGCTCGAGCTCGGCCCGCGCCGCCTGTCCGATCGCCTTGACCATAGCGCCGCCGCGCCCGACGACGATCCGCTTTTGCGAGTCGCGCTCGACGAGAATGGTGCAATACACGGCGGCCGGACGGCCAGCGGCCGCCGGCTCCATACGGTCGACGACGATCGCCGCCGCGAACGGCAGCTCAGCGCGCGTGTGCCACAGCACCTTCTCGCGGACGATCTCCCCCACCCGTGCCCGATCGCCCTGGTCGGTCACGAACCCCTCCGGGAAGAGCGCCTCACGCTCCGGCAGATGGCCGAGGAGCAGCGCCTCCAGACGCTCGATGTTGGTGCCGTCAAGCGCCGAGACCGGGACAATCTCGGCAAAGTCGCGCTCCCGCCGGTATTGGTCGATCAGCGGAAGCAGCGCCGGCTTCTTGACTACATCCGTCTTGGTGAGCACCAGGAACACCGGCACCTCGACCGGGCGGACCAGGTCGAGGAGGGAACGATCACCCGCGCCCGGACGTGCCGACGCATCGACCACCAGTGCGACGATGTCGCCGCTGCGCATCGCCTCGAGCGCCGTGTCGACCATACGCACGTTCATGCGGTGGGCGGGGCGGTGCATCCCCGGTGTGTCGATGAACGCGACTTGGCCCCCAGGGTAGGCCTTGACCCCGAGGATGCGCGTTCTTGTCGTCTGGGGCCTATTCGACACGATGGCCACCTTCTGGCCGACAATGCGGTTGAGCAGCGTCGACTTGCCGGCGTTCGGCCGCCCGAAGAGCGCGACGAAACCGGCTCGCATCCACCCGCACGATACCAAACCCCCGCCTCGGTCGTGACGCCGGTCGTACGACCGTGAGGGAACCACGCGCTGAGCCGCAGGCGGTGCGCTTCGGCGATGCGTGGCTCAATGCACGGCAGCGCGGGGATGGCGGAGCGTGCGCTCTGTGGCGCAGACACGCGTTGTTGTGATTCTGCGGTCCTGGGAGCGCAGTCGCAGCGCTAGGCCGCCCTCGATCCCTCCTGACCTGACGCAGGTTTACCAACATCGCTGCCATCGAGAAACGCTGGCATGAGCTGCGAAACGCGGTGGCCGCCGGGCTCCAGGACGTCACATGTGGAGGATTGACGACGAGCAACTCGTAGTCACTGTCCCTGGTGCGAACCCGCACGTGGTCGGACTCCAGACGGGCGTCAATCTGCGCGCGCCCTCGGTGAATCGGGATCCCCGCTGCAGACTCTCGTGATCCGCGGGCCCAGGGCACGCGTGCCCCTCCATCGCTGGAATAGCCGCCAAGCCCTGTGCCAGTACCCCAAACTGCAGAACCAAAGGCAGAATTGGAGTGAACCCGCTTCCGTGGACACCTACCCGTTAGGGTAGAAGGCGTCCACGATGCCCACAGCCAGAAAACCGGCTTGTGTACGTCAAGTTGTGCGTCATGACTGAGGCCGTGGTCGTGCTCGTTCATGCTGCCGCCTGCAGCAGGCCCTTCCGCTGTGCCATGAGGCAGTCCATGTACAGGGAGCGGTGGTCGTCGAACCAGGCCTCGTGGGTCTCGGCACACAGCACCCTGAAACCGCAGACAGCTGGCCGGATTCGGGAAGATGCGGACGACCCGCATTCGCCGCTGGATCTCCTCGTTGAGTCGTTCGAGTAGGGTCGTCGACTTCAGGTGTGTGTGGTGCTGCCACGGCCGCGCACATCGACACCGCGCGACGCCCGTGGTATCTCGACCCGCTGTACTGGCTGCGGCGCGTAGCTGCCGGTGAAAAGCCGGGACCTGATCTCGAGCCCGTGGGCCTTCAGGCGATCGTCCAGTTCGTCGACGGTCATGCGGTCGACGCTGAGCGCCGGGGTCATCAGCGCAGAGCACGCCCAGGTGCATCCGCTCCGGTACGTCGTCACCTGTGCCGTCTCCGGCAAGCCCGACCTCTACGTCGACATCGATGAGGCCGACACGCCGCTTGGCGACCAGCTGCTCTTGTGCTCGGGCGGCGTCCATGGCCCACACAGGCACGCCAAGCTGTCGGCGCTCGTGACCGCCCCCGACGCCATCACTGGACAACGCCTGCCAGTAGGCCGCGGACGCGGTGCTCGCGCACGGCGGGCTCGACAACGCCACACGGGATCTGGTGGCCGCCGGCTGATCCGCCTACCAGTCCGCAGACGACTCGAGGCGCCGCGCACGGACCTTGGTGATGCGGCGGCGCTCGACTTCGAGGACCTCCATTCTCAAACCGTCCACCTCGAAGGTTTCCCCGAGATACGGCATCCGGCCCAGATGTGAGAGGAGGTACCCGCCGACAGTCTCGAAGCCCTCGCGCTCGATCTCCACGCCGAGCCGGTCGTGCACCTCATCCACGCTGACCTTCCCGCTGAAAACGAACGCCCCGCCACCCTCGTTGGTGACCGTCTCGCTCTCGTCGTCGTACTCGTCGCGGATCTCGCCGACGATCTCCTCGAGCAGGTCCTCGGCCGTCACCAAGCCGGCCGTACCGCCGTACTCGTCGACGACAATCGCCAGCTGCACCTGCCGCCGCTGCAGCTCCTTGAGCAACTTGGCGGCCCGCTTGCTCTCGGGCACGAAGTACGCGGGTCGGATCAGCACGTTGAGCGGCGGATCCGCCTCCGGCGGCAGCGACGCCACGTCCTTCACGAACGCGATGCCCACGATGTTGTCCAGATCGTCGCGATACACCGGAACGCGCGAATAATGTTCCTCGCGGAACACCGCCCGCAGTGTCTCGAGGGTGGCGGTCTCAGGGATCGCCACCACGTCGGGGCGCGGTGTCATCACCTCGCGCACCACCGTCTCAGTGAAGTCGACAATCGACTGGAGCAGCTCGCGCCCCTCCTCCTCCGAGATGACCGGCTCGTCGTCGTGGGCCGACAGGGTCGGCTCCGACGGCACGTCCTCGCGCCCGTGACCGTTGGCGTCCTCCTCCCGTCGGCCGTCGAGCGCGCCGATGAGCATCGCCGTCACCGGGCGCAGCAGCCGCGCCACCGGGTGGAACATCGGCAGCAAGAAGTCGAGCGTCCGCTCCGGGTCGCGCCGCACGATCAGCAACGGGACGACGTGCTCGCCCAGCACGACGAACCCGACCAGCGCGACGACGAACAGCCCCGCCCGTGGAACGCCCGCCAGCGCCGGCAGCCCAGCGCTGAGCACCGCGGCCAGCACGACCGACAGCCCGAGCAGCAGCCGCACGGGCACGAAGAGCTGGAGCGGGTCATGCAGGTAGGCGCCGAGGCGGTCGTCGCGACTGCTTCGCTCGGCCATCAGCCGGAGTGACAGGCGCATCAGCATGCTGAAGGCCAACTCAAGGCAGCCCAGGAAAACAGTGACGACCCCGAGCAGGAACAGGGCAAGCGGCATCATCGGCTACCAACCCCGCGCTCGATCAGCCCGGCGGGCAGGCCCCCGCGGCGCCGTAGCAGGCGCTCGACGCGGGCCATCCCGCCCCGGTCCGTCCCGTGATCATAGCCGAGCAGGTGCAACAGGCCGTGCAGGGCCAACACCCGCAACTCGGTGCCGAGCGCGTGCCCTTCGACCCGCGCCTGCCGCCGGGCCACGCCCGCGGCGATGACGACGTCACCTAGGTGGTCCTGGTCACCCGCCGGGAAGGACAGGACATCGGTGGCGGCATCCCGCCCGCGGTAGCGTCGGTTGAGCCTCCGCACCCGCCCGTCGGACAGGATTGCCACCGTCACGCTGCCCCGTACGGCCCGTGGCGCCACGCCCGCAAGCCAGCCGGCCAGTCCGCTGCCCCGTGGCGCGCCCCGGCCCGACACCACGTCGACACGGAGCCCCGACCGCGGTCGGCGCACTGGTCCGGGATCGTCGTCACCCATCGGTTTGCGATCCGCCGCCGAAAGCGTCGTAGGCCTTCACGATCTCCTGGACGAGCCGGTGCCGCACCACGTCGCGGTCGCCGAAGTGCACGAACCCGATTCCCTTGATGCGCCGCACGACGTTGATGGCCTCCACCAGCCCGGAGATCCGGCCTGCCGGAAGGTCGATCTGCGTGATGTCGCCAGTCACGACGGCCTTCGACCCGAAGCCCAGCCGCGTGAGAAACATCTTCATCTGCTCGCTCGTCGTGTTCTGCGCCTCGTCGAGGATCACGAACGCGTCGTTCAGTGTGCGGCCCCGCATGAAGGCTAGCGGCGCCACCTCCACCGTGCAGCGCTCGAGCAGGCGCCCGGCCTTCTCGGTGTCGATCATGTCGTAGAGTGCGTCGTAGAGCGGTCGTAGGTACGGGTTGACCTTCTCTTGGAGATCGCCGGGCAGGAAACCCAGCTTCTCGCCCGCCTCCACCGCCGGTCGCGCCAGGATGATCCGGCTGACCTTCTTGGCCGTGAGATAGGCCACGGCCTGCGCCATCGCCAAGTAGGTCTTCCCCGTCCCGGCGGGCCCCACGCCGAAGACGATGTCAAACCGGTCGATGGCATCCAGATAGCGGCGCTGGTTGACGCTCTTTGGGCTCACCTGACGGCGGGCGCCCGCACGGGGTGGCCCCTTCAGGAAATAGTCGTGGAGGTCAACGTCCGGATGGTCGGCCACCAGCCGCGCCGCTGTCTTCATGTCACCGTTGGCCAGCCGGTAGCCGTCGGCCAGCAGTGCCGTGAGTTGGCCGAAGAGCGCCTCCGTGCGTGCCTCGGCCTCAGCCGACCCCTCGACGGTGACGTCACTGCCCTGCGTGCGGATTCGTACGCCCATGACCGACTCGATGTGCTTCAGGTTGGCGTCCTGGACGCCGAAGAGTGTCTCGATTCCATGTTCCGGCAGAACGATCGACTTCATCGGGGGGCGAACGCTCCAATCAGCTCAGCCACGGATCTGCAGGTGGAGGTCGCGGAGCTGCCGCGGGCTCACGGCCGACGGCGCTCCGGTCATCTGGTCGGAGGCCGCCGCAGTCTTCGGGAAGGCGATCACGTTGCGGATCGACGCCTCGCCGGCCAGCAGCGCGATGATGCGGTCAAGGCCCAGCGCGATACCACCATGCGGCGGCGTGCCGTAGCGCAGCGCCTCGAGGAAGAATCCGAAGCGCAGCGCCGCCTCGGCCTCATCAATGTTCAGTAACGAGAAGATGCGCGATTGCGTGGCCGCGTCGTGGATTCGGATACTACCGCCACCGATCTCGCTACCGTTGACCACCAAGTCGTACGCCTTGGCCCGTGCGCGGCCCGGGTCGGTGTCCAGCAGGGGCAGGTCCTCGTCACGCGACGCGGTGAACGGGTGGTGGACGGCCACGTGTCGCCGCTCCTCGCCGTCCCACTCAAGCAGCGGAAAGTCGACCACCCAGACGAAGGCGAATTCATCGGGCCGCAGCAAGCGGTCCCGGCGAGCGAGGTGCAAGCGCAGCTGGCCCAGCAGGGCCGACGCCTCGCTGGGCACGCCGGCGGCCACCAGCAGGAGGTCGCCAGCCTCGGCGCCGGTCGCGTCGAGCATTGCCCGGATCCCGTCTTCGCCGAGCGCCTTCATGATCGAGCTAGTGATCGTGCCGTCCTCGCCATGCCGGGCCCAGATCAACCCCGACGCGCCGAGTTCCTTGGTGGCCAGCTCAACGAGGCCGTCCACCTGCGTGCGTGAGTAGCCGGCCGCCGTCGGCACCACCAGCGCGCGGACTGTCCCGCCCCCGGCGACAATTTCGCGGAACACCCGGAAGCTCGAGTCGGCGAACTGCTCTCCGATGTCCTGGATGGGCATCCCGCAGCGCAGATCGGGTTTGTCGGTGCCGTAGCGGGCCATCGCCTCGGCGTGCGTCAGGCGCGGGAACGGCGTCTCGACGGTCTGGCCGATCAGAGCGAATACACGGGCCATTAAGGGCTCGATCAGGCCGAACACCGTCTCGGGCCGCGCAAATGACATCTCCACGTCGACCTGCGTGAACTCAGGTTGCCGATCGGCCCTGAGGTCCTCGTCTCGGAAGCACTTGACGATCTGGACGTACTTCTCGATGCCGCCCACCATCAGCAGTTGTTTGAACATCTGCGGCGACTGCGGCAACGCGAAGAACTCGCCGGGGTGCACGCGGCTCGGGACCAAGTAATCGCGCGCGCCTTCGGGCGTCGACTTGGTAAGCACCGGCGTCTCGACCTCCAGGAAACCCTGTTCGTCGAAGTACTTGCGGATCTCGGCCGTCGCCTTGTGCCGCAGCACCAAGTTGTTGAGCATGCGCGGGCGGCGCAGGTCGAGATAGCGGTACCTCAGCCGCTGATCCTCGTGGACAGGCGTCTCGTCGGTAATCGCGAACGGGGGCGTCTGGGCTTCGTTAAGGATGATCAGGCGCCGCACCTGCACCTCTACCTCGCCGGTGGCGATCTTGGGATTCACCGTCTCTTCGTCGCGCCGGCGGACCGTGCCGACAACACCCACGACGAACTCCGACCGCAGCCGCTTGGCCTCGGCCATCAGCGATTCGTCGTCCTTGTCGAACACGACCTGCGTGAGGCCCTCGCGATCGCGCACGTCGACAAACAGCAGCCCGCCGAGATCGCGGACGCGGTGCACCCATCCAAGCAGCACGGCATCGGCACCCATGTCGGACGGGCGCAGCGCCCCGCAGGTGTGTGTGCGTGTCAGGTCCCCGAGTTGTTCAGCCACGTGTCGTCACCGCCTCGCGAATGGCGGCCGTGGCCGCCTCCAAGTCGTACGTCGCTTGCGACCCGGCCGCCAAGTCCTTGACCGTCAGGGTCCCAGCCGCCATCTCATCTTCTCCCACCACCGCAACGAACGGAATACGACGTTCGCCAGCGTACCTGAACTGGCGCGCGAGCTTGCCGGGCTCAGGGTGGACCAGCACGCGTAGGCCGCCTGTCCGTAATGCGACCGCCATCCGCATGGCCGCCGCCGCCGTGGGACCGTCGAACGCCGCCAGCAGCACGTCGGCCGGCGCGCCAGCCAAGTGGGCCGGGAACATGTCCCGCGCCCCCATCACCACGAGGATACGCTCGAGGCCAAGAGAGAACCCGCACGCCGGGATCGACTGCTTCGAGAACATCCCGATCAGGTTGTCGTACCGTCCACCGCCGGCCAGACTCCCCGCCAAGTCCGGCACGACCACCTCCATGATGGCCCCCGTGTAGTATGAGAGTCCGCGCGCAAGACCCGGGACCACCTGCAGCCGCCCCGCCACCGGGGTGCCGGCCACAAGCGCCAGAATCTCGCGGAGGTTAGCCACCCCGGCCGAGCCCGCCTCGTCGGTTGCCAGCCGGTCCGCCAGACGATCGAGCCCGTCGCCCGGCGCATCGGGCGGAAAGAGCATGTCGACCAGCGTCTCAGCCGCGTCCGCGCCGACGCCTCGCTCGCCAAGCTCCGCCCGTACCCCGTCGCGCCCGATCTTGTCGTGCTTGTCCACGGCGACCACCGCCGACGCCTCCACCATCTTGGGCACACCGGCCGCTCGCAGCAGCCCGCGGAGCACCCGGCGGTGGTTCAGGCGGATGACGAAGTTGTCGAAGCCCAGTTCCGTCAGCACGTCCGACACTGCCGCGCACTGCTCGGCCTCGACCACCGGCGAGGTGGTGCCCACCGTGTCGATGTCGCACTGGTAGAATTCGCGGAACCGCCCGCGGGCCGGCCGGTCGGCGCGCCACACCGGCTGGATCTGGTACCGCTTGTAGAAACGCGGGAGCTTGCCTTGGTGGTGCCCCACCGCACGGGCCAGCGGCACCGTCAGGTCGTAGCGCAGAGCGAGGTCCGCCTGTCCCGTCGCCTCGTGCTCCCCGCGCTTGAGGATCTTGAAAATGAGCTGGTTGCCCTCGGCGCCATACTTGCCGAGGAGCGTCTCGAGGTTCTCGACCGCAGGCGTCTCCAGCGGTTCGAACCCGTACCCCTCGAAGACGCGCGTGATGACGCCGATGACATGTTTGCGGCGCCGCACGTCCTCGGCCAAGAAGTCGCGCATGCCGCGCGCCGGCTCGGTACGCTTCACGGGCTAGACTGAAGCTCCTTCAGGCATGTAGTGGAGGCGGTACTGGGCGTAGCTGGCTGCGGATTCGATGATCGCGGCCTGCTCGTCGGCCGTCACCGGACAGCGAACCTTCGCCGGCACACCCATCACCTTCGACCCGGGCGGCACCTCCATGCCCTCGGGCACCAGCGTGCCAGCTGCCACGATCGACCCGGTGCCGATGCGGCATCCGTTCAGCAGGATCGCGCCCATGCCGATCAGGCACCGGTCCTCCACGGTACAGCCGTGCACGATGACCCCGTGCCCGATCGTTACCTCGTCACCGATGGTCGTAGGGCGGGTCTCGCGCTGAACGTGCACGATAGTCCCATCCTGCACGTTCGTCCGCGTGCCGATCAGGATAGCGTTGACGTCGCCGCGCGCCACGACGTTCATCCAGATCGAGCACTCGGGGCCCACCCGGACATCGCCTATGACCTGCGCGCTCTGGTCGACGAACGCCGAGACATGGACACTGGGCGGCCGGCCGCAAAACGCACGGAGCACCAGAAGATTATAGTGTCGCCCGCGAGGGGGCGGGCTCATCCCGGCCCTGCACGCACCGGGCGCAGGCTCGCACGAAGCGCCCCCGTGTGTCGCTCGTTTGCCACCAACGACGTGCCCGGCCGCACCGGCCTCAGGCCCTCCTTGACTCGCCTCCCGGCTGCATCGGCAACTTCGCCGCCTAGCCGTGTCGGTGGCAGCTGTCATCGCGGCGTTGCGGCGAACACCGACTACGCTCGTCGTCGAGGCATCTCCAAGCGGCAATCTGAGATCAACAACCTCGTTGACATTCACAGCTAGAACAATGGAGGGGGGCCTACGCTCGCTCGGACGTGTTCGACCGCGGTGGCACCTCAATGGGTGAAGGCCGCCCAGCTTCAGCACGGGCACAGGCCAGCAGCCCCGGCACGCCCGTGCCGCCCCTAGTCTCGACGCAAAACGGTAGAGTGGACATGTGCTCGACTGGATCCATGGGCGGGCAGCCTGGAAGAACGATGAACGAAGCACACATGCAGCGGGCCGTGACGCTCTCCATACGAGGCGTGGAACAGGGCCACGGGGGACCGTTCGGCGCCGTGGTTGTCCACGGCGACGCGATTGTCGGCGAAGCCTGGAACGAAGTCCTGCGCTCGAAGGACCCCACCGCCCATGCCGAGATCGTGGCAATCAGGAACGCCTGCCGCCATCTGGCGACATACGACCTGTCGGGCTGCGAGATCTACTCCAGCTGCGAGCCATGCCCCATGTGCCTGGGTGCGATCTACTGGTCGCGCATCGGCAAGGTCTACTTCTCGGTCAACCGCCACGACGCCGCCGGCATCGAGTTCCGCGACGAGTTCATCTACGAGGAGTTGGCCAAGCCGTTCGACCAGCGTGCGCTGCCGATGGTGCATGTGCCCTGCGGTGGGGCACTCGACGCTTTCGCTGCCTGGACGCAGCGGCCGGGACACGTCATCTACTGAACCTCAGGGGCTCGGGCCATGGTCCCGCTCCGGTCCGCGCGGCCAACTCTACTGCCCGTCACTTTGTTGGCTCGTGCAACGTCGTAGCCAAGGTAAACGGTAGTGCTCGGTCAAGCACGTCACCTGCCCGGCGATCTGCTTGACCAACCGCCGCACGGTCGCGACCTGCTGCTGACAGGCTGCGGCCTGGGCGGCCTGCTGTGTCCGTTCCGGCTCGGAGCGCTCGGAAAACTGCCACACGGCCGTTATCACCTGACCGTTCTGATATGGACGCACCGGTCAAGCCAGCACTGTCGGGCGCTACGGGTCACGGGTTGATTTTCCTCTGCTGCTGGCGACTCCCGTTGGTGGGCGTGGGGGCGGAAGTCGAAGCGGCTGACCGCGACGATTGATCACTCGACTCCGTGCGTCCATGCTGACCAACTCGTTCATCCAACTCTCACTCGCTCGCTCGACAGCTTCAAGGCAGGCTGCCCGCTCACGGTCCAAGGCGGATTGTTGAGCGAGCCAGCCGGCAGCCCTACGAATTGCTTGCCGTCGATTGCATGCAGTTTCACCGCCCACGTGCTCCTCTCGAGACGGGCCAAGGTCTGACGGGTCCGCGCGATCTCCACCCGGAAGCACCGCTAAGGCTTCAAACTGCACCGTAATCGTCGTCCCCAGCCAGGGCATCGCCACTAGCATGAGGCCGAGAGCCTTTGGCGACGGCGCCGTGACCAGTGTGCTCGTGGTGGCGTGGCTGGGCACGCCCACGTCGCGCCGACCGTCCTTGAGATCAACGGCCTACTGCTGAGGGGGGCGGGCCGCATGGTTCCGCATGAGCCGGACTCGGCTGATGCAGGCGTCGGGCGGGCGGCAGCCCACGCGACGACGCAGTAGAATTCCCTCCGTGCACATCCTTGTCGTCGAAGACGACCATGACATCGCCGACCTGATCGCCCACTATCTCCGCAAAGCCGGCTGGCAGACCCATCTGGAAACGACGGGCGACGACGCGCTCGCCTATGTTCGCCGCAAGACGGTGGATCTGATCGTGCTCGACATCATGCTGCCCGGGATGAGTGGGCTCGAGGTGTGTCGGTCGCTACGGGCCGACGCCACCACGGCCGCGATCCCCATCATCATGGTCACCGCGCGCGCCGATGAGGGCGATCGCATCATGGGACTCGAGCTCGGTGCCGACGACTACCTGGGCAAGCCTTTCAGCCCGAACGAACTGATCGCCCGCATCAAGGCGCTGATGCGCCGTGCGCGCCGCGCCGAACGCCCGCCGTCCACGCTCACCCTGGGCCCGATCACTATGGACCTGTCACGCCACACCGTCTTGCTGGACGGGCGCGACGTGAAGCTGACCGCCAAGGAGTTCATGCTTCTGCAGTACCTCCTCGAGCATCGCGGCCGCGTGCTTTCGCGCGACCTGCTGCTCGGCGACGTCTGGGGTTATCGCTACACCGGGGGCACCCGCACGGTGGACGTGCACATCCGGCGGCTCCGCGAGAAGCTGCCAGTACTCGTCACGGCGCTGGTCACCGTGAAACAGTTCGGTTACAAGCTTGTGGACAATAAGGTGAGTTGAGCACCCGCTTCCACCCGAAGGCCTTCGCCGTCGCGCTAGCCGCGCAGGCGTGTGTGCTGGTGGTCGGCTGCGGGCTGCTGGCAACGGCGTGGCACGACGACGCACGAGCCGCGCTCGATCTCCGGCTCGGGGATCAGGCCGTGCTGGTCGCCGAAATCCTCTCCCGGACCTCGCCCCTCGCTCCCGACGCCAGCCTCGACGACGACGCCGACCGCGTGGCGCAGTTCGTCAACGGCCGCGTCACATTGGTCGCGCCCGACGGCACCATCGTGGGCGACTCGGCACTCGACGACACCGATCTGGCCGTTTCGGCCAACGTCGCAGACCGCCCCGAGATCGCACTGGCACGGACGAACCGGATCGGTATTGCCACCGAGGACGGCACGGCCTATGCCGCGGTGCCAACCAACCACCCACGCCTGGCCTTCGTCCGTGTAGCCATCCCCGTGCCCTTGTTCGGGCCGATCCTCGGGCGGGCGGCCGCACTGGGCGCCGGCGCCTTCCTGCTCGGCTTGCCGGTAGCGCTCGGGCTGTCGTGGGCCGTTGGCCGCCTGGCGCGGCGTCGGGTCGACGTCATTGCCGGCGTCGTCAAGCGATACACCACCGGCGACTTCTCCCGCATGGTCACGGACTACGGCGCTGACGAGCTCGGCGACGTGGCGCGCGTGCTCGATGCCTCGATGCAGAAGATCGGCCGCCGACTCGACGAGCTGTCCCGTGACCGTGCGCGCATGGAGGCCATCCTGTCCGGTATGGTCGAAGGCGTCCTCGCCGTTGACCGTCAGGGCCACCTGCAACTCGTTAACCGCGCCGCCCAGACGATGCTGCGCGTCGAGGCCGACACGGTAGGACGGCCGTACCTCGAGGTCATCCGCCACCCCGACATCGCCACGCAGATCACCTCCGCACTTCGCGGTGAGGTCGTGGACAGCCGCGAGCTGGTGCTTGCCCGCGACCCGGGCCGCACGTTCATCGCCCGCACCGCGCCGGTGTCGGCCAGCGGCGGCGGTGCCGTTCTAGTGCTTCACGACATCACCGACCTACGGCGCGCCGACCAGATCCGCCGTGACTTCGTGGCCAACGTCTCGCATGAACTGCGCACGCCGTTGACGGCCATCCGCGGCTATGTCGAGGCGCTGCTCGACGATCGGTCCGATGACGAGAGCACCAAGCGTTTCCTCGAGATCACCTCGCGGCAGAGCCGGCACATGGAGCGACTCGTGCGCGATCTGCTCCGCCTGGCCCGCCTCGACGCCAAGCAGGAGGTGCTCGAAATCGCTCCGTGCGAGGTGCCGCAGCTCTTCCACGGCGTGCTCGCCGATCTGGCACCGGCGATCGAGGCCAAGCATCAGCACATAAGCGAGTCGGTGAGCCCTGGCGCCGCCACACTGGAGGCGGACCCGGCCAAACTACACGACATCGTCCGCAACCTCGTGGAGAACGCGGTCAACTACTCGCCGGAGGATGCTGAGGTTCGTCTCGAGGCCACGCGCGCGGGCGCGCACGTGATCATCACCGTCACGGACTCGGGGCCGGGCATTCCGCCCAACGACCTCGACCGTGTGTTCGAGCGGTTCTACCGGGTAGACAAGTCACGCTCGCGGCCCGGAGGGACAGGGCTCGGGCTGTCGATCGTGAAGAACCTGGTGAACCTGCACGACGGCGAGACGCGCGCTGAGAACATGCCGGATGGTGGGGCACGGTTTACGATCGCGCTGCCCGTGCGCCACTCCAATCAGTCGACGACGTAGCTGAAGACCTTGTACCGCCCGTCCTGCTCGATGGTCGACCCGAAGGCGCGCACCGTCTCTTCATTGCCGTCGGTGGTGCGTACCAGCACCTCCGTCTCCCGGTAGACAGTCACCCCGTCATAGTCGGTCACCCCGCCTGCGAACTCAACCCCGAGAACTTCGTACTGGGGAGCCCCGCGCGCCTCGACCCCGGCCACCAACTGATCCAGGTACAGCTGGCTGCGGTCGTTCAGCTGGCGCCAGACGAACTCGAACGGAAAGTTGTTCCGCGCCTCACTGACGGGCAACTCCGGCCAGATGTACGCGCGGAACTCCTCCTCGGTGAGGGCCAGATCCTCCAGCCGCGCGCGATCGCCGGCCCGCAGGCCGTCGAGCACGGCCCGGGCCAGCGCCTCAGGGGAGTCGACGGTCCCGGTGAGTGGTGGAGGCGCCACCAGCCGGCTGTTGAGGATGGCAACAACGGTCACCGCAGCCACCAGTACAACAAGAAGCGCGACGCCCGCGGTGCGGGCGTCGCGCCTGAGATCTCGGATCATGCGTGCTCGTCTAGTCCGATTCTAATTGGGTGCGAAGTCCGTCCAGCCGTCAGTCCAGCGCGGTGCCGGGGCCGGAGCGAAAGCCCCGATGTAGGTTGTCACGTCGAAGAACCCGTCATTGGGCGGCAGCGCCGGCGTCAATCCGCCGCCGCCACCAGCCAGTGTCGCGACGCTCGCTGGTCGCAGGTCGGGATTCTCGTTGTTGAACGGGTCGATCAGGCCGGGGTCACCGTTCACAATCGTCGGCACCGTGGCCAGCAGCGGCGCCGACGTCGAATCGGTTCTGCCGTTGTTGTGCAGGATCGTGTGGCTGATCTGCAGGGCCCCATTGTTCCAGTTGTTCACCGTGGAGCTGTCGGAGATGTCGATGTCCTTCTCCTTCATGCCCGTGACAATAATGTTCCGCATGATCCCGGCTGTGCCGACGCGGAGCTCGATGCCGTCGTCGCTCTCGTTCCCCCAGTCGCTGAAGGGGTCGCCGACGATCGTGGCGTTGTAGATCTGGGGCGTCGAGCGCGGCGTCAGGTCGTGGTTGTTGCTGTTATTGTCGCCCTCGAAGCCGTTGTCGGCGTCGTCGCCCCGCTGCTGGATCATCACGTACTGGAGCCGCCCCGTCCACCCCAGCACCCAGTCGACGTTGTCATCGCCGATGGTGTGCAACACGAGGTGCTTCGCATCGACGGTGCCGCCGAAGAACTCGACGCCGTCGTCCTTGTTGTGCTTCACCTCAACGAAGTCCACCGTGGTGCCGCTGCCGACGCCCTGGAAGGCGATCCCGTTCAGTTCATTGTCCGGACTGAACTCGATGCCGGCGTACTCGACGCGGACGTAGCGGAGCGTGCCACTGTCGTCGACGGGGTTGTTCCCGCCGAAAACGCCCGTGTCGCCTTCGCCGATCCCGGTGCCGCCCGGGGTGTTGATCGGCGCGCGGCCGTTGATGATAAGCCCGCCCCAGTCACCGCGGGCCCGTTCCCCGATCGGCTGATCGCTGGTGAAGACGATCGGCGCGGAGGCCGTGCCCTCGGCATTGATTCGCCCACCCTGCTCGATGATGAGTGTCCCGATGGTGGCGATCTCGCCCACCACCGTCGTGCCGGGCCCGATCGAGAGCGTGGCGCCATTGCGGACGAACACTGCCCCGCGCAGGACGTGGTAATAATCCGGCGACCAGAACTCGTTGGCCGTGACGGCACCGCGATGCACCACCACCGGCTTGTCGAGGCCGGGTACGTCGATCGGGGTGCTCGTCTGGCCCAGCAGCGCGGTGCCGTGGCTGAAGGCGATGGCCGCCACCGCAGCCAGCGTCAGAAACCCTTTCCTGATGTATCGAGTCATGCGTTCCTTACTCCTCATCTGCATCGTGCTGCCGTCTAGAAGGCGGTCAGGCCGACGCTGAAGGAGATCGTCCTGCCCAAGGTGAAGCTGCGCTGCGTCAGGCTGCCCTGCGTGAAGGCGTACTCCTCGTCGGTCAGGTTGTCAGCCGAAATCCGGATGTTCATGCCGCGCCACATGGCCGAGACCACGAGGTCGAGCATGCCCCGCGCGTCCTCGAGAATGTCGGGCACGCCAAGCGAACCGACGTCACTGATGCGCTCGCCGAAAACGCTGTAGAGCAGCCGAACGCTCGCCATGTCATTCCGGAACTCGGCCATCGCGTTGAACAGGTTCTTCGACTGGCCGACCAGCGGACGCTCCAGCGAGGTCTGGACCTGCCGCGCGGCGGCCGCGAGCGTGATGGACGAGTCAACGAACGTATAGTTCGCACCGACAAGTACGTTCTCGTGCACCCGGCGCCGGGCTTCAAGCTCGATCCCCACATTCTGGGCCGAGTCGGCGTTGGTGAATGAGGTGCGAAGCTGGGCCGTCGGCTCGACGATCCGTTCGATGGGCTTGTCGAAGCGCTTGTAAAAGAAGCTGGCCGCCAGCACCTCCTCGCCGCTCGGGAAGGCCTCGACGCGGACGTCGACGTTCTGGATGAGGGCGCGCTCTAGGTCAGGGTTGCCAACCGTCGCGCGACCGCCGACGACGTCCGTGAACTCAAACGGCGCCAGCTCGCGGAACTCGGGCCGGTTCACCGTCTGGCTGTAACTCACGCGCAGGTTGGTGTTCGGCGTGACGGCGTGCACCAAGTTCACGGCCGGGAACACGTCCGTGTTCTCGATGTTCGCCGGGATGACCGTCGGCGGGTCGTCGAAGTCGAAGAGGTCGAACGTGTTGACCGTCTGGTCGAACTGCTCAACGCGGGCCCCCGCGATGAGGCGCGTCCTCGGTGTCAGTGACAGGTCGGTCATCGCATAGAACGCCGTCACCTGCTGAGTGGCAGAGTAGGCGTCGGTTGTGCGGGTCTCCTCACGAAGCTCGAAGGCCGAGCCAATGTTCGCGGCTGTGAAGAGCTGCTCGGGCGACAGCGCCAAATTGAGGCTACCCGGGTCGGTCGGGACGTAGCGGAACCGCCGCGACGAAAAGTCGCGTTCGCGGTCCACGTAGGAGACGCCCACCTTGAACTGCACCGGCAGGTCCGACCACTGTGTTCCGAAGACGCTCCAGTTCAGGCCGACATCGAGCGTCGTGTCCTCGAGGTCGTTGAACATGCGGAAGCCGCTCTGTGACTCGTCTGCCAGGACGAACTCGCCAGCCGTGTCGTTGAACTCGTAGAGGGCCTCGCGCAGATCGGGCTCATCGCGGTTGGCCTGCCCGTAGGTGATACGCCAGTCGACCGTGCTGTTGCCAGCCCCCTGAAAGAAATGCTCGCCGCTGAGAGCATTCGACAGCAGATCCTCCTCGACCCAGAACACACGGGTGTTGCGGATGTCGGTGTCGATGTCACTGTTGAAGCCCTGGAACGTGCGTGCTTCGTTGTCGGCGTTATGCGTGTAGAAGTTCTCGAGCGTGATCCGCTGGTTTGGCGAGAACTGATACGCGATGTTGCCGACCAAGCCGGTGCTTGCGGTCTTCGTGCCGATGCGGAAGTCGTAGTCGCTGAACGCGGTTAGGCCCTCAGCGCCCTGGACGAAGAACTTCTGGTTCTCCTCGTTAAACTGCGAACCGTACGACTGCGTGAGGCTCGTTAGAATCCCCAGGCTGCCGAAGCGGTTGCCCGCCACAACGCTCACGCTCTGATTGGGCGCCCCCGACTCGGTAGACGGGGTCCAATCGCTGTTGTCGAACGACTCGCCGAGCGTCTCGAGGTCTGAGCGCAGGAGGCCGATACTCAGCCGGCCGATGTTGCTGGTGAAGCGGCCGCCGCGCACCACGCGGTGATTCGGAACGCCGGCTGGCAGGTCACGCGTGCCATCGTCGAAGCCCAGCCAGTCGCGCCCGCCGCCTCGGTAGCCGAGACTGTCCTGCCCGGTGGTCTCGCTGTTGAGCCCGATGCTGTAGGACACGTCGAAGGTGGGGCCTGTCGGCAGCTTTAGGGGCGCGATCTCCACGAGGCCGCCTGCGAACTCGGCCGAGCGGTCCGGCACATAAGACTTAAACACCTGCACGCTGTCGATGAGGCCGCTTGGGAAGAGGTCGAGGCCCACGACCTTGCGGTCGGGTTCGGTCGTCGGAATCACCGAGCCATTCAGCGTGGTGTTGCTGTAGCGCTCGCCGAGGCCGCGGACGAAGACGAAGTCGTCGACGACCGAGAGGCCCGTGACACGGGTCATGGCCGCAGCGGCATTGCCGTCGCCGTTGGCGCTCATCTCCTGGCCGCCGAGGTTGTCGGTGATGGCCGACGCGTTGCGCCGCAGCGTGGTCTGCGCCGCCAGCGACGAGGTCGTCGCATCCACGGCCTGCGCGGTTACCGTCACGGTCTCAGCGAAGGCATTCATCGCCAGGCCAATGTCAGCGGTTACGGTCCGCGAGCCCGGTTGCAGCGTGAGCGTGACCACACGCTCCTGGTAGCCTTCGAACGTCACCCGGAGCGTGTGATCCCCCGGCGTGAGGTTCACGACGTAGCGACCGTCGACGTCGGTGAACACGGTCTCGCCCGTGTCACCAACCGTCACGGGGATCCCAGGCAGCGAAATGGCGTTCGCCTCGTCCCGGACCTGCCCAACGACCCGGATGGTGTCTTGGGCCGCCGCTAGGGCCGGCACGACCACAACGGCCATCGCTAGGGCCGTGGTCAGCGCCCTCTTCAACTGTAGTACAAATCTCATGGTTCCTCTGGTCTCCACACATACCGCGCGCTCTGGAGGAGTCACGGTGTCCCAACGAGAATAATCAGCCTGGGTCAAAGGGGAGCGACAGGTCCGTTACAGCCGGGTTAACACTTGACGGGCCGGCCACGAAGCGCCGCGCCTACCCAGGAGAGACGATGCTCGCTTGGCCCGGGCTGTAGCGAGTGGCATCGGTGGCGTTATCAGCGCCTGCGCCCGGTGTCTTACCGGCACCCTGAGCCAGCGGGTGGCGCCCTTTGGCTCGTTCCATGGGTCACTTTCGCCGTCAACGTCCTCGGCGACGCGGCCTTCGGCCTGCTGCCTGCGGTGATCGAACAGCGCGAGGCGGTGGACCCGACCGGCCGCACCTGCCTCCTCACGGGGGTGCTGGGGGAGCGGCACTACGTTCTCGACCTTCGTCTTCGAAAACGTCGAGATGCTGCATGCCGGCAGCTCGGCCACCTAGCCCTGAACGTCCCCGGCTAGGCCGCCTCGGCATCGCCGGCCTGTGGACAGGCTAGCCTTCACCCACGTGTGACCTTTAGGGCGTGCCGGCCGCCGCGCTGCGAGGATGTTGCCGCCGGGACGCACGCTGTCCTGCCACGAAGGTCCTCATGACCTGTTACGTGAGTTGCCGTGGTTTCTGTCGCCGTGCAGATCGCGGGGCTGGTGCTGACATCCCCGCTGCCGGCAGCGCCGGTGGCGGGTCAGCAGTCCCCCCCCGGCTCGGAGACGCCGAGGGCGGGTTCGACGCCGACCGGCTGGCGCCGAGAAAGCGCTGGCCCTGGCCGACCTGGGCCGCCACGTGATCCTGTTCGTCGGCGACGGCATTTGGGGCTGTCAACGGTGGCAGTGTGCTCTCCACTGGCGTGTCCACCATGGAGCAGATCG
Source organism: uncultured Bifidobacteriaceae bacterium (assembly GCA_964535675.1). Classification (GTDB taxonomy): domain Bacteria; phylum Acidobacteriota; class Vicinamibacteria; order Vicinamibacterales; family UBA2999; genus CAZHTD01. Next base: position 66,661 of record CAZHTD010000003.1, on the reverse strand, counting down.
ACACGGCAGTGCCCCTGCTCAATACGAATACCCTCATCATTGCCCATGCAACCAGCACGTTTCCCTGTCCCCTGCCCGAGCGGAATCTGCGAATGATTCAGACTCTGCGCGAGCGGTACGACTGCCCGATCGGCTATTCGGGCCACGAGGTAGAGCTGCCGACCACGGTGGCTCGGGGCGTGCCTGATCGAGCGCCACATCACCCTCGGCCGTGCCATGTGGGGCACCGACTAGGCCGCCTCCGGGGAGCCGCGTGGTTTGGAGCGCTTGGTGGAGTCCGTCCGCGACATTGAGGCTGCACTTGGCGACGGAGTGAAGCGGGTCTACAAGAGCGAAGTACCAGTGATGCAGAAGCGGCGCATGGTCGACGCGCTGCGAGTCCCCGCCGCGCGCGTCCACTGATCCGCGCCGATCACTCAGCGCCGCGGTTGCGAAGTTACTGCTCGTACCGCGACCCGAGGACGTAATAGACCGATTCGAGCACGGGCAACGCGTACCAGTCGGGCGCCGGGAACCGCATCACCACGAAGAACCCCCAGACGAGCATCGCTGCACCCAGGTACTGCGGATGGGGAAACCACGAGAACGGGAACCTGCGGACCCACGGGAGCTCGTGGCCGAACCGGTTGCCGTAGAACACACCCTTTGTACCGAGGTGGAAAAAGACCGCGCCGTTCAGCACCAAGCCGACGGCGATCAGCACCGCACCGGTGGCGAGTGGCCATGGGCTGGCCGCGGCGGGCACAAGCGTCCCCCCATGCATGAGGCACCAGCAGACGAACACGCCGCCCTGGATGGCTTTGAAGACCAGGAACAGGCGGAACAGCACACCCACCGGCCCGCCGGCCCAGGCCAAGGCCGGCCGCGCGCACCACCCCTCGAATGCCTTCGGAGCGTGCCAGGCGATGGCGTACACGATCCGCTCGAAGCTCAGCAGCACAGCGGCGACGCCGAAAGCCGCCCAGCTCACGCGCGCTGCGGCCACCAGGGAAAGTAGGTACCGATGTCGGTCGCTGGATCGGTCACGAGCTTGACGTACCAGCGCATCGACGCCCACACGCCGTGGCGAACCAGCAGGTACGCGACACGGCCGAGCACGACAATCCACGTCCAGGCCCACCACTGCGCCGCGCTCGTCGGCAGCGCAGCTATGGAGGTGGCGCCCGAAACACTGCCCGCACGGGCGAACTCGACCACCGGCAACGCCAAGTAGCCCAGGAAGATCAGGGTCGTGTTCCGCGTGTTGTCGCCGAGCAGCAGCTTCCCGGCATCGTGGCAGGGTGGCTCGAGGATGGCGTAAAGCGTGTGGTGGGTCCTGTTGTTGTGCGACGCATGGTGGTCGTCGTGCTTACGTTGCATGACTTCCGCGTGGAACCGCCGCACCGGTCGAGGCACAAGCCTGCCCACCATCTTGCCGATCAGACGCGCTCGCATTCGTGCTCCCTTCCGGGGTACTGGTCAACCATTAGCCACCAGCCATCGTTCCGCAGGTCGCGCGGGGCACCCACCACCGCCTATTGCAGGTCGTCGCAGTCTGCCTCGGTGAAGTCCATGCTGGCTAGGCAGCGCCCCGTCCCCACCCAGCTCAACGAGATGCCTCGCGCGCGCAGATAGTACTGGAGCAGCTAATTGTAGCGCCCCGGCGCGGTGAAGAGCAGGGGCCATACCGTGCCAAAGTGCGCCACGCGGGTGGGCAGGCCGCCCTCGGCCAAGGCCTAGTGGGTGACCAGCGCCCATGTCGCGCACCGGCGGTGCATCTCGGCGTAGGCGGCGGGCGCGTCCAGCCCGGTGGCCCACCCCAGGACGGCGTCCATTGCGCTCATCACCCTGGGATGCCCGGAAAACGTGCTGGCCACGTAGGCGAGCCGCATCGGCCGGTCGGGCTCGAACCGTCGCATCAGGTCGGCACGGCCACAGGCCACGCCGCTCGGCATGCTTCCGCCCACGGTCGTGCCATAAACGACCATATCGGCGCGGACGTCGAACACCTCCTGCGCCCCGCCGGGGCCAGGCGAAAGCCCGTGTAAACCTCGTCGAAGATCAGTGGAATGCCGCGGTCAGTACTGCAAATTGGACAGTGCAATGCAGGCGCAATTCGGGGTAACGCCCCGGGCGCCGTCACCACACGGTTAGGCTGCCCAGCCGTCACGGCGGAACAGCGTCAACGCCACATCAACGTTCTCGCGCAGCGCCTTCTTGACTGCCGACCACGTCTTGTCACAGCGGAGCAGCGTCTTCCACGAGTAGAGATGTCGCGGCTTGTGGAAATCGCTGTTGGCCACGTACGGGAAGTGCTTCAGGCTGGTCACCGAGAACAGGTCGTCGCGGTTGGCCGCCTCCCAGACGTCGACCAAGTCGGCTAGTTCCTCGCGGTTGTCCCACAGATAGCAGGTGCTGACCTCCATGCGGCGGGTCGTGCGGTGGTGCGGGTGGCAGGCGATGCTCACAGCGTCCTGCCGCCGGATCTCGCCTAGGATGTTGGCGGCTGACTGGTCCGCACTGATGTACTCCTTGATGTCCAGCGCGATGATGTGCGAGTTTTTCTTTCCCTTGCCCGTCAGCCAGTTCTGGGTGATCTCGGCGCCGGGCACGACGAGCATGTTGTATTGCTTCAGCGCCCGCTTCGCCTCTTGGCGGACGTCGGCCAGATAGTCCTCGAACTGCTCCTCGCGGACGCAGTAGTTCTTCTTGCCGAGCGACGCTACACGCCCAGCTCGGGCCAGCCAGTCCTTCTTCATAAGGATATGGTCGGTGATGGCGATGACGTCGAACTTGCCCGTAGCGCCGTAAAGATCGATGACCTCTCGCAACGGCAGCTTGCCATCGCTCCACTGGGTATGCACATGAAAGTCACACAGCAGGAACGGTTCGTATCCGGGCATCACATTCTCACATCCACGTGTGATTTGTCCTTGGGACGGTGGCGCAGCATCTCCGAGGCGAAGTTCCGGACATAGAGCCTGGCGACCGTCCAGTTGCCCATGGCGCGGTACCGCCGTGCGGAGGTGTAGAGCCAGCACTCACCCATCAGTGAAACGCCGCCGACCTTGAAGAGCCGCCGGCCGAGGTTGGTGTCCTCCCCGTGGAACTCAATCGATGTGTCGAAGCCGCCGATCGCCTCCAAGGCCGAGCGCCGGACAGCGAAGTTCCCTCCGTAGAGGACCGAGCCGATTCGCAGGACGTGCTTGACCAGCAACTGCGCGAGCGGCGCCAGCGTGACGTCGTAGAGCCGGACGAAGGCCCGACCCGTCCAGTTCCAGTCGTAGAAACGATACGGCGCTGAGAGCGCGACGAGGCCAGTGTCGGCCTCGAGCCGCCGCTCCACGCGCTCGAGCCAAGTCACCGGGGCCCGGCAGTCGGCGTCAAGGTAGGCCAGCACCTCGCCCGTCGAAGTGTGCCGCCCCGTCTCCCGCGCCACCACCAGCCCTTTGCATGGTTCGTCGACGACACGTACATGCGGAACCGCCTGCGCCACGGCACGCGTCTCATCGGTGCTGGCATTGTTGACCACCACGATCTCGTCCGGGACCCTGGTCTGAGCTAGGAGCGAATGGAGGCAGGCCGAAAGATATCGGGCTTCGTTATGAGCGCAGACAATGACGCTGATCGTTAGCGCCACGCCTACGCCCGCCTTGCTGTCGATAGCCGTGGTATACCCACGTGCATTGCCATCAGGATAGGGGACCAGCGTAACACCGGGATCTCATTCGTGAAACGGAACGGCAAACTCTGGTATGTGGTTACATCCCCCGCTGGCCTGTGGTCCAAGGCAAACGGCGCCTTCGCGGCACGGCATGGACATCACCAACGACACGCTCGTCATCATCCGCGGTGGCGGACGCGGCACCCGACCCTTCCCTTTCCCAGCGACGCGCTCGAAGCTGGCGGCCCCAAACGGCGCCACATACCCGCTCATGCGCAAGGCCGCGTGTCTCATCGCGCAGCACGACGTTGTGCACATCCCGATCCTGACCGGTGGCCACCACTATCGCATGGCCTTCGGCGAAGTGCTCGAGACGCGCATCGTCCGCTCGGGGTGGATCTCCACGAGGACGGTATGCCGAAGGCGAAACGACCGACGCACGGCATCGGGCGTGACCTGGTGCTGGACCGGTGATTGTCGAACACGGACGCGCGGATCGGCGACGGCGCCCGGCTAGTGCACGCACGGGGCCTCGCCAACGCCGACGGGGATGGCTGGTGCCTCCGCAACGGCAGTATCGTCATCCCGAAGGGCGGGTTATCAGGCCTGCAACGGTCGCCTAGTCGAAGTTTTCGTTGACTCTGATGGAACGTCGCTGAGGCGTTCCGGAGGCGCTGACTGCCGGAGGTAAGAATACGATTCTTCTTCTAGTCGAAGAAATTCGTATTCCCGCCGACGCGCATGTTGATCGCGATACGCTGCTCGAGCGCCTCGAGCGTCGCCTCCGAGCCGGTGAACAGCCCCTCGGGATACTCGGTGTCCACGATCATGTTCCGGTAGATCGCGTCCGCGTTGTACTGGTTGAGGCCAAGGCCGGCCAGGTACTGCAGTCGGAGATTGAGGTCGCGGTTGATCTCGGCGTCGGCCAGCCAATTGGCCATGTCCTCAACGCGGCCCGCGTAGGTCCCAAAGAGGTCCGTCGCCGAGTTGATGCCAATCTCGCGCAGTGACTGCATGACAGCCCCGTTGGCCGGGTCGTCCAGCCGCGCCTGGATCCGCTCGAGGTCGATCGGCTCGTCGTCGAGCTTGCCGAGCAACACCAGATCATAGCCCTGGCCGTTGGTCGTGTTGGCGAAGACGGCCCCGTTCGGGAACGCCTCGAGGAACGTGGCAATCTCGCTCTTGACCGCCTCCTCGGTGCTCTCGTAGAGCTGCACGAACAGCGTCACCACGCCACCCGGGTTCAGGTGCTCCTTCACCTCCTCGAAGAACTCGTGCGTGTAGAGCGTGGCGGCGCCCTTCACCCAGGGATCAAGCGGGTCCGAGGTGATGGCGTCGAACTTCTCGTCGGTCGTGAGCAGGTAATGGCGCGCGTCGTCGAGGTGCACGGTCACCTTCGGGTTGGCCACGACGTCGAAGTTGTGCTCCGAGAAATAGGTCGACACGACGAACGGCACCAGCGGCTCAATCTCGGCGATGATCTCATCGGTCACTTGCGGATCGACCGACACCGCGCCCGCCGTCACGCCAGCGCCACACCCAATGACCAGCACCCTCTGCGGGTTCTCGGGCACCAGCGTTGTCATGTGCCCCAGCATTCGCTGCAGGCGCATGTCTTGCGGCTCGCTGGATGCCTGCACCTTGCCGGCGTTGTGGTAGTTGAGCACGCCGTACGGCGTGCGGGAGACCGCCACGGCGGCCGTCACACCCTCGCCCGTGTAGATGATCTCGTTGATCCCCACCCACGTGGCCGCATAGCGGCCGTAGGCGACGAGCAGCCCCGGCAGTTCGGGCACCGAGCGCACCAGCAACCCGCTGCCGAGAACGGTAACGGCGACCAGCGCGCCGGCCACTACCTGCTGGCGGGCCACCGCCAGCATCGGCGGCACCAGCATCAGCAGACCCGAAATTGCTGCGACAGCGATCATCGCCTGTTGCGCAAACTGCGAGCCGAGTGTACCGAGCAGCAGCAGGCTCGTACCGACTGCGCCCACGATGGCGCCCACGGTGTTGGCCGCGTAGACGCCTCCCACCAGGCGGCCAGAATCCTGGCCCGGCTCGGCGATGGCACCGAGCGCGAGCGGGAAGCTGGTACCCCAGAGTATGGCGGCCGGCAACATCACCCAGAACGCACGCACTAGGTCGAGCTGGAAGTTGAAGCCGACGTCAGTGGAGATCGACGGGTTGATCGGCCAGAACGGCAGCGATGCGCCAGCCGCGTACGACGCCCAGCCGATCGTGAGACACAGCCCGAGCTGGCACCACCCGAGCGCGGCGCGTGGGTTCCTCAGGTTCGAGGCCAGTGCCGAGCCCAGCGTGCTGCCAATGCCGAGGCCCAGCAGGAAGACAGCAAGGATGAGCGAGAACGTGTACGTCGTGGCGCCGAAGAGCAGCGACAGCGTCCGCGTCCAAGCTACTTCTGCACCGAGCGCGGTCAGTCCGGAGAGCCCGATGGCTAGGTAGACCAGGCGCGCCGCGGGCCTCGCGGCCACCGGCGCAGCCGTCCCGGCGCGGCCGGTGTACGGCGCCACCCGGGCAATGGCCAGCGCCAGCCCGGCTACCGCCACGTTCAGGGCGAACGCCACGAAAGTGGCCGTCGGCATGTCGTACACCCTGAGCAGATAGAATCCGGCGAGGAGGCTCCCCGCCACCGCGCCCGCGATGTTGCCGCCGTAGAAGAACCCCATCCACGACACCCCGTCCGGCGTCGTCTTCACGTATCTGGCGATCGCAGGCAATGTGGCGCCCATCAGCACGGTAGGCGGCAGCAGGCAGATGCCCGCCAAGATGGCGCGCAGCACCACGCTCATCGAACCGGTGCCAGCGATGGCGGCATAGACGCCGCCGAGCAGCGGAATACCGTAGAGCACGAGGATCCCGAAGGCGCCGATCCCCAGCTCGAGGAAAGCGTACACCCGCAACGGGTGGTGCGTCGGGTTGATGTACTTTGGCAGCAGCAGGCTGCCGAGACACATGCCGCCCATGAACACGCCGAGCAGTACACCGAGCGAAACCGCGGACGAGCCGACCGAGAGCTGCAGCAACTGCAGCCAGACGACCTCGTAGACGAGGGCGGCGCAGCCGGAGCCGACAAAGAGCGCCAGCATCGCCGGCATCCACCGGCGGGCAACTTCGAACTGCGTATCGGGAGGCGTGCGGGCCTGCATGTCAGTCATTGTGTGGCGGATACTATCAAAGGTTGGGGTCCGTTTAGCGACCCCTTACGGGCACCCGGGGCCTGCGACCGCCCTCCCAAACCGGTCCCGTCCAATGCGAGCGTAACCCACATTTAACGCCACCGTCACCTACCGGATACTGCGCCTCACTACGGTAGTTACAGTAGCACGAGCGATCGCCGAGGCAGAACGGGAGTGTCAGGTGGACGACACATCAGCGGGCATGGCGGGTGGTACGACGGGCAACTCGCAGAGGGCGAGGACCACGGCACGGACCCGGGTCCTTGTGGTCGAGGACGAGCAGGACATCGCGGGGCTCATCAAGCACACGCTTGAACGGAGCGGTGATGTCGAGGTGGCAGTGGTCACCGGCGGCGACGCGGCGCTCAAGATCGTCTCCGAGCACGCTCCTGATCTGGTGTTGCTGGACCTGAACCTGCCTGTGCTCGGCGGTCTTGAGGTCTGTCGCATCCTTCGGGCCAGGCCCGAAACGGCCAACGTGCCGATCATCATCCTGACCGCCCGAACCAGCGAGCGCGATCGGGTCACCGGCTTGGAGATCGGAGCCGACGACTACATCACCAAGCCTTTCAGCCTTCGCGAACTCGCCGCGCGCGTGAAGGCCGTGTTGCGGCGTGGCCGCACCGAGCAGGGTGCGGCCAACGCTGAGCAGTCGGTCTACCGAGGAGAACACTTGCTGGCCGACTTCGACGCGGTTTCAGTGGAGGTCGACGACAAGCCCGTGCGGCTGACCCGCCGCGAATTCGAGCTGCTGCGCTATCTGGTGGAGAACCGCAACCGTGTGCTGACGCGGGACCGGCTCCTGGAGCGTGTGTGGGGATACGACCGTGTTATCGAGACCCGGTCGGTCGATGTGCACGTAGGGCGGCTCCGCGGCAAGCTCGGGCCCGTCGGGCGCCAGATCGAGACCGTCATCGGCCTTGGTTACCGCTTCGTCGAGTAACCGGCCTCGCCCTCGACCCAGCCGGCATCGACCAGCGATGCCGCCGCGAGGGTGAAGTTCAGCAGGGCGCGCGCCACGCAGCGCCAGTCGTCATAGCAGACCTCGCGCAGGACGGGGCTCTTCTCTTCCTCGCGCACCTTCCACCCCGAGGATCCGGCGATGGAAATCGTGAAACGGCGGACATCCTCGGCCTTGGCGAGGCCCCAGGCGCAAAGGTGGTCTGCTGGGCTACTGATCGATAACCGAGACTCGACCAGTAGCTTGGAGTCTCGGTCGTGAACCAGCACCTCTCGTAACGTGTAAAACCATTGCTTCATATGACTTCTGCCACATCACCCATCGGCGACTGGCGGCATACGGGCCCTGTAGGGTGTGCGGTTGGACCGCGACCGCACCATCGGCCCGCCCATGCACCGCTCCCCCTCCACGTCATAACGCCCGGGCACGCGGCTCGTCCCGTCCGCCGCGCGCGCCGGAGACCGGATTAATGATGATCGCAGTGTGCCCGGCCGAGGCGGTCACGCAGTGCGGCCGCCAGCCAAGCGCCGCAGAACGCGGGGCGTGAGGAACCAGCACAGCGTACCGGTCCCCGGATGGCTCAGGCTCCCGAGATCGATCTGGCAAGCCCCGCCCTTCTTGAACTGCAGCGGCTGTGGCGCACCGATCAGGTACGCCGCCAACTCGCCCAGCCCTGGCTCGTGGCCGACCAAGGCCAAGCGCGGGCACCTCGTCGCCTGCTCAAGAGCGCCGCTGACCTCTGCGGGCACGCTGCCGGGTGCCAGCTGCTCAAGCACGCGCACGCGCTGGCCGCCAAGCCCTTCAGACAGTAGGCCGGCGGTCTGACGGGCCCGTACCAGTGGGCTGGTCCAGATCTCGTCGAGCTCCGCGCCCACCCAGTCGAGCCCGCGTACGGCCTCGCGAAACCGCGCCATGCCACGCGCGGTCAGCGGCCGGATGTCGTCGTCCGGCCACTCCGCCCCGCGCTCGGCCGCGATGGCGTGCCGTACCAGATACAAGGAGCGGCTGACCATCGTGCTCACGCCACCGCCGTACGACGGGCGCAGGAGGCCGTGACCACGCGCTCGCAGTCGGAGACCAACCGTTTGCGGGAGGCCATGTAGCGGGCGTGCAGTCGCCGACATTCGGTCTCGAGGCAGCCGACGAGCCGGTCGAGGGACGCGGAGAGCACGGGATCGGCGGCCAGCGGCGCCCCCTGCACGCTGCGTGTTCGGAGGATCAGCACCTCGAGGTCGTGCATGCGTCCGAGCAGGTCCTGCAGCCGCTTCAGTCGCCCCGTCAGCGGACCGAGCGCCGAGCGCTCAACCTCTCCCACGATTTCACAGGCATACCGAAGTTTCTTGGCCGCGATGCGCACCTCGTGGAGCCGGTCGGGCAGGTAGAGGCTGCTGGCCTTCTCGATGGACACCTGCAACCGCCACGCCCGGCGGGCGGCCATGGCCCAGGCCCGCACCCCGTCGGCGGAGGCCACCGCGTCGGGAGCCCGAGGGACCGCACGCAGCAGATGCCTGGGTAGCTGCTGGAATGCGCCCGGGTCGAGCCGGCACTCGAGGTCGTGCTGGAGTGCAGCCCGCTCGCGTCCGATCACCTGGCGCAGGACCGCAATGGCCTCAACGGGCGCGTCGGGCGCGGCTTGGAGCTCGCCGAGCATCTCAAGGGCCACGTCAAGCTCACGCACCGGGCCGAGCAGCCGTGTCAAGCGCCTGATGGCTCGCGTAGTCTTGCGGCCCTTCCGGCCAGCGCCGAGCAACCGCAACGCCTCCCGGAGGCGCCGAGTCGCCACCCGGGCCTGGTGGACCGCCTCGGGATCACCGTTCCGCGCCGCCGGCAATGCTCGGGCAAGCGCCCGGTGGCGACGGCGCAGTACGTGCTCAGAGATCGCAACTCCCCGCATGATACGATCACGTGGCCCCACCCGGGACGAACCCCAACTATAGATCGCGGGCCCACGCCGCGCGAGTCGAAGCATGCGCATCGCGGCCATCGACATCGGCACTAACTCGATCCACATGATCCTGGTTCAGGTCCGGCCCGACATGTCCTTCGAACAGATCGGGGGCGAGAAGGCCATGGTCCGGCTCGGGGCCGGCGGTCTGAACGGCCGGGCCTTGACCGAGGAGGCCATGAACTCAGCACTGGCGGTCCTGTCGACGTTCCGCCGTCTAGCCAAGTCTCACGGCGTGGACGTCATCCGGACCGCCGCCACCAGCGCCGTGCGCGAGGCCGAGAACGGTGGCGAGTTCCTCAAGCGGATCGCGCACGAGACCGGCATCCGGGTGCGGGTGATCAGCGGTGCCAAGGAGGCCGGCCTGATCCATCAAGCGGCCGCCTACGGCGTGGACCTCGGCGAGCAGCGGGCCGTGGTAATCGACATCGGCGGCGGTAGCGTGGAGATCACGCTGGGAACGGCCACGACCATCCTGATGGCGCGCAGCTTCAAGCTCGGCGTGATCCGCCTGACCGAGCGGTTCGTCCGCACCGATCCCCTGTCGAGCACGGACGAGCGCCGCCTGGTCAAGCACGTGACCTCTGTGGTGGGCCAGTTCTGTACGCAGATCGCGGAGGCGGGCTTCGACCGCGTGGTCGGCACGTCGGGCACGATTCTCAGCCTCGGGGTGATGGCCGCCGCGGCTGAGCGCGGCGAGGCGCCCAGCGAAGTCCGCAACCTCCGGGTCAGTGCGAGGCAGCTGCACCGCCTGCGGAAAGACGCGGTGGTGCTCGCCCTCGAGAGCCGGCTACGCCTGCCGGGACTGGACCCGCGGCGCGCCGACCTGATGGTTGCCGGCGCCGTACTCCTCGACACGCTGCTCCGGCGCCTCGACGCCACGGAACTGATTCTCTGCGACCTCGCGCTGCGCGAGGGCCTCGTGCTCGATTACGTGCGGCGGCATCGTCGCCAGATTGCGCACGTCAACGAGTTCCCCGACGTGCGCCGGCGCAGCACCGTGGAGCTGGCCGAACGCTGCAGCTACCAGGTCGAACACTCGGCCCAGGTGGCTCGCCTGGCGCTGGCACTGTTCGACCAGACGTGCGCAGTCCACGGGTTCGGTGAGCGCGAGCGCGAGTGGCTGGAGTACGCCGCGCTGCTCCACGACATCGGCGTGCACATCAGCTACGCCCGGCACCATCGGCACTCCTATTACCTGATCAAGAACGGCGACCTCCGCGGGTTCGAGCCCGACGAGATCGAAGTCATCGCCCTCGTGGCCCGCTACCATCGCCGCGGCACACCGAAGAAGTCGCACACCGAGTACTCGAGCCTCCCGCCTCGCCTGCGGGTCGCCGTGCGCCGGCTCGCCTCGCTGCTGCGGGTCGCCGAGAGCCTCGACCGGAGCCACGCGCAGGTCGTGTCGCGCCTCGAGGTGCGCATCCGGCTGGCCGATGTCCTGGTCATGATCCAAGCCTCGAGCGATGTCGAGCTGGAACTGTGGGCGGCCGACCGCCACAGCGCACCGTTCGCCGAGACCCTGGGCAAGCCAGTCTGCTTCCAGGCCGCCGCCCGCCAGCCGGCCCAGCACAGGACTGTGCGCCGCCGGCCCACGGGTGCCCCCGGCGCGGCGCCGCGGGCACGCGCGAGGCGGCGGGTCGGTTAACACAGACTTTGCGAGTCGGAAATCGGTGTGAAATTCTGCACTGATATGATGGTGCATGCGTCTCTTTGCCTTTCGTGAGGCTTGCTGGATGGCCGCAGCACTGGCCGTGGCCTGCGGCGGCTCGGGCGGCGCAGACGCTGCGCTGATCCGCATCGACGGATCGAGCACCGTCTTTCCCATCAGCGAAGCAGTCGCCGAAGAGTTCCAGCGCACGAACCCCAACGTCCGGGTGACGGTGTCGGTCTCCGGCACCGGCGGCGGATTCGAGCGCTTCTGCCGCGGTGAAACCGATGTCGTCGAGATCGAGGCCTGCCGCAGCGAGGGTATCGACTTCATCGAGCTGCCGGTGGCCTACGATGGCCTAGCGGTCGTCGTGCACCCAGACAACACCTGGTCGACCTCGATCACGGTCGACGAGCTGCGGACGCTGTGGGAACCCGAGGCCCAGGGGGAGATCACGCGGTGGAACCAGGTGCGGGCCTCATGGCCTGACCGTGAGATCCACCTCTACGGTGCGGGCGTCGACTCCGGCACCTACGACTACTTCACCGAGGCCGTCACGGGCGAGGAGGGCGTCAGCCGCGGCGACTATACCTCCAGCGAGGACGACAATGTGCTCGTGCAGGGCATCAGCAGCGACGAGCTAGCTCTCGGGTTCATGGGCTTAGCCTACGTCACGAAGAACCCGGGCCGGATGCGGTTGCTCGGCGTCGACGACGGCAACCCCGACAACGGCAACGGTCCCGTCGCCGCGTCGGTGGCGACCGTCTCTGACGCCACCTACCAGCCCTTGTCACGCCCCATCTTCATCTACGTCTCGCGCACGGCGGCCGAGCGACCCGAGGTCCAAGCGTTCGTCGACTTCTTCCTTCGCGAAGGGGCGGCGCTGGTCGACGAGGTGGGTTATATCCCACTTGCGCCTGAGCTCTACGTCCTCGCCGAACGGTGGTTCGCCGAGCGCCTCGTGGGCACCATCTTCGGCAACGGCGGATCGCAGGTGGGCGTGTCCCTGGAAGCGCTACTCACCGGCGGGCGATGAGACGTGCCGAGCCGGTGATCGAGGGCACGCTCTTCCTCTGCGCGCTGCTCTCGGTTGGCACGACGGTCGGCATCGTGGTCGTGCTGGCGGCCGAAACCGTCGTGTTCCTCCAGGAAGTCCCGCTGTTCGAGTTCCTGTTCGGCACCGAGTGGACCCCCCTGTTCGCCACACCACGCTTCGGGGTACTGCCGCTGGTGGCCGGCACGGCGCTGGTCTCTGGCATCGCCATGCTCGTGGCGCTGCCGATGGGCCTACTGAGCGCCATCTACCTCAGCGAGTACTCGCCCGACCGCGTGCGTCGCATCGTGAAGCCCGTCCTGGAACTGCTCGCGGGCGTGCCAACGGTGGTCTACGGCTACTTCGCCCTGTTGTTCGTCACCCCCTTGCTGCAACGGGTAATCCCGGACCTGGCCGGGTTCAACGCCCTCGGCCCGGGCATCGTGATGGGCATCATGATCCTGCCGCTGGTGTCCTCGCTCTCCGAGGACGCTATGCAGGGCGTGCCACGCGGCCTGCGCGAGGGCTCCTATGCGCTCGGGGCCACCAAGATGCAGACCAGCCTGAAGGTGGTGCTGCCGGCCGCGCTGTCCGGCATCACCGCCGCGTTCATCCTTGCCATCTCGCGGGCCATCGGCGAGACGATGATCGTGGCGATCGCCGCAGGCCAGCAACCACGGCTCACCGCGAACCCGCTGGTCCCCATCGAGACGATGACCACCTACATCGTCCAGGTCAGCCTCGGTGACACCCCCCAGGGCACGCTCGAGTACCGGACGATCTTCGCCGTGGGCATGCTTCTCTTCCTCGGCACCTTCTCGCTCAACCTCGTCAGCACCTGGCTGCGCGAGCGCTACCGGGAGGAGTACTCGTGACCGGGCCAGCGCCCGGTGTGGCCGCGCGCGCGACCACCTGGCGCCGCCGAACGGATCTCCTGTTCCAAGCCGGCGCGTTGCTGGTGCTGTGCACCGCGCTCGCGGCGCTGGCCGGGCTGCTGGTCGGGGTCTGGCTCGATGGCGTCAACCGCCTGTCCTGGGACTTCATCACGGGCTTCCCCTCCCGGCGAGCCGAGCAGGCCGGCATCTGGCACGCGCTCAGCGGCAGCCTGTTCGTCATCGCCGTGACCGCAGTGCTGGCGGTGCCGATCGGCGTGGGCGCCGCTGTCTATCTCGAGGAGTACGGCGGCCACAGCCGGCTGGCCCGGCTGATCGAGATCAACATTGCCAACCTAGCGGCCGTGCCCTCGATCATCTACGGCCTGCTCGGGCTCGGCCTCTTCGTCCGCGCCCTCGCCTTGGACCGCAGCGTGCTCGCGGGGGCCTCGACGCTCGCGCTGCTGGTGCTGCCGGTCATCATCCTCACCACGCGGGAAGCGCTGCGCGCCGTGCCGGGCTCATTGCGCGAGGGCTCCTACGCGCTGGGCGCGACCAAGTGGCAGACCATCTGGCATCAGGTGCTCCCCGTGGCGTTTCCGGGGATACTGACGGGCATGATCCTCGCCCTCTCACGGGCCATCGGCGAGACGGCGCCGCTGCTCACGATCGGGGCGGTCAGCTTCCTGACCTTCGCGCCAGACGGGCTGCTTTCGCCCTTCACGGTGCTGCCGATTCAGATCTTCAACTGGGTTTCGCGGCCACAGCCCGAATTCCAGGACAATGCCGCCGGCGGGATCATCGTGCTGCTCGCCGTCCTGCTCACCCTCAACGCCGTGGCTATCTGGCTACGCGACCGCTACGAGAGGAAGCGGTCGGCGTGAACCTGTCGGTCCGGCACCTAGCGCACCTGGGCAACCTGGCGGCGAGCCGCGAGGCCAGGGGCACGCCGGCTGCGCCGGCCGGCGTGAAAATCGAGGTTGACTCGATGAACTTTCACTACGGGTCGACGCATGCACTGAGGGACATCTCGCTGCGGATGCACCCGAACGTGGTCACCGCGTTCATCGGCCCGTCGGGGTGCGGCAAGAGCACCTTCCTGCGCACCCTGAACCGCATGAACGACATCATCCCCGGCGCCCGCGTGACGGGCCGGGTGTTGGTCGACGGCACGGACATCTACGGCCCGGGGATCGACGTGGTCGAGTTGCGTCGCCGCGTCGGCATGGTGTTCCAGCAATCAAACCCGTTCCCGAAGTCGATTCACGACAATGTGGCTTACGGCCTCCACATCAACGGCCTGGCGGCCAGCCGGTCTGCGGTGGCCGAGCGCGTGGAGGAAAGTCTGGTCCAAGCCGCACTGTGGGACGAGGTCAAGGACCGGCTGCACGAGCCAGCGCTGGCCCTGTCGGGCGGCCAGCAGCAGCGCCTGTGCATCGCCCGGGCACTGGCCATTAAGCCTGACATCCTGCTAATGGACGAGCCCGCGTCGGCGCTCGACCCGATCGCCACCCAGCGAATCGAGGAACTCGTGTACGACTTGAAGAAGGACTACACGATTGTCATCGTGACGCACAACATGCAACAGGCCGCCCGGATCTCCGACTACACGGCCTTCTTCTGGCTCTCACGGCTCGTTGAGTACGACCGGACCGAACGCATCTTCACTGCCCCGACCGAGCAGCTCACCGAGGACTACGTCACCGGCCGCTTCGGGTAGGCTGTTGGGCATGGCGGACCTCCCCCATTTCCAAGGCGCGCTCGAGGCGCTCCAGGGCCGACTGCTCGAGATGGGCGGCCTCGCCGAGGAACGGGTCCGGACAGCCGTCCAGGGCCTGGTCAGCCGCGACCCCGAACTCATCGAGGCCACGCTGGTCGGCGATGAGCCCATCAACGAGCGACATCTCGACGTGGACAACCGGTGCTTTACCTTCCTGGCGCTCCACCAGCCTATGGCGAAGGATCTCCGGACCATCATTGCCAGCGTGAAGATCAACACCGATCTCGAGCGCGTCGGCGATCTGGCAGTCAACATCGCAGAGGCCGCGCGGCGATACATGACGCACCCGCCGGTCAAGCAGCTTCTCGGCATCCCGCGTATGGGCGAGATCGCGCAGCAGATGCTGCGCGACGCGCTCGACGCTTTCGTCAATCGCGACAGCCGCCTCGCGCAGCGCGTCCTTGAGCAGGATGATCGCCTCGACGCGCTCAAGACGCAGATCTTCCGCGAGCTGCTGAGCCACATGAGCGGCAACCCGGCCACGGTGGAGCCCGCCCTGGATCTCATCCTAATCTCCCGGCACCTGGAACGGATCGGCGACCATGCCACGAACATCGCCGAAGACGTGATCTTCATGGTCGAAGCGCTCGATGTCCGCCACCCCGCGGCCATCCCACCGCAGGACTGATCACCCCCCCGGGACGGGCGCGAGGCGGATCAACTACAATGAAGGGGATGGGCGCGGGTCAGGTGTGCGTGCTGTGCAGACGCCAGCCCGTGGACACGCAGTGGCGGCCGTTCTGCAGCGAGCGCTGCCGCAACGAGGACTTGGCGCGCTGGGTCGGCGGGTGTTACCGCATTGCCAGTGACCCGGCGCCCACCGCAGACCAAGAAGCTCACCAAGAACCGTAACGAGTCTCCTTCGATCATGGCCGACACTCTCTCGATTACCGACAACCGGACCGGCAAGCAGTACGAACTGGAGATCACCGATGGCGCGATTCGGGCCACCGACCTTCGCCAGATCAAGACGAGCGACCACGCCGGGCTCGTCACCTACGACCCGGCATTCATGAACACGGCGGCGTGTCGTAGCCGCATCACCTTCATCGACGGCGACAAGGGCATCCTGGAGTATCGGGGCTATCCGATCGAGCAACTCGCGGAGCACTCGACCTATCTGGAAACGGCGTACCTAATCATCTTCGGCGAGCTCCCGACTCAGGACCAGCTCGACGCGTGGACGCATTCGATCACGATGCACACGATGCTCCACGAGAACATCAAGAAGCTGATGGATGGCTTCACTTACGATGCCCACCCGATGGGCGTCTTCCTGAGCACGGTTGGCGCTTTCTCGACCTTCTATCCGGACGCCAAGCAGATCTTCAATGAGCAGTCGCGGCAGAAGCAAATCCACCGGCTCATCGCCAAGGTTGCGACAATCGCCGCCTATGCGTACCGCCACAGCATCGGCCGCCCCTACGTCTACCCTGATAACGACCTCAGCTTCACCGGCAACTTCCTGAACATGCTGTTCAAGATGACCGAGTTGAAGTACCGCTCGGACTCGGTGCTTGAGCGCGCCCTCGACGTGCTGTTCATTCTGCATGCCGACCACGAGCAGAACTGCAGTGCCAGCGCGATGCGGAACATCGGCAGCTCGCACGCCGACCCCTATTCGGCAATGGCCGGCGCGGCTGCCGCGCTCTACGGGCCGCTGCACGGCGGGGCGAACGAGGCCGTGCTGCGGATGCTGAACGAGATCGGCAGCGTGGACAACGTCCCGGACTTCATCAAGCGGGTGAAGAACGGCGAGGGGCGGCTGATGGGCTTCGGGCACCGGGTCTACAAGTCGTATGACCCGCGCGCCAAGATCATCAAGCAGACCGCCGACCAAGTGTTCGAGGTCACGGGCCGGGACCCCCTGCTCGACATCGCGCTTGAGCTCGAGCGCATCGCCCTGCAGGACGACTACTTCGTGAGTCGGCGCCTCTACCCGAACGTGGACTTCTATTCGGGGCTCATCTACCAAGCGATGGGGTTCCCCGTAACGATGTTCCCCGTGTTGTTTGCCATCCCGCGGACGGCCGGCTGGATTGCCCAGTGGGAGGAAATGCTGCTCGACTCCGAGCAGAAGATCGCCCGCCCGCGGCAGGTCTACATCGGCGAGCGTACCCGTGACTACGTGCCGCGCGAGAAGCGCGGTTAGGGGCAGCTCCTAGGCAGGGACCTCCTCAGCGCCGCCTTGCAACGGTTTCGCCCCGGCGTTCGAGCCGCTGGGAACATCTGGGCTGCCAAGTGGCGGTCGGGTCCCGTCCCGCCGGCTCGCCGGCCATCGAGACCACCCCTCAGTACATCCGTGGCGCAGCTTGATGCGGCAGGCATCGAGGTGCGCGAGCAGACGTTCAATGCCGTCGAGGCCTACCGGCCTGCCAACTGAACGGCCAATGTCGTAGGTCGCAAGGGGGCCTCAGCCAGCCAGCCACATCCCGGCGAGCAGCGCGGCCACCGCCACCACGATCACGGCCACCACCAGCGGCATCGGCGACCGGCGACGGGGCGCGAACAGCGACTCGGCCTTCGGCGGTCGCACTGCCGGGGCAGACGTGGCGTGTCCGCACCGGTAGCAAATCAGTGCCTTCTGGGCGATCTCGGTGCCACAGTGACGACAGGTCATTGGGGGGTAGGCGTGCGGGGGCTCCGAATACTGTAACCTGATCTCCGGCCGATGATTCCCCTTCGCGACGTTATCCCCACACGCACGACACCGTTTGTCACCGTGGGGCTGATCGTCCTCAACGCGTTGGTCTTCCTCTTACAGTTCTCGCTGGGGCCCGATGCCGTCGCGTTCATCCGGACGTGGGGACTCGTGCCCGCCGACTTCTCGTGGCTCGACGTGCTGACCTCGATGTTCCTGCACGGCGGACTCCTCCACTTCGGGGGCAACATGCTGTACCTGTGGATCTTCGGCGACAACATCGAAGACCGCATGGGCCACGGGCGATTCATGGGCTTCTACTTGCTGTGCGGCATCGCCGCCGCGCTGGCCCAGACGCTGACCAACCCGGCCTCACAGGTGCCGATGGTGGGCGCCAGCGGCGCCATCGCTGGCGTGATGGGCGCATACTTCGTGCTCTACCCACGCTCGCGCATCGTCACGCTCGTGCCGATCTTCGTCTTCATCCACATCATGGAAGTCCCTGCCATCTTCTTCCTGGGCATCTGGTTCCTGATGCAGTTCCTGAGTGGAGTGGGGTCGATGGGCGTGGAAGCCGACGTAGGCGGAATCGCGTTCTGGGCGCACGTGGCGGGCTTCGCCGCGGGCCTCGTCGGGGTCTTCGCATTCCGCCAACCCGCGCGCCAGCACGTGGATTGGTGGGATGCCCACCGCCGGTAACCTCTCGGGGCCCCGTCCTCTCCACAACGCAGTGTCAAGCTGTTCCGGAGACGCTGCCATGATCCCGCGAGATCATCGAACGCGAACCGGACTCTACGGTCCTGCGTCCACCGAGCGATCGATGATTTCGAGCAGCAACTCCTGGGCGCGCTCAAAGGCGGGTGCGATCTCCATGGCCGACAGCACCTCCTGGCGCGACGCGTCGGTCTGATCGTCGGCCAGCAGCGCCTCGGCCAGTTCCACGTGGGCCTGGGCCATGTCGACCGGCTCGGTCGCCAGCGCGGCCCGGAACGCACGGATGGCCAGCTCGATCTCCCCTGCCTCGAAGCTGATCCGTCCGAACTGCTGCTGGGCAACGCCGTCAAACGGGTCGGTCGAGACGATTACGCGGGTCGCCTCGGCGACCGCCTCGTCCTCGCCGGCCTCGGCCGCCAGATCGGCCAGCTGCCGCGCAGCCGCCACGTTGTAGTGGTCCACTCGCAGCACCTCGCGCAGCGCCTCGATGGCCAAGTTGGTGTCGCCGTCCTCGAGCGCAATCTGCGCGATCAGGGCGTTCGGGTTAGCGCCACCGCCCGCCTGCGGTACCAGCCGAGCCGCCTCCTCGAGGTGTTCGACGGCACGCTCGGTGTCGCCGGCCTCGCGCAGCGCACGCGCGACCAAGATGTGTAACCCGAAGCTGTTCGGGTTCGCCTCGATCAGTAGCTCCAGGGTGTTCAGATCCTCGTTGCCCTCCACGCCCGCGGGCCGTTGGACCGCAGCAACCAGATCGCCGTATGTCCGGTCCAGATACGCCCGGAACGAGTCCTCGAGTTCCGCAACCGACACCCCCAGCGCCCGCTGGAAGGCCTCGTCGTCCTCAAGGTTGTCGGCGTAGGCCCGAACCAAGTCGTAGAAGGCTGGCTCCCCGAACGCGTCGATCACGTGGTCGACCACCACCGACGACTGGAAGTAGGCAAGGTTGATCGTCCGTGGGTTCGAGAACGCAGCGTTAATCTCGGCCAGCGGAATTAGCTCGTCGGCCGCCAGCGCCTGCGCGAAGACTACCGTCGTCTCCCGGCCCCACTCGGGACGGGCGCGCCGCTCTTCGAACACTGAAACCCCCTCGCTGAGCCACCGCGGGACGCGGTTGTCTGACATTTGCAGCGTCATCACGTGCGCCAACTCGTGCCAAAGCGTCGCTTCCCAGCTGAAAGTGCCTGGCGGCCGCGCGTTGGGTGAGTCCATCGTCACCACGCTCCCGAAACAAGCGCCGAGCGCTCCGAGGAACCCGGGCAGCCCGAGGGTCCGCACCGCGAAGTCGTCGTGCCGCGGGAAGATCTCGATCAGGACCGGCTCGTCAGGCCGGAAGCCGTACAGGCCTGCCAGTGTGTCGAATGCCTCCTGCGCCAGTGGCATCGCGTACGGACCCAGCACCGCCGCCTCCTCCGGCGCCAGACGCATGATGATGTCGCCTTCCTCGAGCGTGACGAAGGTGTCGAGCGCGTCGAGCATGGCCAGCGAGTTGAACGTCACCGTGTCGTATGGATCGGCGTCGAATGCCGTCTCGAGGGCTTCGCGCGCGCCCACCTCGTCGCCGGTCCGGAGCAGATGCATGCCGAGGTTGGCGTATGCCGCGATGTTCTGGGGATCGAGCGCCAGCGCCCGCTGCGTCAACGTCACGGCCTCCTCGAACAGATAGTTCCGCGCGGCATGATCTCCGGCCACGCGATAGACCTCGCCAAAGCTCGGGTTGATCGCCAGCGCCGTCTGCACCGCAGTCTCGAAATCGTCCTCGCGCCCCTCGAGGAACGCCAGCGCGGCCGCCAGTGCGTGGGCCTGGAGATGATCCGGGTTCACCTCGTGCACCCGCTCGAGGCGATCGGCGGCCACGTCGCGGCGCCGGTTGTCAAGCGCGAGTTCGGCCTCGATCAGCAGTACCTCGACGTTGTCGCGGTTCTGCTCGCGGATCGACGCGAGGATCTCCTGGGCCTGGGGCGGGTTGTCCTGCAGGAGCACGCGCACCATGCCCATTCTGGCGGGCACGTAGTCCTCGTCGGTCTCAAGTGCGATCTCGAACGAGTTGAAGGCTTCCTGGTTTTGGTGCCACTGGAGGAAGAACGAGCCCCACTCTGTGTTGACCGCCGGATCGCCTGGGGCCTCAGTGTTGGCGCGCCGAAAGTAGGTGTTGGCGTTCTCGAACTCACCCAGCGCCCGAGCCGCGCGGCCCAAGCGCAGATAGTCGGCGGCCGTGGACGGGGACGTCCGGTTGATCAGGGTACGCAGGTCGAGGCGGGCATCGATCCCCTCGCCCAGCGAGAGCCGGAGCAGCGCCAGCTCGAGGGCAGCATCGCCGACGGGATCAGCGGCCGCGGCGCGAACCAGTCGTACCCGGGCCTCCTCGTAGCGGCCGCGGCCCGCGTCGGCCAGCGCCAACAGCACAGCCGCCTGCGGGCTCCTGGAGGTGCCGACCAGCGACTCGACGCGATCGAACTCACCAAGGTGCAGGGCCCGCTCGGCGTCAGCCAGCGGGCCGGTCTGCGTCGCGGCCACAGCCGGGAGGGCCAGGCCCGCGACCAGCGTGAGCACCCAAAGCCTCGTTCGAGCCATTGCGGCCAGTATAGTGCAGCGTCGCGTGGCAGCCCTGTGACCCCATCTAGAATCGACCGGATGCCAGTCTCGGCACGCATGGTCACCATGTTCGGGGCGGTTGTGTTCTTAGCCTCGCTGGGCTACCTGACCTTTACCTACGGCGTGACCTTCGGCCGGCCGACACCGGGCCCGGTTGCGCCCCTCGACGCTCTGCTCGACGGGTTGCTGCTCGCGGCCTTCTGCCTGCACCACAGCGCGTTTGCCCGCCTGCCGGTCCGGCGCTGGATGGCGTCGCGTGTCGGAGCCGATCTGGAGCGCTCCGTTTACGTCACGGTGGCCAGTCTGCTGCTGATTGCCGTGTGCGCACTGTGGCGCCCGCTGCCAGGCGTGCTGTGGACGATCCCCGCGCCGATGTCGTGGGCGCTTCCGGTCGTGCAGGGGCTCGGGGTCCTGCTGGTGCTCGTGGCGGCTCGTCAGGTCGATGGCCTGATCCTGGCCGGCCTGAGGCCTGCACGGCCACCCGCCGATCGGGCGGGCGCGGTGTTCACACGGCAGGGCCCCTACGGCTGGGTCCGCCATCCCATCTACCTGGGCTGGTGCCTAGTGGTCATCGGCGCCACGCCCATGACGGCGTCGCGCGCGCTCTTTGCCGGCCTCAGCCTCGTCTACATCGTCGTGGCCATCCCGCTCGAGGAGCGAACGCTGCGTGCCATCGCCCCGGAGGCCTACGCCGCGTACGCCCGCGAGGTCCGCTGGCTTCTCCTGCCGGGCGTGTACTAGGCTGCACCCGCGTGGGGTAACACACGCGGGCACAGCCGACACTACACGTCATCCTCGTCCTCGACGTCTTTCGGCAGGCCCTCGAGCTCCTCGAGGAAGACCAGCGCGCGGTGCGATGGGATCTCGAAGCGCTTGCGGCACGTCGGGCAGGTGATGTCGTCGTCGACGCGCACGAGGTGGTCCTTCACCTTCTCGAACATCTCCCGCGCGCGTTCGTCGGCGTTTTTCGGCGGGCTGGGTTTGCGCGTCCGCCGAAGCCACCGAATGGTGAAATGGTTGGTCCGTTTACACCGGGGGCACTCGAATCGCGCCGGGCGGATCTCGGGCTTCTCGGTAAAGAATTGGCGCTCGTCCACCACAACTAAACAGCGTACACGAAAACTCCCCGCGCACAGCGGAGGACGTCGCGGCATTGATACACTGAAGGGCCCGCAGTCAGCCCGGTGACGGGCCAGCGGCCCCGAGCCATGATCGTTCCCAGTATTCCCGCGCTCCCCTCGGCGTTGCCGGCACTCCCCCTTCAGACGGCTGGTCTCCTTCCCCTTGACGCTACAGCCGCTGACCGTGAGGCACCCCGGCTCGGTCGGGGCTGTCAACACGGCGCTCGCCGTCGATCGTCTGATCCTGCTGCTGCAGAAGGGCGACGGCGACACCCCGAGACCCATCGACCTGTACCGGGCAGGCACGATTGGCGTCATCCGTCAGATGGCCACAGCGCTTGCCGGCCTCAACATCATCGTGGAGGGGGTAGCGTGGGTCCGGGCCGAGGAGATCGCCCCGGTCGAAGCCCTGCTGCACGGACGACTGACGCCCGCCGACCTTACATCGGGTCGATCCCGGGCCGGATCATCCCGGCCCTCAAGCAGGCTGGTTCAATGAACTCGGTGTTCATGCTCGACGAGATCGACAAGGTCGGTCGGCTACCAAGGCGACCTGGCAGCCGCGCTGCTCAAGGTCCTCGACCCTGCACAGAACCACACGTGCCGCGACCACTACCTCGAGGCTGCGGTCGATCTCTCGCGCGTGCTCTTCATCGCCACGGCCAAGCTGCTCGGCACCATCCACCCCGCGCTCGGTGACCGCATGGAGATCCTCCAGCTGTCGGGCAACAGCCAGACCGAAAAGGAGCACAGCGCGCGGATGCCCCTCATCCCGCCGTGTCAGCTGGCAGAGCACGGACTAACCGCCGACCAGATCACGATCACCGACGACGCTCTGCAACTGGTGATCGCCGAGCACACCCAGGAGGCCGGCGTGCAAGGGCTCGAGCACCAGATCGGCACGTTCGCCCGCAAGGTCGCCGCAGCCGTGACGACCCGCAGCACCGACGTGCCACCTGGGCCGACCACCGTGGTGAACCGCGTGGGCGTGGAGGAGTTCCTCGGCCCGCCACGCTTCCGCCGGGAGATCGAGTTCTGCACGTCTCGCCCAGGTGTGGGACCGGCGTCGCGTGGACCGAGACCGGGGGCGACGTGCTCTTCGTCGAGGCCACCTTGCTTCCAAGCGGAAAGCAGCAGATGATTCTCACCAGACAGCTCAGCGACGTGATGCAGGAGTCGGCGCGGGCCGCACTCAGCCACCTGCGGGCGCACGCCGCTGAACTCAGCCTCGCGCCGGACTTCCTAGAGGGCCACGACGTCCATGTCCATGTCCCAGCGGCCGCCATTCCGAAGGATGGCCCGTCGGCGGGCGCAACTATGGCCACCGCCGTGCTTTCGGCCGTGCGCAACCAGCCGGTCCGCCGCGAGGTGGCCATGACTGGCGAGATCTCGTTGAGCGGGCTGGTGCTGCCGGTGGGCGGCATCCGCGAGAAGGCACGGGCCGGGCGGCATGCCGGCATCACCACGGTCGTGCTTCCCGCGCTAAACGAGCCGGACTTGGCGGAGCTGCCCGACGAGCTCCGTCGTGACATGACGTTTGTACCCGTCGAGACGCTGGGCCAAGTGCTCGAGGTGGCGTTCGCGGAGGAAGGGACAGGGCACTAGCGTTTTGGCAGCAGCGATTGTCTTCTACGTATCGGGCCACGGCTTGGGTCACGCCTCGCGATCGATCGAGGTGATCAACGCCATCCTGGCCCGGCGACCGGAAACCCGCATCGGTGTCCGGACCTCGGCTCCGCGCTGGCTCTTCGACCTGACCGTCAAGGGAAAGGTCTCGTACAGTGCCCTTGAGTGCGACACCGGCGTCGTGCAGATCGACGCGCTGAACCTCGATGAGGCCGACTCGATCAGGCGCGCGTGGGCGTTCCACAGCGACTTGGTGACCCGGGCGGCCAGTGAGACACGGGTCCTCCGCGAGCTTGGCGCCGGGCTGATCGTCGGCGACATCCCGCCGCTGGCCTTCGCCGTGGGGGGCGCCGCCGGCATCCCGTCGGTCGCCCTCGGCAACTTCACGTGGGACTGGATCTACGCCGACTACCCCCGGCACCGACTCGCACCGTCGCTCCTGCCAACCATCCGAGGTGCGTACTCCAAGACGTCGATGGCTCTGCGCCTGCCCATTTCCGGCGGCTTCGAGGTCTTCCCCTCCGTTCAGGACATCCCGTTCATCGCGCGCCACGGCACGGTGCCGCGCGAGGTCGTGTGCAAGAAGCTGCGGCTCCCTGTGGACAAGCCAATCGTGCTGAGTTCCTTCGGCGGATTCGGGCTTCCAGGGTTCGACTTCGGGCCCCTCACCAAGCTGAAGAAGTACTCGGTCGTCTCGGCAGCGCCGGTGCAGCCGCGCCGCACCCGGCAGTCCCCACCGCTGGTACAGAGGCAGGGGTCGTGCTTCACCGTGAACGTGGAGGCTATCTACGAAGCCGGCATCCGCTACGAGGACCTCGTGGCGGCAGCGGCCGTGGTCGTGACCAAGCCCGGCTACGGCATCGTCTCGGAGGCCATCGCCAACCAGACCGCCATCCTCTACACCTCGCGCGGACACTTCCCCGAGTACGACCTACTCCTCAAGGAGATGCCGAAGTACATACCGGCCGCCTTCATCGCGCAGGACGACCTGTTCGCCGGTCGCTGGGAGCCGTCCCTGAACAAGCTGCTGGCGCAGCCCAAACCCAGGGCGACGGTCAACACCTTGGGCGCAGATGTGACGGCCGAGATCCTGCTAAAGGCGCTCGACAAGCCGCCACGCAAGTCGCGCGGCCGGCCGCGGGCGAAAAAGGCCAAGGTCGCAGCCGAGGCTCAGGCCGTGGCCGAGCCCACGGCACCAGCCGCCAAGCCGGGCAGGACGGCCGCCAAGACCGAGAGCGCGAAGAAGACCACCGCTCTCCCCTCACGGGAGGCGACGGCCAAACCGGCCACGAAGAAGGCCGCCATGAAGAAGGCTGGCGGCAGCAAGGCCGCCA
>CAZHTD010000003.1:0-41451 GCA_964535675.1 uncultured Bifidobacteriaceae bacterium | reverse complement strand
GCCACGAAGAAGGCGGGCGGCAGCAAGGCTGCCACGAAGAAGGCGGGCGGCAGCAAGGCCGCCACGAAGAAGGCGGCCAAGCCCACGGCGCAGATGAGCCACCCGGGGAAGAAGACGACCAAGCGGGCCGCGAAGCGCACGAAACGCGCTATTCGTTGATACAGGTGACCAGCGACCACAACGGTGGGACGCTGACCTTCTCGACCGAGACCGGCGTGAGTTGGGCCTGCGCCACGAAGGCATCGAGGTCGAGATCCGACTTGAAGCCGAGGTGCACTGTCAGGGGGGCGACTAGTCGGTCGACCCGCGACATCACCGGACCGGTGCTCAGAAAGTGATTCACGATAATGATCGTGCCGCCCGGCCGACAGACCCGCCGCATCTCGGCCGCCACGCGCAGCGGATCGGGCACCACGTTGACGAGGTAAGGCGCATAGACGATGTCGAAGGCGCCGTCCTCGAACTCGAGGTTCGCCGCGTCCATCTGACGCAGCTCGACGTGGCCGAGGCCGCGGCGCGCCACCCGCTCCCGCGCTTTCTCGAGCATCGGCACCGACAGATCGATGCCGGTGACGTGGCAGGTGTCGGGATAGAGCGGCGTGTTGATCCCTGTGCCGACCCCGACCTCGAGGATCCGATCGCCTGGCCGGATGCCCATACGATCGATGGCGACCACACGCCCGCCGTGCAGCAGCGGCCCGAAGAACACGTCGTAGAAGTGCGCGAGCCGCTCGTAGACGGCCACAACGAACGCCGACTCGACCGGGGTCTCTGACAACGCCCGCGTCGCGACGTCGCCCTCGATACTGTCCTGATCGCGATCGAACAAACCCATTTGCCTCGGCCTCCGGCCCCGGTCAGGCTCGTCTCGACCGCGGACAACTGGCGGGAGCGCCAGCAAGACGCCCCATTGCGCACTATACTGCCGCCATTGTGACGCCAACAAGCGAATCACGCACGGATCCCGTCGAGGACGTCGAGCGCCGCCCCAACCCGGCCCCCGGGTGCAGCCACGAAGACGCCGGCCACCCGGTCGCGTAGCGCGGCGCCGACCTCGCGGGCGACGGCCACGCCCTCGGCCAACGCCGCCTCAGCCCCGTCGGCGCGCCGCATGCGGTCGACGACGGCCTCGGGCACGCTCACCCCCGGCACCTCGTTGGCCATAAACTCGGCGTTCAGTGCGCTTTCGAACGGCCACAGCCCCAGCACCACCGGCAGCCCCGTCGCCGCCAGCCGCGGCGCGAGCCGCTCGTGCGTCGCCACGTCGAAAACCGGGGTCGTCACGGCGAACTCCGCGCCTGCCTCAGCCTTGTAGTCGAGCCGGCGAATCTCGGCCTCCAGGTCTTCAGCCCCGGGATTTACGAGCACGCCGACGTGAAACGCCGTGGGGCTGCCGATGCTCTGGCCGCCGACATCGAGGCCGTGGTTCAGCCGCCCCACCACGTTGGCGAGCCCGATGGAGTCCACGTCGTACCCCGCGGCCGAGTCCGGGTAATCGCCCACTCGCCGCGCGCCCCCGGTAACCACCAGCAGATTCCGCAGCCCCATCGCGTGCACCCCCAGCAGGTCCGACTGCATTCCGAGGAGCTGCCGATCCCGGCAGGAGTACTGCAGCACGGTCTCGATGGCCGCGTGCTGCTGGACAAGGACGGCCAGTGACAGCGCGCTCATCCTGGCACCCTTGGGCCCGTCCGGGATGCTGATCACGTCCACGCCGCGGATCTTCAGTTTCCGAGCCTCCTCGACCACGCGTGCGCTCTCGTGGCCCTTGGGCGGCAGCAACTCGACGATCGTCGTGAACTGCCCGGCCGCCAGCCGCCCGGCCAGCCGTGACTTCTCCTCCCAGGGGACCGCGGAAGCCACTGCCCCCTCTGCGACGCCGGCCGGCGCCACAGGGCTGACGCCTGGGTCGTGTGCCGCCCGTGCCCGCGCCACGTCGGAGGCCGCGGTCTTCACCGCCGCGGCGATCCGCGCGATGTGCTCGGGCGTGGTGCCGCAGCACCCGCCGACCAGGCGCACGCCACGCGGCACGAATCGCCGCGCGTACGAGGCCATGTACTCTGGCAACGTCAGATAGATGTTCCGGCCCTCGATGTCGCGTGGGCGACCAGCGTTGGGCTGGGCCGAAAGCGGCGCGGCGGTCGAGGCCGCCATGCGTTCGATCGTCTCGAGCATCGGCGCGGGCCCGATGCTGCAGTTGACGCCCACCACGTCGGCGCCTGCCCGTTCGATGGCAGGGGCGAACTGCTCGGGCGGGGTCCCATCGAGGCTATTGCCGTCCTCCTCGATCGTCATCTGTGCCACGACCGGCTGGTCACACACCCGCCGGACCGCCGCAATCGCCGCACCGAGCTCGGTGACGTCGTGGAAGGTCTCGAGGATGAACAGGTCCACGCCGCCCTTCACGAGTCCCTCCACCTGCTCGCGGAAGTAGCCCTCGGCCTCGTCGACCCCCATGCGTCCCCACGGCTCGATCCGCACCCCGAGCGGGCCAATGGCGCCGGCCACGTAAGCCTGGTCACGCGCCGCAGCGCGGGCCAACCGTGCACCCGCCACGTTGATGTCGGTCAACTGGTCGGCCAGCCCGAACGCGCGCAGCTTGATGCGATTGGCACCGAACGTGTTGGTCTCGAGCACGTCGGCACCGACCCGGGCGTAGGCCTGGTGAACCGCCGACACCGTGTCGGGCTCCTGCAGGTTGAGCACGTCGAAGCACCGGTTGATGAACACACCCTGAGCGTACAGGGCGGTGCCCATCGCGCCGTCGCAAACGAGCACGCGCTCGTTCAGCGCCTCGAGAAAGGAGGTCAGGGCTGGCTGGACCGCGGGGCGTTCTCGCCGGTGGGCGCGGCGACCAGGAGGTCGGCCTTGTCCCAGACGAACTCGTCCTTGCTGTAGACGGCCGTCTCGTAGTCCTTGCCCATAAAGATCGCCGACACTGGGCAGGCCTCTTCGCAGTACCCGCAGAAGATGCAGCGTGTCTTGTGGATCTGGTAGATCTTCGCGTAGCGCGGCCCGGCCATCACCGTACCGTCGTTCTCGGCCGCCTCGAGATAAATTGCGTCGGCCGGGCACGCCACCGAGCAGAGGCCGCACGCCACGCATTTCTCCAGCCCGTTCTCGTCGCGCATCAGCACCTGCTTGCCCCGGAACTTCGGGAACACCGGGACCTTCTGGTGCGGGTAGTTCACCGTGACCTTGGGTTTGAACATGTGCCGGAAGGTCGTTGCGAACCCCTTGATGAGCGGACCAATCATCCTGTCATCATACCATCTGGGTACAATGTCGTTTGATGTTCCAGGGCCCTGAGTTCCTCTCGGCCGAGCAGTTCCTGTTGACCACGCTCGTGGTCAAGCTTGCCGTCGTCGCGGTGCTGGCGACGATGCTGGTCCGCTACCGGCGCTTCCGCCACATCCTCATCTTCGAGCGGCGTGCCTGGCGCGACCGTCTGGTGTTTGCCCTCGCACTCGGGGTGCCGCTGATGTCAGGGGTCGCGGCGCGCGTGCTGCTCGGCTACGCCGCCGCCGACCTCATGCTTGAGGGTGCCTTTCTCGCCGGTCTCATCGCTGGGCCGTACGCCGGCGCATTGGTCGGGGCGATGACTGGGGGGCCGGCACTGCTCGCCGACGAGTGGATCGCTCTGCCCTTCGCCGTGGGCTGCGGGTTCGCCGGCGGGGGCCTCCGCGAGGCATGCCCCAAGGAAGCGATCTGGCAGTTCACACCGTTCGTCTTGGCCGATCTGCACAAGCATGTCTGGCAGATGCTCCGGAAGCTCGAGCCCAACTGGCAGCTGGCACTCTTGGCGGCGCCGGTTTCGCTGGAGCTGCTGCGCCAGGGCCTCGGCTTGCGCTTCGGTGTCGACCGGCTCTTCTTCCTCGAAGGCTCGCAGGTCTGGACGCTGGCACTGGTGGCGCTGGCCACCGTGCTGGCCGTGGCGACCCCGATCAAGATCTGGAGCTCGGCGCGTATCGAGCACCGCCTGCAGGAGCAGGAGACGCTGCTGCTCGCCGCGAAGATCGACGCCCTGAAGAGCCAGATTAACCCGCACTTCCTCTTCAACACGCTCAACTCGATCTCGTCGCTGATCCGTTCCAAGCCGGAGACCGCGCGCATGCTGATCACGAAACTGTCGGATCTGCTGCGTCGGCTGCTGCGCAGCCATCAGCACTTCGTGACCCTGCGCGAGGAACTCGAGTCGATTGACGAGTACCTCGACATCGAGGTCGTCCGCTTCGGGCCGTCGCTCAACGTCCGCCAAGACATCGCCCCCGACACGCTCGACCTGTTGGTACCGAGCATGATCCTGCAGCCGCTGGTCGAGAACGCCATCAAGCACGGCTTGTCGCGCAAGGTCGGGCCAGGCACGATCCTCATACGGAGCTGGAGCGAGGGCGGCCGCGCGCTCATCAGTATCGAGGACGACGGGATGGGCTTCACGCTCGAGCGCCTCAACCAACCGATGTCGAGCGGCATCGGGATCCCCAACGTGCGGGAGCGCCTCAGGATGATCTACGGCGCGGCGTACCAGCTCAAACTCGACAGCACACCGGGCCGCGGCACCACCGCCACCCTTGAGATCCCGATCCCCGAGTACCTGGCTGCGGATCGGATCACCGCCTGATGAGCACTGCGCTGGCCCTGCGGGTCGTCGTCGCCGACGACGAGCAGCCGGCACGCGACGAGCTGTGCTTCCAGCTCGGTCGCCTCGGCAACGTGGAGGTGGTGGCGCAGGCAGCCAACGGCCCCGACACAC
The DNA here is from genome assembly GCA_964535675.1 of uncultured Bifidobacteriaceae bacterium. Lineage (GTDB taxonomy): Bacteria > Acidobacteriota > Vicinamibacteria > Vicinamibacterales > UBA2999 > CAZHTD01. The sequence goes on along the minus strand of CAZHTD010000003.1, from coordinate 36,698 downwards.
TGGAGGCCGTCGGCCGGCAGCAACCGGATCTGGTCTTCCTCGACATCCAGATGCCGGGCCTGACCGGCTTCGAAGTAGCCCGGCGGCTGCTCGAGGAGAGCGACGCCCCCCCGGCGCTGATCTTCGTCACCGCCTTTGACCACCACGCCATCGAAGCCTTCGAGGTCAACGCGGTCGACTATCTGCTGAAACCCGTGGACGCCGCCCGGCTCGAGCAGGCCGTCCAGCGGGGGCGCCGCAGACGGGAGGTCGAAGGGGCCGGGCCCGCGGGCGAGCAGCTGGAGCGACTGCTGCGGCTGATGGGCAGGCGGCCCGGAGGGCGGCCAGACCAAGTGGCCCTTCGAGTGGACGACCGGTTGATGCTCGTCCAGGCTGGGGAAATCATCTATGCCTCGCTCGTCAACGAGTCGATTACACTAGTGACAGCCCGGGTGGCCGGGACGTCCAACTACCGGACGCTCGACGACCTGCATGCGCGCCTCGACCCCGAGATCTTCTGGCGGGTCCACCGGTCGCATCTGGTCAACATCAACAAGATCAAGGAGATAGTCCCTTGGTTCAGCAGGAACTACATCCTGAGGATGAAGGACACGAAGGGCACCGAGATCCCGGTGAGCCGCGCTCAGACGAAGCGCCTCCGGGAGTATCTGAAGCTGTAGCCAGAGATCGCGGCCAGCATGCCGGGCCGGTGGACGAGGACCTCCTAGCGCTCGATTCCGAGCACGTGGCGCCGGTCGAGCCGTTGCGTGCCCTGCCGCCGGTGACCAGCCACGAGCTCCGGATCGCGATCGACGAGGACGCCCTGCGGTTCCGTCGTCGCCTCCGCATCCTCGGCGAGGAGCTCGTTGCCTGGTTCAAGACGTTGGGGTCGGCAGCTGTGTACGCCACGCTGATCGTGACCTTCGGCTTCCAGGTCGCCCGCGTTGAAGGTCAGAGCATGGCTCCCACGCTCGAGGACCAGGATCGTTTGATCGTCAGTAAGTTCGCCTACCGGATCGGCGAGCCGAACCGCGGCGACATCGTGATGCTCTACTACCCGGTGGACCCAGAGAAGTCGTTCGTCAAGCGCATCATCGCCGAGGAGGGCGACCAGGTGCGAATCGTCGACGGTATCGTCTACGTGAACGACGTGCCTCAGAGCGATGAATACGTGCCCGAGGAGTACCGCGATCACGAGAGCTACGGACCCGAGATCGTACCCGAGGGGTACTACTTTGTGCTGGGCGACCACCGGAACAACAGCTCCGACAGTCGCCACTGGGGTCCCGTGCCGAAGAAGTACGTGATCGGGAAGGTCGAGCTCCGGTGGTGGCCAATCCCCGCTGCCCGAGTGTTCTGACCACCCCGTAGACCGCTACCGCGCTACTGCTCGGGTGCCTGGGCGGGGCCTCGCGCTGACCGTACTCGTGGCCGATCGCCCCCCTCGGACTCGGCCTGCTCTCCGAGTCGAGCTTGATCCTGTCCGCCGGCCTCCACTCCCTGACCGACTCGACCTCGAACGTGGTGGTCCTCGTGAGCGTACGGATCGCCTGGCGCCCCCCCGACGCGGACCATCCGTACAGCCACCGGCAGCTCAAGACGACGGCCGCGATCGGCATCCTGCTTGATCCTGCTCGAGATCGTCTCCGGCGCCGCCACGCGCTGGCGTCGCGGCGTTCTGCCCGAGGTGCCGTGCGAGAGGCTCGTGGTGCTGCTCGCCACGCGCTACGAGCTTCGCGCGCCGGGAACCGGCTCGGCAGCGAGCGCCTGGGGGTGACACCCGGGACGGGCGCGCTGACGTGTTCGTCACGTGCGGCGTGAGCGCGGTGTCGGTCGGCACTTGGCTGGGCTACCCGCTTCTGGACCCGCTGGCATGGCCGTCTTCACCGGCCGCGTCTGCAGGCAGATCGCCTGACGGGACCGCACGCATCACTCTCTGACGAGATCGCGATAGTGGTCGAGCACCCAGGAGGTCGTCATCACCGTGCCCAGCGGATCGGCTGCGAGACGATTCGGACACGGGGCTCGTGGCACACGGATTGCTGGCCCTCTACCTTGTGGGTGGGCGGCTAGCGGATGCTCCGCGGCGCGCACGCCCTCGCCGAGATGGTGCAGGTCCGGCTGATGGAACGCTTCCCGCAGGTCCACGACGTGACCCTCCACGTCGAGCCTCTGCCGGGTCCTGCTTCCAGCGCTGGTAGTGGCCGGAGCGGCCGCCCCGTTTCTCGACGAGGCATATCTCGCCGATGACCATCTCCCGATCCACTGCCTTGAGCATGTCGTAGATGGTCAGGGCCGCAACGCTGACGGCCGTCAGCGCCTCCATTTCCACACCGGTCGGCGCCGTCGTGCGGACACGGGCCTCGATCCGGTACCCGGTCCGCGTGGGCGTGAGATCGACGTCGGCATGGCTCAGGGGCAGCGGGTGGCAGAGCGGGATCAACTCGGCGGTCCGCTTGGCCGCCATGATGCCGGCAAGCCGCGCCGCCTGCAAGGGATCCCCTTTGGCAATCTCGCCCGTGCGAATCAACCGACGGGCCGTCACACTCATGCGAATGTCTCCGCCAGCCACCGCCTCCCGTGTCGTGGCGGGTTTGTTACCGATGTCGACCATCCGCACGCGGCCGCGCCGGTCGACGTGGGCCAGCGCCCGCCGCTCAGCCGCCTTCGCCACGATGCTCCTCACCCTGCGCGAGGTAGAACGACAGGCTCTCGAGCGAGACAGTCAGGTCCACGTTCTTGAGCTTCACATCGTCGGGCACCTTCAGGGTCTCGGGCGAGAAGTTCAGGATTGCCTTGATGCCGGAGGAGACCACCTGGTCGACCACTGGCTGGGCGTGCGACGCTGGCACGGCAATGACACCAATGCCGAGCCGCTCGCGCCGTGCGACCGCCTTGAGCTCCTTGATATCGTGGATCGGCACACCGCCCCGCGACTTGTGTCCGATCTTCGTGTTGGCGGTGTCGAACAGGGCTGCGATCGCGAAGCCCTCCTGCCGGAAGCCTGAGTAGTCGGCCAGTGCCAAGCCGAGGTTCCCGGCACCGATGATGGCCACGCGCAGGCGGCGGTCGAGCCCCAGGATCTGACGGAGGTGTCGACGGAGATCCTTCACGTTGTAGCCGACCCCTCGCACGCCGAACTCGCCGAAATAGGCGATGTCCTTTCGAATCTGGGCGGCGTTCAGGTGGAACTGCTCGGCCAGCAACTGCGACGAGATTGACTCGACCCCGATGGCGTCCAGTTCGTTCAGGCAGCGCAGATAGACCGACAGCCGGTTCGTGGTCAGCTCGGACACTTGATCGGGACTTTGCCGACGCTTGTTCGCCCGATTCACAAGGTCCATGCTACACTACCGCGCCAGCGATCAGCGGCCCACCGAGTACACACGAGCGGCAGGGGTACAATGCTGTTTGTGGGTTGCTTCACGTCCCGTGCCAGCCTGCCGGTGACGATCATCGCGTTGTGGGCGGTCGCCGTGGCAGGTCAGGCCGCGCCCCGTCAGCCAACCACCATCGACGCCATCCGGGAGTTCCCCAGCGCCTTCCACCTGCGCGACGTCGTCGTCCGCGGCGAGTTGGTCGAGGCATCGGCCGGCGTCGTGCTTGAAGCCGATGCGCGGCGGCTCGACGTGGCGCTGGGCGATGCCGGCCTCCCGGCCGGCCCGGTAGAGGTTCGCGGGCTACTGGTCGACGTCGGCCGTCTCGACCCCGACGACCCACGCCTGACGGGTTACCGGCTGCCCGACGCGGTCCAGTGGCCCCAGCGCAACGAGCTGCAGATGCTGCTGGTTAGTGGTATCGAACCCGTCGACCCGGTCGTCGCGCCGACCATCCGGGCATTGGCCCTTGAGCCTTGGCGCTTCGACGGGGAGTCTGTGTCGGTGACCGGGCAGTTCCGTGGGCGCAACCTCTACGGCGACCTCCCCAGTGCGCCCGCCGCCAGCGAGCACGACTTCGTGCTCCGAGCCGCGGGTGGCGCGATCTGGGTCACGGGCATCGAGCCCCGCGGCCGGGACTTCGAGCTGCGCCCGACAGCGCGCGTCGACACGGGCCAGTGGCTGGCAGTGACGGGGATCCTTCGCCACAGCCGTGGCCTGGTCACCTTGGAAGGCTCGATCATCTCCCTGGCATCGGCACCGGACGGACCGGCCGCCGAACCGGCGGTGGCGTCCACGCTCGCGCCCGCCGAGGTGGTCTTCACGCTGCCGACGCGGGGCGAGACCGCGGTGGCACGTGACGTCACGGTGCGCCTGCAGTTCTCGCGCGGCCTCGACCCGGACTCAATCCGCAGCAACCTCGCCGTCCGCTACGCCGACAACGACGGGCCGGCTCTGGACGTCGACACACGATACGACCGCGGCAGCAGCTCGATCGCCGTCACGCTGTCCGGGCCGCTCGAACCGTTCCGCCGTGTTGAGGTGGCTACTCTGCTGGGCCTGCTCGCCTTCGACGGCGCACCGGTCGTGCCCTACGCGTTCACGTTCACCACCGGTCAGTAACGATCGGGCTGAGCTGATCACGCCTCAATGGGGCCCTCGGCCAGCATCGCTTGAATCTGCTCGCTCACCTGCGCGATCACACGCCCGCGGTCGGCCGTGCTCAAGCCGGCGGTCAGTACGGGCCGCCCTATCCGCACGCTCACCGTGACGGGGTGCACCCACGCGGACCCCTTGCGCATCGCAGCCCCACCGCCCTGGATGGCCACCGGCACCACGGGCGCCTGACCCTCGATCGCCATGAAGAAGCCGCCTTTCTTGAACGGCAGCAGCGCCCCGGTCCGGCTCCGCGTACCCTCCGGAAAGATCAGGAACGAATCCCCCTGCCGCAGCCGCGCGGCCCCGCGGTCGAGTGAGGCGAGGGCCTGCTCGCGATTTCCTCGCTCGACGGGCAGGAAGCCGCCCACATCGAACACTGTGCCCATGATTGGGAACTTGTGCAGCTCGGCCTTGTAGAGGATGTGGAGCATTGGGTGCAGGGCTCGGAAGAGCACCGGCGGGTCCACGTTGCTCTCGTGATTCGCGCAGAAGACCACGGCCGACTCCGTGTCCGGCACGTGCTCGCGCCCCACCACGCGGTAGCCGATGCCTGCGGCCGTCAGCGCCAGCCAGACGCCCGCGTGCCCGAGCGCGTACAGCCCGCGCTTCCAACGGAAAGCATAAACCAGTACCAGGCCGATTGGCCCGGCCACGGCAATGTAGGCCAGCGTCACGGCGTAGGCGGCTATCGACCGCAGGGGAAGCAGCGGGCTCGTCATCTGCCCTCGGGGCCAACAGGCCTGTACAGCAGACCGCCTGGGCAACAGACCCGCCCAGGCGGCAGCGCACCAGCACTCCGGCCCGATTCGCGCGTCTAGGAGGCCCGCACGACCCGCCGGGAGGCAACTGACTTGGCCGCCTTGGCCGTTTTGGTTGCCTTGGCCGCTTTGGTCGCCTTGGCCGCTTTGGCTGCCTTGGCGCGCCTTGAGGCCCGCGCCGTGGCCCGCGCCAAGTTGCGCGCCTTGACTACGAAGCACCTCTCCAACGCCCGATCGACCCGCGCCTCGATCTCGTCGGGCTTCTCACGCATCACCTCGGAGATCTCCGAGATCATCAGGGCCTTGGCGCGGTCTAGCATCCGCTTCTCGCGGAACGACAGGCTCTTGGAGCGACTCAGGAACGTCAGGTTCTTCAGCACGTCGGCCATGTCGTAGATCGAGCCGGTTCGCATCTTGTCGGAGTTGTCCTTGAAGCGGCCCTTCCAGTTCTGGTGGTTATCGATCTTGCCATCGCCTAGCAGCGTGAACAGCCGGTCCACCTCGTCGTCACGGATGGCCCGCCGGAGGCCGACGCCGTCGACATTCTCGACGGGCACGAGTACCGTAGTCTCATTCGACACGATGCGAAGGTGGAAGAACCCGGTGGTGGTTCCAAGAATCGTCTTTTCCTCGATACCCTCGACGATGCCGAGCCCATGATTTGGGTAAATGATCTTATCGCCGACCTTGAATGTCACAATTCCCCCGTTGCAGGACGGTTGGCGGCAGGTGTCGAGTATTGTCCTAGCCACACGTATCCTCCATTATAACGTCGCGCTATCCCAGAATCAACGAAAGTGCCCATAAAGCGGCCGAGAGTGACGGTTCGCCCCCCGATCCATCCAGTTGGGGGCTCCTCTGCCTGGTCCCGGACATGCGGGAAATCCGGTGTCTCGGCGGGACTGCCCTAGCAAGTCCCGCCATTACACGGGGACCAGGCCGCGCGCACGGGCGAGCGCGTGTGCTGGGACAAGCGACACACCAATGACGCCGTTCTGGACGCGACTAGCTCCGGAATCGCACACAATGGGGCCGTGCTGGAACCGCTCGGCCTAGTGCTGCTCGTCGCAGCAGGACTCCTGGCGGGGGTCATCAACACGGTGTCGGGCGGGGGTTCGTTCCTGACCCTCCCCCTCCTCATCTTCTTGGGGCTGCCGGCCATTGAGGCCAACGGGACCAACCGTGTCGGCGTACTGATGCAGAGCCTCGCTGCCGTGGCGGGCTTCCAGCACGCGGCCTCGATCCACTGGCGCTGGACGCTGCAGGTCACGGCCCCCGCCCTCGCCGGGGCCGCTTTGGGCGCCGTCGGGGCCTTTTACGTCAGCGACGAGGCCTTCGAGCGCGTGCTGGCTACCTTCATGGTGTTAATCACGCTGGTGAGCATCCGGGGAACCCGGGCTCGGCCACGCCGCGAAGCCCGATCAGCCCGCTCCCCGATGGTGCTCGGAGCGTTCTTCCTGGTGGGACTCTATGTCGGGTTCATCCAGGCCGGGGTGGGCTTCTTGATCCTGGCGCTGACCTCGTGGGCGGGGCTCGACCTCGTCCGCGGCAACGCCGTCAAGGTGGTGAGCGTGGGTCTGCTCTCGGTGCTCACCGTGGCGCTCTTCGTCGCCCGCGACACCGTCAACTGGCCAATGGGGCTGGCGCTCGGCACGGGCAACATGGTGGGCGCGCTGCTGGGCGTCCGGCTGGCCGTGCTCAAGGGACACGGCTGGCTGAAGGGCGTAGTGACGGCGACGGTGCTCCTCTTTGCCGTGATCCTCTGGCTGGAATAACGATGGGCGACAGCCGTTGCCGAACGGGCTAAAGCCCTTCGCGACACGCGTCCCGGCACGCCCGGCACTACGCCGAGCACTCGCCTTCCATGACCTCTGGCGCGAACTCGCGGTTTTCACCGAAGTCGAAATAGTCGGCCGGCTGCACCTCCTCGGGCATTATCGTGGCCAGATCCCTTAGCGCCTCGGTAGCCTCGGCGGGCGGCAGCCGGCGGAAGAACGCGCCCAGATCCTCGCCCTCTTCGCGGCGCGCCTTGTAGAGCCCCAGCAGGCGCTCGAGTGCCTCGGACAGGCGGTTGATCGGCACCTTCGAGACCACCTTACCGAAGTGCGCCTGGCCGTCGCTGAGCCCCCCCCCGACCAGGACGAAGTACTGCGGCAGAGCCCGGCCGCCGAGCTTCCGGACACTGCCCTGGAAGCCGATGGCCGAGATGTGGTGCTGGCCGCACCCGTTCGGGCAGCCACTGATCTTGATGTCACCGCCGCCAGCGGGCACCAGGTCGACCAAGTCTGGACGGCCACTCAGCTGCTCGGTGAAGACGCGGCCGAGGCCGCGCGACTGCGTGACGGCCAGCCGGCACGTCTCGGCCCCTGGGCAGCTCACCACGTCGGAGAGGCGCCCGGCGTCTGGCTGCGCCAAGTCGGCAGCCTCGAGCCGGTGGTAGAAGTCCTTGACGGCCTCCACCTTCACCCACCGGAAGACCACGTTCTGCGCAATCGTGACACGCATCGTGCCGTCCCCGTAGGCCTCGGCCAACTCGGCCATCACCCGCATCTGCCCCGCCGTCATATCGCCAAGGGGCAGGCGCACGGTCACGTGCGCGTAACCGCCCTGTCGCTGTGGCTCGACGTTGTTGGTCATCCAGCGGAACATGGTGTCGGACAGCGTCGCCAGCTTCAGCGAGCCGGGCACGATACCGGGCCCCTTCACGGGCGTCTTCGCTGTGGCGGCCACCTTCGCGGCATCCGGAGGCGCCGGCCGCGCCCAGTCGGGAGCCGTCTCGACCGGCGGCTCCTCGGGGAGTGCCAGCCGGGCGCCACCCTCGCGGCGGAACTCGCCGAGCGCCTCCTGGAACCGCGCGTGCCACGCCTCGAAACCCATGCTCTTGATCATGAACTTCATGCGGTTGCGCTGGCGGTGCTTGTAGTCGCCGAAGCGGTGGAATACGCGGACGATCGCCTCGCCCACCTCGAGCATCTCCTCGACCGGCAGGAAGTCGTAGAGCTCGATGCCCGACACCGTCATGATCGAGGTGCCGCCCGACACGGTGACGCGGAACCCGCGCTGGCCGTCGCGCACGCGCGCCCACCACCCGATGTCGTTGATGGCAGCCCCGGCGTGATCTTCCTCGCAGCCCTCGAACGCGATCTTGAACTTGCGCGGCAGGATGCTGCTCAGCGGGTGGCGCAGGAAGTACCGCGTCAGCGCTTCGGCGTATGGCATCACATCAAACACCTCGGTTCGCGACGTGCCCGCATACGGGCAGGCGGTGATGTTGCGCACGGAGTTCCCACAGGCCTCGCGCGTGGTCAAGCCAGTGTCGGCCAGCTCGCGCATCGCCTGCTCGGCATCGGCCAGCGCCACAAAGTGGAACTGGATGTTCTGCCGCGTACTGATGTGACCGAAGCCGCGCGAGTAGTTCTGGGCCACTTCGGCCAACGCGCGCATCTGGCTGGCACTCAGCAGCCCTTGCGGAATCTTGATCCGCATCATCTGGATGCCGTCTTCCTGTCGCTGCCCGTACGTGCCCCGCAAGAGACGGAAGCCGCGCCACTTGTTGGCATCGATCTCGCCGGCCTCGTACTTCTGCAACATCTCAACGAACTCGTCGATGTCGCGCGTATCCGAAAACGCCAGCCCGGTACGTCCGACCTGCTGCTCATCGGTGGCTGCCATGCATCACCTCGTCTGTCGTGCCAAGCTGCGGCCCCCGGACCACAGCCAGTGTCTCGCGAATCCGCACTACGTCTCCGACGATAAGCGTGCCGGCCAGCCCGGCCGGCGGCGCAGCATCCTCCATCCGCCCCAGCGGCCCGGTCCACGTCCAGGCATCGGGCGTCGCTGCAGCGCAGACGATGGCCGAGGGCGTCTCGGCGGCCCAGCCGCAGGCCGTCAGCCGCCGTGCCACGTCGCCGCGGCTCCCAACGCCCATTAGCACCACCAGTGTCACCCCGTTGGGACGCACACAGGCCAAGGCCTGATCCAGTGCCTCGGACGCATGTCCCGAAACCACCAAGAACCCCGACGCCACCCCCCGGTGGGTTACCGGAATGTCGGCCAGCGCCGCCGCCGCCACCGCCGCCGTCACGCCAGGCACCACTTCCACCGGGATCCCGGCCGCGCCGAGCGCCAGCGCCTCCTCTGCGCCACGACCGAACACGAACGGGTCGCCGCCCTTCAGTCGAACCACACGTTTACCCTGCCGGGCGGCGCGAATCATCAGCCGGTGGATCGTTTCCTGACACACCGAGGCCCGACCGGCTCGCTTGCCCACGCAGAAGCAAGGGCTGTCGGTCACGTCCCTGAGGGCCGCAGCGTCGACCAACGAGTCGTACAGTATCAAGTCGGCCGCTTCGAGTCGGCGCACGGCCCTGAGCGTCCACAGATCCGGATCGCCGGGGCCTGCGCCCACGAGTGAGACCTGTCCGATCGCCCTCATCAGTGCGCGCGCTCCTCGTAGAGCCGGTTAAGCACCTCAAGGAGCTGCGGGCGGCGCTCAGCCATCGGTACGCGCTCCCGGCGCCAATCCTCCCGGGCCGCAACGGCCACCGCCATCCAGTCCTCGAGATCGACGGGCAGCCACGCGTCGAAGGCCTCGCGCAGCAGGCCGGACAACGCGGGCGCGGCGCCATCGGTCGAGATGGCGATCGTCACTCCGTGGCGCCGCATGACAGCCCCCATGTAGGCGGTGGCCGCGGCGGGGTCGTCCACGGCATTGACGAAGATTCGCCGGCGGTCCGCGGCCTCGCGCACCTGCCGGTTCACCGCGGGCGGCGCCGCCGCCACGACGTACCACGCGTCGTCCAGATCCGTATCCCGGAACTCCCGCCACACCAGCCGCACGCCCGGTCGCTCCAGTTCCGGCCGTATCGCTGGCGCCACGACGGTGACCTCAGCACCGGCTTCGACGAGCGCACCCAGTTTCGCGGCGGCCACCGCTCCGCCGCCGACCAGAACGACCGGCCGCGACTCGAGGCGCAGAAAGACCGACAGCACCCTCAGGCCTGGCCCGCCGTGGTGGCAGGCGCACCCTCCGGCGGACCAACGCTCGGCTCGAAGTCGGCCAAGCGCTTGCCGATCTGGATCGGCGCGCGCAGACGGTTGCGCATCACCTCGGCTGTCTTGTAGCCATTGCCCGTGATACACACGACCACCGACTCGTCGGGCCCGATGGCGCCCCGCTCGATGAGCCGGCGCGTCGCGGCCAGGGTCGTGCCCCCGGCCGGTTCGGTGAAGATGCCCTCGGTGCGCGCCAGCAGCTCGATGGCATCGAGAATCTCGTCGTCGGTCACGGCGGCCGCCGATCCTCCCGTGTCGGCCACCACCTTGACTACCTGGAACCCGTCAGCCGGGTTGCCGATGGCCAGCGACTTGGCAATGGTGTCGGGCTTGACCGGCTCGGGGAACTCAGCACCGGTCTCGATGGCGCGCACCACCGGGGCCGAGCCTGTCGGCTGGGCAGCATGGATCTTTGGCAGCTCACCCTCGACCAAGCCCACCTCCCGCAGCTCCCGCAGGCCCTTGTAGATGCGCGGTAACAAGGTCCCGCCGGCCACCGGCGAGACGATGTGGCGCGGGAACCGCCAGCCAAGCTGCTCGGCGATCTCGAAGGCCATCGTCTTGGCGCCTTCGGCGTAGTAGCTGCGCAGGTTGATGTTGGCAAAGCCCCACCCGTGCTTGTCCGCGATCTGCGTGCACAGGCGGTTGACGTCGTCGTAGTTGCCCTCGACCGCCACCACGTGGGGACCATAGATGGCAGCCCCAAGCACCTTGTTCGGCTCGAGGTCGTTCGGGATGAACACGTAGCACGGCAGCCCGAGACGCGCCGCGTGCCCCGCCACGCTGCCCGCCAGGTTGCCGGTCGAGGCGCAGCCAAAGACCGGGAACTCCAGTTCGACACATCGGGTGGCCGCCACCGAGACCACGCGGTCCTTGTAGGAGAACGTGGGATGGTTAACCGAGTCGTCCTTGATGTAGATCTCGCTCACGCCCAGCTCGCGTGCGAGTCGCTCTGCGCGCACCAGCGGCGTGAATCCTGAGTCGAAACCGGTACGCGGTTCGTTGACCGGCAGTAACTCCAGGTAGCGCCAGAGCGATTGTGGCCGCGACTCGATCAGGGCGCGGCTGATGGCCCCGCGGATCAGCTTGTAGTCGTAGGCAACCTCGAGCGGCCCGAGACACCCGGAGCACACCCAGAGCGCTTCGGCCGGATAGCTGGCCCCGCAGAGATGGCACCTGAGCCCGGCAACGAATTTCATAGGTAACCTCAAAGAGTACGCCCTTCTGGCGCCCCTGACAACCGAGCCAGCGGTGCCGGTTCGCGGCCGTCAACCGCCATCTTCCACACTGTCCGGGCCATTCTCGAGCAGCGGCAGCAACAACGGTGCCTCGCGATGGAAGCCCTCGCTCGCGATCTCGGCTAGGGCCGCCGTCAGCGCCGTCTCCTCGCAGGGCTCCAGGGTGACCACGAACGGGAGCTCATCCTTGGGATACCCAGGCTCCTGAAGCACGGCGTCGAGGTTGATCTCCTGGCACGCCAGCGCCGTGGCGATCTCACTGAGGATCCCCGGGCGATCGCGCACGACGAAGCGCACGTAGTAGGCGCGCGGCGGCGGGGGCACCAGGGTCCCCGGTTGCCACTCCTCGCGCACGTCCGGACCGGGCCGCACCGCCAGCGACAGCATGTCGGAGACCACGGCCACTGCTGTGGCAGGACCGCCCGCGCCGGGTCCGCTGAAGCTGCTCTCGCCGCCGAACCGCCCCGTCACGGTGACGAAGTTGTTGGCGCCGGTGTTCCGGCCAAAGCCCGACTCCTTGGCCACCAGGGCTGGGCCCACGAACGCGTGGAAGCCTGCGTCTCGCCCCTCGACCAGCGCCACCTGTCGGATCGTACAGCCGAGCCGCCGCGCGTAGCGGAAGTCGGCACTGGTGATCGTTCGGATGGTGCGCTGCGGGACGTCGGCTAGTGGCAGGTGCCTGTGGAACGCAATGCCTGCCAGTACGACGAGCTTCGCGCCTCCATCACCGCCGTCCACGTCGGCGCTCGGGTCGGCCTCGGCGTAGCCGAGCTTCTGGGCATCGGCGAGCACGGCCTCGAGCGACTCGTCGGACTCGGACATACGCGTGAGGATGTAGTTGCTGGTGCCATTGAGGATGCCCGCCACGCGCTGCAGGCGATCACCGGCAAGGCCCTCCTTGATGCCGTGAATCAACGGGACGCCGCCGCCAACGGCCGCCTCGAAGCGGAGCTGACAGCCATTGGTCACAGCCAAGTGCAACAGCTCGGGGCCATGCGCCGCCATGAGCTGCTTGTTGGCCGTCACGACGGATATGCCCTGTGCCAGCGCACGCCGCACCCAGTCGCGAGCCTGATCCAGCCCGCCCACCACCTCGACGAACACGTCGGGCTTCGCCGCCAGGACGGCATCGAAGTCGTCGGTCCACTCGACCGAGCCAGGGGCCCAGGCGACCCGCTTCCGAGCAGCGTTCCGGTTGAAGACGTGCGTCAGCTCGAGGCGGTCGGCCAGATCGGGCCGCTCCACCAGGATGCGCACCACCGAGGAACCCACCGTCCCGAACCCCGCAAGCGCCACGCGCAGAGGCTTCGCCATCTGCTCCCCTTCTCGGTTCCACGTTGTCCCGCGCCCCCTCGCGCGGGCGAAAAAAAAGCCCGCCGACCTCCAAGTGGTCGGTGGGCTGTTGTGCGACCCGCTGGGACTCGACCTACGGTCGGTCGATCTGCGGGGCCGGCGCCGACCACGCTGCACACGCCCGCATGCCAACGCCCATACAAGCACGCACGATGGCAATCGGCATGGAGCGACGGCCAGAGCCAAACCGCATGCCAGCCAGTCTACACGGGAGACCCCGGGCTGGCAACCGGGCCGCCATCGCCAGCGTACTATGTCCGCGTATCGCGCGTCTCGAATCACCCTTCAGCTCGTGGAAGCCGCCTGTTCACCTGAGCCAGCCTGTGCAGGCAGCTGGGCGCTGATCGATTGCGTTGTCGAGCACCGCCTGTGTCCAATCGGAAGCACTGGAGACATTCGCGAGCGGCTGCGCGAGGTGTTCGCGCTGGCCTTCACCGTGCAGGACATAGGCTGAGCGTTGCACGCCGCGCTCGAGGCCGGGAGCTTGGCCATGGACACGATGGCTGTGATCACGCTCGATCAAGGGTCAGGAGTTTCGTCGGTCCCCCCGCCCTGAACGGCGCCGTGACAACACCTACCTGTCATTCGATCCGCGTGGGTACGTCACGGTTGTTCCCGATGGCGCGCTGGCACGCGCCATGGACGGTTTGCCCCTGCCCCCTGTGTCCGGCCTTGAGGATGCAGCCGTCGCGGGCAGGCCCCCAGGAGTCTCCGCGGTGACGCACCTGAAGGGCGAGCCGGTGTGGATTCGGTATGATCGGAGCCATCCGGTTCTTGTTGTCCCAGATCTAGGACTCCGCGCGGCACACCGCCTGACGCATAATCACCCGATGTCGTCCGCACCCTTCACTGTGGGCCTCGTCCAAGACCACGCCACGGCCGACATCGTCGCGAACCTCGACCGCGCCGAGCGGCTGATCCGCGACGCAGCCCGTCAGGGCGCGCAGATCGTCTGCCTCAAGGAGCTGTTCGACGGCGAGTACTTCTGCAAGACCGAAGACGCCGACCGATTCGACCGCGCCGAGCCGATTCCGGGCCCTACTACCGCGCGGCTGCAGGCGCTGGCGCGCGAACTGGAGATCGTGCTCGTGGCACCGCTGTTCGAGCGCCAAGCCGCGGGCCTCTATCGCAACTCGGCGGCGGTGATCGACGCGGACGGGAGCCTGTTAGGCGCCTACCGCAAGATGCACATCCCGGACGACCCGCTCTTCTACGAGAAGTTCTACTTCACGCCGGGCGAGACCGACTCGACGGGTGGATTCCGGGTGTGGAAGGTGCGCTACGCGACTATCGGCGTGCTGATCTGCTGGGATCAGTGGTACCCGGAGGCCGCGCGCATTACGTCGCTACTCGGCGCGCAGGTGCTCTTCTACCCCACCGCCTTCGGCTGGCACCCGGGCGAGCGTGCCGAGTTGGGCGAGGCTCAGGCCGACGCGTGGCGGACCACCCAGCGTGCACACGCCATTGCCAACGGGGTGTACGTAGCAACAGTCAACCGCATCGGTCACGAAGCCGAGCCCGGCACCGACGGGCTGACCTTCTTCGGCCGATCGTTCGTGGCCGACCCGTTCGGGCGCCTGGTCGCCGAGGCCGGCGAGGCGGAGGCCGTGTTGGTGGCGCGCTGCAACCCCGCGCTGATCGAGAGCGTGCGGCGCAACTGGCCCTTCCTGCGCGACCGGCGAATCGACGCCTACGGCGGCATCCTGCAGCGATACCTCGGCTCGTGAGCACCGGTGCTCGCCTGCGCATGCCCGCCGAGTGGGCGCCGCACCGGGCGACCTGGATCGCCTGGCCGCATCACGAGCCCGACTGGCCGGGGAAGCTCGACGCCGTGCACTGGGCGTTTGCCGAGATCGTCCGCCTCCTAGCCGCCCACGAAACCATCGAGGTCCTCTGCCACACCCCCGAGGTCATGGGGGCCGCGCGTGCCGCTATTGCGGCCCACGGCGCCGACGACGACCACGTTCGCTGTCACGTCGTTCCCACCGATCGCGTGTGGCTGCGCGACTCGGGGCCGACCGGCGTGCTGAACGATCTGGGGCAGATCGAGCTGGTCGGCTGGGGCTTCAACGGCTGGGCGAAGTACGACAACTGGCGCCAGGACGCCGCGGTCAGCGCGGCGATCGAGCGGCTGACAGGCCTGAACCGGCACGAGCCCCGCCGCGACGACGGCGAGCGTGTAGTGCTGGAAGGGGGCGGCTTCGATGTCAACGGCCAAGGCCTCGTGCTAGTGACCGAGGAGTGGCTGCTCGGTAACGTCCAGGTGCGTAACCCCGACCTCGGGCGGGCTGACTACGAGCGTGTACTCGACCGGTGGCTGGGTGCCTCGATGGTCATCTGGCTAGGCGAGGGCTGCGTGGGCGACGACACGCACGGACACGTCGACGACATCGCGCGCTTCGTCGCGCCCGACACGGTGGTGCTGGCCGAGGAGCCCGACCCCGCCGACGAGAATCACGCCCGCTCGCGCGACAACCGGCGGCGGCTGGAGGCCGTGGCCGGTCTGCCGGGGGTCGGGCCGTTGCGCATCGTGTCGCTGCCGTTCCCGCGCCCGGTGATCATGGACGGCGAGCGGCTGCCCGCCAGCTACGCGAACTTTTACATCGCGAACGACGTGGTGCTGGTGCCCACCTTCAACGCTCCACAGGACCGGGTGGCGCTGGGAATTCTCGCCGACCTGATGCCCGACCGTGTGGTCGTGGGCGTCCACTCGGTGGACCTAGTGTGGGGCATGGGGACGCTCCACTGCCTGACGCAGCAAGAGCCCCTTGGGACCTGACAAGAGGGCTGCAGCCTCCTTGCTCCAAAATCAGCCACGCACGACAGCCGTTGCCCAGCAGCCCTCAAGGGCCCCCGTGTCGGGGATCACCGGGTGCCGAGGGCGATCGAGACGGCCACGGCCGCACCGGGCATATCGACGCCCGCGATCTCCTGGTACGCGGTGTCGAACAAGTTCGTGCCGTCGACGCGCAGGTCCCAGCCACCGAAATCCCGGCTCACGCGCAGGTCCAGCACTACGTCGTCGCTGTCACTGCCCGAGCGGTGCCGCCGCTTGTACTCCAGCATGGGCGCCAGACGGATGCCGCCGGCAACGGAAACGGCCCCGGCCACCGACACCACGTGCGGCGCGAAGTCGAGCACGTACTTCGACAGCTGGGTCACCTCGGCCGCGCTGACGTCTTGCCCGGTGTAGCCGGCCTGCAGGAACGCCCCGCCGCCGAGGTTGCGGCGCACGCCCAGCTCCAGGCCTACCGTGTCGGCGTTGCGTACGTTGAAAGTGCGCCAGCGTACGTCGGTCGAGGGGCGCTGCCAGTCGATGACGTCCTGGTCGGCGCGGCCGAACACCGTGGCCCGCAGCCACCAGTCGGCGGCCAGAAACGCGTCCACGCCCGCCTCGCCGGTCCAGGCCGTCTCGGGGCCGATCTCCGCCCGGGCCAAGTGGTTGGGGTCCGAGTAGTACCGCTCGGTAAACGTCGGGACGCGGAAGGCCCGGCCAGCCGAGGCGCGGACGCGTAGCGCCGGCGTCGCCCACCACCCGACCCCCAACGCCGGGCTCCACGCTGTGCCAAACTGCGTGTGGCGGTCAACGCGCAGGCTCACGTCCACGTCGAGACGGGCGTCGACGGCCTGCCGCCACTCGGCGAACCCGCTGATGCGCTGTGTCTCGTGATCGCCGAGGTTACTGGAGCGAATCCAGTCGGCCCCGCCCTCGAGGCCCGCGATCAGGCGACCCGTGCCAACACTCCGCGAGGCGCGCACCGTGCCCAGGACAGCGTGCGTCCGGTGCCGGTTGTCGGAGATAGCCGGGTTGTCCTGCCGCCATACGAACCGGTCGCCGTGCGTGCGATACGAGCCGTCAAGCTCCACGGCCCAGCCTGCGCGACCGCCGAGCCGGTGGTCGGCCGCCAGCAGCGTCTGATTCGTCCACTCGCGCGACGGCGAGGGGCCGTAGAAGCCGTTGGCCCCGAACTCCTTCCGCTCCACTGCGGCGAGGAGGGTCGTGCGCTCGCCGATGGCAGTGCGCGAGCTAGCCTGTACCACCTCGAAGTCGCGTGCGAACATGAAGCCGCCCGAGCGTGACACCGAAACGGCAACGCCCTGCCGCACCGCGCCGCGCGCGAGCCCGGCCTGCCCCCGCGCAGTGAACAGCCCGAAGCTGCCGCCCTCGACGGCCAGCCCCGGCCCGAGGTCCTGCCGCGTGATGATGTTGATCGCGCCGCCGGAGGCGTCAGCGCCGAACAGCGACGAGCCGGCCCCCTGGAGCACCTCGATGCGCTCGATCGCCTCGAGCGGTATGGGGATGTCGCCGTTGTGGTGACCCGACTGCGCGTCGTTGAGCCGCACGCCGTCGACCAGCACAAGCACCTGTCCGAAGCCCGCGCCGCGCAGCGCGAAGTCGGTCTGCACCCCCCGCACACCGCGCGCGCGCACGTCCACCGACGGGATCAGGCGCAGCACATCGGCGATGCTGTGCACCGGCAGCCGTGCCAATTCGTCGCGCGTGATCACCGAGACGGTGCGCGTCACGGTTGCCAGATCCACGGCCTCGGTCGCGCCGGTGACTACCACCGTCTCACGAAACCCCTCCTGTCCGGCCGCACCTAGCGGCGCAGCCAGCACGGCCGTGCCGATGGCGACGCCCGCCGCGTACACACGCATCCCGCTCCACATCATCTGATTCGATCCTTAGAGTATTGGACGCAGACTCGTGGGCCAAAGGAGCGGCCGATTCTGGAACGTCACAACAGCGCTCAATCTGCCGCAGCCACCCGCGGTCCGCCAGATCGAGTTTAACCCGTCGTGGGCGAACACCCCGTGGCCTGTCCACCCCGCGATGGGCGCGTGGCTCCACCCAGCGAGCTCCCGCGTGCAGAGCGGCTACGGGGCGTGCCGCACCACACCGATCGCCCCGTCCGGCTGCAGCGCGCGCAGCGAGTCCGAACCCCGTGCCGCCGGCCATCGACACGTTCGTGCCCAGCACCCGCCTCCCCCACTAGCCGATTCAACTGTGGGTGATTCACGGCTGACCCGCCCCCATCAGGTGGTCCAGTGGTAGTGCATTAGTGGCTTCTGGGCCATGCTGGCCAGCCGGCGGAGCGTCGTTGCGGCGGGCTTCGCGGGCGTGTGGTATCCCGGGCGCCGTAGGGACGCACGGCGGTGTCATGGCGCCGCCAGGATTCGATGAGGCTCTGTGGGCTGCCTGCCGGGAGTAGACGATCCCCCCGTGCAGGAGCTCGTCGCGCAGGTGTGCGGTGACGCTCGCAATAGCGCCGCATCCCCCCAGCGAGGCGGGTTCGCTGTCGGCGAGGCGGGCGCGCCGACTGCGTCGACCCACGGTCGCCTGACCCTGGTGACGACCTCCGGGCCGCGGTTGAAGCGGATCCAGGCTGGACCGCCCCGCCGGATGAGCCGGTCTTTCAGCGCGTCGATGACGTCGGTCGCGGAGTGCGTGCGCCGTGGCGGGACCACCCATGGGCGCATCGACGCGGCCACCCGCATCATCGACATCGCGATTCCACGGTTTACCCCGAACGCTCGACAAGGCACTGGCCGACGAGGGGACGTTCGACGACACGGAGTGGAGGGAACCGACACCGGCCTGTGGACGACGCAGCACGCGGGTCGAGGCCGTCTACTGGCTACGGCAAGAGGGCCCCTTCCGCCCCGAACCGCGGACGTGCTACCGTTTTGCGGACGATGCGCTACTCACGCGTCACACGAGGCGCTGGCGTGATCCTCGTACTAGTCTTGGCAGTGTCCGCCGCACGCGGGCAGGACGCGCCGGCCGTCACTGTGTCGACGGGTGACGTCGTGGCGCAGGGTGATGCGACGCTCGTGGTCGTCGAGTGTGCGTGCGAGGCGACGGCGGTCACGGTTGAGAGCGAGTTGCAGGACGCGCCGCTGCCGCTCGTCGCGGCGTCCGACGGCTCCTGGCACGGCCTGATCGGGGTCGACGTCTTCACGGTGCCCGGGGTCCATCCCCTCGCATTGATGATCGAACGTGCCGAGGGAGCGCCGCTGACGCGGACCCACGACCTTGAAGTCGTGTCCAAAGCCTTCCCCACGCGGCAGCTCACCGTCGCGCCGCGCTTCGTGGAGCCGCCGCCCGCAGAGCTCGAGCGCCTGACCTCCGAGGCGGTCCGCCTCAACAGGCTCTATGCCACAGTCACGCCGGGCGCTCCGCTCCGACCGATGCGCGAGCCACTCGACAGCGAGGTGACAGGTGTGTTCGGGTCGCACAGCGTCTTCAACGGGCAGCCCCGCAGCCCCCACGCCGGTGTCGACTTCCGCGGCAGCGTCGGCACGCCCATCGCCGCGCCCGCGGAGGGGACCGTCGTCATGGCCGAGAACCTCTACTTCACCGGAAACACAGTGGTCATCGACCATGGCAGCGGCGTGTACTCGATCCTGGCGCATCTATCGGAAACCGGCGCGCGCGCAGGCCAGTGGGTCGAGCCGGGCGAGATCGTCGGCCTAGTTGGCGCCACGGGCCGCGTCACCGGCCCGCATCTGCACTGGAGCATCCGCCTGCTCGGCGCCCGGGTCGATCCCCTTTCGGTCATCCGCGCGCTCGACGGAATCGCCGCCGAGTAGCCGCGTCAGCTCATCCGCGACCGGAGATCCGTGTCGATGGCGGCCAGGAACTCGTCGGTTGTCAAAAACGGGTGGTCCGGACGAATCAAGATCGCTAGGTCCTTGGTCATGCGGCCCGACTCCACCACGTCGACGCAGACCTGCTCGAGCGTCTCGGCAAAGCGCACCACGTCGGGCGTCTCGTCGAAGCGTCCCCGGTACTGCAGGCCGCGCGTCCACGCGTAGATCGACGCGATCGGGTTGGTCGACGTTGGCTGGCCCCGCTGGTACAAGCGATAGTGGCGCGTCACCGTGCCGTGCGCCGCCTCAGCCTCGACAGTGCGGCCGTCGGGCGACATTAGCACCGACGTCATCAGGCCGAGCGACCCGTAGCCCTGTGCAATGGTGTCGGACTGGACGTCGCCGTCATAGTTCTTGCAGGCCCAGAGGTAGCCACCGCTCCACTTGAGGTTGGCCGCCACCATGTCGTCGATCAGTCGGTGCTCGTAGGTCAAGCCCTTGGCCTCGAAGCTGGCCTTGAACTCCGCGTTGAACACGCGCTGGAAGGTCTGCTTGAACGTGCCGTCATAGACCTTGAGAATGGTGTTCTTCGTCGAGAGGTAGACCGGATAGTTCCGCTCGAGCGCGTACGTGAAGCAGGCGCGCGCGAAGCCCTCGATCGAGGAGTCGAGGTTGAACATGCCCAGCGCAATACCGGGCCCCTTGGCCTTGATGACCTCGCGGGCGATCGCCTTGCCGCCGTCGTCGGGTGACCACGAGATCGTCACCGTGCCCGGGCCGGGAAATCGGAAGTTCTGCGCGCGGTACTGATCTCCGAAACCGTGGCGGGCAACCACCACGGGCTTGTCCCAGTGCGACACCGGCCGTGGCACGTTCCGGCAGACGATGGGCTCGCGGAAGATCGTCCCGTCGAGGATGTTACGGATCGTGCCGTTCGGCGACCGCCACATCTGCTTCAGGCCGAACTCCTTGACGCGGGCCTCGTCGGGCGTGATGGTCGCGCACTTGACGGCTACGCCGTGCTCCCGCGTGGCGTTGGCAGCCTCCACGGTGATCTGGTCGTCGGTCGCGTCCCGGGCCTGGACCGAGAGGTCGAAATACCGGAGGTTGATATCCAGATACGGGAGGATGAGGGTCTCGCGGATCTGTTGCCAGATAACCCGCGTCATCTCGTCGCCGTCCATCTCGACAATGGGATTGCGAACCGGAATCTTCAACATCGGCGCTCCTTCGTCTGCCGTCCTACACAGCTACCGGGCGGTCGAAACAGCGCCCCGGGTTCTCACGGACCAAGGCTCCGCCCCGGGGGCCGAACGCCGGATTATAGACCAGTGGTAGACTCGGGCCATGCGGGCGATCGCGAGTCGGCGACGCGTGCTGGGGGTCGCGGCGGCCCTCCTCGTGGCCCTCGGGCTCGCGGCAACGGCGCACGCACAGTTCGGCTTCGGGCGACGCGATTTCTTCGAGCCCATCCTCGCATCACCCGATGACTTCGACGGGCGGTGGCACTTCTGCCGCGCGGTCTACCAGTCAAGCTTCGGACGCGGCGGGGGCAACTGGACCACTGACTATCCCAACGCCGACATCAACCTGTCGATCCGCCTCTCAGAACTGACCCGCACCGACGTAAGCTTCGGTGCGGGCGGGCGCCCCAACCATCTGCTGGTGCGGCTCGACAGCGACGAGCTGTTCCAGTGCCCGTTCCTGCTGATGGCCGCCCCGGGCCGGGCGTTGTTCAACGAGGTGGAGGTCGACCGACTGCGAGAGTACCTGCTGAAGGGCGGGTTCCTGTGGGTGGACGATTTTTGGGGCACTGCCCAGTGGCTGGCGTGGGAACAACAGATTCGCAAGGTGTTCCCCGCCGCCGAGTACGAGATCGTCGACCTGCCGCTCGATCATCCGATCTTCCAGACCCAATTCGTGGTCACCGAGATCCCGCAGATCCCGAACGTGAACTTCTGGCTGCGCACCGGCGGGCAGACCTCCGAGCAGGGCTACGACAGCGCGGTGCCGCACGCGCGCGCGATCACCGACGGGGCGGGCCGGGTGATGGTCTTCATGACGCACAACACCGACATCTCCGACTCGTGGGAGCGCGAGGCTACC
Organism: uncultured Bifidobacteriaceae bacterium; assembly: GCA_964535675.1. Taxonomy (GTDB): domain Bacteria; phylum Acidobacteriota; class Vicinamibacteria; order Vicinamibacterales; family UBA2999; genus CAZHTD01. The sequence goes on along the minus strand of CAZHTD010000003.1, from coordinate 15,080 downwards.
GACCCACGCTACTTCTACGCGGTCGGCCCAGCCGGCTACGCGTTCGCGATCAACGCGGTCCTGTATACGATGATGCACTGAGGGGCACGCTCCGCGCGGATACGCGGCGCCCGCCCGTAATCTGGCAGCGGCCGACCACCCGACTCACACCCGCCAGACGTACCGAGAGGCTACGCCAAACTAGTTCGCCGCGGTGACAGGCTTGGTTGCGCCGACGCCCGTCGACGGCCGCTCGATCCTGATCACCGAGGTCAGCACGCGGGGGGGCCGGCCGCCTCTGCGTCGGGCGGACCGACAGCGGCCTGGTCGTCAAGCGCGACGGCAAGGACCGCGCCGGCGCCGGGCAACTCGTCAACAACAACCAGCGAACCTAGCACCCGCCGCCGTCTTCGTCTTCCTCAATCAAGACACCGAGGCCGAGGCCGGCGGCCACCAGCTTCGACCCGGTGTAGGCTGCTTGGCCCTCCGTCACGTAGAACACGGCACCGTGGCGCGTCGAGCCAAACAAGGTGGTCCCGATCTGCTCGACGTCGACGACGTAGTCCACGCCCGACGCGGTGAGCAACGCCTCGGCCGCCCGCGCCTCCCGCATCGTGGCCGCGATGAATACGCAGGCCAGTTCGGCCGAGAAGGCCTCTCGCTCGAGGCGCGCCATCGCTCGGGGAGCTACTGGATCAGGAAGCCGTCATCGCCCTGCACCCGGTGGGCCATGTGGCAGGTAGCACAGGTCCCGCCCATCTCCATCGCAGAGAACTGGACCCCGTCTGCGCTCATCAGATTCGCCGAGACGGCCATCGACGCGGCCGCCCGCGACGCATCGCCCGCCAGGGCCGCCATTTCCTCGTTGTCTCGCTCCTGCCAGAACGTCTGCACGTAGAGGAAGGCGTCGCGAGCCTCAGTCGCCGCCTCGGAAATGGCAGCAAAATCGGGATCGCCCTCCGCGTTGGCGGCCTGCATCGCACCGCGGATGGTCTGCATCGCCTCGACGTACTCCTCTGGCGGGGCTTCCTGCGCCGTCACCGTCATCACGGCGACCGCCACGATCAGCCCGCTCACGAACAGTCCCTTGATTCGAGCCATAAGTCAGTCCTCCTCCAACCCTCGTGGCGGCATTCTACGCGGAGGGCCAGCGGCAATCCAGCCTGAATTCTTGCTGCCTTGCCGGACTCAAGGCGGCCCGGCTCGCGCGGGGCGCTTGGGATTATAGTCTGGCGCCCGGGAGATAGATCAGGACCGAGATGGTGCCGCTGTGCCTGCTGTCGGTGGACGGCCCCGGCCAATCGCGATGTCCGACGCTGCGCTGACCGAGTAGACGTCCATGATCTCGGCCTGCACGCGCTGTCCCACCTCGGTGCGCGACACCACGGTCGCCGACTGACCCGCTCAGGGCGCGAGCTGCCCGACGTAGAGGACCGTCCGGTACAGGATGTCAACGCACCCGGCGTGCTGGTGCTCCTCGAAGACATGCTTGAGGGCTGCCATCATCGGTGCGAACCCGGGCTCGTCCGGGCGCGGCGAATAGGAGGTCGAGCGCAGCATCCCTGACAGGGCCTCGAGCGTCAGGGCCTGCTTGTGCTGGAACTCGCGAAATTGCCACGACGTGCCGAACACGGCCGTCAGCACCGACTCGTCCACCCGCCACGCCCCTTGTCGCAACGGCAGCTCCGGGCAGTGGGCCTGCAGCAGGGCGTCGTAGGTGCGCATAAACGCGCTGTCCTCGCGGCGCACGTTCCAGAAGAGCCCCACCCACCCGCCGGGCCGCAGAATGCGACGGAACTCTCGGCGGGTGGCTGACCAGTTGAACCAGTGGAAGGCCTGTGCTGCCACAATCAGATCGACGCTGGCGTCCGGTAGCGCCGTGGCCTCGGCTGTTGCATCCAGATGCCGCACCTGCGGGTCGGCCGCAAAGGCAGCCTCAGCCACCGCTCGCATCTCGGCGTTCGGCTCGATCGCGTGGACCAGACAGCCAGCCCGGCGGAGCAGCCCCGTCGAGATGCCAGTGCCCGAGCCGACGTCCGCGACCACCGAGCGTCCGGTCAGGCCAGTGTCCGCACGCAGGGCGTCGAGCAGCGCCTCGGGATACCCGGCGCGGTAGCGGGCGTAGTCGGCAGCCCGTCCCGAAAAGCGTTCGATCGGGGTGGTCATGACCGGGGGCGCGCCAGCCAGAGCGCGAGCAGGCCGAGGAGAGCCTCGTCCACGGCCGGCAGGGGATCGGGAACAAGGAGGTTGATCACGAACAGCACGGCGGCAAGGGCCGCCAGCTGCCACGAACGGAGACGGGACAGACCGGTGAGCAGCCTGAGCATCGACATGTCGGCAGGACGGCGCCGAAGCTCAATTGTATCGGGGGGACGTGCGCGGTCCAGAGGCCCAGCTACTCAAGTCCAGGGCGGTAGCGACGCTCGGCGGCGCGTTCGACGTCGGGCCGTATGAAGGCAACCGGCTTCAGCTCACCACGGGCGAACATAGCCGTCTGATCGGCGTGATACGGTGAGTGCTCTCGGTTGCTCTGCCCGTAGGCCAACACCGAGTAGGCTCGCGGTGGACTGGTGAACTCCACCGCCAGCACCCACCCGTCGCCCCCGACCGCCCGTCGCAGCCCGTCCTCGTCAGTGCGAAAATTGAGCACACGATAGCACCCCAGGGTGCCCGCGCACCCCCCCACGGCTACATCGACCTCGCCTCGGCGTACGCGGTGGACCGCACCCCACGGCAGATCCCAGCCGCCGTGGCGCTCGGTGGCCTCGGCCATCGCCGCCGGCAGCAATCGCGCGGCCAGTGCCGGAGCAGCGAGCCCCCGTGGCGTGGACGTGGGTGCGTCACGCGTCCACGCCTCCTCGAAGTAGGCGGCCCCATCGGTATCGCCGACGCTGGCATCGATCGCGTCCGTGTAGAGGTCCCACCAGACGCTGAACAGCACGCCGCCGCGGCTCTCCGGCGCGGCCGTGCCATCCCAGCGGTCGAGGTACGCCACCGCCTCCTCCACGGCCGGGTCGAGGTCGCCGGCCGCCAGCGCCGCACGAGTCGCACGTACCAGATCGGGCTTGACGCGCTCAGCGAGCAGCATCCGGTAACTGTGCTTGCGGCGAACGACCTCCTCGAGCGACAGGCGCTCACCGCCGCCCACCAACTCGAGCGAGTGCTGGCTGCGCAGGCTGAGCCCCTGCTCCTCGAAGTACGCGGGGAAATCGGCGGGATCGAGTGGCCCCTCGAGGTTGGTGAGCCAGGGGCCGTCGTTGTCGTTGCGCACGTAGCCGCCCGGGGGGTTCAGCACCTGCGGCAGGTCGTCGAGGTCGTGAATCCTGGTCCAGATCTGGTCGCGCCGGGTGGCCGGCACGGCCTGCTGGTCGTTGTACGGATGCGGGAATACCGGCATCGCCGCGTTCCAGATGTAGAAGACATTGCCCTCGGCATCCGCATAGGTAAAGTTCGAGCGCGGATGCGCGCGCAGCCGCATCGCGTCCTTCCACTCGTCGAGCGAGGTGGCCTGCATCATGCGCAGAAACTGCTCGCCGCCCCGGAACTCGCCATCCTCGGGCGAACGCAGGATGTAGATCCGCCCGTGGTCGCGGTGAATCACCGGTCCGAGCGGCGTGAAGACCCGCTCGCGCGTCTCGTAGCCGTACCCCTCGCCGTTGCGGAACGTGCGCGTCACCAGCTCGCGCCGCAATGGCAGCGACGCGCCGTCGAGCCGGTAGTGGTCGAGGCGACCCGGGTCCACTTCCAGGGCATACACTTGCCCGTTGTCCACGTCGTTGTTGGTCGTGGCGAAGCCCAACGCGCGGTTGAAGCCACCGACGATGCCGAGCGGCGCACCGATGCGAAAGTCGCCATAGAAATCCAGACGCCCCGGCACGACCACGTGCGCCTCCCAGTAGCCGGCGTTCCACGACAGGTGGGGATTGCGCAGGAGAATGGCGGCGCCCGACGCGGTGCGGTCAGGCGCGAGGGCCCATGCGCTCGACCCCCCCTCGATCGGATCGGCACCGTCAGTCGCGGCCCCCCCGGGTTCAGCCAGCGGGGCCACGTCGAGCCCGGTCAACCGGTTCACCCAGCGCCGCGCCTGCCCCGCACTCGGACGGTAGACATAGAGCGCCGCGACATCGTACCCCGTGAAGGGTGCGGTCACCCAGTCACCGAACTCGTCGGGGTGCAGCACCATGTACCGATTCACGCCAGCAGCAAAGCCTTCGTACACGTCCCGCGTGTCCTGCTGCAGCTCGGGATACGCGGCGACGGCACGCTGGTAGTACGGCTGGCTGGCGAAGTCCGAGTCGAGCCCCGCACGGCCTTCGCGCAGGGCCAGCTCGCCACGCGCGCGTAGCAGGCCGAGCGGCACGCGGTCGCCGTAGTCCTCCACCTGCAGGTACCCGAGGGCGTAGCCGAGGGCCCGGAAGCCATCGGCGTAGATGTGCGGGACGCCGTGAGTGGTGCGAATGACCTCGACCTGGGCGGCCAAGACCTCGACATCGGGTGTTTGCGCGCGTGCGGTCATCCACCCGAACGCTGCCGTGCACACAACGAGCGTGCACAGCGCGTACGCGGCAGCAGATGAGCTTGTCCGACGGGGACCGCGGGTGTATGGTTGGCTCATGGATGGACCACCGGACAATGCACGGCGCTAAGGTTGGTTCCCTCGAGAACGACTTGGCGCCAGGGGGGAGGGCCTCCGCCGACTCGCTTGCCTAGTGCCGTCCAGCCGAATCCCTCGGCTTCCCGAACGCGAGGCGGAGTCATCGGGCCTTGCCGGCCCGCCAGCGGAACGACCGAGGACCTCCCCAACCCCACTCTCTCCCGACGGCGTTTCCGATAGTCACTCGGGCAACGCGGCGACCACCCGGCCGATGACCTCGTTTCGGGCCGAATTCCCGCTCACCCACCGCAGGACCACGACCAGATCGTTTTCCCAGTCGATGTAGACGACGTTGGCGCCGGCCCCTTGGAAGTAGACGCTCGAGGCCGGCGCATCGGGCACGATCCGCTGGCCGGGGTTCAGGTACCAGTTCATGAAGCCGTAGGCATCGTTGGCGGGGCCGCCCGTCCGCGCCATTTCGATCCACGCCTCCGGCACCAGCTGCTGGCCCCCCCACCGGCCGTGGCGCAGGAACAGGTAGCCGAAGCGGGCCATGTCCCAAGCGTTGATGAACATGCCGCCACCCCAGTGGCCCCCGCCGCTCACCGACTGCACGCGCCGGCCGTCGATCTCGATCCACGAGTTCTCGTAGCCGTGCCAGCGCCACGTGCTGGAGGCGCCGATCGGGTCCATCACCTCCTCGCGCAGCACCGTGGGCAACGGCCGCCGCAGCACCTGCAGCGCAGCCAACGCCAGCACGTTCACCCGCACGTCGTTGTACTTGAACCGGGTACCCGGCTCAGCGAGCGGCCGGTTTGGCCACTCGCGCGGCTCACCCTCCGGCCGGTCGGCCCAGTCGGGCTTGCCCCACAGGGTCCCCTGCCAGTCGCTGGTCTGGCGCAGCAGTTGGTCCCAAGTGATCGACCGGTTGTGCTCGGCCTCGAACAGGTCAACCCCGAACGGCATGTAGTCGCGCGCCGGATCATCGACGTTGCGGATCAGGCCGTCGCGCCACGCGAGGCCGACCACCGTCGAGAGAAAGCTCTTGGTAACGCTGTGGGTCATGTCCACGCGATCGGGATCGCCCCACGTGGCAATCACACGTCCTTGGTGCACGATGACTCCCACCATCCCATCGTGTACCGACATCGGCCCGATGATCCCATCGAACGGCTCGCGGGCGCCGAAGCTCAGCGCCTGCTGCAGGGCCTGGTCCCGCGGGTTGGTGGTCTCGTTGGCTTGCGCGTACGCGATGGCCTCCGCCAGGGCGTCGGCATCAAACCCCGCCGCCACGGGTGTCCGGCGCTCCCAGTCCCCCCGCGGCGGAAAGTACGGCGCCTCCTGCCCAAGAGTGGTTCCGGCGGCGCCGAGCACCAGCACGACGGCCGCGGCCAAATGTCGTCTCACGACTTACCTCCTGAGTGTTAGTCCCTGGCCGTGCAAACGCCGCTCGATGAGCGGCTCGGCGAAAGCCCAGTGCAGCTTGCCGTAGTACTGCTCGCGCCGATCCGAGGATCGGAATTCGTAGCTGCTGGTGTCGGTCGTGCCGTGCAGGTCGGCGACCGGGAGAAGCTGGTGCGCGAACTCGTGCACCGCGGCACGCCCGATCCCGCGGCCGATGCCGTCGATGATCTCGGCGCGCCCGGCGTGGCTGGGCGCGTGAGTGACCGCCAAGCCAGCCAGCGTCTGGAAGTACACCACGCCGAGCCCCCCGAGTGGGCCCAGGGGACGCGACTCACCCGCGAGACGGAGCCGTGTCCGGTCGTTGGACGGCGGCGCGGGCACGACCCGGACGCGGAAGAACGCACTAGGGTCGGCGGTCAGCTCAAGACGCTGTTCTGCGAATGCGACGCGCACCTCCCCCCGCGCGACGGTCTCGATGCGCCCGATCTCGGTGGGTGTCAACGGACCGCCAACATCGTTGGTCAACATCGGGCTGCCGAAGCTGTCGCCGTCGAACCAGAACCCGGCGGTCAGCGGCGAGCCCGCACCGCGCCACTCGATATAGCCCACCACGACCACGGCCAGCAGGATCGCCGCCAGCAGCGGATGGGAGCACACCGTCGGACAGTGCCTGGGCACGCGCACGGGCCAGTAGGGTGGGCAACAGGCCGGTCCAGCGCGCTGCTACATCGCGGGCGGCACCCACACAGCACCGATGAAGTTAATGTCCGAACCGTACCAGACGACGCGCCGCTCGGGGTCGAACACCATGTGCCGGACGCCGTTGCGGCCCTCGCCCGGGATGTCCTCGCCGTAGACGAATGCCTCGCGCGCGGTGTCGAAGGCCACCATGCGGTTCGGCTGCACACCGGTCTCTACGTACCAGATGCGGCCGGCGTCGTCGAGCGTCATGCCATAGCCGCGGGCGTTGGCCCCGGCGGGGCTCTGCCACTCCGCCACCTCACCGGTAACAGGATCGAGCATCCCCAGATAGCCGCGCGAGTAATCCACGTACCAGATCATCCCGTCATCGGTGCGGGCGATCCGGCGGGGCCGCGAGTCCGCATTGGGCAAGTCGAACGTCTCAAGCTCCATCGTGATCGGGTCGATCGTCCCGATCCTGTTGGTGTGGAACAAGACGAACCACGGGCGGCCCGTCGCCTCGTCCACGACGATGCCGTAGGGGCCCGACCGCGTGCCCGCGGGCGAGGTGCGGACGGTCCGGACCTCCTCGGTCTCGAGGTTCAGATGGCCGACAAAGTGCGTTTGCTGGGCCGTGAACCAGAGGCCGCCCCGCCCGTCGAAGACCATCGTGTGCGGGTCGGTATCGGGATCGCCGTCGAGCATCACAGGAATGACGCGGGTCTCGCGTGTCTCGGGGTCAAGCCGCACGATCGTGCCGTTGCCATTGCCAGCCACCCAGACGATGCCGTCGTCGGCCACCGCGTTGGTGTGCGGCAGGGTCCCGTCGGGCAGCGCGAAACGGGTGAACATCTCCGTCTCGGGATCGAACCGCGCCACGTAATTCCCGTTGGCACGCTGGCCCACGAAGAAGATCGAGCCGTCGGGCGCAACCGACGGGTCACGCGGACGTGCGTTGTCGTAGGGCACCTGCCACTGGTCGATGGAAACGCTGGCTGGCTGCTGCGCCGTGAGCGGAAGCGTGACGGCGACCAAGGCAACACCGACTGGCCAGGCGAGAAGGGTCGTTGCACGCATGAATCACTCCCTTTCCTGTTCCCAGAAGCCGCAGCGAGGGCACACCGCCAGCTGCGGCACGGCATCGGGCCTCTGGGAAGTATACACGTCGCCCGGGGCGGGGGCCTCGACCGCCCCTGCCCCGACCTCGGCGCAAGTGACTAGTCAATCGTCCCCTGCGTAGCGCGGGGGGCGTCAGCCCTTGCGCAGGCGCGCTAGTCGATCGCGCAGCAATAGCACAGCCTGTTGCCTCCCGTGAGATGAGTGCCTGCTGGAAGCAACCGCGCGAGTCGTGCGCCGACAGTTGGCGCGATCGTGATGGCCCACCCGCGCCCGGCCATCGTCGCTGCGGCTCATCCAGCCGTTGCAGGTCATGATCTGCTCCCGCCGGCTCCGCCATCCCCTCCAAGGTCGAGCCCGTCAGGATTGTCGGCCACCGTTGTGTGCCAGGGACCGGAGCCGATTCGATCACCCCCAGGTTCGGTCGTCCTCGCGACGGGTCGGGGCGATTCTGAGCGGTTCCGATGCGCTGCGCCGACAGCGCGCCGAGCTTGTGTTAGCGTTCCGTTCTTCGGAGCGTACAAGCACCAGACAACAGGGGGGAGAGACATAGCCATGACTACTTTCGGACGGGGCGTCCTAGCCATCGTCGCCGTGATCACCATGTGCGCGGCCGTGCCGGTGCAGGCGCAGGAGATGGGCTTCTTCGTGACGAGCGCGGGCTCGGGCGACGGCGCCAACCTCGGTGGCCTGGCTGGTGCCGACGCGCACTGTCAAATACTGGCTGAGGCGGCTGGCGCCGGGGATCGCACGTGGCTGGCGTACCTGAGCACGCAGGGTGCCGACGCCGTCAACGCGCGTGACCGCATCGGGACCGGGCCTTGGTACAACGCCGACGGCGTGATGATCGCCGAGAATGTGGCGGCGCTGCACGATCAGGAGAACGTAAACCTCACCTTCGAAACCGCTCTCGACGAGAACGGCGAGGTCGTACCCTATGTGCGCCTGCAGCCCGACGGCACGGCCATTCCACCGGCCGACCAGCCCGTCCCCGTGGAGCATGACATCCTCACGGGATCGCAGCTCGATGGCACGGCGTTCGCCGCCGGCGAGGATCGTACCTGCAGCAACTGGACGTCAAACGGCGACGGCAGCGCGATGCTCGGACATGGCGACCGCCGCAGCCTGCAGCCGGGACTGTCGCCGTGGAATGCGGCACACCCCTCGCAGGGTTGCGACCAGCAGAGCCTCGTGAACACCGGCGGCTCCGGCCGCTTCTACTGCTTTGCGATCGACTAACAGGCTGCTGCAAGGGCCGTCGTTGCGGCATCGACAGGGAGGTCGTGACGTACTGCGATGGTTCCGCGCGGTCCAGCCGACCCGGGGAGACGCACTGTCGACCGCGGACCATTGAGTTTCGGAAGGTCCCTGGATCGCGTCAGGCCAGTGTGCCCTTGGACGTCGACGGGCACAGCACAATGGACAACGCCGGAACCCATAGGACGCCGCGTGGTGCTTCAGACGGCCACGGGTATCCACCCCGTCATGGCGCACTCCCCTGAAACGATCGACACGGGGCCGCTCGGTGATCGACACCCGAGGGTCTCACCGTCACTGCGACGAACCCGATACAGGCTGCGGGTACACTTGGAACACCATGCCGAGAGCCATACAGATTGAGAAGACCGGCGGACCCGAGTGTTTGGCCTACGTCGACATCCCTGTGAGCGCGCCCGGCGCGGGCGAAGTGCGGCTGCAGCAGACTGCCATCGGACTCAACTACATCGACGTCTACCACCGGAACGGTCTGTATCCTGTGCCCCGCCTCCCGGCCGTCATTGGCATGGAGGCGGCCGCCGTCGTAGTGGAAGTCGGTGACGGCGTCATCGGCGTCCAGGCGGGCGACCGGGTGGCCTATGCCTCCCCGCCGCTGGGCGCCTACGCCGAGCAGCGCCTCATGCCGGCGGGCCGCGTCCTGAAACTGCCCGACGGCATCACCGACCAGCAGGCCGCGGCAATGATGCTGCAGGGCATGACCGTGCAGTACCTGATCCGCCGCACATACCCGGTGAAGAAGGGTGACACCGTGGTGTGGCACGCCGCGGCCGGCGGCGTCGGGCTGATCGCCTGCCAGTGGCTGAACCATCTCGGCGTGACTGTCATCGGAACGGTCGGCTCGCCCGAGAAGGCTGAGCTGGCGCGGACCCATGGGTGCCACCACACGATCAACTACCGCGAAGAGGACTTCGTGGCGCGCGTGCGCGAGATCACCGGTGGCACTGGTGTCCCCGTCGTCTACGACTCGGTCGGGAAGGACACTTTCGAGGGCTCACTCGAATGTCTCGCACCGCTAGGCATGCTCGCGCTCTTCGGCAATGCGTCGGGCGCGGTAACCCAGATGAACCCGGCGGTGCTGGCGGCAAAGGGCTCGCTGTTCCTGACGCGCCCTACCTTGATGACCTACACCGCGACGCGCGAGGACCTCGTGGCGTCAGCCAGCGAGCTGTTCGACGTGGTGCAGTCCGGCGCGGTCCGCATCGAGGTCACTCAGACGTACCCGCTTGCGGAGGCCGCAAGGGCCCACCAGGACCTCGAGGCTCGCAGGACAACGGGCAGCACCGTTCTTGTGCCGTAGGCGGGAGTGCACCGGAGCGGGCGCATCCGAGGCGTGTCTCTACGGACCTCTTTGACTGTGGGGCGTTCGCCGATGACCCGTAAGCGTAGCGCCCCCATCGCCGTTGCGGGGGGGGCCGACAGGTGACCGGTCCGCCACACTCCGCCACGGAGGCCCGGCGGGAAACGGTCGGGTTCGTCCTGCCCGCACCCACCGCAACGCTCGATCTCACGATGGAGGACGGCACGCCCATACGCGTCGTGCGTCACGGCAACTTGTCCGGGCCGCGTGTCGTGCTGAGCCATGGAAACGGCTTTGCAAGCGATTCCTACTTCCCGTTCTGGCGGCTGATGCTGGAGCGGTTCGACCTTGCCCTGTTCGATTTTCGCAACTGCGGGCGAAACCCGTTCCACGGTGGGGAAGCGCACCACTATCCCCAATTCGCGCGTGACAGCGTGGCAGTGCATGGGGCGATCGCGGGGGAATGGGGCGAGAAGACCACCATCGGCGTCTTCCACTCCATGTCTGCGATCACAGCCCTGCTCGCAACCGTCGACGGCGTCTGGCACTGGGATGCGCTGGTGCTATTCGACCCACCGATAGTACCCCCGGAAAACAACCCGCTGCGCGGCCCGCTCATGACCGAGGGCGAGGCGCTGGGCAACGCCGCCCAGATCCGCCAGAACCGGTTCCGGAATCCCGAGGAGTTGGCCGACGTCTTCCGTTATCTGCACCGGTTCCGGCGCCTGCGAAAGGGGGTGGCAGCACTCAACGCACGCTCAGTGCTGCGCTTCGACCCCGCATGCGGAGATTGGCTGCTCTGCTGCCCAGGTCCGGTCGAAGCCGGGCTGTATACCGAGATCGCCGAGCTGGCGATCTGGCGAAAGCCTGCCCCGCCGACACGGCCGCTGTTGATCGTCGGCTCCGACCCGGTGCCCGAGGACGCGGCGAAGACCGCACGCTGTTGCAAGCTGTACTGCGAGACATTCGGCATCGATTACGCCGTCGTGCCCAATACCAGCCACCTCCTGCAACTCGAGGAGCCGGAACGGTGCTTCGCGCTGTTCAGCGGCTTCCTCGCCGACAACGGGATCGGCGCATGACAGGACCGCGCGCCATGAGGTCAGCGCTCGTGCGTCATCGACCTGCCCAACGCCCGGGAAGGAGCTCGGGCATCGGGTCATGCCAAGGCGCCGCTCCAACAGTGCGATTTCAAAGTATTCGCAATGTCTATGGCTACGGTACTGTCCGATTCGTGGGACGGTCTGACTCACGGTTGCCTCATCCGGAAGTGATTGCACCTTTGATGGCCTTGCACACGGCGGCCGAGCTGGACTCAGCAGTGGTGCGCAGAGAGGTCGGAGTCACAAGGCTGGCCGAGTTTGTGAGTCAGATTGCGGCCAAAGCGTAGCAGGGCGGCTTCGAGTCGGCCGGCGAGGCGGTGCCCGATCGACATGGGAAAGTGATTGTGTCGTATCCTAGGCGCGGAGTGGCGCGTGGTCGCCGCTCGACAAGAGTGGTTGCGTCGTCGGCACACGGTACCGTTGCGCGATGACGCCTAGAGGGGGGAGTGCTATCGATGATGGTGAAACCAGGCAGCTTGGGTCTCGTGACAGTCCTCTGTCTCGCGGTAGTGAGCGTCGCGTGCGGCGACGACGATTCCGGTCCAACGGCGCCGACGCCCACAGTGACGCTGACCGGCACCTGGGCGGGCATGTTCACGGGCAATCTGGTTTCAGGTAGCGGCCAGATGATGCTCACGCAGGAGGGCGTGACAGTGTCCGGGCAATGGTCCGCGCCAATGCCGGAACTGCTGATTGCCCAGGGGGCACCTGCGGAGATCCCCTTGGCCGGCGCGGTGACAGGAATGGTTGAAGGCACGACCGCGACGCTGTCGCTCCGTTTCGCAGAGGCATTCGCGTTGTTTATTCCGTCGGATTGTGGGCTGGACGTGAGTGTCACTTCCTTCAGCGAGACGTCGCTGGAAGGAACCTACATGACCAGCGCCATGTGCCCATCACCGATCAATGACCAGGGAACGTTGAACTTCACGCGCTAATTGGCGCCAGCGTCGAACAGGCCAGGGTCTCCGGACAACTCCGTGGGACTCAGGCCGAATGACCGCGTCCGCGATCTTGTCGGCCATGTTTGCACAGGGAGACCGACGATGCGACATTCAGCCACTGCCGCCGTGATCCTGTCGCTGCTAGGAGCGGTTCCGGCTGTGGCGCAATCAGGTGGGATTAGCGGAAGGATCCTTGACGAGACCGGTGCCGTGCTCCCGGGCGCGACGATCAGTGTGCGCGGACCGTTGGGCACTCGCGTCGCGCAGGCCGATGACGTCGGGGAATATGCGTTCGCCGGAGTTCCCGCCGGTGTCTACACGGTCACGGTGACGCTGGCCGGTTTCGCTGCGGCGACGGTGGACGATATCGTCGTGGCCGAGGCCACCGTCGAGGTGCCCACCATCACCTTGACGCTCGCCAACTTCGGCGAGGCGGTAGTGGTCACGGCATCTCGAACCGAGGTCCGGGTCGTCGACGCTCCGGTGACGGTTTCGGTCGTCGCGGCTGAATCCCTGGGCACGACGGCCAGCTCGAACGTCGGCGACGTGCTCCGCTCTGTGCCCGGCATCAACGTGATTCAGCTCTCGGCGCGCGACGTGCAGGTCACGAGCCGACAATCCACTGGGGCAGTGGCCAACTCGCAACTCGTGCTGATGGACGGCCGCAGCATTTATCTGGACTTCTTCGGCCTGGTCCTGTGGGACCTGCTACCCGTCAACCAGAGCGACATTGAGCAGATCGAAGTCGTACGCGGGCCGGCCTCGGCTACGTGGGGCGCCAACGCCATGACTGGCGCTGTGAACATCGTCACGAAACCGCCGCGGCAGGCGGTGGGTACGACTGTGACGATGAGCGGCGGCTGGCTCGACCGTGAGGCGGGATCAACGCTCGGGCGCGGCACCGGTGTGACGTTCGGGGCCAATGCGACGGTCACCCGGGCTCCGACCGACAGGTTGGCCTACCGCATCAGCGCCGGATACTACAAGTCGGATGCCTTCCCCCGACCGACGGGAGAGATTCCGATCATCAACGACCCGCGCATGCCGGGAAGCGCCGTCGGCGGTGCCCGTTATCCCCTGGACCGCGCCGGGGGGTTCGACGGGGCGTTCGCAAACCGAGGCACGAGCCAACCGAGGTTTGATCTGCGGGTGGACCAGGAGATTCAGAACGGTCGGATCTCCTATTCGGGGGGCGTGGCCGGCACCGAAGGGCTTGTCCATACGGGAGTCGGCCCGTTCGATATCCAGCGCGGGTCCTACATGGGCTACGCCAAGGTGGGATACACACGAGGTGACCTGCGACTCCAAGCGTTCACGAACTTTCTGGACGGCGATGCGCCGAACCTCCTGCTGCCGGATCCGAACACCGGCCAGCCGGTCCGTCTCGGGTTCAAGCAGCAAACGTTCGACGCTGAGATCGGCCACTCGACGTTACTCGGGGAACGGAATTACCTGACTTACGGCGGCAACGTACGCCGCAACAACTTCGACATCAGCATCGCGCCAGCCGGCAATGACCGCCTTGAGCTTGGCGCTCACGTGCAGGACGAGATCTTCTTCGAACGGTTCCGCCTCGTATTGGGCGGAAGGATCGACAAGTTCGGCAATCTGGCCAAGCCGGTCTTCTCACCGCGCCTGTCGTTCATGATGAACGCCGGTACCAACCAGACCGTGACGTTCTCCTACAACCGGGCGTTCCGGTCCCCGTCGATGATCAACAACTTCCTGGACATGAGCGTCGTCCAGCCGATTGACTTGAGCGAGCTGGAAACGTTTCGACCCTTCCTTTCCTTCCTGCTCCCGACTGATCTGGCTCCGGCTGCGGCCCAGACGGCCCTGCAGCAACTGGAGCACCAACTCGACCAGACCGTCGGCCAGCCGTTTCCGCTGGTTGTCCGCGCGACGGGCAGCGACGTGTCTATCGGCGACGAACCGCGTGCCGGCATCAGAGAGGAATCACTGACCGCTTACGAGGTGCGCTACACGGGAACCGTCGGGCGCGGAACGACGGTCGGGGCCGCCGTCTACTTCAACCGCCAGGATGACGGTATCAGCCTCGTGGAACTGGCCCCGACCGCCGACCCCTACACGGCGGCGAACCCGCCGCCCGGGTGGCTGCTCCCACCACAGACCCTGCCGCTCATGGCGCTGTTCGGCGCCTCTCTGCCTCGGACGGCACTTACGTACGCCAACCTGGGACCAACGCGGCAAGTGGGTACCGAGTTTTGGGTGGATCAGCGTATCTCGCGGTCGGCGTTCGCTTGGGTCAATTACTCTTGGCAGGGCGAGCCGGAGATCTTGGAGGCGGACATCCCCTACCCGTCCACGGAACTCAGTCTGCCTCCGGCTCACCGGCTCAACGTCGGCGTTTCCCTGGACGGTCCACGATTTCTCGGGAACGTGTCGGTGAGCGGCGCGAGCGCCGCGTTCTGGTCGGACGTGCTCACGCCGGAGTATCACGGGTACTCGGATGGCTACACGATGGTGAACGGCAGCGCTGGGATAAAGTGGGATGGTGGCGCCGTCACGGCGCTGGTCAAAGTGACTAATCTCTTCAATGAGAGTATCCAGCAGCACATCTTCGGCGACATCCTGCGGCGCACCGTCACCGGCGAGGTGCGGTTCAGCTACTAGCAGGAGTCGGCCCCGGCACAGTGTCAGTCACCGGCTCGGCCTTCAGACGACGG
>CAZHTD010000002.1:43605-104216 GCA_964535675.1 uncultured Bifidobacteriaceae bacterium | reverse complement strand
CAGGTGACGATCCCAACCTCGGGATCACGATCAACGCGCCCTCGCTGTGCCCGCGCTACGCGGGGGCGATCGTCGACGTGTCGATTGGTACCTCGCCCGACTGGATGCAGCAGCGGTTGCAGGCGGCCGGCGTCAGGCCAATCAGCAATATCGTCGACGTCACCAACTACGTCCTGCTCGAGCTGGGCCATCCGATGCATGCGTTCGACTACAACCTGCTCGCGGGCGGGCAGATCGTGGTCCGCACGGCCCGGCCCGGAGAGACGCTGCGGACGCTGGACGGGGTGGCGCGCACCCTCGACCCAGAGACATTGCTCATCGCCGACGCCGAACGCGGCGTGGCCGTGGCCGGCGTGATGGGCGGCGCGGACTCGGAGGTCGGCACCATGACCCAGACCGTGGTCCTGGAGAGCGCCTACTTCGAGCCACGCTCGGTGCGCCGCACTAGCCGAGCGCTGAACCTGAGGACCGAGGCCAGCATGCGCTTCGAGCGCGGGGCCGACCCGCAGCTGCCTGTCACGGCCATGGAGCGCGCTTGCGGGTTGCTGGAGATAATCGGCGCGGGCACGGCCCGCGGCACGATCGTGGATCGGTACCCGTCGCGCATCGAGGCCGTGACCCTGTCCCTGCGGCGGGCACGGCTGGCCGCGCTGCTCGGCTCGCCGGTGCCGGACGACGAGGTGCAGCGCATCCTTGAGGCACTTGGCTTCGTGCTAGCCGACACTCCCGGGGGCTGGGACGTGACCGTGCCGACGCGCCGGGTGGACACCCGTCGAGAGGTGGACCTGATCGAGGAGGTCGCCCGCCACTACGGCTACGATCGAGTGCCAACCACCTTCCCGCCACTGGACGTGGCACCGCCCCCGGTCGACCCGTCAATCACGCGCAAACGTCATCTGCGAACGGTGATGACGGGGCTCGGCTTTGTCGAGGCCATGACCTTTGGCTTCATCGCGCAGCCGGCCGCGGCGCGGTTCGCCGTGCCTGACGACTTGGTGGCCATCGCCAATCCCCTGTCGGAGAGCTTCGCCGTTCTGCGGCCCTCGCTACTCCCCGGACTGCTCGATGCCGTGGCGCATAATCGCCGCCGCCAGGTGCGCGACGTGCGGCTGTTTGAAATGGGGGCCACCTTCTCGCAGCGCACCGGTGAACGGCAGGCGCTCGCGTGCGCCTGGACCGGATCGGCCGCGGCCGAGCACTGGAGCGGATCGGGCCGGGACGTCGACTTCTTCGACATCGGCGGTGTGGTGGCGCAGCTCGGCAGCGCCCTCGGGCTGAACGTGACGCTGACCGCCTCCACGTCAGGCTGCCTGGCGCCGGGGCGCGCGGCTGTGGTGACCGCCGGCAATCGGGAGATCGGCCTGAGCGGACAGCTCTTGCCAGCCCTCGCTGACGCGCATGGACTGCCCAACGGCGAGACGGTCTATGTGGCCGAGCTGCAGCTTGACGACGCCTCGGCCGAACCGGGCGACGTGCGGGTGGAGGCGCTGTCACGCCACCCCTCGGTCGTACGGGACATCTCGATCCTCGTCGCCGACTCGGTGGCCGCCCGCGACCTCCGGGCGACGATCCAAGCGGCCGCGCCTGACGCGCTGGTCGGGATCGCCGAGTTCGACCGGTACGACGGCAAGGGCATCCCAGACGGGCAGGTCAGCCTGTCACTCCACCTCACGTTCAGGGCGTCCACCAGAACTTTGACGGACGGGGAAGTGGATGCGGCAATGAACACGATCGTCGTAGCGCTCGCCGACGCGCACGGCGCCATGCGGCGATAGATGTGGACAATGACCCCCGGTTTCGTTTTCCCTCGATTCGTGGCACCATGCCTCGGCTTCTCGTGAGGCACACACCGGATGACGAACCAAGCAACAGCCCGAACCACCGACAGTGAGCCCATCGATCGGCTCGAGGAAAAGATTCGGATGCTCGTCGGCGTCGTGACCGACCTGCGCGCCGAGCAGACACGCCTGATCGAGGAACTCGACGGCCTGCGCGCGCGGCTGGCCGAGGCCGACGGCGTCACCGACGAGCTGGTGGCGCTCAGGAAGGAGCGCGACGTGGTGCGCGAGCGTGTGGCCGAAATGCTCCAACAGATCGAGGACCTGAACGTCTAGGCTGACAGAGGTGCCCATGGACGGAATCGTCACCGTCGAGATCGCAGGCCAGAAGTACCCGATTCGCAGCAATCTCGACTCGGCATACGTGGCCAAGTTGGCCGCCTATGTCGAGCAGAAGATCCGTGTGGCCTCGGAGGTCACCCCGGCCAGCGACACGCTGGGGCTAACCGTGCTGGCGGCCCTGAACATCGCCGACGAGTACTTTCGGGTCCGTGACAAGCAGGCGACTGGGAGCGACACTCTCAACGAGCGGGCGCTGGCCCTGGAGGCCATCGTCGATCAGGCCCTGACCGTCTGACACGCCCGCCCGGGCGTTTTCTCTGCAAGATGCTGATGCTGCCCTAGCCCGGGCGCCGGTTTCGGCTGAGCCCAAGCTGTGGATCAGCTAAGATGCCTACAGGTCCCTGCTTTGCTCGTGATGGTTTTTCGGAGGCTCGTCTGAGCCAACGCTATTCCAAAGCGAGCCGCGGGGCCGCGCGTTGTGCACGCCTCTGCGACGAGGAAGCCTGAAGCGCGGCTGATAACAGCGGCTCCACCTGCTTCCGCAGGTTCATGCGACCTCCCCACACGGCAAAGCGGGGCTTTTTTGTGGGCAGCAGGTGGCTGGAGGTGGACTCGGAACGGGCACGGTCGCCCAGGCCGGCGAGCGCGCGCTGATCACGCGGATCACCGGGCGGCTGACCATGCCCCCGTGGGTCGTCGTCGGTCCAGGCGACGACGCCGCCGTGCTGGCCCCCAAACGGGGCGCGCTGGACGCGGTGACCACCGACGCCGTGGTCGAGGGTGTGCACTTCGACCGGGCGTTCACCCCGCCCGCCGACGTCGGCCACCGGGCGCTGGCCGTGAACTTGAGCGACCTAGCCGCCATGGGCGCCCGGCCTCGGGCAGCGATGCTCTCGCTGGTGCTGCCCGACGCGCTGCCAGTGGCCGAGCTCGACCAGGTGCTCGACGGGCTGCTGACTCTGGCGACGGCCCACCAAGTGGCGCTCGTCGGCGGCAACGTGGCGCGGTCGCCGGGACCGCTGGTGCTGGACGTTACGGCGATGGGGTCAGTCGGACGGCGCGGCGTGCTCGCGCGGACCGGGGCACGCCCGGGTGACGAGGTCTACGTGACCGGCGAGGTGGGTGCCGCAGCCGCCGGGCTGGCCATGCTGGGCGAACGCCCTGACGCATCGGGCGCCGCGGTGGACCGCTACCTGCGGCCCGAGCCCCGTGTGCGGGCTGGGGTGCTGCTGGGTCGGATGCGCGCCGCCTCGGCCTGCCTGGACCTAAGCGACGGGCTGGGCGCCGGGCTGGCACAGCTGGCCGAGGCCTCTGGCGTCGGCTTGGAGATCGATGGCCGCACGGTGCCGGTGGCGAGCGAGGCCCGGCACTGGCACGCCGCCCGGGGCGCCGACCCGCTGATGGCGGCGCTGGCCGGCGGTGACGACTACGAGCTGCTGTTCACGGTGCGACCCACTTCGCGCGGACGGCTGTGGGCGGCGCGCCGCGAGGCGCGCGGCCTGCCGATGACGCGAATCGGCACGGTGACGAAGGCGGGGGGTGTCCAGCTGAGCGACGAATCGGGGAGACGAGCGCTGCCGGAAGGCTTCGCGCACTTTCGCTGATGCATCTGTCGCGCTCGACGTGGCGCCGTCAGCTCGTGATTGCCCTCACCAGCACAGGATTCGTGCTGCTCTACAGCAGCGTGCGCCGCCACGCGCAAGCGTGAGCGGGCCACCGACGACAGTATGCACTCGCGCCTCGACGTCACCTCCACGGCCTATTGCACAGGGTCGCTGAGGCCACCGGCACGCGGGTCGGCGAATCTCCAAGTCCTGGAGAGCCAATACAGGGGGAACTCCCCCGAATCAACCCCGGCCTTGGCAACCTCGTGGCCACGCTCCTCGCGAGGTGGCTTTGTCTGTTCAGTGACCGCCACTGCGTGCGGGATGCGACCCCGCCCACGACAGTCCTGCGAACTGCTCTCAGAGGGAGGGACCTAGCGTCCGGGACAAGCCCTCGCGCTGCCCCCCTGGGAGTGTTCAGAACCGGAACAGCCGGTTGACTTTGACGATGAGCGCCCGGTTGACCAAGTCGGGGTAGCGGCGGGCTAGCGTATCGCGTTCCTCGTTGTAGACGACGAACAGCTCGCTGCCCGGCTGGTACTCCCAGCGCAGCCGCGCGTTGGTCGACAAGTTGTTACCGCGCGAGTTGTACTGCACCAGCGCACTGACGAACGACGTGGGCGACATCGTATAGGTGATGCGCGTGCTGACGAGGTGCGTGGTGAAGTCACCCTCGAGCAGTTCCACCGCGTTGAGGCTGTACCCGGGCTCGATCGAGAACAGGCTGTTCGGCCTGACGCGGCCGCCCGAGACGCTGAACGTTGTCTTGTGGCCGCTGTAGAACGTGCCGCGGCTCAACGTGAATTGGGCTCGTACGGGGCGTTGCTGCGCGACGCTGTAGGAGACCTGCACGTCGTCGAAGCGGTAGCTGTCTACCGGCAGCGTAACCCCCCGCGAGAGATCGAACGGCCGGGACAGGAATTCGAAGCTGCGTGTGTATGTGATGCTCGCCGAGTCGTCGTTGTCGAGTTCGGCTTGGAACGTCCCCGTCTGTTCGCGAGTCTCCAAGACGCCGGCGCCGTTCTCGACGTAGTTGATCGAGGCCGTGAAGTTGAGCTGCCGGACGGCCGCCAGGGAGGCCGGCCGCGGGCTGAAGCGGAACTGCGCGAAGCTGCGGCGCAGGTCGTCGCGCGGCACGAACCCCATCTCAGGGTTGAAGTCGTCGTCGATGACTAGGTGCTCGAGCTCAACGCCATACCGGTCAGCGTTGTAGTTGAGTTGGGCCCGGTAGCTCGCCCCGTCCGCCAAGCCCTCGGTCTTGGTGCGCGCCCAGTGCGTGTTGATGGTCAGGTTCTCGAAAAACCCGAAGGTGCCGTCCACGCCGTAGGCATAGTTGGCCTCCGCACCGGTGCTGCTCGCGGACCGGCCCGTCGCCAGCAGCCCGATAGCGCTGCGACGCAGGATGTCGCGCTTCAAGCGCACCACCGAGAACGTGGTCGCAGGCACCGCGGACTCCTCCACCTCGTCGGCGCGGATGCTCAACACACCCAGACTGAACGGCCCGACGCGTCCCGTGACACGTCCGCCCATCCGTAGTGGCACAGCCTGACCGCCTTGGAGACCGATGCGCCGACTGTAGAACAAGATGGGCGCAGCCCCGCTGCCGGCGTTCCGCCCGCTGATGGCAACGCCGCCGAACGAGAAGGTGCCGGCGTTCTCGAGGAAGAACTCGCGCTTCTCGGGAAAGAACAGGCTGAACCGGGTTAGGTTGACCTGCTGTTCGTCGGCCTCCACCTGCGCGAAGTCGGTGTTGTAGGTGACGTCCGCCGTGAGGCCTTGGGTAATGCCGAGCTTCACATCGAGGCCGACGTCAGCGCTCACGTGGTCGAGGTCGCCGGGCACGTCGGTCGTCGCGCTCGAGGTCAGGTACGGCTTCACCTCGAACGTCCGCGAGCTGGGCGGTGCCTCAAGGCCGATCAGCGTGGCGGCCTGCGACATCTGCTGGATCGCGCCCGCCCCGCGAGCGGGCGGCATGCGCGTGAGAAAGGAAATCTCGTTGAGCGTGCGACTCGGGCGTAGGACGTTGAGCCCCCATGTTTGTGGTCCGCCCGACGGATACCTCAGCGACTTGAACGGAATCGCCATCTCCACAGTCCAGCCATTCTCGAACCTGCCTGTGGCGACGTCCCAAATGGGGTTCCAGTCGCGGTTGAACTGGCTCTCGTTGGTGACCTGCCCGTCCATACGACCGCCGACGGCATTCACGATGAAACCCAACCCGTTGCGCCGGTCGTAGAACGTGTCGAACACGACCCCCACGATGTCGTTGCCCTGGAACAACGACACGTTGTCCCGGCGCATCTCGGTGGCCATGATGTCCATGTCGGCGTCCCAGGCCCGTATGGCGACGTAGACGTTGTCGTCGTCGAACGTCACCCAGATCTCGGTCTGGTCAGTGGCTAGCGCGCCCGGTACGGGCTCGATCTGAATGAACCCCGACGCCGGCCGCACGGTCTCGTAGATCCCCTCGTCGAGCTCGCCATCGAGGTCGAGCGCCTCGTCGAGCCGCACCGCGCGCATGGTGACACCATTGTCCGAGCGGGCGATCGTCTCCGGCAGCTGCGGCCCGGCCGGTGACGTCTGGGCCGCCGCCGAGGCCGCCAGCAGTACCGGGAGAAAGAGCCAGAGGAACCGGAGACCCCGACGCGCTGGCTTCACGAGCACTGTCCCGGAGGTATAGTGGTTAACGCTCGGACCGAGACCGGACGGGAACCGAGGAGGGGTCGACCGTGGCGCCATGCCCGTACATGATACCGATTCGCTCCTGCCTAGCCGTAGTCGCAGTCGTCCAGCGGCACTCTGCTGCTCCCATGGGCACCGGTTGCACCGCCTCCGATTCAAAATCGCACGCGTAGCCCCACCTGCCCCCGCCGCGTATCGCCCAATCCGCTACGCAGCGTCCCGTCGAAGTTGAACAATAACGATCCCACCTCAGTGCCGACATAGTTGTCGGCGTTGGGCAGGTTGAAGACCTCCAGGATTGGTTCGATGACCGTTCCGTTGCGGAGCGCGAACCGGTGCGAGAGGCGGATGTCCCAAGTGAAGAAGCTGTTGCCCCGCCGCAAGGTGTTGCGGGTGAGAATCGTGCCATCCGGGCAGATGCGGTCCGAAGGCTGTGCGGCCCGCATTCCTCGGTTGGCGCACTGCTCGGACGTCGGTGACGCCGACAGGTAGCGGACGACGTTGTTCACCTGCATCCCGCCCGGGAGGTCGATCAACAGGTAGCCGCTCACCTGGTGGCGTCGATCGCGATTCGACCAGCCGTATTCCGGCGCCAGGTCGCCCGCACTCGCGTAGCGGAATGTGAACGGGTCGCGCTCGTTGTCGTCGTCCGAGCGGTCGTAGGCCAGTGTGTAGTGGGCCTCGAACGTGAGCGGCCAGCTGCGGAGTGCGCCCCTGCCACGCAGACCGAGGATCAACGCGTGGTACCGCGAGCGCGCGCTGCTCTCGGTGACGGTCAGCCTGTTGATGCCGCCACCGGACGGATGCGTGCCGACCCCGAACGGCGAACCGAGCACTGGGTCGTTGCGGTTGACGAAGCGGAAGAGCGAATCCGTTCGCGCGTGGATGAAGGTAGCGCTCGCCGCCACTCCGCCTCCAAGATCCCGGTCGAAGCCCGTGCTGAACGACCACGTTCGCGGCAGTGCGAGGTTACGGTCGGCCACCTGGATATCCGGCAGAAACGGCTCGGTCGAGGCGTCGACAAGCTCGTCGATGGCCGGCACCGGACCGAGGTTCGACACGGTGGCGCTGCTGCGGAACAGAACCTGTTGGAACGCTCCGTTGGTCGAGCGGTGCTGGGCGAAGACAAGCATCGGGATGCGGGCCACGTACGACCCTGCGTTGGCACGCACGACCGTGCGCCCGTCGCCGTCCACGTCCCAAGCCAGCCCGGCCCGCGGCTGGAAATTGTCGAGATCGTCCGGGATTCGGCCATCGGAGGGAAACCGGGGATCGTGTAGGTACGGCGCGAAGAAACTGTCTTCCGGCTGGACGAAGACCTCCGGATGCCAAGTTCCCTCCCAACGGAGCCCGAGATCGAGCGTCACGCTGTCGTGTGGATGCCAGGTGTCCTGCAAGAACGCCCCCAACTCGTGCATCTGGAACGCCTGTAGGCCGAGTTGGTCGATCGGCACGCCGGGTACGGTCACCGACTGCAAATACAGAAGGACCGGCCCGACGACGCTCGCGCCCGGCGGGCAAACACCGAGAGCGCTGGACGATCCGTCGGAACAGGTGACGAAGCGGTTGCCCTGGGTCGTGAAGCCAATGAAGCCGTCGACCGAGTCGAAGATGTAACGCCCGTTCGCGAGACCGACGAACTGCTGCTCGACACCGGTCAGGTTGTATTCCAGCCCTGCCTTGAACAGGTGGGTGCCGGTGGCGAAAACGACGTTATCGCCCACCTGCAGCCGGGTGTCGAACCCAGGATCAATCGGCAGAAAGTACGGCAGTCCGATCCGAAACCCGTCGGCGAAGTCCACGGAGATGTCCGGGAACGGGCGGCCGCCCAGCAGGTCGAACTGCGGGGGGCCGGGGTGGCGCGCGCCTGGAAGTAGCGGTCCGTCGTACCAGCGGGGCCGCTCCTCGCGCGCCCACTGGATGCGCAGCTCGTTGAAGAGCGCGTTGGGGAGCTGCGAGTGCAAGCTGCCGTTGAACGCGTCCGACTCGCCACCCTCGATCCCGTTGGCCGACGTCCCCCATGCGTCGACGTCGAATGTGCCGTTCACCTGCTCCGCCCACGTGTAGTTGTACTTGAACGCAGTCTGGTGCCGGCCATCCAGGTTGAAATCCAGCTTGGCGAGCAGCGAGCGCGCATCGTCAGTGCGGCGGATCGGTCCGAACTCGTCGTCAAACAGCCCGGGCCAGCGTGTCTGCAGGAAGTTGTCGAGTCTCTCCAGGTTGGCCGCGTTCACGACATGGCGGACCACCTGCTTGGTCTCCTCAGACACCTGCTGGTCGTAAGCCAAGAAGAAAAAGACTCGGTCGCGTACGAGAGGGCCTCCCAGCGTGGCACCGGCCTGGTTGCGGCCGAAGTCGGGCTTCCCGCCTCCCCGCGTGGCCGGAAACGGCGCCGCCATCTCGTCCCACTGGCCAAAATAGTGAGCCGAGCCGCTCAGATCGTTGGTTCCCGATTTGGTGATCACGTTGACGAAACCACCTGCAGAGCGCCCGAACTCCGCCGTAGCACCTTGGTTCACCACCACCAGTTCCTCGACGGCGTCCAGGTTGAAGGTGAAGGCTGGGCGCTGCCCGCCCCGCTGCTCACCGAAAAAGGGGTTGTTGAAGTCCGCCCCATCGACGATGAAGTTGTTGAAGATGCCGCGCTGGCCGCTGATGTTCAGCTCATCGCCGTCCGGCCCCTGCGAGATTGACGCGCCAGGCGTGAGGAGCGTGATGTTGACGAAGTTGCGTCCGTTGCTCGGCAGCCCAGCGACCACATCTTCCTGGATGCGCTGGGACCGCGTGACGTTCGTGGAATCGATCACCGCCGGAGCTTCGCTGACGACGGTCACCGTCTCGGTCGTCACGATGCGTAACTCCACGTCCAGGTCGAACACACCACCGACCCGCAGGACGGCGCCCTCGATGCGCTCGGTTCCGAACCCAGGCGTCGTAGGCGCAACCGTGAGGTCGTACGTGCCGGGCGGCAGCAGGGTGCGAACGAACGTCCCGGACGACTCCGTCTCCACAGTCGTCACTAGATCCGTCTCGCGGTTTCGAATGACGACCACCGTTCCCGGCACCGGTTCGCCGGTCGGATCCCGAATCGTGCCACGGATAGCACCGGTCGTCGTCCCCGCCTGGACACCCAATGCCAGCGCCTCGATCCCCACTAGTGTCGACAGCAGGATCGCGACCGCGATTCCTCGGACATGCGGTGGCGACCAAGCGTATCGGAACACGTGAAGCCCCATCGATGTCATGGACGTTCTACAGCGTACAGTCAACGGCATCATCTGTTCCAATACACCAGATCGGCGACATCTTCCACGACCGCAACGAGGCCATCGAGTCTTCCAGTACGGACACCTGCCGAAGGTCGGCGCGGCGGCGTGTAACCACACACGCAGGCTGGTACCACACCAAAGTTGATTGGCGGGGGTCGATCGCGGGAGGGGCGCCGGTTGCCCGCCCCCCCCCGCACAGAACCGGACGTGCTCGCTACGGCATCCGGCTCCTCCCTCGGCTTGCGCCGCACCCCAGCCCGCTAACAGCAAATCGTTGGTCCGACCACGGGTGTGTCGGATTGCCAGCGTGGGCCAGTGAATCGTGAGGCGGCGGGCGACCCTGTCCGCGTTCCTGACGGCGTTCTCGTGCGTATTATCCAACCTCGATGAGCCGGGCCTTGTCGGGGTGCAGGTCCAGGTCGACACGTCCGAACCGGTCCTTGGCAGCATCCAGAAAGCGCTCCGCGTCCCGCTTGTGCTGGCCTCCTCCACGAAGTCGTCGGCGTCCCGCCCGATCATGGCGTCGCCTTTGGCCTCGTGGCTGCGCCACTGCTTCTGGAAGCACAGGTCAGGGACACCGTGCAGGTAGCTGTTCACCAGGACCGGCGAAACCACCGAGCCGTGCGTCCCCCGCAGCTTGTCCCGTCACTGCCCAGTGACGCCGGCGTCCAACCACGTGATGATGGGCCTGATGACCCGCTTGTTCCCGCTCGGTGCTCGAGCAACCGGACCATTTGGTCCCTCGACCCTACGCTTCACCTCGGTTGACCGCGAAACGTCCATGCGCGAACATTCCAACCGGACCCGTCAGTGGGGCTGGTCGCCCCGGGAAAGCGGCCGGGCCCAGTGCACGAGGCCATCCTCATGATTGATGAATCCCGAACCAAGGAGCACATGCCATGCGTTTCCCGTCCCTTCTAGCAGTCTGCTTAGGCGTCTTGGCCATCGCCATCAACGCCCAGGTCGGTGTGAACCAAGGGCTCGCCAACCCGAATCTAGCGACGTCGTCGGAACTCCGCGCCCTACCCCATGTGACCGATGCCGTGGCCACGACCATCGAAAGCAATCGCCCCTTCCTGTCCGCCAGCGAGCTCGACCGGGTTCTGGAGCGTTCGCTGAGCGACACCCAGCGCAGCGAGCTATACGGCCGCCTGTTTCGTCCAATGAATCTCAACAGCGCCAGCAACGAGGCGATCATGCTGATCCCCGGCATGAGCGCTCGCATGGTGCGTGAGTTCGAGGAGTACCGGCCCTACACCAGCATGGAGCAATTCCGGCAGGAGATCGGCAAGTACGTTGACGAAGACGAAGTGGCCCGGCTCGAGCAGTACGTGTTTGCGCCCATGAATCTCAACAACGCTTCGTCCGAGGACTTCATGACGATCCCCGGCATGAGCGCTCGCATGGTGCGTGAATTCGAGGAGTACCGGCCCTACACCAGCATGGAGCAATTCCGGCAAGAGATCGGCAAGTACGTCGACGAAGACGAAGTGGCCCGGCTCGAGAGCTACGTCACGCTCGATTGACACCGGGATCTTGAGAAGGCTGCTTGACGCGTACTGGACCTGGTGGATCGTCCTGGCCGTGCCAGGGGCCTATTGGACCTACGGCTACTGGCGTGGCACGACGTTCTACGGGGAATACCTGCACGCCACAGGAGAATTGGCGGCGGTCTTGCTGGTCGCGACGCTGGCCGTGACGCCGCTCCGGCTCATTTGTCCGGGAAGGGCCCGCGCCAGCTGGCTGTTGGCACGCCGCCGTCAGTTGGGCGTAGTGGCTTTCGCCTACTCCGTGCTCCATACCGGGGCGTATGTCGTTCGCCAGCCCATGGAACGCGTCGTCGAGGAGGCCGCAGACATCGCGATGTGGACGGGATGGCTGGCGCTTGTCCTCATGCTGCCGCTGACCGTGACCAGCAATGACACTGCGGTGCGAGTATTGAAGCGCAGGTGGAAGACCTTGCACCGGACGGTCTATGTCATCGCAGTGCTGACCTTCGCGCACTGGATCCTGGCAGCATTCAATCCCATCCCCGGCTACATGGGCCTTGGCGTTCTGGCTGTTGTGGAAGGGTTCCGCGTGTGGCGTGCTTCGGTCAATCGGCGAATGGCCGCGCAGAGGCACGGACTGCCGGTCTGACGTGGACAATAGGACTGAGACTAATTCGCAAGTTAACGACTTGTCTGCTCGTTATGCTAAGTGTGTCGGGTGCATCGTTGCTTGAGTGCAGTGAAGATTTCACTACCGGCTGCTGAGTCGTGCAAGGGAACTGTCTGGCACCGGCGTCGGCACCCGCTCCTGCTTGCCCTGCTACTCTGCCTGCCGGTGAATGCCTGGAGTCAGTCGTCTACCGACGAAGCGCTGTACACGCGCGCCTGCGCCGCGTGTCATGGCGACGACGGCGCTGGCCGTTCCGTCGAGGACGTCGGCTTCAACACCCCGCTTCCTGACTTTACCGACTGCGAGTTCGCGTCACGCGAACCGGATCCCGATTGGTACGCGGTCATCCACCAGGGTGGGCCGGTTCGCGCATTCGACCGGATGATGCCGGCGTTCGGGGCGGTGCTCGAAAGCGGCGAGATTGACGCCATCCTCCGTCACGTCCGCACCTTCTGCACTGACAACGCCTGGCCGCGCGGCGAGTTCAATCTTCCTCGCCCGCTGTTCACCGAGAAAGCCTTTCCCGAGGACGAGATCGTCGTCACTACAACCGTCGGCGCGGGGAGTCCGGGCGCCATCGAGTCGGAGTTCCTCTACGAGAAACGGTTCGGGCCGAATGGCATGGTGGAAATCGCGCTGCCGGCTGGCTGGCGCGGCGCGGCCGATCCAGGCGCCTCGGCACTGGCTGACGCCGACAGCACCTTCGGTCTGGCTGATCTGGCAATTGGCTGGAAGCAGACGGTGTACCACGACCTCCAGCGCGGGTCTATCTTTAGCGTCGGCGGCGAAGTAGTGCTCGCGGCAGACGGCCCAGGTGGGCTGACCGACCGACGGGTCATCGCGGAGCCGTACGTGGCCTACGGTCACCTGCTGCCGAACGATGCGTTCATCCAGGTACAGGCGCTTGCCGAAATCATGGGCGACCGGTCGCGCGCCGACGAGATGGCGATGCGTGTTGCACTCGGCAAGACCTGGACGAAGGGAGAGTTCGGGCGTGCCTGGACGCCAATGATCGAGTTGCTGGCATCACGGGATCTGGCAGACAGTGCGGTGACGCATCTCGATCTGGCACCGCAAGTCCAGGTGGCCCTCAACACACGGCAGCACATCCTACTGAATGTCGGCATCCGTGTGCCGGCGGTCGCGCGGACGGACCGGAGCACGGAGGTGGTTGCCTACTTGTTGTGGGACTGGTTCGACGGAGGGTTTCTGGATGGGTGGTAATCGACCGCGGCGCGGACGTGGTCTCGCGCAAGTCCTGACAATGGCAGCCGTATTGCCATTTTTCGCGGTGGTGGCGATGCACGAGCCGGCCGCAGTGCAGGATCTGGCGCCGACGGCGGACCAGCCTGTGTTCGCCACCTCGGAGCAGTGCATCGCCTGTCACAGCAACATCGTGGACGACGATGGCGCCGACATCTCCATTGGCCATGCATGGCGGGCGACCATGATGGCTAATTCGGCGCGCGATCCCTACTGGCAGGCGGGGGTCCGGCGTGAGTTGATGGACAACCCCGGGCTGGGCTCTACGATCGAGGACACGTGCGCCACTTGCCACATGCCGATGGCGCGCACTGCCGCACGGGCCGACGGCCGGATGGGCGAGGTGTTCGCGCACACCAGCCTCCCGGCAACGGCGGAGACCGCCCAGGCGTGGGATGGCGTGTCGTGCACGGTCTGCCATCAAATCGCGGCGGACAACTTCGGCGAACACGCGAGTTTCGACGGTGGCTATGTCATCGCGACCGGCACCGCGCCGGTCGCCGACGGCCCGGCGCTCTTCGGGCCGTTCGACGATGTAGAGGAGGGGCTCGCGGGAGTGATGTCCTCCGCCACAGGCTTCGTCCCTGCGCATGGTGCGCACGTCCAGGAGTCGGAGCTCTGCGCCACCTGCCACACGCTTTTTACGACCCCCTACGACAACGACGGCAACGCGTTGGAGGGACGGTTCCCCGAACAGGTGCCGTACCTGGAGTGGGAACAGAGCCGGTACCGGGAGGAGGCGAGTTGCCAATCCTGCCACATGCCAGCGGTTGATTCGGCACCGATCTCGTCCGTGCTGGGCGAGGATCGCGACGGCGTGTCCCAGCACCGGTTCCGCGGCGGTAACGCATTTATGCTCCGGATGCTCAACCGGTATCGCGACGAGCTACGGGTGACGGCGCCGGCGGCGGACCTCGAGCTGGCGGCGGACCTGACCGAGGAGCACCTGCGGACGGAGACCGCAGCGTTCGGCTCGCTCGACGTCCAGTTCTCCGGGAGCGCCGTGGTGGTGGATGTTGACGTGCGCAATGCGGCCGGCCACAAGCTGCCAACCGCGTTCCCGTCGCGGCGTGTCTGGATCCACCTAACGGTACGTGATCAGACGGGTCGGACGCTCTTCGAATCGGGCGCGCCGCAGCCGGACGGGTCGATCGCCGGCAACGCGAACGACGAGAACGCCGGCACGTTCGAGCCACACTACACGGAGATCACGGTGGCGGATCAGGTGCAGATCTACGAGCCGATCATCGGCGACCGCAA
This sequence comes from uncultured Bifidobacteriaceae bacterium, assembly GCA_964535675.1. GTDB lineage: Bacteria > Acidobacteriota > Vicinamibacteria > Vicinamibacterales > UBA2999 > CAZHTD01. The sequence goes on along the minus strand of CAZHTD010000002.1, from coordinate 89,858 downwards.
CGGGAACGTGACCACCGCGCTGCTTCGCGGCGTCCGCTACCTGAAGGACAACCGCCTGCTGCCGGAAGGCTTCGACAAGAGAACGGTGGACGAGGCGGTGGCGGTCCAGGGCGCTGCCGTCGCCGATGCTGACTTCACTGGCGGGGGCGACCGGGTCCGCTACCATTTCGAAGCGGGCGACGGCGTCACGTCAGTTTCCGTCACCGCGCGACTGCTGTTTCAGACAATCGGTTACCGCTGGGCACGGACCCTCGCCGACTACGACGCGTTCGAGACGGAACGATTCGTCGGCTACTACGAGGCGAACGCCGGCAACTCCGTCATGATCCTGGCGGAGTCGTCGGCTGACGGTCGCCGCTGACCTCCGGCGACAGCTACTGTTTGGGTCCTGTGACTGACTGCTGAACGCGCTGACCCGGCCGGACAGCCGCACGATCGCTCACAGTCGTACCAGTCTTTGGCATCCGCCGTGGTGGAGGTGTTCTGGTTCGGCCTGCCTGGCCCGATCAGTCGCAGCGTCACGTCACACGCATGCGGCCGCGTCAAGTATCGCCCGGCTGCAGAACGCCGGCAGTTGTCCCTGGGGAGCGCGCCTGGCAGGCCTTGCTCACGCGCCAGCTGGCCCAGCACGCGGGTCACCGGGAGCCCGCTGAGCGCGCTCGGGCTGGGACGATCGCCACAGCCTCGGTGGCGTCGTCAACGATGGCGAGGCACCGCACCACGCACCCTCCGCTGTGCGATCTAAGACGACCTCGACCGTGTTCGGGGCCTGCGGTTGCATCAGCGGGCAGGAAACGGTAGCGACGAGAGCATGGCGTCGGGCTCGTGATGGGCGTAGGCTGCACCGACTGGCGCAAGTTGACAGTGCTTGGAGCAGGCACCCCGCCCGTTCGGCCCTAGTCACTATGGACGCACGGAGTCGAGAGACCGCGTGCGGCCGCCTGCAAGCAAGAGGACCGACCTCCGTTTCGCAGGACGCGGATTACCCTGTGCCCGGAGAGGTCACAGTGCAGAGCCACACGCGAAAGGAGAGCCGGTCCAACCGGCTACGGGTTGTATTGGCAACTGCTGGGCCTTGGGGTGCACTGCGATGTCGTCGCCCCGTCGCTCGTGCCCATGAAGGCCGGGGATCGCGTGAAGACCGACCGTCGGGATGCGCTCAAGCTTGCTCGGTGTTACCGGGCCAGCGCTCTGACGCCGGTGTGGGTGCCTGGTGCCGAGCATGAAGCGCTCCGCGACCTTGTCCGGGCGCGAGAAGCGGCGAAGAAGGACCAACGCCGGGCACGCCATCGGCTGGGCACATTCCTGCTGCGCCAGGGTCGACGCCGCCCCGCACCCCTGAAGATGGCGTGGACGGCCGGTCACCTCGACTGGATCCGTGCGCTCCGCTTCGAGTCGCCGCTGCACCAGGTGGTGTTGGCCGATTACCTGCACGAGGTCGACCGGGTTGCGGCCCGCATCGCCCATTTGAACGCCACCATCCTCGAGGCGGTGCGCACCGCGCCGCCGCAGACGCGCGCGGTCATCCAGGCACTGCAGGCGCTGCGCGGCGTCGCAACCGTCTCGGCGGTCACCATCGTGGTCGGGCAGCTCTCCCGCTTCTCGAACCCACGCCAGCTCATGGGGTACTCGGGGCACGTCCCCAGCGAATACACGACCGGACCGCGGCGCCGGATGGGTGGCATCACCAAGACGGGGACCTCCCACCTGCGACGCCTCGTGATTGAAGCCGCGTGGGCGTATCGCTTCCGCCCAGTCGTCCGTGGCCCGTTGCGCGCCCGCCAGGCGGGCCTCGACCCGGCGGTCACCGAGATCGCCTGGCGCGCCCAGAAGCGCGGTATCAAATGCTGGCCGCGCAGAGGAAAAACCACAACCAGGTGATCACCGCGGTCGGTCGCGAGCGTCTGGGCTTCATCTGGGACATCGCCCGGACGGTCGAGCGCCAAGTGCCCGCCACCGCAACGGCGTAGGAGCCGCAGTGGCGTGAGGACGGTAGTCGGAGTGGCAGCGAAAAGGAGACCCCTCGTTCTATGCGGCGAGGCGATTCGCAGCCTCGACCCGCGCCCCTAGTCCGAGGCAGCTCCCGACAGATCATGACCATACGGTACCCAACCCGCGCATATCAGAGTGCTCAATCGTCGCGTTTGGCCACTTCGGCTGCCGTCCCCAGGCCCCTCAGCCAGGAGTCGACAGGACGAGTGAAATCAACCAGCGAACCGTAGCACCCGACGATGCTGGCTTGACCCGTGCGTCCATATCAGAACCGGTGTGTGTAGGTGAGCTTGGTGGCCGCCCGGCGGTCGAGCGTGTGCAGGGCACGTCTGAACTCCGGGTCGTCGTTCAGCCAGTTGTGAGTGTAGACGAAGTACATGTCGTTGCCCGGCTGCACGATCCAGCGCCAGCGCAGCTGCCACCCGAGGCTCTCGGTCACCGTGTCGTACTGCAGGTCGTTGACAAGCGACATCCGTGGATTGAACTGCGTGTTGACGACACCCCGGTAGAGACGCGTCAGGAACGACCCCTCGGCAAGCCGCACTTGGTTCCACTCGGTGTTCAGGTCCACGGCCACGCCCGTGCGCGGCCGCAGGATGATGCCCGTGGTGACCTCGCGCCGTGTCCCGGAGAAGAACGGCCCCCACTCGAAAATTGCCTGGACACCCAGCACGCGCTGGTCGGCCGAGTCGACCTCCAGCTGATACCGGGTGAAGGAGTACTCGGTGCCCCCGGGCAGCATGATGCCGTCGTGAATCTGGAAGCCGCGGTCGAGACGCTCGAAGCTCGGCAGCACACGCGCTGCAATGATGTCGCCCGAGTGGAACTCGATCTCGGCAGGCGTCACCTCGAAGTTCCGCGTCTGCGTGCGATTGTCGAGATCCGTGAACATCTGCAGGTCGACTTGTGGAGTCACAGACCGAATCCAGGGCACCTGCGGACGCCAGGAGTACGACACCCGCGGGTTGTAGCGCCGGAAGTCGTTGCGCGGCGTGAAACCCACGGCCGGCGCGTGGTTGGTCCCGAACTCACGGAACGAGAGGTGCGCGTAGAACGGGTCGTTGGGGTACGCGAACCGCAGCCCATAGGCCGCACCGCCGCCTGCGCCGACCGGCGTCGTGTTCCAGATGTAGAAGCCGAGCAGCTCGATGTTCTGATCACCCCGGAAGGCTGATGTCGTGAGGCCGAAGTCCACGCCGACCGCGTGGAGGTCGCGCGCCGATTCGTCGCGAGCGGAGCGCCGCGTGTAAAGCATGCCGACGTAGGATTGCTGAAAGATGCGCCGCCGTGGGCGCACGACCGTGAAGTCCTCACCCGCCTGCCTGTCGTTGCCGCGCGTCCGCACCTGCAGCGCCCCGATGTCGAAGGCGCCGGTCTGCCCCGTTAGCTTGAGGCCGAAGTCGATCCCCTGGGGCTGCCCGCGTTCGTCGAGGCCGATGCGTCTCGAGAAGTACTGATTGCCCTGCGAGGGCGCAAAGTTGAACAGGTTCGCACCCTCAAGGAAGAACTCGCGCCGCTCGGGAAACGACACGGCGAACCGCGTGAGATTGACGACGCGCTCGTCCACCTGCGTTTCGGCGAAGTCGGTGTTGACCGTGAGATTGGCGCGCAGCCTGGGCGTAAGGCTGTAGAAGAAGTCGACGCCCGTGGAGGCGTCCCCCACGGCGGCGGGTGCGCCGCGGCCAGGGGACTGGGTGATCGTGCCCACCAGGAACGGCTTCACGTCGAGACCAATGCCCTGCGAGATGTCGCCAATGCCCTCCACGCGCCCGGCGTTGGTCATGCGCGTGAGTCCTTGGTTGCGCGCGAACCCGGTCCAGAGCACCTCCTCGTTCTTGCGGCGGATGGTGCGCTGAAAGTTAATGCCCCAGGCGGGTGCGTCTGGCGCGAAATTGAGGGTGCGGAACGGGATCTCGAGTTCGGCTGACCAGCCACCCTCGTCACGTGTGACGCGTGCATCCCAGACACCATCCCACGACCGGTTGACATTGATGCCGCCGCCCGAGCCCTGCGCGGCGTTAATCAATCCGTCGCCCATCGCGCCCGACGGGTTGACCTCGAAGTAGTAACCCGAACGCTCGTCGAGGAACGGGTCGACCGCCAGCATGAAACGGTCGTCTGCATCGAACGACGCATCGCGCTGCATCTGGTTGCCCAGCACCTGCCCGGGCTCGCTATCGAACGCCTGGACACCTATCACCAACCGGTCCCGGTCGTAGAGCACCCGGACTTCGGTGCGCTCAGTTGCGGGGCTCCCGTTGTCAGGGTCCTGCTGCACGAAGCCGGTAGCGGGCACCGCACGATCCCAGACCGCCTCGACGAGGCGGCCGTCGAGCTGGAACCCGTCGCCATCGGCCATCCGCGTGGCCGTCAGCGTGCGTTGCTCGTCGGGCGCCACGGGCACCTGCGCCAGACCCACACCACCGGCTGAAACCACACCAAGGGCCGCAATGACTGAGAATCGCACGCATGAAGCTCCGATTGTCCCGCCGCGTCAGGGCCGTTTATCCAGAGTGTCCCACAGGATCGCGGGTAGGAATCCGTGGGCATTGGACGCGACTGCCGCCAACGACGCTGGTGTCACTTCCCGGCCGGCTGACGTGATTGTCGGAAAGCCGATTGACACGATGGACGTCGAATCTGCTGAGAAGCCTGGACATCGCGGCCCGCGGTCACTGTGGTGCATGACAACACTGGCCTTCGCGAGAGCGTTCTCGCCAAATCCGAGTAGATCCTTGGGTCTGGAGTCCGCATCCGACAGGCGGTCGAGGGCGCCACGTCGTTGGGACGCCGTTTAGCATTCAGTAACGTTGACGGCCAACCCTCCCATAGAGGTCTCCTTGTAGATGCTCTGCATATCTCGTCCGGTCTGGCGCATGGTGGCGATCACCTGATCCAGCGAAACGCGATGCGTGCCATCCCCGTGCAGTGCCATACGAGCGGCATTGACCGCCTGGACCGAGCCCATTGCATTGCGCTCGATGCAAGGTATCTGCACCAGTCCCTTCACTGGGTCACAGGTTAAGCCCAAGTTGTGTTCCATGCCGATCTCAGCGGCGTTTTCAACTTGCTGACTGGTGCCTCCCAGCGCCGCGGTCAGACCGGCCGCCGCCATCGAGCAGGCGACTCCCACCTCTCCTTGGCAACCCATCTCAGCGCCCGAGATGGAAGCGTTCGTCTTGTAGAGGATGGCAATCGCGCCAGCTGTCAGCAGATAACCAAGTATCCCCCTGAGGTCGGCACCCTCACAAAACTTGAGATAGTAGTGTCCGACTGCAGGGATAATCCCGGCAGCACCGTTAGTTGGGGCCGTCACGATCCGCCCTCCGGCGGCGTTCTCTTCATTAACAGCCAGGGCATAGGCGCTCACCCACTCCAAAACATTGTTCTGGCCAGGTTCGTCCAGCAGGTCACGATAGAGTTTCGGAGCCCGTCGTTGCAGGTTCAGTTCGCCCGGAAGGACGCCCTCGGTCGTGAATCCCCGTCGCGCGCATTCTTCCATGGCCTCCCAGATCGCCAACAGTCCGATCCTTACTTCCTCGCGGGATCGCCAGGTTTCTTCGTTGCGGAGCATCAGTTCATCGATCAAACCACCGGTCCGTTCGGTCATTTGGATCAATTCCGCTCCGGTTTCGAATGGATACGGAACCTCTGTAACCTCGCGTTCATAGACTGGGCGGTCAATTTCGTCAGCGCGCAAAATAGAGCCTCCGCCCACCGAATAGTAATCGCAAGACAGCAAGGCGTGATCGGCCAGCGCCGTCAGGCGGAGCCCGTTGGCATGGGCCGGGAGAGTCAGCTTGGGATGAAAAACCAGGTCGGTTGCTTCTGTGAAATCAACTACGTGCTGTCCTAGGAGTCGAATTTTTCTGGTAGCTCGAATCCGGTCCACCGTCAACTGGACACTGTCGGGCTCGACCCGATCGGGTTCTTCACCCTCGAGTCCCAACATCACCGCACGGTCGGTTCCGTGTCCCCGGCCCGTAAGTGCCAAGGATCCGAACAGTTCACATTGGATCCGGGTTGTCTCTGTGAGAAGCCCAACTTCCGCCAATTCCAGCAGAAACGTTCGGGCAGCCTGCATGGGACCTACCGTATGGGAACTGGAGGGCCCGATGCCAATCTTGAAAATTTCAAAAACGCTAATAGACATCACGTGTTGGTCTTGATGCCGCAATGGGCGCCGCGCTAGCCTACGAATGCGAGCCACGCATCATCCAGCACCGCTGTGATTCGCGTGCTCTCGCCTTGCGACCGGATAGTGTCGATCCATGTTACCGTGAAGGCTCTGAAGCCGTTGTTGTCTCCTGGGCTCGGTAGCGGGCTCAGTCTTCCATCAACCGCTGTCGGCAGTCGAGCAGATCTGACCCTGCGTAAGTGGGCCGCCTCTTATCGATGGCGTCCAACATGACAATAGACTGGTCCTGAATCATCGGACATTCCGACAGGGTTGCCCCCCCGCATCCACCACACGGATAGCGAGCGAGCGTCTGTCCGATTGCATAGGCCGCTCCCTCGAGCTTGGAGCAGCCGCCGACATATGCGACGTACGGAAGTGGAGACACGGCGCCGCCGTCAATTCAAGGTCAGCGTCGACAACGGGCCGCGGTTGGGGATGAAATCCCTTCGCGCGCGGGGCATCTGCGGAGTGTCGCCGCCGATTCCCGAGTGTACACTGAGCAGCACAACGGGAGCATTCGGGCGACGTCGTGCGCCGCCAACGTGATGCTGTGCCGGACTCACGAGCCTTTGGCCGAGGCGCCACAGGGTTACTGACAGCACCTTGCCACGACGTGGCGGCAGCAATCTGGGACTGGTACTGCGCGGAGGGTTGGAACGTGGGCCTCGCATGGTGGACCGATTCCCATCGACTGGTGCAGCTCTTTTTTCGACGACGAGCAGTGTGGGCCTCCCTAGACTCGTGAGGGGGGCTGCGTCGTCGTCACTGAGTCGCACCGGTTCCCCGGTGGCAGCCGCCCGGCGCGGCTGCCGGACGGCCGGTCTGCCCCAGCAATCGTTGCTCCACGCACACCCTCAGTCGCTCTCAGGGAGTAGGCTATGAGCCGGAAACCGGTCTTCTGGGCGGTGTTCGCCGCACTCGCCATCGCGTGCGCCGCGTTCGCGATAACCAACATCCCACGTGCCTTTTCCATCGTCGAACTCGACCTCGAGATGGACCGGGCCACCGCCCTCTCAGAGGCGCGCCGGCTCGCGGATGACCACAGCTGGGGGCCGGCCGGCTACCGGCAGGCGGCGAGTTTCCGGGTGGACGACCACGCCCGCAGCTTCGTCGAACTCGAAGGGGGCGGTCCCACCGCGTTCGCTGGGCTGCTGGACGAAGGCCCGTTCCATCCCTACCAGTGGGTTGTCCGACACTTCCGTGGGGGCGACGTGCGCGAGGTCGAGGTGCGCTTCAGTCCCGGCGGCGCGCCCTATGGCTTCCGCGAGCGGCTGTCCGAGGACGCACCAGGAGCGGCGCTGGACCCCGACGCGGCCCGCGCCATCGCCGAGACCGGGACCGTCGCCCCGTGGAACGTCGCGCTCGACCGCTACGCCCCGGTGGAGGCGTCCCAGGAGGAGCGTCCCGGTGGGCGCGTCGACCATACGTTCGTCTACGAGAGACCCGACGTGCAGGCGGGCGACGGGCGCTTTCGCCTGCGCCTAGTCGTGAGCGGCAACCGGCTGACCGAGCTGACGCACCTGTTACAGGTCCCCGAAGCCTTTGACCGCCGCTACGAGGAGATGCGATCGGCGAACGAGGGCATCACCATCGTCGGCAGCTTCGCAATGCTCCTCATCTACGGCATCGGCGGCATCGGCGTCGGGCTGTTCGTGTTGCTGCGGCAGCGGCGGGTGCTGTGGCGCATGCCGCTCGTCTGGGGCGGGTCGATTGCCTTCGTGCAGCTCCTGGCTTGGCTCAACCAGTGGCCGCTGCTATGGATGAACTACGACACGGCGACCTCCGAGACCAGCTTCGCGATCCAACAGGTGGCCACGCAGATCGCCGTGTTCCTTGCGAACACCGGGGTCTTCACGCTCTCGTTCATGGCCGCCGAGAGTTTGTCGCGGCGGGCGTTCCCCGAGCATCTGCAGTTCTGGCGGGTCTGGTCACGGGAGGGTGCCCGCTCGTGGACGGTGCTCGGCCATACCGTGGGTGGCTACCTGCTCGTCGGCATCGACCTAGCGTTTATCGTCACGTTCTACTGGGTCGCCATCGGCTATCTGGGCTGGTGGTCACCGTCTGACGCGCTGGTTAATCCAGATTCGCTGGCCACGGTGCTACCGTGGCTCAGCCCCCTCGCCATCTCGGTGCAGGCCGGGTTCTGGGAAGAGTGTTTGTTCCGGGCGGTCCCGCTGGCCGGTGCCGCGCTCATCGGGGATCGGCTCGGCAACCGTCGGGCCTGGATCGCAGGTGCGTTCGTTCTGCAAATCGTCATCTTCGGAGCCGGCCACGCGGCCTATCCGGCGCAGCCGTCCTACGCACGGCTCATCGAGCTGATCGTTCCTTCGACCATCTTCGGGCTTCTGTACCTCCGCTTCGGGCTGCTGCCGGCCATCGTCATGCACTTCGCGTTCGACGCAGTGCTGTTCGGCATCCCGCTGTTCGTCTCCGTGGCGCCGGGCGCGTGGAGGGATCAGGCGATCTTCGGATTGATTCTCCTGGTGCCACTCTGGGTATCGCTTAGCGCCCGGTATCGCGGCGGGGGGTGGATCGAGGCGCCGCCAGCGCTGAAGAACGGGGCTTGGAGCCCGCCAGCAGTGGAGGCGCCCACCGAGCCCGAGCCCCTGCAAGTGCAACGATCGGCGAGCCTGCCGGCAGTCACCGCAGTCGGCGCGGTCGGGCTCGGCCTGTGGGCGTATGCCGCACTGGTCCCGAGCGAGTCACCGCGGCTCGAGACTGGCCGCTCCGAAGCGGAGGCGGCAGCCCGCGCGGTGCTAGCCACGCAGGACGTCGACCCGAGCGAGTGGACCGAGGTGAGCCGGGTGACGAGCGGACTCGGGCTTCAGCACCGCTTCGTCTGGAGCGAGGCGGGCGAGGAGCGGTACCGCACACTGCTCGGCGAGTACTTGGATGGCCCGCATTGGCGCGTGCGGTACGCCCGCTTTGCGGGGGACGTGGCGGCGCGCGCCGAGGAGCACATCGTCTGGGTCAGTCCGGACGGTGTGCCCGAGCGACGGGAGCACCGGCTCGCGGAAGATACCGCGGGGGCAGGACTTTCGGAAGCGGAGGCGCGTACACTGGCACGGGAAGCGCTTGCCGCGCTTGGCACGACCGCCGACCTGCCCGAGGTGTCCGCCGAGTCGTCGCGCCGGCCGGCGCGAACGGACTGGACGTTCACCTTCCGCGACGCGACGGTCGACGATCTCGCGGGCGGTGAGGCGCGTGTGGCAATTGAGATAGCCGGTGACGCAGTGGTCGACACGCGCCGTTACGTCTTCCTGCCGGAGGAGTGGCGACGCGACGACGAACAGCGGCGGACGACATTGTCGATCGGTGGTATCGCGTCAACCATCGGGCTCGGCCTGCTCCTGGTCGCGGGCGTGGTCCTGGCCGTGGTCCGCTGGACGCGCAAAGCGTTCGACCTCAGGCTCGCGCTAGTGGTAGCGGGGATTGCGCTGGTCGCTGCGGTCGTCACAATGGCGAACAACTGGTTCGTGCTCATGAGCGGACTCTCCACCGCCCAGCCGCTCCCGCTACAACTCGGCATCGGTCTGACCGGCGGTCTCCTCGGCGCTGGCCTGATCGCGACCCTGCTCGGACTCCTGGCCGGCTACACTGCCGTGCCGGCGGCGGCGGCAACGGGGGCAGACCGCATGCCCGCGGTCAGGACGGGACTGGCCCTGGGGTTCGGGGTGCTCGGAACGCTCGCGGCGGCCCAAAGCGCGCTGGGCAGCGCCCTGCCGCCGTGGTCCGCTTATGCTCCCGCGTCTGCAGTGGTTCCGTGGCTCGCCGCGGCGATCGAACCGGTGCAGGGCTATCTGACTCTCGCACTGCTCACGCTGCTGTTGGTGACATCGGCCAACACTCTGTCCGCGCACTGGACGCGGCGGAAGACGGTCGTTGCGGTCGCGCTCGTGCTCGTGGGAGCCATCCTAGCGCCGGGAACGTCGCCGGACGACCTGGCGTCCTGGGCGATCCTTGGGCTGCTGAGTGGCGTGCTGCTGCTGAGTGCCTACGTCTGGGTCCTGCGGGACCGCCCGGCTCTCGTGATCCTGGCCACGGCCGCCATGACGGTGCCCGAGATCCTCGATCGCGGATTGGACCAAGCCTACGGCAGCGCGCTGGTCGGGTCGCTGCTGGGTGCAACCGTAGTCGCATGGATCGCCTGGCGCTGGTTCGCGCACCTGGCGGTAGCGCGTTAGAACCGGTCCCGCTCTCCCACGGGGATCAACTGGCGTGTCACTGCGTTTCAGGGCCGGCGTGCTTGCAGTGCTCCCCGCACAGGCGGGCATAGCACGGGGTATCCATGCGGCAAGCGCAAACGCACAGCCGCGCAGCACGCGGAGCGCTGCCGATCAGGTTGTCGACGGCAGCTAGCATCCTGACCTGTACCGGCCACTCTGGCAACCAGGTGCGGTCCCTGCCCAGCGCGTCGCGGGCCAGCTGTAGCTCTGTTTGTCGATCCGCTGGTTGCGCCGACTCACCGCCCCCAGTCACCCGTGTCCCCCACGGCGCCGCGCGCTTCATCGCTCTGGTGGTGGTTGGCTGGCACTGGCCATTCACCCAGACCGAGGCCACCACTCTCAAACGGGCGAAAGCAACGTTACGTCATCGCGACGAGACAAAGTTGTATCAACTGGGTGGCAGATGTACTTAAGGAAGAGGCTGGCCCGAGGTCATCGCAGAACCCAGTGAACGCCGACAACCACCATCGCAGCATTGACGCCGAGGTTTTCACCGCGGGTGCCAGCGTTCGAGATGTGGTGGTTGCGGAACTCCAGCATCAGTCCGGGCCCGCGGCGGGTGATGCGCTTGACGCCCGCGCCCCACACGATTTGGAAGTTCCAGATTCGGTCGACTTCTGGCGCGGTAAGCGAGGTCCAGGCCATACCGCTGCCTAGCGTGTAGTACGGAGTCCACGGTCGGTCCCTGAGGAAATAGTGGCGACCACCAATACCGAGGACTCCGCCGAGCACGGCCAGTTGGGGGTGAAAGTACACATGTGCTGTCCCTTCACCATATAGCTCGAGCCAATTAGTCACGAACCAGCCCATTTGCGGATAGAAGGCAACATATTGGATGTCGCTGATGGCCTTGCCATAGCCGGGCCAGCCGTGCAGCCACGAATGTCCCCAGCCGCCGGCCAGCGTGCGGGTGCGGTAGCCCCGAGCCAGCGGGGCGGGCTCGGTGGTCACACTAGTCTCTTGCGCAACGCCCTCTGAGACCAGTAGCAGCAGTAATGACGTGGCCATGACCGCTGCAGCATGCCTCATAGGGCTCACGATACTACACACCTGACGAATGGTTGACCGACTTCAGCGATGGTGATCCTATGGTGATCGATGATCCGCTGTCGCACACAGGCGACACGTGCGATGACACGCGCCACCGGGCACGGTCGGCGGTCTACATCGCCTATGACCTAGCTGCACGAAGGCCGGCAGCACATCGTGCTGGCCGTTGGCAGCTCCGGCCATCCCGCTGAGCTGAGTGCCGGCACTCGCGCCACAAGTTGCGCCGTGCCGTGCCGACTCCACCACCCGCAGCTCCGGGCGAAGCTCAGAACCTGACGCGAACGCCGAACGACGGCAGCAGCGGGAAACCGCCCGTGGGCATCTCGACAAGGCGCGGCCGCAGCCCATCAGGATCGTGCCATAGCGTCGTTTCGAGCTCTACCGGGTTGTCGCGGTTGAGGAGGTTGATCACTTCCAAGTACCAGGACCATCGGCCGTCGGCTCCACCCGGCCGGTGTGTTACCCGTAGGTCGACCCGCACGTAATGCGGCAGGCGCGCGCGCTGAAGGTTGTCGAGACCACCGTAATCCGTCGAGTAGATGAGCGCCCCGACCACGTCGCGGGCCGGCACGAGGCGGCCGGCGGCATCCTCTGTCGCCGCCACGCGCAGGCCCAGGGCCGGGGTGTACGGAAAGCCGGTGGCCACCTGCGCCGTCGCTGCAACACTCCAGCGATCGTTCAGCCGGTAGCGACCGACCACGTTGAAGGCATGGCGGCGGTCGTACTCGAACGGGTAGCGCAGGCCGTACGTCTCCCGGTCGGCCCGCCCCCAGGCGTACGACAGCCAGCCAGAGAGCCGGGTGGCAAGCACGGTTCGCGCCAAGTAGACGTCGAGACCGTACGCCTTGCCCGCACCGCCGTTCACCGGCACAGCGGTGAGGGTGGTCTTCACCGGGACGCTGGCCTGCAGCGCGGCCGGAAAGTCGTAGCGCGCCAGACGTTCGCTGCGCTCACTGGCGGTTTCCAAGCGGCCGACGATCAGATCGTTGAACGCCTTGTAGTAGCCCTCGACCCGCGCCACCAGGGCACCCGCGCCGAGTTCCCGCTCGTAGCCGACCACGAAGTGGGTGGCGCGCTCGTGCTTGAGGTGCGAGACATACGCGGGCGACAGGTCCAGCAAGTAGTCCGATTGGATCAGCTTCTCGTAGCCCGGACTCTGTGTGTACAGCCCCCAGACGGTGCGCAGGCGCCCGGCGGCTCCCAGCGCCAGAGTGGCGGCCATGCGCGGTGAGATTGTGACGGCGCCGTTCACCGTGCTCCAGTCCAAGCGCAGCCCGGGCTCCAGCGCGAAGCGCGTCGACGGCCCGTAGCGATCCTGGATCCAGACGCCACCGCGTGTCCCCGAGAGTGCCGAGTCGAGGGCGTCCGGCAGCGCGGCCCCACCCCTGACGCTGGTGGGGTTCGCGGCGCTTTCATTCCGCTCGCCAGTTATCGTCTGGCGCACGCTGGTCGCCAAGCGGTGCAACTCCACGCCGGCATCGAGCGCGTGCGACGGCGTGAGCTGTAGTGCCAGCTCCTGACGCACGGAAAAGTCGCGCACGGCTAGAGCGCGGTCAAAGATGAGACTGGCGAGGGCCGTCGCCTGCATGTTGTCGGGCGTGTTCGAGCGGCGCGAGTCTGACTCGACGAGCGCGGTCACGTCCAGCAGGTCCGTGTTGCGGTACCAGGAGACGATGGTGCGCGACGTGGCGCGCTCACCTACCAGCACGTCTAGACGCAGCGAACCGAGGTCGTTGCTCGCGGTGGTGATGAAGCGGCCGGATTCGCGCCCGTCGTCCTGCTGGAGCTGGAAGTCGGTGTTCTCCCGGCTAGTCAGCCCGAGCACCGAAAGGCGATGTCCGGATCCAACCTCCCAGTCGACCTGCACCTGCACGTCAGCGAATGACGGGAAGTCCTGATCTGACACTAGGTTGGCGACCAAGTCGTAGTACGTCCGGCGGCCGGTCACCAGCCACGACCCACCCGCTGGCGCCGCCCCTTCGACCACCAGGTTGCCGTCCGTGAAGCTGGCCGCCACAGAGCCCTGAAAGGCGGGACGTCCAGCGCGGTTGTCGACGACAAGGATGGACGAGAGCCGGTCCCCGTAGGCCACCCCAAAGCCGCCCGTCGTCAACTCGAAGCGGTCGACCGTCTCTGGATTGAAAGCGCTGACTAGGCCGAACAAGCGGTAGGGATTGTGGATCTCCACGCCGTCCATCACAGTCAGGTTCTGGTCCGGCGTCCCGCCGCGCACGGCCAGCCGGCTGCCGAAGTCGCCCGTCGACGCCACCCCCGGCAAGGTGTCGAGCGTGCGGAACACGTTGTCGATCGCGCCGGCCACTTCCAGGACCTCGGTCGCGGCGATCGGCGTCGCCGACGGGCGTGCCGGCGCCTGGACCAGCGGCGTTACGCGTACTGTCTCGGCGAACGTGTTGCGGAACAGCAGGATCTGCAGCTCAGCGCCGGTGGCAAGCGTCGCTGGATCAAGTGTGACCGTGTTGTCCAGGTAGCCGGACGCGGCGACCCGCAGCGTCGTCTCGCCTAGCGCAAGGGTGATGGTGAACCGTCCGTCCGGGCCGACCGGGACCGTCGCCGTGGCAGTGCGGACCGCCGCGTCAGGCACCGGCTGGTTTGTCTCGCCGTCAACGACGACGCCGGTGGCGGCTGGCGACGGCTGTGCTGCCCCGGCCGCACTTGCACCATAGATCACCAGCAGCAGCGCCAGCGCCAGACGGTACTTCGGCCGCCGCATGCCACGACCGCAGTAAACACACAACCTCTCCATGGTACTTCCGCAATCGCTCCAGATTGAGGCGTACACCCCGCCCCTCGGGAACATGCTCGTGAAACTCTGCAGCCGCAGACCGCCTGGCTGCCACGGCAGCATGTCACCCGTGATGGGCCACACCGTCTCTCCCCTTCGTCTGCACCAAGCTGCTAGAATGGAGGCGAGTGGGACTGGGATACCGCCGGAGGCATAATCTGTCACCGTCTGCCCGAGGAAACGATGGTCCTGACGAACTCCGAATTCATCGCTACCCGCCAGCAACAGGTCCCGCATCCTCTTGCACCTTGCCGGCAAGATCGACGCGCCGATGCTGGACTACCGGCCCACACCGAAGCCGCGGAGCACACTGGAACGCTTGCAGTACCTGGCCGAAATGGGACCGCCCCTCCTGCAGTACGCTAAGACCGGCAGGTGCAACCGCGACGCGGCAACGGCACGGACACAGGAGATTCGCGTATGCCTGTTCGTTTAGCACTCATGCTGGCCGGCGCCATGGCCATCGCGGCCTGCGCCCCGACCGAGCCGGATCCGGTGCCGACGAGCGCCCCGAGCGTAACCGCCCCGGCTGGGCCGCCCGGCAGCGCCTTCTGGAGCGTCCCGGTGGAGGCCGGGCCCACCGCGACGCGCGGCGACGTGCTCTGGGTGCAGACGCGCCCGGACGCGCCGATGGGATCACGCGGATGGAATGTCGTGTATGTCTCTGAAGGGGCCACCGGGGCGCTGGTGTACGTCTCAGGCGAGATCTACATCCCGGACGACCTGCCCCAAGCCCCGACTGATCGACGCCTGGTCATATGGAACCACGGCACCGCCGGCACCCAGGACTCGTGTGCGCCGTCGCGCAACGACCTCCTGCTAGCGCCACCCCTCCTCACCAGCGACCGTCTGGCTAACGATGGCGAGAGCCGGGTGCCGGCGCTGGCGGACTTGCTCGGCCGGGGCTACGTCGTCGCGATGAGTGATTACCAAGGGCTAGGCACACCCGGTGGCACTGAGTACCTCAACGGCCCCACGCAGGGGATGGCAGCGCTGGACATGGCACGCGCAGCGCGCGCGTTACTACCCGGCGGCATGGGAGACGCCGTGGGGATGTACGGCTTCTCGCAGGGCGGGCAGACTTCGCTCTGGGCCGCGCACCTCGCGCCGACGTACGCGCCGGAACTGCGCCTCGTCGGCGTGGTGGCCACCGCCCCAGCCGCCCGACAACTGGCGTTGTCGTTCTACGACCTTGACATCCCTGAGAACAGTGGCTACTTCGTCTCGCGCATGGCGGGCTTGGCCGTCGGGCGCCCCGATGTACAGCTGCGCGACATGCTGACGCCGGCAGGCCTTGAGCTGCTTGATACACAGACATGGGACTGCTTCGAGATCTTCCGGCAGGCGATCGAGATGACCGAGCCGTACGCGTACCCCGACGCCCTGGCACCCGGCACGGCATGGCGGGCTCTGCTCGAAGCCAATGACGCGTTTTTGCCAATCGCCGACACGACTCCGATACTGATTCTGCAGGGAGACGCCGACGTGGACGTAGGAGTGGACCTCACGCGCGACGTGGTCGAGGACCTGTGCACAGGCGGGAGTGTGGTCGAGTATCAAGAATTTCCTGGTGTCGACCATCTGGACATGAACGTCCAGGCCGCGCCGATGATGACCCCGTGGTTCGACGCACGGTTCAACGACACGCCGGCCCCGAACACCTGTGCCCCGTAGAGATCGGCGGACGTCGCTGCCCGGCGGCCGGGGGGGACGCACGTTGTCGTCCGGTGACGCTAGCCTCTGGCCGCGATCCGCTCCCCCCAAAGTAACGCGCGCACTGGGCAATGCTGTGCTGGCAGGGCGGGCAGTCTCTACTAGTTGGTACGTGCCGGACGTGGCGACAGGCACGGGGTCGGTGGACAGAGCCGGACGGCAGTGGCGGATCGCCCGCCAGCGCTTCGAGCCCGGTCAGGTGCCACAATTCGGCATCACGGCCTGAAGCGCATCGACACGTGCGGTGACCTCGGCTCTCATGCGTCCGATCGGTCGCATCTGTCGTGGATCGGCTCCATGACAATGCGTCATCAACTTGTTGTGCCGTTCGCGCTCCACGGATGGGTTGCTGCCACGGGCATCTAGTCTTCGTGGCGCCGCCGCGCCAGTGCCGCGGCGATCAACCCTGTCGGAACGGCCACCATCCCAAGGCCAACCAGTGCCATACCGGCCGCGAACACACGTCCCAATGGCGTAATGGGAGTGACATCTCCGTAGCCGATAGTGGTCAAGGTGATGACGGCCCACCAGAGCGCATCGGGGATTGAACCGAACGCCTCGGGTTGTGCTGCCCGCTCACAGTAATAAATACCCACCGCCGCGCCATAGATTAGTGTCCCCGCGCAACTGCCTGCTGCAGCGAGTTCGTGCCGGACGGCAATGGTCGCGCCGACTAGCCGATCGAACGCACTCGCCCGTACGAGCAGTTTTAGGATCCGCAGCAGCTTGAGCGGCCCGAAGTCGAGCAACACCGCCGCAAGGTCCACGACACCGGCGGCGCTGCCCATGTACTTCCGGCGGTGCGAGGCGCACAGGATGCGAGCGAGGTATTCGATGCCAAAGATGGCGCGCAGAGCGACGCTGACGCGGTAACTCACCAGCGCCTCGCGCTCTGATAGCGGCAACGTGCTGAAGGTGAACTCGGCGAGGCTGACCATGATGGCGATCACGGAGACGGGGTCGATCCAAGCAGCGAGACGTTTCATCGTGCCAAATCCGTCCACCGTGGGCGCACAGTCGCTGAACCGCAGCGTGCGCGGCTTCGAAGGGCAACCCCACACCGCGCCACCAGCCGGCACCTAACGTGCCGCGCCAGCCTCCATGGTAACCGACAGCGCCGAGGTGGTCGAGACGTGGTAGAAGGGCTGGCACGCACGGCTAGGGACGGTGCGGCGGGTTCACCAGCGCATGAGTACGGTCACGAAATGGGGCCCGCGGCATGCGCCGCGGCGACCGCGGACGACGAGCCGCCGGAACCAGCTCCGGGGCCGGTGGGCTGGACGAAGAGGTACAGGCCAGTGCCGTCGGCGGTGCCGTCCTGGCGCCAAGCAGGCCTTGTCGCGATGGCGGCCTCGGCGCTTGGTTCGGCAGGGTATCGGAGAAGTCGTGGCTACAACATCCATGCATCCATTGACTGCGGGAGTGGGCTGGATTTCACGCGATATCGTGACTGTCTTCAGCGATCGCAAGTGGGAAAAACTTTGGCTAATCAAGCATTGCTGGACGCCATGAAAGATAGTAGGCCTATGGGGAAACCCAGTTGGGTGTTCAGCCCCTGACGCAAACCTCACACGTGGTCCATGGCGAAGCAGGCCGCGGCTCTCTTGGGATCTCCGGCTCCATCCGCAGGGTCCGGAACTCCTTCCGCAGCTGCCGCAGGTCGTCGAGCGCCTCTGTTGTCAGGCCCGCCCGGCCCTTGGGGCGGTCGGCGCGCACGTGCTCAGCCCAGGTTCGGACCGCCGACTCCGTCCGATCGAGCTCCCGGGCCACCTAGGCGACCGACTTGCCCCCGTCGAGCGCCAACCCGTTTGCAAACTGTCGCCGCGCTCGACGCGGCCTGCCTGTCGCTCCCATCGTGGACATTGTCTCCGCCTTGCGGAATTGTCCACTGCCGGCTCAAGCCCAAGAGTGACAAGCGTCCGGCGAGGTCCGTCACATCACAGCGCTGTGAGGTGCAACCCAATGTGGACGGCTATACTCGCCGCCGCAGCGACTCAACAGCCGGAAGGCTCTCGCCCCACTCGAAGACCGCGCCTTCGTCCAGGCGACGCGGAGCCTAGCTGACCGTCACGGATTACGGCCTCCACAAGCGATTGAGTTTGACGATCAGCGCGCGGTTCAACAGTTGGGGAAAACCGTGCATACCGGTGTCGCGCTCCTCGTTGAAGACGACAAACAGTTCGCTGCCCGGTTGGTATTCCCAGCGCCACCGGACGTTCGTGGAGACGGCATCGGCGGCCGAACTGTACTGCACCAGCGCACTAATGAACATTAGCGGTGTCGCGGTAAATGTCACGCGCGAGCCGACCAAGTGCGTCGTGAATGAGCCTTCCTCAAGGTCCACCCAGTTCGCCGAGTAACGAGGCTCGATCGAGAGCTGTGACGAGGGATTCACTCGGATCTGTGACACCGACAACGACGTCTTGCGACCGTTGTAGAACGTCCCTCGCTCGACCGACACAGTGGCCGGCACCGTACGCTGCGGACCGAATGTGTGGCCGATGCGCACGGTCGCCCAGTCGTACTCGCCCACCGGCAGCGTGACCCCGGGGCCGATGCGAAACGGCCGCGGCAGCAGCTCATAGGAGTCGGTGTACGTGACGGCGAAGCGATCGGTATTCTCGAACTCGATGGCGAACTCGCCCTCAACGTCGCGGGTCTCGAGCCGGTGGCCGGCTTCGTCCTCGACGTAGTCGACCGAGCCGGTCCACGAGTAGCGCCGCACGAGCCCGCTGTCGGCGGGTCTCGGGCTGAACCGGACTTCGCCGAACGAGCGCCGCATATCGTCACGGCGCACGAAACCGATCTCTGGAGCGAACTGCTTGCCGATAAGGAGGCGCTCGATCTGCAGCCCGTACCGATCACCTGCATACTGAAACTGGAGCCGGTAGCTGGTGTCGTCCTCGGTGGGGGCCCCCGCGGTGCGCGTCCGCGCCCAATAGGTGTTGATGGCGACGTTGTCGAAGAAAGCGAACGTGCCGTCCACGCCGTAGGCGGTGTTGCGACCGGTCCCGCCCTGGCCGATCGAGCGGTCAGTCACCATCAGACCGATACTGCTGCGCCGCAATACGTCCCGCTTGAACCGGATGACCGAGAAGGTCGTTGGAGGCGCGCCCGACACCGGCTCGTCGTCGGTGCGGATGCTTACCACGCCGAGGGTGGAGCGCCCGACGCGTCCAGTCAGGCGCCCACCTCCCTGGATGGGCACGACGGCTCTCTGATCCAGCCCGATGCGCCGGCTGTAGAACAGTACCGGCGCGTTCCCCCCCGCACGGGTGCCAACGCCGCCGAACGCGAACGTGCCTTGGTTCTCGAGAAAAAATTCGCGCTTCTCGGGGAAGAACAAGCTGAACCGCGTCAGGTTCACCTGGCGCTCGTCCGCTTCCACCTGCGCGAAATCGGTGTTGACCGTGAAGTCGGCAATCAGGTTCTCGGTCGGGCTCCATTTGACGTCGATGCCCACGTCTCCGCCGACATCGTTCGAGACGTGAGGCGTGACCGTGGTATCACTGCTGAGGTCCGATACAGCGTACGGCTTGATCTCAAGGTTACCCGAGCCACCCGGGGCCTCGATCCCGACCAGCGTCGCCGCCAGCGACGCCTGGAGCATCCCCCGCGGGCCGAACGAGTTGGGAATGGGCGTGACGAAGGACCACTCGTTCTTCCACAGATTGAATCGGCGCAGGTTCACGCCCCACACTTGCTCGCGCCCTGGGCGATATCGCAGCGACTTGAACGGCACCGACGCCTCAAGCGTCCACCCCGCCTCGAACTGCCCTACCTCGACTTGCCACACGGGATTCCAGTCGGTGTTGATTTGCGACTCGTTGGTCACCTGCATGTCAAGACGCCCGCCGATTGGGTTGGTCTCGAACGACACCAAATTGCGTCGATCGTAGAAGGTGTCAAAGGCAAACGCGAAGTTGTCGTTACCGTTGAAGATCGTCGTGTTGTCACGGCGCATCTCGTTGGCAATCACGCGATCGGGCTCGCTTTCCCACAAGCGCGCTGCCACGTAGACATTGTTCTCGTCGAAGAAGATCCAGACTTCCGTACGCTCAGTGGCCGGGGCATTCTCCACCGGCTCCTGCTGGATGAAGTCCGAGATGGCCGGCACGCTGGCGTACAGGCTCTCGTCGAGCCGCCCGTCGACACTCAGAGATTCGGTGAGGGCAACGGCGCGAATGGTAACGCGGCCACGGTCGTCGCGGTTGACAACCGCCGGCGGGACGGGCGGCGGTGGACCGTTCAAGACGACCGGCGCACCGCCCCCTGAGTCGACCGATTGCCCGAAGGAAGCAACAGCGCTCGTCACCGTGGCCATCCCGGCCATGATGCAGGTAAGTGCTGTCCGTGCTAGCCACGTTCTGGCCAGCCAACTGCTCATGAGAATCGTCCTCACCGGTGACTTCATACGGACCGGGTCTGCTGCCAGACTCCCAGGCGACGCCTCAGAGCCAAACTACATTGACCCCCGGGCCGAATCATAGTGAATCAAGGGGGCTCGTGTGCCATCCGTTCGCCGGCCGCGTCTCCTGAGCGGCGACGAGGCTCGCGCTGCCGCGTATGGGCGCCCCGCGTACTGGCCACAGCGTCGAACACCGGTCCCATGCACCCTAGTGGTGTCATTGTGGATGGCCTCGAGCACAATCGACTTCATGATGGCCGACGCTGACACACCCAACGCCGTCGCGCCCGTGCAACCGTCGGCCGCGCCAGGTCACAACGAACGAGTGTGGCGTCGACGCTCGCGTCTTCAGATAGTCGGCCAGCCTGCGCTTCATCTCCGGCTGCTCGTCTGGCTGCCGGGGCAGCAGGTCACCCGTGATGGGGGTCACGCCGATCCTCCCCTTTGCCCGCGCCGGGCTGCTAGAATGGGCGGAGCGGGGCTGGGATACCCTCAGCCGGAGCCGCAGTCCGTCACCGTCTGCCCGAGGAAACTATGGTCCTGACGAAATCCGAACTCATCGCTGCCCTCCAGCAGGAGGTCCGCATCCTCTTGCACCTTGCCGGCAAGATCGACACCTCGATGCTGGACTACCGGCCCACACCGAAGCAGCGGAGCACGCTGGAACTTCTGCAGTACCTGGCCGAGATGGGACCGACCCTCCTGCAGTACGCCAAGACCGGCACGTTCGACCGCGACGCGGCGACGGCACGGGCACAGGAGGCCGCAGGCCGAACACTCGAGGAGACGCTCGCTGTCATTAAGAACCAGTCGGAGGCGTACGCTGACCTCCTCGGTGACTTGTCCGACGCTGACTTCCGTGCCGAGATCCAGGCCTTCGACGGCAGCTCGATAAGCAAGGGCGCGTTCATCGTCAACTTGGTACTCGGTGGCCACGCGGCCTACCGCACACAACTGTTCCTGTATCTCAAGGCCTGCGGGCGTGAAGAACTCGGGACGACGAACCTCTGGCAGGGGACGGACCCTCCGCCACCCGCCGCATCGTAGGCAGCGGCTGGACGAGGGCGCGCGGCACCGGGGCCCAGTCCCTCTGTGGGCGGGTGGCGTGGGGACGCTAGACCGCTGATAGTGAAGCTTCGGCATCATCCCCCGCGTATTGGTAGCGGGGCGATCGAGAGTCCGGGGGTGATTCGGTGCTCCGTCCCGGCGGGCCGACGCCCGCTGAGGCCCGTCTTCTGGCGCGCCTCGCTGGTATCCTCAGTACTCCAGGCGGCGGCCCGCTACCAGCGGCATCCTTGCCACGCGTGCGCCCGCGGTCCACGCGAGCAGACGGCGCGACATGTCGAACCTAGGCGCGCCATTTGCGACCGCAGGATAGCAGGGCTGCTACGATCGTCTGCGATGGCACAGAACTCCTTCGACATTACCTCCACCGTCGACCTGCAGGAGGTGGACAACGCACTGAACCAAGCCCGCAAGGAGGTCGCGCAGCGCTATGACTTCAAGGGCTCAAAGGCATCGATCGACTTCAGCAAGAAAGAGTCCACACTGGTGCTCGCCACCGACGACGACTTCAAGCTCAACGCGCTGTGGGAAATCGTCCAGACGCGGCTGGTGCGCCGGAAGGTTCCGGTGAAGAATCTCAAGCGCTTGACGCTCGAGCCGGCGGCCGGCGGCACGGTGCGACAGACGATCACCCTGCAGCAGGGGATCCCCACCGACACGGGGCGCGCGATCGTGAAGTTCCTGAAGGACGCGAAGCTGAAAAAGGTGCAGGCGGCGCTCCAGGGTGACCAAGTGCGGGTAAGCTCGCCGTCACGCGACGACCTGCAGACGGCCATTGCCCTGCTGCGCGAGCACGACTTCGGGATCGAGCTGCAATTCGGGAACTACCGCGGGTAGTGCGCTCGTACGAACACTGCGGCGGACACGATGTGCCTGCGCGTCCACCGTGATCCCTGCTGACCGATGACGCGAGCCTGAAGCCCCTCGCTGGGCGTTGTCCGGAGCTGTTCGCGCCGTTCCCGGATGAGTTCGCGACGCTCTTCGGTGGCGTCTGACGCCACGCCCGGATATCCTCAATCTGCTGGAGCTGAGCGGGGCTCGGCAGCGCCAGCCCGTCGGCGCGGAGCCGCGCCTACACGACACCACCTCGGCCGCTGCCGTGGCCAGCGCCGGGGTCGTCGAAAGGACGTGCCCCTCGGTGCCCTCACGGCGGCCAGCGCCTCTCGCCGCGCTGGGCCTCCTGCGCCTGCTCGTCCACAGGCTGGCCCGTCTCGCAGTACTGCGGGACCAGGGGACGGCACTGCTCACGCTGCGCCTCGGTGAAGGGCGACACCGTGCAACTCGATGCCCTGGCGTCACGGGCCGAGGCCCTAGGCCGTCGCAACGGTGCTGCCCGCCAGCAGGCTCGCGGCCAAGGGCGCCGGCGATTGTGGCTCGCAGTGTCTTCCTCCGAATTGCCTCCTGCCGGCCCGGCTGGTGCCGGGCCTCGCCATCAATTTGGATCCAGTGGACGATGAAGGGCGTCGGTGACAGTGCGATGCCCGCTACGGAGCCACCTGCGCTTGTTCGTAATCGACCATGGCGCGACGGTAGTCGAGCAACGCACGTAGCTCGGCGGTCTGCGCCGTCTGTAGATCCCGCTGTGCCTGCAGCACCAAGAAGGTCGTTGACAACCCAACCTCCAGCCGTGCGTTCTCGAGGTCGAGCCGCTGCCCGGCCAGCTCACGCGCCACCGCGGCGGCCTGCACCTGCTGGTCGGCGTTGGTCACCGCGGCAGCCAACCGCGTGATGTTCGCTGCGGTCTGCAGTTCGATCGTGGCCAGCCGCGCATCCACCTGCCGACGCTGCACGCGCCCGCGCGCTTCGGCCGCCTCTGCCGCGTTGTTGTGGAGCGGCATACTGATGTTGAAGCCGAGCGTCCAGGTCGGGTAGTCCAACGAGGTCAGCGCCGACACCGCATCGAAGTACCCGCCCGGGATGGCGCCGGTGGCGATGCTGCCGAGCCCACCGCTTGAACGGAGCAGGCGCGTCCCGCCCACGCCGTTGTACGCAAGGCCGAGCGTCAGGTTGAGCGCCGGCTTCCGCTGGTCCTCGAGCAGCTCAAGGTTGAGGTCGAGGCTGTCGCCCTGCCGCCGCAGTTGCTCGATATCGGTGCGACCCGACACCGCCCGGCCGATGGCGGCGTCTACGTCGAGCACCGGCCCGGCCTCGTACACGGGCGTGCTGGTCGGCACCACAGTGGCGCCCCACAGCGGGTCGTTCGTGTCGGCCACGATCAGCTGCTTCAGTGTCACCTGCGCCGCGCGCCATGTGCCCTCAGCCTGCACCACGGCTTGGCGGCGCGTGGCGACCTCGGCCTGCGAGGTCAGCACGTCGATCTGGGTGACCGTGCCCAGTTCGAGCCGCAGCTCGTTCTCCTCGAGTTGCTGCTCGGCGAGCGCCAGCGACTGCCGGGCCAGCTCCAAGGCGTCTACTGTGTAGACCAGCTCCCAGTACGCACGGCGCACGTCGGCCGTGAGCTGCGCCAGCTGCTGTTGCAGCGTGAGATCGGCGGTGCCACGCGAGATCCGCGCCTGCGCGATCTGCTCGCGGGTGTTGTCGATGCCGAACCCGCGCAGCAGGGGCTGGGTGTAGTTGGCAGTCAGCGCCGACGAGTAGCTCGGGTTGAAGTTCGAGAACAGGTTCGACGTCGACGTCCGCCCGTTGTTGAAGCCCATCGACAGCTGCCCGCCGCCCCACACAAGCGGCTTGATGAGCGTGGTGTTGAACGTCGAGTTGTTGTTCGTGACGCTGCCCGTGAGGCCACCGTCGAGCTGGCTCGTTTGTGGATTGGTCTGCCCGCGCTGATTGAATGCGGTTGTGACGGTCGACCCGAACGCGGCCTCGCGCTGGACGAGCGTGAAGTCGGCCACCTCGATACCGAGGCGCGCCTCCGCCACCTGCGGATTGAGGTCGAGTGCGCGGCGCTCGGCTTCCTCAAGCGTCAGGGGCGACCCCACCGCCGGATCTCCCTGCGCACGCGCGCCTGCGGGCAAGGACAGTATCACGACGGCGACGACTAGCAGTGCACGATGCATGACACCCTCCGCGCCGGCTACTCGTAGCGGAGCGCATCAATGGGATCGAGCGCCGCCGCCTTCCGTGCCGGATAGAACCCGAAGAAAATCCCGATAGCCGCCGCGCAGCCGAACGCGAGCAGCACGGAGTTGAACTCGACGAGCGTCGTCCAATTGAGCGCCTGGCTGAAGATATTCGAGGCCGCAAAGCCGCACGCCACACCGATGGCGCCGCCGGCCAAGCTGAGCACCATCGCCTCGGTGAGGAATTGCAGCAGCACGTCGGAGCCGCGCGCGCCTACTGACAGCCGCAACCCGATCTCTCGGGTGCGCTCGGTCACCGACACCAGCATGATGTTCATGATGCCGATGCCGCCGACCAGCAGCGAGACGGCGGCGATGCCGGCCAGCAGGTAGGTCATCGTGTCCGTCGTCGCCGTCAGCACGTTAGCGATCTCCTCCTGCGTTCGTACCGAGAAATCGTCGTCGCCGCCCTCGGGGATGTTGTGACGGATGCGCAGCAGCCCTTCGATCGCACTCGTGAGGCTCTCAAGCGCATAGCCGTCCTCGGCCGAGATGGTGATCTCGCGCAGGTTGTCGCTGCCCATCAGCCGCTTCATCACGGTGGTGTAGGGCGCCAGGATCACGTCGTCCTGGTCCTGGCCGAAGGTGCCCTGTCCCTTGCTCGTCAGGACGCCGATCACGCGGAAGGGTTGGTTGCTAATCCGCACCATCAGGCCGACGGGGTCAACGCCCTCACCGAAGATCTGATCCCGGGTGATCGAGCCCAACACCACGACCTTGTTCGACCGCAGCACGTCCTGGTCGGAGTAGAAGCTCCCGAGCTGCACGGGCCACGACCGGATGTCCTGAAACTCAGGCCCGGTCCCCTCGATGGTGGTGTTCCAGTTGCCGGCCGCCGCCACCACCTGCTCGCGGGTGCTGATGCCGGGCGACAGCCACCGCACGCCCGGCACCTCGGCGCGGATCGCCTCGCCGTCCGCCTCGGTGAGCGTCGTCGCCGCACCCGCGCCGCCGCGCACGGGGCCGAACCGGCCGGCGCCCGAGTTCACCGTAATGACGTTGGCGCCCGCGCTCTGGATCTGCGTTTCGATGGAGTTCCGGGCGCCGGAGCCAAGCGCCATCATCACGATGACGGCGGCCACGCCGATGATCATCCCGAGCGCGGTCAGCGCAGTCCGCAAAGCGTTGCGGCGCAGGGCCTTCACAGCGATGACGAAGGTCATGAACAGTGACATGGGGTCCTCAGGTCGTGACGGCCTCGCCGCGCTCGGCGGCGATGGCGACCAGCTCGGCGGTGGCCGTGCGGCGCTTCGTGACGGGGTGATCGTCGACCACGACGCCATCCCGAAAAGCCACCACACGGGTGGCGTACTCCGCGATGTCGTGCTCGTGGGTGACGAGCACGATCGTGAGTTCCCGTTCTTGGTTCAGGCGCTGGAAGATGTCCATCAGCTCGATGCTGGTTCTCGAGTCGAGGTTGCCCGTGGGCTCGTCGGCCAGCAGCAACACGGGACTGGTCACCAGCGCGCGCGCGATCGCGACGCGCTGCTGCTGACCGCCAGACATCTGGTTCGGGTGGTGGTCCATCCGGTCGCCGAGCCCCACCGACTCAAGGGCCCCCTTCGCCATCGCGTGACGCTTGCTGCCAGAGATGCCGCCAGCGTAGAGCAGCGGCAACTCGACGTTCTCGAGCGCGGTGGTGCGGGCCAGTAGATTGAAGCCCTGGAACACGAACCCGACCTGCTTGTTTCGCACATGCGCCAGCTCGTTCTTCGACAGCGACTGCACGTCCCGGCCGTCAAGCCGGTACGATCCGCTGGTCGGGCGATCGAGGCAGCCGAGCAAGTGCATGAAGGTGGACTTGCCCGATCCGGACGGCCCGGTCAGCGCGATGAACTCACCTCGCTGGACCTCCAGCGACACGCCGCGCAGCGCCCGCACATCGTGCTCGCCGACGTGGTACGTCTTGGCCAGGTCGCCGACCGTGATGAGCGGCTCGCTCATCACCGCCCCCTCCCGCCGCCTCGGCCCCGGCCGAACTGCGGCAGCAGCGGCGAGCCCCCCACCGGGGGCGGGGCTGCCGTGGTCGTCTCCACTGCGCCAGTGATCACCACGACGGCTTCCTGGAGGCCCCCCCCGGTGACGGCGACGTTGGCGCCATCAGTGATACCCGCCATCACCTGCACGGCTTGGAGCTGACCATCGACCAGCGCCCACACCTGCCCGGGCGTGGGCGCGTCCGGCGCCTGGATCTCCTGCGCGGCCACGCGGCCACCGCGGCCGCCAGCGAGACCGCCACGTCCCCCGAAGGCCGCTTGACGTTCCTCGGGGCTCATCGCTGCCAAGCTCTCGCGCATCGCCGCGCGCTCGGCCTCGCTCAGGTCGGCAAACGCCCCGCGGCCCCCAACGGGCCCCACCGGCGCTGGTCCGTCGGCCCCAACGGCAGCCGCTTCTGCATCGACCGACAACTCCGCGTCGGGCTCGGCACCCGGATCGAGCTGGCCCAGCGAGGCGAACACTTCGGGCGTGGGCGCGTAACGTAGCGCCGACGCGGGCACGAACAGCGAGTCGACCGCGCGCGCGATCTCAACCGTCACGTTCGCCGTCATGCCCGGGCGCAGTCTCCCGTCCGGGTTCGGCACGTCGATCACGGTGACGTAACTGACCACGTTGGACTCGATCACAGGCTGCAACCGCACCTGTGCCACGGTGCCGGCGAAGGTGTCGCCGGGAAACGCGTCGACCTGGAACGTCACCGGCCGTCCCTCCGTGACGAGACCGATGTCGGCTTCGTCGATGTTGGCATTAACCCGCATGAAGCTCATGTCGTTGGCGATCTGGAACAGCTCGGGCGCTGACATGCTGGCCGCCACCGTCTGGCCTACGTCCACGCTGCGGGCAATGACCACGCCGTCGATCGGCGCGGTGATGATTGTGTGACCCAGATTCACCTCGGCCTGGTTGAGGGAGGCCTCGGCCTGCACCATCTGGGCCTCCGAGGCGCGGAGCGAGGCTGCCGCCTGGCGGGCGGTGACCTCTGCGTTCTCGAGGTCGGTGGACGGCACAAGGTTCCGTGCCGCCAGCTCGCGCGCGCGCTGCAGCTTCAGTTCGGCGTCCTCGAGCTGCACGCGGGTTCGCTCGACGTCAGCCTCCACGCGAATCAGGTTGGCTCGCGCCTGCTCCACCTGCGTCTCGAACAGCGAGGGCTCGAGCTCGGCGACCACCTCGCCCGCCTGCACGCGGTCGTTGAAGTCGGCATACAAAGCCGAGATGGTGCCCGACACCTGCGAGCCCACCTGGACGGTGGTAACCGCCTCGAGCCTGCCGGTCGCGTCAATCGCCTGCACGACGTCGCCTCGGCCCACCCCGGCGGTCACCAGCCGCAGCGTGGTTTCGGTGCCCTGATACCGCGTGTACCCGTAGTAGCCGCCCGCTCCGGCCAGCGTGGCCACGACGAAAATGGTCAGCGTCTTCTGCATGTGGTGTGCCCGTGCCCGGGCCCCCCTGGCCCGATTGGCGTCCTTTCCGTCATACGCATTGGACGATACGTCGGTGGCGCGCCCGTGGCCACCGTGTGACATTCAGATGGCAGCAAGTGTGCCACGGATTCGTCACACGGCTGCCATCAAGGCACCATCGGAGCATAGTTCAATGCAGGAGGGATGACTGGCAGTTCAGGGGCGCAGTACACTGGCTCGTGCGACGAGGCCATGCCACCCGACGACGCCCGGCGGCCGACAGTGCTGGTGGTCGAAGACGAGGCACACATCCGTGAACTGGTGTGCCTGCACCTCGGTCTCGAACGATTCGATTGTGTCGAAGCGCCGGACGGCCTTACCGGGCTGGACTTGGCGCGCGGCCGGCGCTTTGATCTGGTGATTCTCGACCTCATGCTGCCCGGCATCGACGGTGTGACCGTATGCGGCGCCATCCGCCGCGACTCGGCCAACCCCGACGTGCCCATCCTGATGCTCACCGCGCGGCGCGAGGAGTCCGACAAGGTGCTGGGCCTTGAGAGCGGCGCCGACGACTATCTCACCAAGCCGTTCGGCGTGCGCGAGCTGGTCGCGCGGGCGCGCGCGCTGCTCCGGCGGCGTTCTGTCGAGCCCCGCGAGACCGACCCGACGCGCCCGGTGACCCACGGTGACGTCACCGTGGACCCGGCCCGACGCCTGGTCCGCGTGGGCGGCCACGCGGTGGACCTCACCACGAACGAGTTCCAGCTCCTGCACGTGCTGCTGTCGAGACCGGGCATGGTGTTCAGCCGCGAGGCATTGCTCGGACGGGTGTGGACGAATGAGACGTACGTCACCGTGCGCAGCGTCGACACGCTCGTCAAGCGGCTGCGCAAGAAGATCGAGAAGGACCCGTCGAACCCCGAGATCGTGCTGACGGTGTGGGGGGCGGGGTACAAGGCCGCCGATGTCTGACCTCGTCTGGTACCGCAGCCTCTACTGGCGCATGGCGATGGGCCTCGTGGCCTTCCTCGCCCTGATGCTCGCCGCGCAGGGGATCCTGTTCCTGTGGATCAGCGATCGCATCGCCGGATCGATGCCGGCACGTTCGCCGTTGCGACTGGCGTTCCTCGTCGCGTCGGACGTGGGCGCGGCGTTGCGAGACGACCCAGCAATGGACCTTGACGCGTACATCGCCGAGCAGTACGGCCAAGTGTTTCAGGGCTTCGTCGTGGCCATGCGCGACGGCCGCGTGATCTCGAACCAGCCCGCGCGGGTCAACGACGTGCTGCGGGAGGAGCTGCTGATACAACTCGAGCGGCGGCCCGGTCGGGATCGCCGTCCGGATCGGCGCGGCACGGGCCCCGCGGAGCTCGAGCCAGGCCAGCGCTTCATCGACGCGCCGATTATGCTGGCCGGCGACCGGGTCGGTCGTGTGTCGATCCTGCCCGGCGACCCGCCGTACACGCTGATCCTCACTCGCCTGGGGCCGACGATGGGGCTAATGGGCGGCTCGGTGCTTGTCGTCGGCAGCGCGCTGATCGCGCTGTTCGTCTTCGGGCCGGCCCGCCGCCGACTGGCACAGCTCCGGCTGGCCACGGTCCAGCTAGGCTCCGGCGACATGACCGCACGGGCGCCCGAGACCGGCGGCGACGAGGTGGCATCGCTCGCCCGCTCCTTCAACCAGATGGGTGACGAGCTGGCCAGTCGTGCCCAGGCGCTCGAGGCGTCCAACCGCGCCAGACGGCAGCTGCTGGCCGACGTCTCGCACGAACTGATGACGCCGCTGACCGCGATGCGCGGTTACGTCGAGACACTCACGATGCCCGAGATCGCCATCGACCGGAACACGCAGGACCGGTATCTCGGCATCATCACCGAGGAGACGCACCGGCTGGAGCGGATCATCGGTGACCTGCTCGACCTAGCGCGACTCGAGGGCGGCGGTCTCTCGCTGAAGCGCGAGGCCGTGGACGTCGGCGCGTTGTTCGCCCGGGTGTCCGAGCGGCACGAGCGTGAGACGGCCGCGCGCGGCATCCGGCTGTCGCACGAGGTGCACGCCGGGGCCGAGCGGGTGGAGGGCGATCCCGGGCGGCTCGAACAGGCACTGCAGAACCTGGCCGCCAACGCCCTGCGCCACACGCCGGACGGTGGCGCGGTGACGCTGGACGCTACGCCCGAGGGCACCTCGGTGCACATCACGGTGCGCGATACAGGCCCCGGCATCACCGACGAACACCTGCCGCTGATCTTCGACCGCTTCTACAAGGCCGACGGCGCGCGGCGGGCGGCGGGCGGCGGGAGCGGCCTGGGCCTGTCGATCGTCAAGGCCATCGTCGAGCGGCATGGCGGTGCCATCAGCGCGCGCAACGACCACGGTGCCGTCTTCGACATCTCCCTGCCACGATCCTCCACGGCGTAGGGAGCCCGGGTCGTCGCCGTTCGAAGACGCCTGTCGCCTCGAAGCGACGCCCGCCGTTCGCGTGAAGGTGCGGCGAGACGGCTACCTGCCGTTCGTGTCACAGGGGGTCGTCGAGCCCGGCCTGACGACGCCGCGCACCGTGAGCCTGTCACCCGACACCGGACTCTGACCCGGCGCCACAAACAGGCTCGTCGGATACACTGGGCAGGTACCCGGTGCTCCCAATCTCTTTCCCCTTTTTGACACCATGAGAGACGCGCTCATCGTTTCGGCCGTCCGCACACCCGTCGGGCGTGCCGGCGGCACCCTCGCCAACGTCCGTGCCGACGATTTGGCCGCCCTGACCCTGCGCGCCTGCGTGGACCGCGCGGGCTTTGATCCCGCGGGCCTCGACGACGTGATCCTCGGCTGTACCAACCAGGCCGGTGAGGACAACCGCGACATCGCCCGCATGGCGGTGCTGCTGGCCGGCTTTCCCATCGAGGTGCCGGGCCAGACAGTGAACCGGCTCTGCGGCTCGGGTCTGCAGGCGGTCGCCAGCGCGGCCCAGGCCATCAAGGCCGGCGAGGGCAACGCATTTGTGGCCGGCGGCGTCGAGAGCATGACGCGCGCGCCCTACGTGAT
The DNA here is from genome assembly GCA_964535675.1 of uncultured Bifidobacteriaceae bacterium. Lineage (GTDB taxonomy): Bacteria > Acidobacteriota > Vicinamibacteria > Vicinamibacterales > UBA2999 > CAZHTD01. The sequence continues at coordinate 58,900 of CAZHTD010000002.1, read as the reverse complement.
GCTCAAGTCGGGCACGCCGTGGAACCGGCAGGCGCCACCGCTGGCCGACTCGACCGTCGGGTGGCGCTTCATCAACCCGAAGATGCCCAAGGAGTGGACCATCTCGCTGGGCGAGACTGCCGAGAGGGTGGCGGCCCAGGAGGACGTGAGCCGCGAGGATCAGGACGCGTTCGCGCTCGAGAGTCAACGGCGCGCGGGGCAAGCACTCGCCGACAAGGTATTCGCCGAGGAGATTGTACCGGTGTCGATCCCGCAGCGGAAGGGCGACCCAGTGGTGGTCGATACCGATGAGCACCCGCGGCCCGACATCACGCCCGAGCAGCTGGCGAAGCTACGGCCGGCCTTCATCCGCGACGGCTCGGTGACGGCTGGCAACTCGAGCGGCATCAACGACGGCGCCTCGGCGCTGCTGGTCGTCTCGGAGGATCGCCTGAGCCCGGCAACGCCCCTGGCCCGCGTGGTGGCCTCGGCGGTGGCTGGGGTGGACCCGTCGGTGATGGGTCTCGGCCCGATTCCGGCCACGCGCAAGGTGCTGGCACGCGCCGGGCTTACCATCGATCAGATCGACCTCATTGAGCTCAACGAGGCCTTCGCGGCACAGGGGATCGCGTGCATGCGCGCACTCGAACTCGACCCAGCGAAGGTGAACGTCTACGGGGGCGCGGTCGCCTTGGGCCACGCGCTGGGCTCGTCCGGTTCTCGCCTCCTGACTACGCTGGTCCACGCGCTGCACCGGCGCCAAGCACGCTACGGCTTGGCAACGATGTGCATCGGTGTCGGCCAAGGAATCGCGATGATCGTGGAGCGGGTGTAAGGCGCACACGCCACCGTCATCGCGTCATCCCGCGTCCCTGTCCTTGGCGCCGCGTGATGCTGCTCCTTGGATCGGGGCACTTACCGGGAACGGTGACCGCGTCTTACTGCGCTGGCTTGAGGACGAAGTCGAAGTCGACCGACGCGTAGGCCCCCTCGATCCCTACCATTTTCGCGGCCTCGTCCGGCGCCGAGTGCTCCTTGAACTTGCAGATCAGTGAGTCCTTCACTGCGAACACAGTGTCCGACTCGAGGTACTTGTCCACCGAGTCGAAGATGTGCGTGGTGACCGGCTCGAACCCAGTGGCCGACACGACGAAATGCACGTGCGCCGGCCGCCACGGGTGGCGGTTGGTGGCACGCAGCATCTTGCCCACCGGGCCGTCGTCGGGAATCGTGTACGCGACGGGGCGCGTGGTCCGGATGAGGAAGTGGCCGTCTTTGTCAGTGTGAAAGATCCCGCGCATATGGTACGGGGTGCCGGGCGGGAGCTGCTGGTCGTAGAGACCATGCGAGTCGGACTGCCACACGTCGAGGGCCGCGCCGCCGATCGGCTGCCCCTTGAGATCGAGCACGCGACCCGAGATGATCAGCGGCTGCCCGTCCGTGTCCCGGGGGGCGATGTTGTTGCCCGCTGCGACGTCCTTGACGCCGTCACGGTAGAAGGGGCCGAACACGGTCGACTCGGTGGCCCCCTCGGGCTTCCGGTGGTTGATCAGGTCAACGACCATCGACACGCCAAGAGTGTCCGAGAGCAGGATGAACTCCTGCCGAGCCTCGTTGCACATGTGCCCCGTGTCGGTCAGGAACCGGATCCCCTGGAACCACTCTTCCTCTGTCAGCTCCACGTCACGGACGAAGGCGTGCACGTGCTTGACGAGGCTCTGCATGACCTGGCGCAGTCGTGGATTCCCGGTGGCTTCGAAGCGCCGCAGCACTTCATTGGTGATGTCTTCCTCGGTGGTGCTGCGCCGATTGGTCGTGCTGCTCATTGCTCCTCCTGGTTCTTGCACGCGTAGCCCGGACTGCGCACCCTCGCCTCGCCGACGCCCGCCCGAGCGGATCGGCAGTATTCCGCCAGGCACGGTCCATGTCAAACGCAAATTGGTACACCGGGCGGGTGCGCGGTGCGCTCAGATAGAGCGACTGGTCTGTACAGAGAAAGCCCCGGACCCGCACGGCCGCATCCGGGGATTTCGCCAGCCTGCAGGCTGACACCACGAGCGCTCTCGTAACGTGCAGGCGTCAGCCTGCACGGTCTCTAGTTGTTCTCCGGCTGAATGGTCGCTCCATCCCAGTGTTCGTACAGGAGGCCGTCACGGATACGGAACGTGTCCCAGGCGAATGCCTCGTAGAACGTGCCAGGCTCCTCGTTCGGATCCTGCCGGAACGACTGCCGCATGATGAACACGAGGTCGTCCTCGGCCAACACCATGTAGAGGTTGTTGCCGGGAGGCGGCTGGGGCGCGTCCGCATCGCCGCCGCCACCGCCACGACCGGGCCCGCCACCGCGCGCACCGAACATCTGTGCAAACCCGTCGTAGTAGCTGAGACCGTTCTCGTCGGCGAACTTCTTGAAGACGGGGTTGTGTTGAATGTAGTCGGGGTGTAGCAGAGCCAGACGCTCCTCGGCCGTAATGCCGGGCCGGAAGAACTCACTGGCGATCCGCTTGTTCTCTTCGAGCCGCGCCGCCTCGGCCGCCATGGCCTCGTCCTCGGCCGGCGCCGTCGCCTCGGGCATCTCCTCTTCGGCCGGCGCACCGCCGCCGCAGGCCGTCACCAGGAACACTGCCCCGAGCAGCCATCCCGCCGTCCTGAGTGCACTCACGAGCCTCCTCCTTGCGGCGTCACGGCGCACCACCGGCGCCCGGCCGCCACTGTCCCGACAGAGTATAGTCCCACCGAACCGGCCGACGCACGCCTTAGCTCGTCGACAACGAGGATCAACCAGCACGATCCTGCACGCCTGCGTCGGCCAGCGCGATCCGGGCCCGGATCGTGCTGGTATTCTGGACTTGGTAAGCGCAACCGGTGTATACAAGAAGGTCCCAACACGGTCAAAATTCGAACATTTGTGGTAATTCGAGCGCGAACGAGTGAATGGAGCGCGGACAGATGAGCAGCTATCGCACGGTCTTCGGATCCCTGGAACACTACGAGAAGGGCGGCGTCGAGATCGTCGAGGACGACCCCAAGAACTATGCGTTCTCGAACGTCTTCGAGGTCGCGTCCAAGTCCAAGCCCTACGAGAAGGTCGCCGTCGGGCAGAACCTCAAGTACGTCATCGAAGCTGTCCGCGCCGAGGGCACGTCGCCCTGGTTCGCCGCCGCGCACGACGAGGCTGCGCTCGTGATGGACGGCACGGTGGATGTCTACTACGTCAAGCCCGAGTCGCCCGTGGTGGCCGAGGGCACTGAGGGCACCCAGATCCTGGACGCCGAGCCCAAGGGCCAGCACATGGGCTGGGTGAAGGCGGGCCGCGGCCACATGGCGCTGCTGCCGAAGGGCTCAGCCTACCAGTTCCGTAACTCGGGCACGCCGGGCGTGGTACTCATCCAGACCATCAAGGGCAAGAACACGATCGAGCGGTGGGCTGAGATCTGCCAGACGCAATAGAGCTTTTCCCGAATCGGCAATTCGACGAATCCGAACGGAGTTACGCGCATGAGTACAACGGTTAGCGTTTCATCGACGGCCGAGGCGCTCGGCTACAAGACTCACTCCATCGGGGGGTTTACGTTCACCCGTGACGAGTACTTCGTCCACATCCACTACCCGGGCGGCCGCCACGTGATGAAGGTCGACGAGTTCCTGCGAGCGCTGATGCGCGACGTAGCCTGGGGGTTCTTCTACGGCACGGTCAACTTCGACAACGTGTTCGGCACCGTGAATCACTACGGCACGGTCGAGATGTTCATCGGCCTGTTTAACGAGGCCTACCGGTCGAGCAACCGGCACCATGTCGAGACCTTCGAATCGGCCGAGCTCAAGAAGGTATTCGAGACGATGCTCGAGGACTGGGTGTCAGAGGACTTCGACCCATTTGCGGCGCCGGAGGAAACCGGCACGCCGTTTGGGCCAAAGAAGGGCAGCAACCTCGACGCCATCAAGCGCGAGCGCATGGTTGCCACACGCATGGTCGGCCTGCCCGGCGACCTTGGGTACCGGACCGACGAGAGCGGCTACCCGCTGAACCGGATGTTCGCGGACGTGCCGACCGACAAACCCGAGGTGCACGCCGAGAAGGGCTTCGAGCGCGAGGTTCACGCGTTCAACTTCTTCAACTACGTGTGCCGGTCGGACGTGACCTGGAACCCGTCGGTAGTCTCGTGCGTCAAGGACAGCCAGTTCTGCGCCACCACCGAGGAGCACGTCCTGCCAATCACCCACGGCAACGACCGCGTCGAGTGGTTCATCCAGGCCAGCGACGAGATCTTCTGGGATATCGACGACCGCGCCACGGGTAAGCCGCGAGCGAAGGTGCTCATGAAGGCCGGCGACGTGGCGGCCATGCCGGCTGACATCCGGCACCGGGGCTTCTCGCCGAAGCGCTCGCTGCTCGTCGTCTGGGAGAACAACGACGCGACGCTGCCGCAGCAGTACGCCAGCGGCAAGCTCCCGCCGAATCCGGTGGAGTTCTAGCGCCCTCCGGATCGTCTCGCACACACGTCCCTGGCGCGGCTGACTGGCCGCGTCCGGGACGCTTTTGTTGGCCCCACAACGGAATCTCTGGTGACACCGTGAGTACAGCCGCTCCCACACAACAGGCCCTCAAGATCGAGGACACGAAACTCTTCATCGGCGGCGAGTTCGTCGACGCCGCCGACGGCAGTAAGTTCGTGGACCTCAACCCGCACAACAACTTGCCTCTCGCCACAGTGGCCCAAGCCGGGGTCGAGGACACCGACCGGGCGGTGGCCGCCGCCAAAACGGCCTTCCCCGTCTGGAAGGCGATGCAGGCCAGCGAGCGCGGCCGCCTGCTGCTGAAGCTGGCCGATGCCATCGAGGCCGACGCCGACTACTTGACGAAGCTCGAAAGCCTGGATACGGGCCACCCGATCCGCGATACGCGGGGTCTCGACCTGCCCCGCACGGCAATGACCTACCGCTACTTCGGCGGCATGGCCGACAAGATCGAGGGCGAGGTCATCCCGGTGGAGCCGGGTTTCCTCAACTACGTGACCCACGAACCCCTGGGGGTAGTGGGTCAGGTGGTGCCGTGGAACTTCCCGCTGATGTTCACGAGCTGGAAGATGGGTCCGGCGCTGGCGGCCGGCAACACCGTGGTGCTGAAGCCAGCCGAACTGACCCCGCTGAGTGCGCTGCGCGTCGCAAAGCTGATGGCCGACGTAGGCATCCCCCCCGGCGTGGTCAACATCCTGCCGGGCCCCGGCCGGGTCGTCGGGCAGCGCCTCGCCGAGCACCATGACGTCCAGAAGCTCGCGTTCACCGGCTCGACGCCCGTCGGGAAGAAGATCATCGAGGCGTCGGCGGGCAACCTGAAGAAGGTACAGATGGAACTCGGCGGTAAAGGTGCCAACATCGTGTTCGACGACGCGAACGTCGACGCTGCCGTCATGGGCTCGGCCTTCGCGATCTTCCACAACCAGGGCCAGGCTTGCATCGCCGGGTCGCGGCTGCTGCTGCACGAGGCCATCGCCGACGAGTTCACCGGGAAGTTCGTGGCCCTGGCCAACACAATCAAGCTGGGCAACCCGCTGGATCCCTCCACCGAGATGGGGCCGCTGACATCGGCCGGCCACCGCGACCGCGTGCTCGGCTACGTCGACGTGGCAAAGCAGTCGGGCAGCGAGATCCTCTGCGGCGGCGTGGCGCCGGACGACCCGGCGCTCAAAGCCGGCTGCTACGTGCGACCGACGGTCGTCACGGCAAAGCCGGCTGACCGCGTCTGCCAGGAGGAGGTCTTCGGCCCCTTCGTCAGCATTACGCGCTTCAAGGACGAGGCCGAGGTCATGGAGGTCGCCAACTCGACGATCTACGGGCTCGGCGGCGGCCTCTGGACGCGCGACCTCGCGCGTGCCCACCGCGTGGCTGCCGCCATCCGCTCGGGCATGGTCTGGGTGAACTGCTACAAGCGCGTCAACCCGGGGTCGCCCTTCGGCGGCACCGCCGAGTCGGGCTACGGCCGCGAGATGGGCTTCTACGCCATCCACGAGTACACCGAGCCGCACTCGGTATGGATCAACGTGGGTGCGCAGATTCCGCCGTTCTACAAGCGGTAGGTATGCACACCCGCTGGAAGCTCAGCGCTCCAGTGTTGCTGAGCGCGATGGTGATCAGCTGCGCGGATGCTACAGCGCCCGCCGGTGACGACGGCACGGCGTTCCAGCCGGTCGCGAGCGTCGGCCAGGTGATGGACGCGATCGTGATCCCGCGTTCGGACCAGATCTTCGAGGCGGCCATCTACGACAATGGCGTGCTGGTGGCCTCGCCCGAAACGCTCGAGGAGTGGGCCGATCTCGAGTTCGCCGCCCTAGCGCTGGCCGAGTCGGGCAACCTGCTGCTGATGCCGCCACGGTTGCGCGACGCCGGCGACTGGGTGGCCATGTCGCACGCGTTGACCGACGCGTCAATGGAAGTGCTGCAGGCAGCGCGCGTCCAGGACGTCGACGAGCTGTTGCGAACCGGCAGCATCCTCTACGAGGCCTGCCTCAACTGCCACGAGCAGTACGTCACAGAACTGGTGGCCCCATAGCCACGCACAGATGAAGCGGCAGGGGGGGCCTCGAGGAGGCACCCCCCTGCCGCTGTACGCCCGGCGCGCGTGCTAGGCGACGGGGCCGGGCTCCTCCCTCGCGGGGGCGGGCAACTGCACCTTGATCGGTGCGGTCTCACGCAGGAGCAACGAGGCGACAAAGCCCAGCACCATGCCGAACAGCGCTACGTAGAGCGGCCCCACGAACCCGTAGTTCGGGATGACGAACGAGCCCATGATCGGGCCCAGCCCGCCGCCGAAGATCTCGCCCACGCCGACTACCAAGCCGATCGACGCCGCCACCAAGCCGACCGGCGCCGACTCGGTCGCGATCGGGCCCGTAATGAGGGCGATGTTCCCGAAGCAGAAGTACGAGGCTAGGAACAGCGGGAAGAACAGTGCGCCGATGCCGGCGCCGACCTGGATGAACCAGTAGACGCAGATGGCTGCGGCCAGGAAACCCATGATGCAAACCGGCTTGCGGCCGATCTTGTCCGACAAGCCCGGCCAGCTGAACTGTCCCAGGAAGCCGCCGAACCCGATGGCCGAAGTCACCACACCCATCTGGGCCACATCGAGCTGGATGAAGTTCTCCAGATAGACGGGCACCATGGCCGCCAGCGTGAATAGCCCGCACATCGCACCCAGCAGGGCGATCGTGCAAACGACGATGTTGTAGCTCTTGAGCGGCCCGAGGTAGCTGGCCAGCAACTCGCCCAAGCCGCCCGTGCTCTTCTCCTCGACCACGCCCAGCGCGGCGGCGCCCTGCGTCTCCTTCGGCTCCTTGAGAATCTTGATCAGGAACGCCACGACAATGAAGCCGGGCAGCGCGATCAGGATGAAGACCATGCGCCAGCTCAGGCCGGCGTTGAGCATCTGGGTGGCAATGATCGGCGCCAGCGCCAAGCCGAGCAGCGAGACGCCGCACTGCTGCAAGCCCTGATTCAGCCCGCGCCGCGTTGGCTTGGACGCCACGGCCACGGCGGCAAAGGAGGTCGGCGTGTAGGCGCCCTCCATCAAGCCCAGCAGGGTGCGCACGACGATGAAGAAGACCATGCCCGTCGCCAGCCCGGTGACACCGCCCATCAGCGAGAACAGGATGATCGACCAGATCAAGATCTTCCGATGCCCCCAGCGATCGGCGAGGCGGCCGAACACGATGGCGAAAGCCCCCCACGCGACAGCGGTCAACCCAGCGAGGGTGCCGATGGCGCCTGGGTTCAGCCCCATGTCCTGGGCGATCGTGTTCCAGAGCGCGTTAATGACGAAACGGTCCATGCCGACTAACCCGAACCCGAGGGCCAGCAGTAGGACGACCTTCCACTCGTAGTCTGTGTCCCAGCGTGACTGCGTTGCTTCAGCCATCGATTGATCCTCTCTCCAGATACGCAGGACCCAGCGGGTGCGCCGGGCGGACGAACACTATCAGATGGCCCAATCCCGTTCAACCGGGACGAGCGGCGCGCAGCTGCGATCCCGGCACCGCGGACGGGCCTTGCTTGACACCCCGGAATTTGCACTGGTACCGTCTGGCGTTCGTCTTACGGCGCGCGAGGATTCCGTACATGCAGGATTTCGTCCACGACCAGCCCGCCCGACGGGTCGTGTTCGGCCGGGGGGCCATCGCGACACTGCGCGACGAGGTGGCCCGGCTGGGTATTACCCGCGCCGTCGTGATCTCGATGCCGGCCGAGCAGCACTTTGCTACCGAGGCCCACCAGCGCCTGGGTGCCCTCTCAGCCGGCGTGTACTCGAAGGTGCTGGCGCAGCACGTGCCCATCGAGATGCTCCGGCAGGCGCGCCAGGATGCCAAGGCCATCGGCGCCGACGGCTACGTGGCGATCGGCGGTGGCTCGACGGTGGGTGTTGGCAAGGGGCTGGCGCTTGAGACGGGCCTGCCGATCGTGGCCATCCCCACCACCTACGCAGGCTCGGAGATGACCAGTATCTACGGCATCACCGAAGCTGGTGTGAAGAAGACGGGCCGCGACGACAAGGTGCTGCCGAAGACGGTCATCTACGACGTCAACTTCACGCTCTCGCTGCCGCCCCAAATCTCGGGGCCATCGGGGATGAACGCGATGGCCCACTGCATCGAGGCACTGTATGCCCGCGACACCAACCCGATCGTGGTGCTGATGTCGGCCGAGGGCATCCGCGCCCTGGCACGAGCGCTGCCCGTCGTGGTGAAGGAGCCCGGCAACGTCGACGCGCGGTCAGAAGCCCAGTACGGCGCGTGGCTGTCTGGCGTCGCCTTGGGTTCGGCCGGCACGGCCATTCATCACAAGCTGTGCCACACGCTCGGCGGCACCTTCAACATGCCGCACGCCGAAACCCACACTGTCATCCTGCCACATGCCACCGCGTACAACCGTGAAGCGGCGCCGGACGCAATGAAGACTGCCGCCGAGGCGCTCGGCGCAGACGATGCGGCGCAGGGGATCTACGACCTGATCGAGACGATCGGGGCCCCGAGCTCACTCGAGCAGATTGGCATGCCGAAGGACGGGCTCGACAAGGCGGCGGACCTAGCCGTCCAGAACCCGTATTGGAACCCTCGGCCGATCGAGCGCGATGCGATCCGGAAGCTCCTCGACGATGCCTGGCACGGACGCCGGCCCGTATAACCCGAACGCGAGCACCGCCGGCCAGCGCCCGCGCCACCGCGTGCGGTCTCTCCGAGGCCGCTCCTTGACCGCCGCCCGACGTAGCAACGGGGCTGTCGCTCGCGCTCGCCGGCGACACCCAGTGGGCGATTCTCGGGCTGCGGCACGCTCCTTCTCCCGTCCGGGCCGATTGCCGAGCGGTTCGACTCGCGACCTCGCCGACCATTTCGCGCCAACCTGGTGGCCCGCCTGGACCCGGGTGGTCAGGGTGCTGTCGTCGCGGCGCTTCTCACGCCCCTAGTTGCGTTTCGCCCTGCTACTCGGCCCACGACGTGGGCGCGCCGCGCGAGTCCCGCGCCCGCCTCACGCCTGCGGTAACTGCTCTTCGAGCCAGCCGCGGATGACCTCGAACACTTCCCTGCGGTTGGTCTCAATCATCGCGAAGTGGCCGTTGCCCATGATGCCGCGGTCACGGAGGTTCAGGTGCTCGGCAGGCGCCCCGGCCTGCCGCAGTACTTCGACGAACGCCGGCCCCGCCGTGCGCTCGGACACGTCGGCCGTCAGGAACAGCGTCGGGGTGTTGGCCAAGTTCACCAGCCGCCGCGGCCTGCCAGCCTGGCGCACGTAGGCCGGCATGTCGCCCGAAGCCGCAACCTCCTCGGTCTCCAGCTCCGACGGGTCGGCCGGCGGCGGGTCCCAGGTCATGGGCGCGGCGCTCACGCCCCATGGCATGAACCCCTGGAATGGATTGCCGGCGCTCTCGAACACGACGATGGCGCGCACGAGATCCGGCCGCTGGTCGGCCACGATCCAGCCGAACGGCCCCCCGAACGAGTGTGTCTGGATGATTGCCGGGCCAATGCGGTCCAATAGGTCGGCACCGGCCCTGGCCCAGGAGGCGTGCTGGCTGGCGATGCCCTGCGGCATCGCGTTCTGGCTGGCCATGAACTGGTTGAACACGGGGTCGTCGATACCCCCGCGGCCCGGCCACCGGCCACCGGCCACCGCCCGGTCCACGTCGGGCAGGATCTGCTGGTAGGTGGGCGTCGGCCCGATCTCGCCGTGCGCATCGGGGTGATACACGCAACGCCCGTGCCCCGGCCGATCGACCAGGTACACGCGGTAGCCGGCGCGGGCATAGTAGTGCGCCCATCCGGCTATCCCGTCCCCGGCGCCCATGTAGTGCAGCATCTGCCCCGTCCCACCGTGCACCAGTACGATCGGCAGTTCGCGCCGGACCTCGGCGGGGATCAGGTATTGCACGTACATCGCCGCGCCGGCGATGGTGCCGTACTCCATCCGCTTGCGCTCGACACCCGACCAGAAGAAGCCGTGGTCGGCCAGGCGCAGGGCCGTCGACGCGTCGGCGTCGGTGGCCGGCTGCGGCGCCGCCGCAGCCACCGCCTCTGCACCAGCCGGCCCGGTGACGTGAGTCTGCAGGTAGTCGAGGATCGGCTGGAGCACCTCGCGGTTGTTGCTCTCGCCCATCATGAGGTGACCGTTCCCCGTGATGCCGTGGTGCTCAAGCTCGATGTGCTCGACCGTGCAGCCGCACTGCCGTAAAAAGGCCACCGTGCCCAGGTCGTAGGTCCAGTGGTACGAGGCCGGCGCTGTCACAACAGCGATCGGCACGTCCGCCAAGTTCACCAGCCGCCGAGGGTCGGCGAGCAGCAGGTACGCGTCACGCCCGTCGGCTGCGGGCACCTCCACGGTCTCAAGCTCCGAGGGATCGGTGACCGGGGGGGCGTACTCGAGCGGGCTCGCAGTCACGCCCCAGGTACGGGCCCCGAAAGGCGGCCCCGAAGGCTCGACGGCGAGGATCCCGCGCACCATCCCCGGCCTGGCGTTGGCGAAGATCCAGCCCGCCGGCCCTCCTGCCGAGTGGCACATCACCAGCGCCGGCCCGATTCGGTCGATCAACTCGCCACCGCGTTCGGCCCAAATCGCATGTGACGCCGCGGTGTCCAGGAACGAGCCGCCCTGCCCCGGCAGGAACTGGTCGAAAGCCGGGTCGCCCAGCAGCCCCGTCGTTCCAGGCCACTTGTCGTGCGTCAGGGCCTGCGGCCCGTAGGGCTCGGCGGCTTTCTCGGGCGCCGTGAAGCGATCGGAGAGCGCTCCCTCGTATGTGGCCGCCCGGGGACCGAAGTCCCGGTGCAGCTCAGGATGGAACGGAGACCGGCCGTGCCCCGGTCGGTCGACCAGATACACCCGGTAGCCCTCCTGGAGCAGATACGTGACCCACCCCGGTCCACCGTCGGGCCGGCCGAACCAGTCGAGTCCCTGCCCCCCGCCCCCGTGGACGATGATCATCGGATACGGATGGCGAACCTCCGCGGGCGTCCAGTGCTCGACGTACATCTGCGTCCCATCCACGACGGTGCCCCGGTCGAGCGCGATCCGCTGGACCCCCAGCCAGAAGTAGCTCCACTCGGCCAGATCCAGTGCCGGCGCGAGCGCTGCCGCTGAGTCAGCCGCCGCCGCGTCACCGGCCGGCTCGCCACCGCCGCACCCCAACGCGAGCAGCGGGGCCCCGGCAGCGCCCAGCGCCACGGCCTGGCGAAGGAACTCTCGGCGCGGGAGGCGTCCGCTGGCGAAGTTGCGATACAGGGTGGTCAGCTCGCTCGTGACTGGCATAGGCCTCCTCAAGATCCCGGGTCGACGGCGATCGACGGATACGGTGGCTGCCGGCCCCGCTCACGGTCTGGGATCGCCTGCGTCGAGGACACAGAATCCGGTAATCGCCCGTCGCTGTCAACTGTGGCCGCACCCCGCCTTGACGCGCCTCGCCGCGAACGGTAAGTTGATGTGTTCGACAGGCGCCGCGGCGGTCGGCCGTCTGAGGGAGATTGATGCTCACTAGGGCGGGCGTCCGCGCACCGCGCCGTTTGTGAAGGAGAACACCGTGGCCACGTACACGATTGACAAGTCCCACTCAGAAATCGAGTTCCAGGTTCGACACCTCGTGACCAAAGTGCGGGGCCGGTTCGACGACTTCGAGGGCACGTTGGAGTTCGATGACGGCAACCCGGGCGGGTCGTCCGTGTCGGTGACGGTCCAGGCCGCTAGCATTGACACCAACGAGAAGGACCGCGACACCCACCTGCGCTCGGCGGACTTCTTCGACGTCGAGCAGTTCCCGACCCTGACCCTGGCCAGCAAGACGGTCAGCGGCGGCGGCGAGAGTTACACGGTGGTGGGCGACCTGACGATTCACGGGACCACGAAGGAGGTCACCCTGCCTGCCACGTTTCTCGGCAACGCCAAGGATCCGTGGGGCAACACCCGCGTCGGATTCGAGGCCGAGCTGACGGTCAACCGCAGGGACTTCGGGCTCAATTGGAACGCGGCGCTCGAGGCCGGCGGGTTTCTGGTTGGGGACGAGGTGAAGATCTTCCTGTCCGTGCAGGCCATCGCCCAGTAGGGACGGCTCCGGAGACGCCCGGCTCCGGCCGGGCGTCTCCAGCACGCCGCCCGTCACCACTGACCGGGAACGCACAACCAGTAAACAGGCAATTTCTTACGACGGTCTCAAGCTTCCGTATGCCCCTTGCGTGCCCGGTCGCCGCCCGTCCCGTCCTCCTCGTCGGACTGCTGTGGTTCGTCACCGTTTCGTCACTCGCGGCCGGCCAGGCAACCCCGCCCGCCGGCGGCCCCGAGGAGCTCGCCTTCGCCATCGACGGCCCGCCACCCCCGGCCTTCCCCCAGGCCATGGCCCGCGGCGAGGGTGGCGCAGTGACCACCAGGGCCGTGCCCCTCGACGCCCCGCTGGAGCTCGACGGGGCCCTAACCGAGCCCGTTTACGAGACCGTTGAACCCATCACCGGCTTTGTGCAGAACGAGCCGCTGTACGGCCAGCCGGCCACCGAGCGCACCGAGGTCTGGCTCTCATTCGACGACGACAACGTGTACATCAGCATCCGGGCCTGGGAGAGCGAGCCAGACCGGATGGTGGTTAACGAGTTGCGCCGGGACAATTTCGGGATCCTGCAGAATGAGAACTTCGGCGTCATTCTCGACACGTTCTACGACCGCCGTAGCGGTGTGTTGTTCCAGTTCAACCCTCACGGTGGACGCATGGACGGCCAAGTGGCCAGCGAGGGCAACTACAACGGCGACTGGAACCCCATCTGGCAGCTCGCCACCGGCGTGTTCACCAGCGGCTGGACCGCCGAGATGGCCGTTCCCTTCAAGTCGCTCAGCTATCAGGCGGGCCAGTCGCAGATCTGGGGGATCAACTTTCGACGCATCAACCGGTGGAAAAACGAGGTGTCGTATCTGGTGAATCCACCGGCCGGCATGGGGAACCGCGGCATCTCGTTCCCTTCGTTCGCCGCGACGCTGGTCGGGCTCGAAGCGCCACCGAGCAGCCGCACGCTCGACATTAAGCCCTATGTCATCTCCGATGTCAGCACGGATGTCGCGTCCAACGTCTTTAACGACGTCGGCGCGGATGCGGGTCTCGACGTTCGGTACGCGCTCACCCAGAACCTGTCGGCCGACTTCACGCTGAACACCGACTTTGCCCAGGTGGAGGCCGATGAGCAGCAGGTGAATCTGACGCGGTTCAGCCTGTTCTTTCCCGAGAAGCGCGAGTTCTTCCTCGAGAACTCCGGCCTGTTCAGCTTCGGCGGTGCAAGCGGGGGCGGCTTTGGCGGCGGCAACACCGCACCGATCCTCTTCTACAGCCGGCGCATCGGCCTCGAGGGCGGCCAGGAGGTGCCGATCCGCGGCGGCGGGCGGCTGACCGGCCGTGCCGGCGTGTACAGCGTGGGGCTCATCAACATCCAGACGGGCGAAGACGACGACCGTGGCGTCCCCACCACCAACTTCACCGTGGCCCGCGTGCGCCGTGACATTTTGCGCCGTAGCTCGATCGGCGCCATCTACACGCGGCGCTCCGACACGGCCGACAGCCTGGGTGCGGCCCAGACCTATGGTGTGGACGCCGCTTTCGCCTTCCTCGAGAACCTCGAGTTCCAAGCCTCGCTGGCGCAGGCGAAGACCCCCGGCGTCAACTCGGGGGACGTCAGCTACCGCGCCCGGATGGAGTACGACGGCGACATCTACGGCCTGACGATCGACCAGATCGGCATCGGCGAGAACTTCGACCCCGGCGTCGGGTTCGTCCGGCGGGGCGACCTGCAGCGGACGTTTGCCCAAGCGCGCTACAGCCCGCGGCCAGCAACTATCGAGGCCATCCGTCAGCTCCAGTTTCAGGCGCAGGTGCAGTACGTCGAGAACAATGCGGGGGTGGTCGAGACACGCCAGTACCAGGGGCAGTTCCAGATCCAGTTCGAGAACAGCGACCAGTTCACTGTCCGATACGCCGACGAGTACGAGTTCACGCCGCGCGCGTTCAACGTCTCCCGTGGCCTGACGATTCCGGTGGGTGGGTACGAGGCCGACTCGATCCGCGCCCAGTTCAACCTCGGCCAGCAGCGGCGGATCTCTGGGAACCTCGCCCTAGAGCACAGCGAGTTCTACGGGGGCGACCGGTGGTCGTACAGCTACGGCGGCCGCGTGAATCTCCACCCGCAGCTGTCGCTTGAGCCCAGTCTGTCGTTTAACGACGTTGCGACCCCGTTCGGCGATTTCACCACCCAGCTCTACAGTTCGCGCGCCACTTACACGCTGACGCCGCTGATGTTCGTGAGCGCCCTGCTCCAGTACAACAGCTCCAGCCATACGCTCAGCACGAACGTCCGTCTCAGATGGGAATACCAGCCGGGATCAGAGCTGTTCGTGGTCTACAACGACGGCCGCGCCACCACCGGCAACGGCTTCCCGGACTTGCAGAACCGGGGCGTGGTCGTGAAGATCAACCGGCTTTTCCGGTTCTGAGGCTGGCGGTGGCGGGCCGTCGAGCCCAGGGCACAATCCCGCCTGCGTCTTCTGGTCGCGCTCGCACTCGCCATGGTCCTGACTATACCGGCGGCGTCGGACGCCCAGGCACCGGTGCCCGATTGGCATCTCTACCCTGAGTCACAACAGCGGCTGCTGAATGGCAGACCCCAGCGAGTGGCTCCCCGAGGGCGAGCGCGTCACACAGTCCGTGCAGAACTGGCTTGCCGTGGACAGTGAGTCGACGATCGGGTGGTTCTACGGGCCCGAGGACGGCGATGCAAGATCACGCGGTGGGGAGTACCGTGCGTACTGAGAC
>CAZHTD010000002.1:0-43505 GCA_964535675.1 uncultured Bifidobacteriaceae bacterium | reverse complement strand
CTCGTACACGTACGTTCGCGCACCAGTCGTCCGGGAAGAGGCCGTCCCTAGTCGCGGGCGTGCCGATCAGCCAGCGTTTGGATCCGGGCGCGCACCGCCTCCGACTCGAGGATCTCCAGCAAGCGCCACGACGGAAAGGCAATGGCCACGTCCGAGTTCTCGGCGAAACCCTGGGCCTGCACCGCCCGGGAGGAGAATCGCATGACGGCCGGGACCTGCTGAGGCGTCTGATAGAAGCCGTGCAGAATGCCCAGCAGCAACGGCTCTGAACCGTCCTCGTCGAACCTGCCGTTGACCAGCCTCGGCACCGCCGGCGACAGGAACACCGGGCTCCCGCTGTGGCCGGCCACGGCGGTGCTGTCGAGCAGGACGACTTCCTGGTAAGTCTGCACCGTTCTGGCCCCGGAACGGTACTGAATCGGCACGGGCTCGTCAGGGATCAGCGCAATCGACCCGCTGCGCGTGATCGGATAGTTCCTCGCCTGTCCCATGAAATTAACGAGCAGACTCGGGTAGATCACGCGGTCGGTGGCCTGGATCTGCTGGCGCGTGAAGTCCTCCTTGGACGCGATGAGGTCGAACGGGAACAGCTCGAACGCAGTGGTCGCAAAATGCTGGGTTCGGAACACGGCGATGTCCACGCCGTCGTCCGCGTGCTCCCAGTAGTCACCGGCCGCGCGCATGGCTTCGATGTCGTAGGTGACCGCAGCCGTGGACGAGCCGTCTTGGGTGTTGAACCGGCCCAGCACGACCTTGTGGTCGCCGATCACGTGGCGAGCCGTCACTACCATCGGGGCGTACTGGTCCGCATGACCGGGAACCGGGTAGCCCACGATGAAGGCCGTCCCGATCGGGACTTCGGTCCCCCCGTTCAGTGCGAACAGAAAAATCACGGTGCTCGCAAGCAGACTAGCCACCCAGTAGACTCCCGGTTGAGAGTATATCACGTCTTGATTACATGACAGTCACAGGCATGTTACATGTCAGTTAATAGACCGAGAGATGAAGTGCCCATACCCACCTAGACGCGCCTTGTGCTTGGCCTGTTGCCGTAAGGGCTCAAAAGGCACCCTAGCCGAGGTGGCGGCGGTACGCTGGCGGTCTTGGGACTGTTCCGTATGGTGCTGGCGCAGGTTGATTCCGTTGGTGTCTCCAGCGTGGGGACCGCGTCCACGAAGACCTGCTCTCAAGTGATGTGAGGTCCAGGGCATCGACCGCACCGTCGACGAGGTCGTCACAGCAGGTCCAAGTAGGCCGGGATCTCGTCGCGCGAGTACGGCCTGCCGTCATCAAGCAGTCGGTCTGCAGATCACCACCAGAGCCCTCACAGACGTGAATCGCTGACTCGTCGGGGGATCAGGTACAGGGAGGCGGTGCTCGTGTCCGTCCATGCTGCCGTGCTCCGCGTCGACGAGAAGACTGCCACCGAGGTGTTCGACAGGCGGGATCGCGTGTTACCGCTTTCGCCGGTCGGGTCGAGTGTCACAGATTCGAGTAGAAGCGGCCCGGCACACTGTCGCTCTACGCGGTGTTGAACGTACGGACCTGGGAGGTGCTGCAAGGCAAGCCGCCGGCCCGCCCACGGGCCTGGCCGTCGTGGGCTGCTTCGGGACGTGGTGGCGACCCGCGCACCCGACACAAAGGCCCACGTGACCTCGACAACCTGTCCACCCACAAGACGAAGCTGGCGGGGGCGTCCCTCGACGCCCATCCGCACAATGCCGCTGCACTTCACGCCAACGTATTCGTCGTGGCTGCCTCAGGGCGAGCACTGGTGCGAGCGGGACGTGACTGTTGCAGGGCCTCTTCACGTCGACGGCGGACTTGGCGCGGAAAACTGTGCCGCTACATCGACGCCCACGCGAAGCGTGCGAAGCCCTTCCGCTGGAAGTACGCTACCCCGCGAGGCACGTCACCCAGCGGCAACTTACTTCACCGACAGTCCACTGGTGCTAGTTATTGGCATCCTGCTCGGCGGCGCCGCGAGCCGCGGCGATCGCGGCCTTCTCAGCACCGTACGGATCGTCAACCGCACGCGTCTCCGTGTTGAAGACCATGGTGGCCTTCACGTCTTCGGTGAATGGCCGCCACTCCGGGATCAACGGGTTGTTCGGGTTGCCGGTCCGGGCGAAGCTCACCCATGACGCACTCATTTGATCGGCCAGCGGTTGGAGATCCGGGCCCGTACCGAGCAGCGTGGAGGCAATCTCCACGTTCTCGAACACGAAGGGGATGTCCATCGTGTGCATCGAGCGGAGCTGGCCGTCGCGCACCGGCGAGTACCACTGGAAGTAGTAACGGTAGACGTTGGCCGTCCCCTGCCGCGCTTTGCGAACGGCCTGCGTGTCAGTGCCCGTGCGGAAGCCCGCGCTGTCCGACTCGAGGATCAGCCAGAGGTCGAGGTTGCTGGCCTCTGGCCGGTTGCGCCTGTAGAGCGCAACCACCTCGGCGGCCTGGGACTCGGTAGTCTGCAGCACGCGCCTGACGTCGGCAAGCAGCTCCGCGTCGCTCAGGTTGTCGTAGAGCTGACCCGTGCTCCAGGTGGTCTCGGTCTCTGTAGACCCAATCATCAGCGGCACGCTCGCCGAGAGGAGGCTGGCCTCGGGATCGAACGGGTGCGCCGGCAGCACGCTGTCGTCGACCACCGGTCCCCAACCACCGCCGGCCGCCTGAATGGCGTCACGCAGCGCTCGCCACTCCACCTGCTGCAGCGCATCGACCGACATCACGCCCAGTCGCTCCATCACGCGGCGGGCCGCCGCGGTGGCGTTGTCGGGCATCGTGCTGCGGACGCGCGACCCGCTCATGGCGATTCCACGGTGAAACAGCCCCTGCGCCATGGGCATGCCGTAGAGGGTGCTCACCTTGCCACCGCCGCCCGACTGACCGAACACGGTCACGGTGCCCGGATTGCCGCCGAAGCGGTCGATGTTGTCGCGGATCCATTCGAGCACGGCCACCACATCCAGCATGCCGACGTTGCCCGAGTCGCGGTATCGTTCGCCGCCAATTTCGGCGAGGTACATGAACCCGAACCCGTTCAAGCGATGGTTCACACCTACGACGACCACATCATGCTTCCGAGCCAGGTTGGCGCCGTCGTACTGCTCGAACCCGGCCGAGCCGGCGCTAAAACCGCCGCCATGCAGCCACACCATCACGGGCCGGCGCCCGGCATCGCCGAGACCGGGAGTCCAGACGTTGATCCGCAGGCAGTCCTCGCCGGCCGGCTCGGCCCGGTCGTTGACCGAGAACTCTGGAATGCGCCAGTCCTGGGGCTGCGGCGCCCGGAGCCCGAGCTCCACGGTGTCGCGGACGCTCGTCCACGCCTCGGGCGGCCGTGGCGGCATGAAGCGATTGGGCCCCGAGGTGTCGGCACCGTAGGGAATGCCACGGAACCCGTACACGCCGTCTGCCAGGTAGCCGCGGACGCGCCCGTGAGCCGTCTCGACCACCGGGCTCGGGGCGCGCCCACGCACGACCTGGGCTTTGGCCCAGACCCCATCGAGCAGAGTCGCGGCGGCGGCCATCGCCGACGTCCCGAGAAACGTCCGCCGCCCCGGCCGGAAGTTCTGCGTGGTCGCCATGGGAGTTACCTCTGCGTGGGGGGGAAGTGCCCTCGCCACGGATATGACAAAGGCCTGTCCGGTGCCGTGAGGCGCCCGGACAGGCCCGATGTCGAACCCTCAGTCCACCCTGTCGGCTAGCCGCAGGTGGTCGGGTTCCAGTTCGCCGGCTGGGGGCCGTTCTCCCCAGCTTCACGCTTGAAGTGTGAACTGGTGATGAACGGCTGGTTCAGGTACGCGGGGTCGGTCACGATCGTCGTGATCACCAGCCACTCGTCGCCATTCGGCGAAGGGAACCGGTCGAAGAACTCCTCAATCTCAGCATCCTCGCTATAGGGAGCGCCGTTCCTCCGCAGCCATCCCCCCGTGGTGTTGGTCGTCACCACGCGCAGGGTGCCGCCGGGGGGCTGCACGGCATTGGCGCCGCGGCCCTGGCGGGCCGGCCGCTGCCACTCGGCCTCCGAGTAACCCTGCAACGACGGTGCACCCGGGTCCATGGCGTTGAAGTGGATCTGCCGCGTCTGGCTGCCCGCATCGGTCTCGATCTGCAGCGTGTTCGGGTCGGACCACGTGATGTGCACCCGCGTCGGCATGCGCATCAGCCCACCAACGCCATAGGCCTCGCACTGGCCGTCCATCTCCGGTGTCCACATGTTGCCCACACGCTCACCCTCGTCGTTGAGCGGGAGGCTCGCGAAGTCACCCGCCGGGGGCGTCACCATCCGCCAGCGCCAATCCTCGTTGACAATCGACACCCAGTAGCCCTCAAGGTCCAGCGGGGCGGTCGCCTGCGGAGTCCCGTCCTGAGCGGCCATCGGGGTCACCAACGCCAGTGCCAAGGCCACCGTCCCGGCCACCTGCCATGTCTTACGCATCATGTCCTGCTCCTCCAGCGTTCCTGACGTGGTCAGTTGACCAGCGAATTGTAGGCGTTGGTCAGGAAGCGCGACGTCGGGTTGAACCCGCCCTCGGACCCGTAGCGCCCCTCGTAGTCGAGAACCACGTTCGACGCCAGCACCTGCTCGAGCGTCATGCCCTCGTCGATCATCGCCACCAGCCGGTCGCGGATGATCGTCAGCATGTCGCGGTACTCTACGACGTCGGCCTCGTCGGCCAGCCGGCCATGGCCGGGCACCACGTACGTGCCGCCCTCCTGCTTGTCGGCCGGCACCGTGATGTCGAGGAGGTTGTTGGCCGCGTCTACCAAGCCGTTGATGCTGCCGCCGTTGTCGATATCGATGAACGGGAAACCAGCGTTCACGTAGACGTCACCCGCGGCCACCACGTCAGATTCCCGGAAGTGGACGAAGATGTCGCCGTCGGTGTGAGCGTTCGGCTGATGGCGCAGGAAGATCGCCTCGCCGTTGAAGAAGAAGTCCTTCGACTCGGTGAAGAACGTGTCGGTCGGCCACGCCTCGAACGGCGGCGGCTCAGCGTCGCCTCCCGGTGAGATGAACCGGTTCAGCGTGTTCTCATGGGCCATGATGAACGCCGGGTTGGCGCCGCCGGTGCGGAAGTTGATCTGCCCAGCGAAGTTGCCCGCCACCACCTGGGCGCCTGCAGCGGCGATCGCGGCGTTGCCGCCGATATGGTCACCGTGGGAGTGGGTGTTCACGATGTAGCGGATAGGCTGCGGGCCCGCGATCTCGCGGATGGCCGCGATGTTCTTCTCGGCCATCCCCGCGAACTGGGTGTCGACGACCAGCACCCCGGCATCCCCGACACTGACGCTCATGTTGCCGCCTGCGCCCACCAGCATGTGGACGTTCCCCTGAACGTGCAGCGCCTGTACCTCGATGTCGTCAAAATTCTGCTGCGCGAAGACGCCCGCCACGCCGACTGCCACCACGCCGGCCAGTGCCGTCAGGCGCCGCATCGCCCCGGATGTTGCGTTCAATCCTTCTCTCATCACTAGCGCTCCCTAGTTGCCTTCGCCGGCCGTCCCGCGGGCCGTCATCGTCCCGCTTGTATCGAACTGCCGGATGAACTCGGGCAGGGCCGTCTCCGCGCCGCCGGCCACCGCCTCGTACGGCAGGCCCCAAGCGTCTGCGTACTGCTGCCCATCCGGGTTGGTGCCGGGCAGGTAGTGCGGCACCGCGCCGCGGGCGCGCGGCACTTCGTCGACGTACTGGCAGGGATACGGAGCCATGTTCATGTTGTCGAGGGCGATGAACCCGCTGGTCTTGATCAACGGCTCGCTCAGGTAGGCCGGATCCTCGATCACGTACACGTGCGTGAGGATGTCGCCGTGCTTGAAGATGTACTCGGTCATCTGGGCATCATCGGTCAGCATGAGGCCGTTGCGACGAATCCAGCCGGCCTTGAGGTGCGTGGTCGTGATCTTCAGCACGTTGCCGATCCACTCACCGGTCGAGAAGCCCTGCCATGTGTGCGGCGCGTACTCCGGCGGATGCGGACGGCCATCCATCCAGATGGTCCGGCGCTGTTCCTGCCAACGGATGTGCGCCTCGTAGGCGATGATCTCCTCAGTGTAGTCGTCAAGTACAGGGGTGATGCGCAGGTTGCCCACGCCACGCCACCCGTAGGTCGACGGGTGCGGCTTGCACTGGTGTTCGGGCACGGTCAGAATCGACGAACTCCACGCATCGCCGCGCTGCCGCGCGGCCTCGGTGATCGGCAGGCCGGCATAGTCGCCCGCGTCGGGACCGGGAATCCGCTCGATCTGGTCCTCGTGCATGATCGGGTTGAAGTTGCCGACGATGTCGACCTGCGCGCTCGCTGGCTGGGCCGCGAGCAGCAGCCCGGCTATCACGCCGACCCCCGACACAATTCGATGGTTCTTCCTCATGTCACTCCTCAACAGAAGCTGACTCGTGCGACCCTGAGCAGGCGAACTCCTCACTGGCGTGTCAGATGCCGCCCTGGAAACGCGTAAGTCTACCTGTACAGACAAGGCCCGGGCAATGCCCGGGCCCGCCCGACCACCGAAACACATTCCCGTCTGCCGATCGCGCTAGTCGTCGACCCAAGGCTCGACCAGCATCGTCCCCGCGGTGTCGAACCGACGGATGAACTCGGGCAGCGCCGTCTCCGGCCCGCCGCGCACACCCTCGAGCGGCAGGGCCCACCGCTCGGCAAACTCACTGAGGTACGGGTTCTCGCCCGGCAGATAGTGCGGCACCGCGCCAAGCTGGTTCGTGGGCACCTCCACCACATAGGCGCAGGGATACGGGCTCAGCTGCTGATCCGGATTCAGCGCCCAGTTGGTCGTCCGGACAAAGGGCTCCTCCAGGTACACGGGGTCGTCGAGAACCAGCGTGTGCGTGAGGAAATCGCCACGCCGACTCCAGTACTCGGTCATCACCGCCTGGTCGCTCCGCGGCAGGCCGTTCCGGCGCAGGAACGCCGTCTTGAGGTGCGTCGTCGTCACCTTCAGGCTGGTCCCCACCCATTCGCCGGTGGAAAAGCCCTGCCACGTGTGCGGCGCGTGCTCCGGGGGATGCGGACGGCCGTCCATCCAGATGGTGCGCTCGGGCGCCTGCCACGAGATGTGGGTGTGGTAGGAAACGAGCTGTTGCGTCTCGCGGTCGATCGTCTCCCAGATTCGCAGATTGGCCGGGCCGCGCGGCGAGTAGTCGGCCGGGTGCGGACGGCACTGGTACTCCGGCAGCGTGAGCCGCGACGACGACCACGCGTCGGCACGCTGGATGGCCGCCGCGTTCACGGGCATGCCGGCGTAATCGCCGAGATCGGGCCCTGGGCCGCGCTCGGGCTGATCCTCGTGCCGGCGCTGGCCCCACTCCCCGGTGACGTCAACCTGGGCAGCCACGGGCGCGGCGAGGGCTACTACCACCAAGAACGACAGGCCCGCCACGACGGGCCGCCTCTGCCTCTGCATGACACACTCTCCACGGACCAGGCAACAGCACCGGCTATCCGACGGATTACACCCGCGCGGGCCGCCGAGCCCGCACACCGGGCGGATTGTATCGCGGGACGCACGGCGATGTCACTATGAGTCCGGCCTCAAACGACGAGCGCCCCGCCGGGCCGGAGCCCGACGGGGCGACGCGCAGGTGCAGACGCCCCGCTACTGGCGGCAGGGTGTCGGGTCCCAGTTCGCCGGCTGAGGGCCGTCCGGGCCTGCCTCGCGACGAAAATGCGAACTGGTAACGTACTCGCCGTTGATGTACATCGGGTCGGTGAGGGTCTGGGTGACCACCAGCCACTCGACTTCGTCGGTCGGCGACATGAAGTTATCGAAGTACTCCACCACCGCTGTCTGGTCGCTGTAGGGCGCACCGTTGCGGCGGATCCAGCCACCGGTCAGGTTGTCGGTCTGCACCCGCAGCGTCCCGAACTCGGGCGCCGTGGGCGGCGGCGCAGGGCCACCGCCACGCCGGCCGCGGCCGCGCCCCCCGCCAGTGTTCTCCCACTCGGCAACCGAGCGGCCCTGCAGCGATGGCTGGGCTGGTGCCTCGGCGGCGTTGAAGTAGAGGCGCCGCGTCTGCATGCCCGCATCGGTCTCGATCTGCAGCACGTCGTCCTCGACCCAAGTGATGTGGAGACGGGTCGGCATGCGCATCAGGCCACCCATCCCGTACGCCATGCACGAGCCGTCTTGCTCGGGCGTCCACAGGTTGCCCACGCGCTCACCCTCGTCGTTGAGGGGGAGGCTGGCGAAGTCGCCCGCCGGCGGCGTGACCATCCGCCAACGCCAGGATTCGTTGACGATGGCCACCCAGTAGCCCGCGAGGTTGAGGTTCTCGGGCTCCAACTCCTGCGGAGGCGGCGCCGCGGGCACCTGGGCCGATGGGGCTACGCTCGCCACACCAGCAAGCGCCAGCACCACGGCCGCTCCGCCCACGAACCCAACAGTACTGCGAATCATCTGCCTCTCCATCAGTCGCATGGCGTCAGTTCCCGGCAAGGCCGGCGTAGGCCCGCCGGACGAAGGTCTCCGGGTTGCCGTACGGGCCCTCGTAGTCGAGCGCGGGACGTGCGGCCACGACCTCATCCTCGCTCAACCCGTCGTCGATCATCGCCGCGATGCGGTCGCGCACGATTGTCAGCATGTCGCGGTACTCGACCACGTCGGCCTCGTCGGCGAGCCGCCCGTGCCCCGGGATGGCATAGGTGCCGCCCTCCTGCTTGTCAAACGGCACCATGATGTCGAGCAGGTTGTTCAGGCCGTTGACGTAGCCCTGGATGCTGCCGCCCCGGCTCAGGTCGAAGTTCGGGAAACCGCTGTTCACATAGGCATCGCCGGTGGACACGACGTCTGACCCGCGGTGGTGGACGAAGATGTCGCCGTCGGTGTGGGCGTTCGGCTGGTGCAAAAAGAGCATCGCCTCGCCGTTGAAGTAGAAGTCCTTTTGACGGCCGAAGAACACGTCGGTCGGCCACGCCTCGTACGGCGGCGCCTCGCCGCCACCCGGGGGCGACTGGATCCAGCGCAGCGTGTTCTCGTGCGCGATGATGAACGCGGGGTTGCCACCACCGGTGCGGAAGTTGATCTGCCCGGCGAAGTTGCCCGCGACGATTTGGGCACCGGCCGCGGAGATCGCAGCGTTGCCGCCGACGTGATCCCCGTGGGCGTGCGTGTTGACGACGTAGCGAATCTGGCGCGAGCCCGCGATCTCACGGATCTCCGCGATGAGGCGCTCGGCCATGTCGGCGAACTGGGTGTCAACCACCATGACGCCGTCGTCACCCACATTAAGCGTGACGTTGCCGCCGGCGCCGACCAGCATGTGGACGTTGCCCTGCACGTGCAGCGACTCCACTACCACGTCGTCGCGGTTCTGCTGCGCCACCACCCCCGCCACGCCGAGCGTGGCGACACCGGCCAGCGCCAGCAGCCGGCGCAGGCCCGCACGGGCTGCAAGTGTTCCTGTGCTCATCCCTTACTCCAGCGTCCGACTAGTTCGCGCCGAAGCCGAGGAGGTCGGCGAGCTCCTGGCCATCAAGCGGCGGCAGCGCCGTGTCCGACGTGTCGAACTGTTTGATGAACTCGGGCAGCGCCGTCTCGGGCCCGCCCATCGCTGCCTCGACCGGCAGGTGGTACTTGGCCGCAAACTCCTCGCGGTACGGGTTCGCACCCGGCAGGTAGTGCGGCACGGCGCCGCGCGGCCGGTCCACTTCCTCGACCGCCTGGCATGGGTACGGCGCCACGTTGTCGTTGTCCTGGAGGCGGAAGCCGCTGGACTTGACGAACGGCTCGGCGAGGTAGTGCGGATCGTTCAGCACGTAGATGTGCGTAAACATGTCGCCGCGGCGGATGAAGTACTCACGCATCGTCGCGTCGTCGCTGAGGATCACACCATTGCGCCGCGCCCAGCCGGTCTTCAGGTGCGTGGTGTCGACCACCAGCGTGTTGCCTTCCCAGCGACCCGTCGAAAAGCCCTGCCACGTGTGGGCGGCCCACTCCGGCGGATGCGCGCGGCCGTCCATCCAGATCGTGCGCCGCTGCTCCATCCACCGGATGTGCATCGTCAGCGCGACGACCTCGAACGTGTCGGGATCGACGATACGGCCGATGCGCGGACCGCCAATGCCACGATACCCGTAGGTCGACGGGTGGGGCTTGCACTGGTGCTCGGGCACCGTCAGGATCCCCGCGTCCCACGACAGGGCCCGCAGGCGGCCCTCGTCACTGAGGGGCACGCCCGCCCAGTCGGCCAACGGCGGCCCGCCGCCGCGCTCCGGCTGGTCCTCATGAGTGACGGGGCCCCAGTTGCCCACTAGCGTCTGCTGGGCGGATGCCACGGTGGCACCGCCGAGCATCACGACGACGGCCAGCAGTGCCAATCCAATCGAGCGGCTCATGCGCTTCATAGCTGCGACCTCATTGAGACATGAAACGGCTACGACGAACGTATCCCTCGAGCGGGAAGAACCGGCCCGCAAGGATGCCTTAGTCTAGACCTCTCGGCGCCGTCCGGCAAGCAGCAGCACGAAACGCGCCTAAGGCTCTGCGTAGACGGGAGATCACGCCCCACTCAGAAGAACACGGGCTGCGGATTGAGGTAGGCGATGAGCCGGCCGGTCACGATGACCACGAACCAGCACACCAGCGAGGCGGCGGCCAGCAGCCGGGCACGCGCCGGGACCGGCCCTGCATCGAGCCGCGGGTCACCGAACACTGTTCGACGCATGGCGGCCAGCAGCACCATCGCCCCAGCCACGAACGCCAGCTTCCAGTAGAGGTCCGGGTTGCGCCCGTACACGGTCGCGTCGTTCATGAACATCACGATCCCAGTCACGATCTCCAGCCAGAATCCCGTATAGACCAGCGGGTAGAGGCGCTCCAAGGGCTTCAAGGGGGATCGCCGCGGCCACACCCCCAGCAGCGCGCCGCTGATGACGGCGGTGCCGCCGACCGTGATCCCAATCCCCAGCGTGTGGAGGAACAGGAAGAACGGGAACGCTAGCAGCGAGTTGGACTCGCGGATGAAGGTGCTGAGCGGCAGCCCCTCAAGCCAAGCGAAGAACATGACGGCGGCGTCGGCCACGGCTTACGACCCCTCCGGCGTCTCGGTCCTAGCGGCCAGCCGATCCAGGGCGACACCGGCACCAATCACGACTGCAGTGCCCAGCGCAACGACGCCCAACACGGCCAGTGCCAGGCCAATTCCGCCGAACAGGTTCATGCGCCCACGCCTCAGAACCCCGTCACCACGAACGGCAGCACGCTGCCCCAGTAGAGCACGCCCACCCATAGCACCAGCGCCGACCCGGCGAGGATCCGCGAACCGACTGGAGGCAGCTGCCCTTCGCGCGTCCAAGCCTCGTCGAACGTGAACACGAGCGTGTTCAGTCCCGCCGCCACCAAGAACACTAGCTTCCATCCAAACGCCGGATTGTCAGCGTAGGAGGCCGGCAGCGCCAGGAAAAACAGCATGCCCGTGAGGGCGTTCAGGCCGAAGCCGAGAATTGCCCAGGGCAACAGGCGGTCCAGCGCCGCGTAAGTGAGGGTTGGCACGATGCCGAGCACCTTCAGATCGATGACCAGCATGACACCGAGGAGTAGTGTGAGCCCGATCAGATGAAAGGTCTCGTTCGCCGCCCACGTCCAGACCGAGTTGTTGATGAAGTCGGCGATTACGCGGCCAATCGGGGGATCCCCCGCCTCGCCGATGACCCGAATTTCGGTATGGCGAATCTCGCCGCCGATCGCCGCGGCGCGCGCGACCGTACCGCACGCGATCACCGACAGCGCCAAGACGACCCCAGTGGCCCATGCCGGTACGGCGGCAAGCCGGCGGCGCAACCAGAGCGCCAGCCAGGCGAACCCGCCCGCGAAAATCAGCAGGACGTAGGACACGAACGCGAGGCTCTCGTGCCGGTCGATCAGCGCCCGGGGGATTGTCTCGTCTCCGCACGGCGCACTCGGAGCCACCGATCCACACAGCTGCAGGTGCGCGCTGCTGCCCGTGGCATAGACGGGCACGGCGAGCAGGGCGATCACGACCAAGCTGACGAGGCTGGCAACCGTGAGGTGATCGCTGCGAAGTAACAGGCCGAAGACCAACAGGGCGAGGGCGAGGACAAGTCCGACGGTCGGGAGATGATTCAGCAGCAGGTGGAGGTGCGCCGGCGACAGATCCATGGAGCCCGGCGCATTCTATCTCACAAGGGCCGGGCCTCCGCAGCGGCAGCGTCGAACCCGTCGTCGAGCAACTGTTGCGCGCGGGCGCGCACGTGCGTGGCCGTCGGGAAGACCTCGTCAAGCAGCAACTCTGACCCGCGGCGAACCTGCAACTCGGGCCCCGCGCAGCACCGCAGCATCACGCAGACGACCTCCGGATCCTCGGTATGGGCCCACAGCAACTCGTAGTTCATCTTGTACGGACAGCGCGCACAGGCCATGACGGCAATGGTACGCGAGGCACGACCACCCGACAACGTCGGGCGTGTGCACCGCGCGTGCCCCGCCACGATCTAGAAGAAGCCCGGGATGGGATTCAGGTACGCAATCAGGCGGCCCGTCACAATGGCGAGGAACCAGCAGGCGATCACGCCCCCGGCCAGCAGGCGCGCCTGCCCGGTCACGAGCGACCCCTCGGGCGCGTCGGACTGGAGAACGCGCGTGCGGATGATCCGCAGGAGCACCACTCCGCCCGCCACGAACGCCAGCTTCCAGTAGAAGTCCGGGTTGCGGCCGTACGTGCTGGCATCCTTCATGAACATCGAGACGCCGGTCACCATCTCAAGCCAAAAGCCCGCGTAAATCACCGGGTAGATCTTCTCCAACGGCTTGAGCGGCGCACCCTTCGGCCACAAGCCGAGCACGCCGAAGCTGACGATCGCCGCGCCCCCGGCCACAACGGCCATGCCCAGCGTGTGCAGATAGAGGAACAGCGGGAATCCCATCAGCGAGCTGCCCTCGCGGAGGAACGTGCTGAAGGCCAGTCCCTCGATCCAGAGGAAGATGTTGATGAAGAAGTCGTACATCGCCTAGCGATCCTTCGCGCCGTCTTCGCGGGCCGCTAGGCGGTCAATCCAGATGCCCAAGATCGCGATCAGCGCCGTCGCGCCAGCCACCGCGCCGATGACCGCCAGCGCCAGCCCGAGGCCTTCATACAGGTTCACGGAGCCTCCTCGTCAGAACGCCTGACCGATGAACGGCAGCATGCTGCCCCAAAACATCACCCCGACCCAGAGCGCGAGCGCCGAGCCCGCCAGCGCCTTCGCGTAGGTCGGGGGGGGCTGCCCCTCACGCTCCCAGGCCGGGTCGAACGTCATCAACAGCATGTTCAGGCCGGCTGCCATGAGAAAGACCAGCTTCCACTCGAATGACGGGTTCCCCACGTACTGGTATGCCGCCGTGAGGAAAAAGAGCATCCCCGAGATGGCATTGAGGCCGAAGCCCAGAATGCCCCACGGCAGCAACCGGTCCAGCGTCGAATAGGTCAGGTGTGGCGAGAAGCCCAGCACCTTCAGGTCAATCAGGAGCACGACACCGATGAGCAGCGTGAGGCCCACCATGTGGATCGCCTCCAGCGCCGCCCAACTCCACGGCGACGCGTTGATGAAGTTGGCGATGTCCTGACCGAGGGGAGGCTCGGTGGCCTCCGTGCTGACGCGGATCTCAGTGTGGCGGATCTCCCCCCCCACGTTCGCCGCCTGCGCCACCACCCCGAACGTGATCAGGCCAAGGAGCGCCACAGCCGCCATGTTCCACGTCGGCACCTGCTTCAGGCGCCGGAACAGCCACAGGCCGAGCCACGCGAGGCCGCCCACGAACACGATCAGTACGTAGGAGACGAACGCCAGGCTCTCGTGCATCTGGATCAGCGGGAGCGAGATCGACGGGTCCTCACAGGGGCCCGACGAGGGCAGCGGGCCGCAGATCTGCGCGTGCGCGCCGCTACCGGTGGCGTAGACCGGGATCGAGAGCAGCGCGATACCGACCAGCGTCGTGAGACTCGCCAGCTTCAGGTGGTCGCTCTTCAGCAGCCATCCGAAGACGAGCAACGCCAAACCGAAGACGAAGCCGATTGTCGGGACGTGGTTGAGCAGCAGATGGATGTGTGCCGCCGACAGATCAATGTTCACTTAGTTGTCCTCGAGCCCGGCGCATTCTACGGCGCAGCCGCACAAGAAGTCCATGGCCGACAGGCCTACGCCTACTGCATGCAACGGGCGTCGATGCCGCCGACGTCGCGGTACTGCTCGTGGCAGTTGCCGCAAGCGATGATAAGGGTGTCGGCAGCGGCCAGCATCGCGTCTTGGCTCTGCATCTGGGCGGCCTCGTAGGTCGCCATCGCTGCGTCACGGAGCTCCTGCACGAAGCCCGGCCAGTCGGCCGCCCCGATCGGCACTGGCTCCCCGTTCTGGCACGCGCGCCCCGGCAGCATCAAGACGTTGGTGAACTCGGCGATCGCCAGCGCCGCGTTCTCCACCGCTTCCCACCCGCCGTAGACACCGTCGTACGAGCGGCGCGGCCCCGCGCTCATGGCGAACTCCCCGGCCTCATTGGTCGCCGGGTCCCAATCCTGCGTGTCGAAGATGACGTTGGAACTCGGGTAAGGAATGCCCTTCATTACCTGGGCGAGAGTGCCCGCCACCTGTGGCTCGGGCCCCTGCGCGGCCACGACCACCGCTAGCATCAGCACGGCGAACACTGCAGTGAAGATTCTCATCGCTCACACCTCTCCGGAAGAGGCCGCGTAGTGGGGCACGGCGCCCTTCGGCCAGTCAACCAATATCCCCGCGTGCACCGCAATCCTAGCCGACTGGATCGGGTTGATCCCTGAAGAATCTCTGAAATTCTCGTCATGCTTGCCCGGCGTGTGCCTTGGCGGTCCGGGCCTTGAGGTCGCGCAGGACCGTAAGTTCCCGATCCGTGGGCGGTTCGGTAGTGGACACCTCTGCCGCCACCTTGAGCGGCCACCCCGTGGCGGCCTTCACGGCCTCCACCGCCACGCCCGGGTGGACGCTGGTCAGAGTCAGTTCTCGCGTCCGGGGATCGGGGGTCAGGATCCCCAAATCGGTGATGACAGCGGTCGGCCCCTTCCCGGGCAGCCGCAGCCGCTCCCGCGCGGCACCACCGTCCAGATGCCCGGCCGATGTCACGAAATCCAGTGTCTCGACGAACGCCCGCGTGCCGTGGCGCAGGGTGATGAGCACCTCGCCGCAGGAAGCCGCGATCTCTGGGGCGCCACCGGCCCCGGGCAGCCGGACCTTGGGCGTGTCGTAGGGACCGATCACGGTGGTGTTGATGTTGGCGAACCGGTCGATTTGGGCCGCGCCAAGGAACCCGAGGTCGATGCGCCCACCCTGGAGCCAGTAGGCGAACATCTCGGGGACCGACACTACCGCGTCGGCGGTCTCCGCCAGCTCGCCGTCGCCGATCGACAAGGGGAGCACGCTCGGCTTGGCCCCGATGCAGCCCGATTCGTAGATCAGCACGGTGTCCGGCGCGTGGGTCCGCAGCGCCAGGTTGGCCGCCTCACTGGGCAGCCCGATCCCGACAAAGAGCGCCGCCCCGTTGCGCACCATGCGCGCGGCGGCGACGGTCATCACCTCGTCCGGGGTATAGCTCGGCGCCGTCATCAGCTGCCCGCCTCGATGCTCTGCCTGAACGCGGCGAAGTCAGCCGTGCCCTTCACGTGTTGGTCAATCCACGCCGTGAACGTCTCGCGGTCGCGCGCAATCGGATCCCAGTCCTTGTAGAACCGGTTGTGGCGGGAATAGTAGCCCTGGGCGTAGGACGGAAACGCCCCGCCGGGTACCTCGCACACAGCACTCACCACCCAGGTCGGCAAGACCACGGCGTTCGGCGGCGCCTCCAAGGCGTCGACGATCTCCTCCACGGTGACGATGGCGCGCCTCGCCGCCAGCACCGCTTCCTTCTGCACGCCCACCAGCCCCCACATCAGCACGTTGCCCTTGCGGTCGGCCTTCTGTGCGTGAATCACGGCCACGTCCGGTCGGATGGCAGGCACCACGGCCAGACGCTCGCTTGTAAACGGGCAGTCGACGAACTTCACGTTCGAGTTGTGATCGGGCAGGTCGCTGCCGCGGTAGCCGCGCAACACGCCGAACGGCAGGCCCGAAGCGCCGGCGGCGTACGCCGCAGCCATGCCCGCGTGGGCATGTTCCTCGATCTCAAGCCGCACGGGCCAGCTCCGCTCCACCGCATCACGAAAGCGGTGCAGGGAGCCCACGCCGGGGTTCCCGCCCCACGAGAATCTCAGCTTGCGGGCGCACCCGGCACCGATGAGCTGGTCGTAGATGACGTCCGGCGTCATCCGGACCAGCGTGAGATCCGTACAGCCCCGCCGGATGATCTGATGACCCGCGGCAAACGGAATCAGGTGAGTGAACCCCTCGAGCGCGACAACGTCGCCGTCGTGCACCAGATCCGCGACGGCCTCCTTGAGGGAAACGATCGAAGCCAAAGCAACAAAATCGTATCATGGGGGTTTTCTGACTGACTCTTCAGGCTCGCGACGTCGCGGGCTTGTTAGACTGCGAAGTATGACCCGGCTGGCCCGGCTGCTGCCCTTCGCCGCCCTCGTGCTGGCCGCGCTCCCCGAGGCGGCGCTCGCCCACGGCGTGTCCGAAAAGGACGCCGCGTTCGTCCTGAGCCTCGACGGCATGGCCATCGCGCCGTTCCTCTACCTGGGCGCCAAGCACATGGTCACCGGCTACGACCACATCCTCTTCCTGCTGGGCGTGATCTTTTTCCTCTACCGGCTGAAGGACGTGGTGCTCTACGTGAGTCTGTTCACGCTGGGCCACAGTCTCACGCTGCTGCTGGGCGTATTCGGCGGCATCACGGCCAATGCGTTCATCATCGACGCGATCATCGGGCTGTCGGTGGTCTACAAGGGCTTCGAGAACATGGGCGGGTTCGCGCGACTCGGGCTCCGGTTTAACACGCGGGCCGCGGTGCTGATCTTCGGCCTGTTCCACGGCTTCGGCCTCGCCACCAAGCTGCAGGAGTTCGCGCTGCCCCAGGCGGGCCTGGTGGCCAACATCATCAGTTTCAATGTGGGCGTCGAGATTGGCCAGATCATCGTGCTGTCCGCGGTGCTC
Source organism: uncultured Bifidobacteriaceae bacterium (assembly GCA_964535675.1). GTDB lineage: Bacteria > Acidobacteriota > Vicinamibacteria > Vicinamibacterales > UBA2999 > CAZHTD01. Next base: position 26,430 of record CAZHTD010000002.1, on the reverse strand, counting down.
CTGGGGCTGACGCTCTGGCGCCGCAGCCCGAGCTACGTCTCGCACGCCTTCGCCACCAACGCGGCGCTGATGGCCGGCGGGTTCGTGCTGACCGGTTACCAGCTCGTGGGATACGTGGTCCTGTGAGCGACCGGCACGCCACCCAGCCGGCGCCGGCCCCGCATGGCCGGCTGGTGCAGGCCACCATCGTGGCACTGGCCGCCGCAGGGGCCCTACTCGTGACGGCGGTCCTACCCGCCGAGTACGGCATCGACCCGACCGGCATCGGCGACGCACTGGGCCTGACAGCGATGGCCAACCCGGGCGAGGTGGTGGAACTGACCACGATGACGGAGACGGCCAACACCGCCGAGAGCCCCCTGCTCGACTCGCCGCGGGCGTACAACCACGACAGCCTGACCTTCACGCTCGAGCCGGACGGCTGGGTGGAGTACAAGTTCGCGCTCGGTCAAGGCGCCACGTTCCTCTACGCCTGGGAGGCATCGGGCCCGCTGACGTTCGACTTCCACACCGAGCCGGTCGGCTCGGGCGCGGCCGGGTCAGAGAGCTTCGCGCAGGGCAGCGCCGTCGGCGACCACGGCAGCTACCGCGCCCCCTACTCGGGCTACCACGGCTGGTACTGGCTCAACGAGGGCGACGCGCCGGTGGAGGTCACGCTGACGGCCGACGGCTTCTTCACACAGGCGCGCGAGTACCGGGCGGACGGGTCTTTCGAGGACTACGACCTGCGACTCGAGTCTCCCTAGGCGGCTTCAGCCCGCTCGACAGCCTCCCCCACGCCCAGCGAATTGGCCTCTCCAGGGCCCTGACGAAAGGTTCAGGAACTCTTCAGGAGTTCGTCAACCGATCAAAAACTATGCTGGCTTCCATGCACACCCGCAGCCTCATCCCAGCCTTGCTGGTCGCGCAGGTCTGGCTGTTCCCTGCCCTCGTGTTCGCACAGGGTCCCGGCACCGTGACGGGTACGGTCACGGATCAGACCGGTGGCGTGCTGCCGGGCGTGACCGTGGAACTGCTTCCCGTCGGGGTCGCCGACGTCCTGATGACGGTTTCCGACAGCGACGGCGTCTACACCTTCGCCGGCGTGCCTGCGGGCCCGGCCGAAGTGTGGTTCCGTCTCATCAATTTCTCCATCGTGCGCCGCAACATCGTAGTGCCCGCCGGCGGCGCCCGCACCGAGGATGCGCGGATGGTGGTCACCGTCAGTGCCGATATCGTGGTCACGGCGCCGCGGACGTTCCGCAACCTCGCCGAAATCGAGACGCCCACCGAGAACCTCGTGGGCATCGCCTCAGCGGGCAGCGAGGGCGCCATCACCGCTGCGCAGCTGGCGGTGCGGCCCGCCAACCGGGCCACGGAGATCCTCGAAACCGTGCCAGGCATGATCATCAGCCAACACAGCGGCGAGGGGAAAGCCAATCAGTACTACCTACGCGGCTTCAACCTCGATCACGGGTTCGACTTCAGCCAAACCATCGCGGGCATCCCCGTGAACATGCCAACCCACGCACACGCCCAAGGCTACGCCGACTCGAATTTCCTGATTCCCGAACTGGTGAGCGGCGTCCAGTTCCGCAAGGGGCCGTACTACGCCGACAACGGCGATTTTTCGTCGGCTGGCTCGGCCAACATCAACTACTTCAACGTGCTGGACCGACCGTTCGTGAGCGTGACCGGTGGCAGTTTCGACTACCGCCGCTTCCTGGGCATGGCCTCGCCCGAGGTGGCCGGTGGCAACCTGCTGGCGGCGTTCGAATACGAGCAGGACAACGGTCCTTGGGAGAGCCCGAACAACAAGGACAAGTACAACGGCCTGCTGCGCTACAGCCGGGGTGACACGCAGAACGGGCTGTCACTGACGTTCATGGGATTCTCGAATCACTGGCACTCCACCGACCAGATCCCGCAGCGCGCCATCGACGTCGGCCTGATTAGCCGCTTCGGGTTCATCGAGGAAACCGATGGCGGCGAAACGTCACGCTACAGCGGCGCGTTCGACTGGCAGCGCTCGAACGTCGGCGAGTCTACGCGGATCACCGCCTACCTCCAGCGTTATGACGTGCAGCTCTTCCACAACTTCACGTACTTCCTGAACGACCCGGTCAACGGCGACCAGTTCGAGCAGTCCGAGGAGCGCTGGACTGCCGGCGGCCGGATGACGTATCGCCGGATGGCGCGCTTCGGTGACACGCCGTCGGAGAACCTGTTCGGCGTCGACGTCCGTCACGACTCGGTCGGAGGGCCGCTGGGCCTGTACCTGACGCGCGAGACGGTGCGCCTCGACACCGTGCGGGCCGACGGCGTCGACCAAGTCTCGATAGGCCTGTTCGGCGAGACCGAGCTCGAGTGGACCCACCGCGTGCGGACCACTGTCGGACTGCGGGGCGATATCTACCACTGGGACGTGACGGCCAACGATCCGCGCAACTCGGGCACGGATACTGCGGGCATCATCAGCCCCAAGGTCTCGACCGCGATCGGCCTGACGGGTAGCACCGAGCTCTACGCGAACTGGGGGTTGGGCTTCCACTCGAATTCGGCACTCGGGATCGTGCTCCAGGTGGACCCGTTCACGGGGGAGCCCGCGCCACCGTCCCCGCAGTTCGCGCGGTCGCAGGGCGCCGAGCTCGGTGTCCGGACGGTCGCCCTGCCGAACGTCCAGACCACCGTCACAGGGTGGTACCTCGATTTCGACTCGGAGCTGATCTACGTGGGCGACTCGGGCAGCACGGAGGACGGGCCCGCGAGCCGCCGATTCGGCGTGGAGATCACCAACTACATCTACCCGAACGACTGGCTGTCAGCTGACCTTGACATCTCGTTCGCGCGCGCCCGTTTCCTCAACGTGCCGGCGGGCGAGGATTCCGTGCCCGGCGCGCTCAACCGCGTGATCGCGGCGGGCTTCAGCCTGCACCCACCGGCGGGTGTGGTCTCGGGGCCGCTCGGCAGCGTCCGGCTCCGTCATTTCGGCCCGCGGCCGCTCGTCGAGGACAGGAGCGTGCAGTCGAAGGCGACCTCGATCGTCAACGGTGAGATTGGCTGGCAGTTCTCGCCCCAGGTCCGACTGGTGCTGGAAGGGTTCAACCTGTTCAACGCCGAGGTGAGCGACATCGACTACTTCTTCGAGTCGCGCCTCCGCCACGAGACGAAGCCGGTGGAGGATATCCACTTCCACGCCGCGATCCCACGGTCGGTCCGCCTGCACCTGCAGGTGTCGTTCTAGACACGAAGGCCCGGGCCGAACGCTCACCTCAGGAACGGCGGGCAGCCGGGAAAGTAGTTTCCCGCAGCCGCGTGCTCGTCGCACCACGCCTTCACACGCTCGATGCCCGGTGCCACCATCTCCAGCACCTCGTCCCGGTCCATGACCCGCATGTGAACGGGCACGTTGATCTCTACGTCGAGGCCGCGGTACTCGACGTTGTCGATCCAGCTGTCGCCCCACCACTGCAGGTCCTCTGCCGCGGTCGCAACGTCGGCCTCGATGAGCAGCCGGTGCTCCGGGATATAGGCGATCAGGTTGTCGGCGGTGTGGTTGTTGTTGATCGTGTGGTACAGCTCTACCCGCATCGTATCGTCCTCGAGCACCATCGAGTCGTCGACCGGGAGGAACTCCAGCGAACCCACGAGACCGCGCATGTGCAAGTCGTCCGGGAAGTTTGGCGCCGGGCGCGAGGTCATCTCCTCAAAGATCACGCCGTTGGTACGCCGCGAGATCACCGTGAGCCCCTCGGCCACCGCCTGGCGCAGCCCGCGCGTGTGGTCGAAGTGATGGTGCGAGACGATGACCTCGGTCACCGGCTTCCCGGGCACCAGCGTCCGCGCCAGCGCAACCACGTTGCGTACCCGGTCGAGCCCGCCGCCGACCTCGTAGAGCGTCAAGTGATCGGCGAACTCGATGACTATCGTGCCGCCCGTGATGCGCCACACGCCCCGTGCCACCGACTCGGCCTCCAGGTTCCCGCCATCACCAGCCGCCTGCGGCCCCGCGGGCGGGGCCGTCAGGTCGGGGATGTCATCATCAATGTAGTAGCCGTCCACCCACATCTTCATGTACTCGACATCCCGCCAGTCGAACTTCGTGTTGTAGCCGTACGGCAAGTACACGCCGTCGAAAGGGACAAAGCCCGTGTAGTACGTTGTGTAGGTGAGCTCGCCCAAGTTCTGGTCGGGCCCGATCCAGCGCACCCAAGCCGGGAGGTTGTTCGGCGGCCGGATGGCCAGCGTCAGCAGGTCGCCCTCGGCGAGCGTGATGTCGACGAGCGTGAGGCCCCCCTCCTCACGCCGGTTGGCCACCGCGTTGGCCGGGTCGCGCGCGGCACGCACTGCCACCACCGGGTTGGTGTGCATCCACATCCGCCGAGCGCGGGCATTCCCGCCGCGGGTGGCCTCGTCGTTCTCGGTAATGTTGTAGGCAATGTCGCCGTCGAGCGCTTGGCGATTGAGTGCGAACGCGTGCCCGCGGTAGGCCGCAAACGGGAACAGGTTGTTGCGCCGCTCCTGCTGGTAGTACCGCTCGTTCGCGAGGTCATAGATCCGCCGCAGGTCGACGGCCTCGATGTACTTCTGCGGCGCGTTGGGCAGCGCCGTGATGTTGCCGCCGCCGTTCTGGTACGCGTAGTGCGCGTAGCCGAGCAGCGTGATGTTGCGGACGGCGTCGATCCGCTCGACCCCGCCGAGGGCTTCCACTGCCGCGGCGACGGCGTCCTCGGCGGTAGTACCCGGCACCCTGCCGGTGGCTGCGACGTCGACCTCCGCCGCCGGTCCGGCCGGCGCGGCCGCAGGCGTGGGCTCCTGCGCTGGCGCGCACGCGGCGGCCATCACCGCAACCCCGATCCCGATGCGCATCCCGTCTGCGATTCTCCGCATGGCCCCCCTGACGCGCCTCGATCGTGCCGGACGCACGATGACAGTCTACACATGTCCACGTACGGATCGGCCGGGCAGCTACCATGATCGGATGATGCCCGCGCTCGCCCGTCTCGTCCTCGCCGCGTGCCTGGTCAGTCTGGCCGCATGGCCGTCCCTGGCCCAAGAGCCCGAGGACGACCTCGGGTTCTCCAACGAGACCGAGCTCAGCGCCGTGGCCACCTTCGGCAACGCCTCGACCGACACCCTGGGGCTCCGGAACTTCCTCGAGTACCGGTGGCCGCAGGCACGGTACGCACTCCGCGTGGAGACCGTCCGATCCAGCAGTGCCGGGGACAAGTTCCTTGAGGTGGTGCCCCAAGACGCGGAAGGCGTGGAAACCGTGCGCGTCGTCCGGCCGGGCAAGTCGGCCGGCGTCGAGAAATATCTCATCGAGAACGTCTACGACCAGCAGATTCGGGACGCCCTCCGCTGGCAGGCTGGCCTGACCTGGGACCGCAACGAGGACGCCGGCCTCCTTAACCGCTACGTCGCCTTCACGGGCCTCGGCCACCTCTGGTGGGATCGCGACGACCGGCACTTCGAGACGTCATACTCGCTGGCGTACGTCGACCGCGAGGAGGCCAGCCCGGATCCTGAGAAGGATCCCCACTTCGCAGCACTCCGGCTGGCCTGGGATTTCTGGGACCAGTGGGGGGAGAACGCGCGCCTCAGCAACGACGCCACGTTCAACGTGAACGCGACCGAGGCCAGCGACTGGAGCGTGGACACGACGACCGCGGTGACCATCGACATCACCGACCATCTGGCGCTCAGGTCGAGCTTGCAGTGGCTCTACAACCACCGCCCGGCGCTTCAGGACATCGGTGTCGTGGTCGTCGGGCCTAGCGATGTCGACATCGGGAGCGTGCGCATCCTCAAGGAGCGCCTGGACACGGTGTTCACGAACGCGGTGGTCGTCAGCTTCTGAACGGCGGGGGCGTCAGCCCACTCGGCACCAGCTGACGCGCTGATCTCAGAGGCTCGCGGGTGACACAGGCAAGGCCGTCGCGGCTCGAACCGTCGTTTCCCGGGTTGCTGCCGTCCCACCCGCAGCAGTCCCGCCCGCACTCGGCGGGGCGGTTGTAGAGCTCCTCCGCGAACCGCGCGGCAGGCTGGGTAGAGGGTCCCCGCCCCGCCGTGCACGGCACCGCGCGGACCACCTCGCCAGCGCGAGCCCCGGGACCGGAATCCACAAACACGATGCCGTCCGCGCCCGGTGGGACGACGATGTTGCCGCCATCGCCCCCGCTCAGGTCGAGCGGAGCCTGCTGGGCCGTGAGGACGCGCCGGTTGCACGGGCAACGCGCCACCACGACAACGCCATCGTGCTGACGTCCTCCCTCACCAACGCGGGAAAACGGCGTGCACGCGGAGTCGAGACGGCACGCCGGGACGCGCCTGCCGTCAATGCCGACACGACTATCCCGCCGTCGCTCGTGCCGGTTATCCATCGGCCCGGAGTCGCGCGACGCCCAAGGGCAACGGGACTGCTGGCGCACATCCTGATAGGATCCGGCCCGTGCCTCATGAGATCCTCAGTTTGCACCACGTGACGGCCACCGTCGACGACGCCCAAGACGACCTCGACTTCTGCCTGGACGTGCTGGGCATGAGGCTCGTCAAGAAGACCGTCAACTTCGACAACCACCACGTCTACCACTTCTACTACGGGGACGAGCGCGGCGCTCCGGGCACGCTGTGGACAACATTCCCCTACAGGAACCAGGGCGTCCCCGTGGGGCAACAGGGCGCGGGCCAGATCCTGGCGACGACCTTCTCGGTGCCCTCCGGCTCGCTGGACTTCTGGGCCCACCGGCTGCTCGACCACGGCCTGGACGTCACCGAGGGGCGGCCCCGGTTCGACGACGAGTGCCTAGCGCTGCGTGACAAGTCGGGCTTGGTGTTCGAACTGCTGGCCGCCGACGATGCCCGTACGCCGTGGGCGGGCACCGTCGACCCCGCCACGGCCATCCGTGGCCTGCACAGCATCACGATGGTGGTGCAGCAGGTAACGCCCACCATCGAGTTCATGCAGGATCTGCTCGGGTTCGTGGTCGTCGATGAGATGGAAGGCCGTGTGCGACTCGCGGTCGGCGGGCAAGGCGCGGGCCACCTGCTCGACGTCCTGCACGACCCGGCCGCCACCCCGGCGAAAAACGGCCTCGGCACCGTGCACCACGTGGCCGTGGCCATCGGCACCGACGAGGAGCAGCTCGCGGTCCGCAACGACCTGCTGGCGCGCAACCACAAGGTCACCGAGATCCGCGACCGCCAGTACTTCAAGTCGCTCTACTTCCGCGAGCCGGGTGGCGTGCTGTTCGAGGTGGCGACGATGGGCCCCGGCTTCCTGGTCGACGAGGATCTGTGCGACCTTGGGCGGGGCCTGAAACTGCCACCGTGGGAAGAGCCGGCCCGCGAGGACATCGAGGCGGGCCTGCCCGCGGTGGCCTACGCCTGATGGGCCCCCACCAAGGCCAGCCGCTGGTCACCGCTGGTGAGCCGCTCGGCCGGGGCCGGGCGACGCTGGTGATGGTGCACGGCCGCGGCGCCGCCCCGAAGAACATCCTCACTCTGGGGCCCCGCCTCGATCGCCCGAACCTCACGTACCTAGCGCCGACGGCCGCGGGCCATACGTGGTATCCGAACAGCTTCCTGGCGGATATCCCCAGCAACGAGCCGGGGCTGTCGTCCGCCCTCGCGGTGCTGCGCGATGTCGTCGAACAGGCCACGGCGGCCGGTGTGCCTACTCAGCGGATCGTGCTGCTCGGGTTCTCGCAGGGCGCATGCCTCACTTCGGAATTCGCCGCGCGTCACGCTGCGCGCTATGGCGGCATCATCGTGTTCACCGGCGGATTGATCGGCCCCAACGGCACACCCCGGGAGTACCCGGGGCACTTCGACGGCACACCCGTGTTCCTGGGCTGCAGCGACGTCGACCATCACATCCCGCAGGAGCGCGTGGACGAGACGGCGGCAGTGCTCGCCCGGATGGGGGCCGACGTGACCAAACGGCTCTACGGCGGGATGGACCACATCGTGAACGACGACGAGATCCGGCACGCCCAAGCCATCATCGATCGGGTCATCGCCGGGTAGCTGGGCCCAGAGGCTCCGTTTGCCCCCTGTCGCGAGCCCGGTGGTAAACTAAGAGCTGATGTTTCGTGATCGTGTCTGCGCTTGTTGTTGTCCCGGCCCCATCCGGGTACCCGCGCGCGCGATCTAGCGGTGACGCTCACGATCACCGACGACTTCCAGCAACACGCCACGCGATCGCAGCCCGGGACACCCCGGGCTGTTGTGTTTTCGGGTGGCGCACGCCGCCCGGCTGATGATGCAAAGCTGCAATGGCACAGACACTCGTAGACGACTCCCCGGCGCCCCGACTCGACCACCTGAAGGCGCTCGAGGCCGAAAGCATTCACTTCATGCGCGAGGTGGTGGCAGAGTTCGAGCGCCCGGTCATGCTCTACTCGATCGGCAAGGATAGCTCCGTCCTGCTGCGGCTGGCACAAAAGGCGTTTCACCCGGGCTCGATCCCGTTCCCGCTTCTGCACATCGACACGACCTACAAGTTCCGCGAGATGATCAGGTTCCGGGACGAGTACCCGGCCTCGATCGGCGCGCGGCTGATCGTCCACACCAACGATGAGGCCATCTCCGACGGCACCCAGCCCTTCAAGGTCGGCACCCAGCGCTGCTGCGGGCTACTGAAGACCAAGGCGCTGCTCGATGGCTTGGAGGCGGGCAACTTCGACGCGGCCATCGGCGGGGCACGGCGCGACGAGGAGCGCTCGCGCGCCAAGGAGCGCGTGTTCTCAATACGCGACGCCAATGGGCAATGGAACCCCAAGCGGCAGCGTCCGGAACTGTGGAACCTGCTCAACGGCCGGCTGGGCCCCGGCGAGAGCGTCCGCGTGTTTCCGCTGTCGAACTGGACCGAACTCGACGTCTGGCAGTACATCCACGTGGAACGGATCCCGATCGTACCGCTCTACTTCGCGAAGAACCGCGAGGTGATCGTCCGCGGCAACTCGCTGATCGTCCAGGAGCAGCCGTTCCTCGTCACGATGCCTGGCGAAACACTCCAGACGGTGCGGTGCCGGATGCGTTCGCTCGGCTGCTCACCGTGCACCGGCGCCATCCGCTCCGACGCCGACACCGTGCCAAAGATCATCGACGAACTGATTGCCACTCGGCACTCCGAGCGCCAGCTCCGCATCATTGACCACGACCAAGACGGGTCAATGGAGTTGAAGAAGCGGGAAGGCTACTTCTAGTGTCCAACATCGCGGACAAGGGCCTGCTCCGGATCTGCACGGCCGGCAGCGTCGACGACGGCAAGAGCACGCTGATCGGCCGGCTGCTGTACGACTCGCAGGCCGTCTACGAGGACCAGGTGCACTCGGTGACGCAGGCGTCGAAGAGCCGAACCGCCGGCCCGATCGACTTCTCGCTGTTCACCGACGGCCTGAAGGCCGAGCGCGAGCAGGGCATCACGATCGACGTCGCGTACCGCTACTTCGCGACTGCGCGGCGAAAGTTCATCCTGGCCGACACCCCGGGCCACGAGCAGTACACACGCAACATGGCGACCGGGGCCTCGACCGCCGAGGTGGCCATTCTGTTGGTCGATGCGCGTAACGGCGTGCTGACCCAGTCGCGGCGCCACGCACGCATCGCGCGGCTGCTGGGCATCACCGACTTCGCGCTGGCCATCAACAAGATGGACCTGGTGGACTTCGACCGTGACGTCTTCGAGGGCATCTGCGACAACTTCGGCGACCTGCTCGACGGGGCATCGGTGCACGCCCTGCCGCTGAGCGCCCTGCACGGTGACAACGTGATCACGCGCAGCGACCGCACGCCGTGGTTCGAGGGCCCGAGCCTGCTCGAGTACCTCGAGACCGTGCAGGTGCACCGCGACCTGACCGCCGCGCCCTTACGAATGCCCGTGCAACTGGTCATCCGGCCCGACCACGCGTTCCGCGGCTACGCGGGGCAAATCGTGTCGGGGACGCTGGCGCCGGGCGACGAGGTGACGGTCCAGCCGTCGGGACTGACGTCGCGGGTGACCTCGATCGTGACCTTCGATGGCGATCTGCCGTGGGCCTTCGCGCCCATGTCAGTGACCGTCACGATCGAGGACGAGATCGACGTCAGCCGCGGCGACGTGCTGAGCGCCGGCCCGGTCGCACAGGCCGACCCCTGGATCGGCCAGCAGTTTGAGGCCGACCTAGTGTGGATGGACGAGCAACCACTCGACCCCGGCCGTCTCTACCTGATGAAGCACAACACGAAGACGGTGACCGCGGAGGTCGACCAGCGGCTGGTGCTGAACCAGATCGGGTCGGTGCGGGTGTCCACCTCCCGGCCGCTGGTCTTCGACCCGTACGAACAGAACCGCGCCACGGGCAACTTTGTGCTGATCGACCCCGGCAGCCACTTCACGGCAGGTGCCGGCATGATTCTCCGGCCAGTCAACCGGGACGCGGCGGCCCTCGGCGCACCACTGAGCGCGGCCGAGCGGCTGGCGCGAGCCGCCCGCGCGGCCGACTCCGACCAAGCCGCGGTCGAGGCCGTGCGTCGTGCCCTCGAGGAGATCCTGACATGACAAGCCGCGCCCCGGAGCCCACACGGGTGATCGCCGACGCGTTAGCGTGCGCGACGAACGCCTGCGTGACGTCGAGCTTTCAGGCCGAGGATGTCGCCCTAGTCCACATGCTCCGGCAGGTTCGGGCGGACCTGCCCGTCCTGTTCCTCGACACGGTCCACCACTTCCCGCAGACGCTGGAGTACCGCGATCGGATCGTGCGCGAGTGGAACCTGAACCTCGTGACCCTCAAGGCCGAACAGCCCGAGCCGGGCCTGTGGGAGCGTGAAGGCACCGACACCTGCTGCCAGCGCCATAAGGTGGAGCCACTGTTCAAAGCACTCCAGGCGTACGACACGTGGTTCACGGGATTGCGACGCGAGCAGTCGCCGTCGCGCATGCACCTCAGGGAAGTCGATCCGTTCCGGCTGCCGGGAGGGCAAGAGATCTCCCGAGTCAGCCCACTGGCCGCGTGGACCGCGAAGGATGTCAGGGCGTACGCGAGCGAGCACGATATTCCGTTGCTGCCGCTCTACGATCTGGGCTACACCAGTATCGGCTGCGAGCCGTGCACCCAGCCGCCGCCCGACTTGAACAACCCGCGCTCGGGCCGCTGGCAAGGGAAAAAGCTGGAATGTGGCATCCACATTCCAGCCCGGGCCTGATTCCCGGTCTACTGCCTGGCAAGGGGCGCGACGATCAGCCCTCCGACGATCTCCATGGCCGTCCACGATGGCCGCGGCAGACCTCGCCGACATCCGGCGAGCTGGTGGTCACCACCACGAGCGTGCAGCCTGGCCACGGCGTGACCCAGCAGCACTCGCGGCAGCCTTTCGGCGGCGGTTCCGGCCTCAGCCAGCGGAGTGGGCACCCGCCCGTTCCAGCCCACGCACGGCCGCCACCCTCGTGACGAGACACAGGCCGATGACGCCGGTCAGGCGGAAGCGTCGCGAAAGACGGAACCACGGCCCGAGATTCTAGCGCGCGCCGCCCGGCGCTGGTGTCCGAACGCGCCCGACAGGCCGATATATCGTTACTGGAAGCAATCTGTGGTGGCAGTTCCGGGTCGCACTGGGGCCGAGGCGCCTGCAGGGTAAGGCGCGACGACCGAGAACATCGCCCACTATTGAGGGAGGAGCAACGCAGCCATGCAGGATGCATCGTCGGCAAGATGCAGCGCGACCTCCCCCACGGACTGCTCATGAAGCTCGCCCGCCTGGCCATCGGCAACGTCAGCAGCACGGTCGGCGCCACTGTCGCGAACACCGACGCCGTCCTGGCGCTCGTCCGCGCCGCCGCAGCCGACAACGTCTGGCTGGCCGCGTTCCCCGAGCAGGTGATCGGCGGCTACCCAGCCGAGGATCTGGTGCAGTGGCGGGGCTTCGTGGCCGCCCAGCGCACCGCCCTCGACCGGCTGGCCCGCGAGACACGCGACCTGCCCACGATCGTCGTGGCCGGCGCGGTCCTGGCAGTGGGCGGTGAGTTGTTCAACTGCGCGGTCGTCCTCCACCGGGGCGCAATCCTCGGCGCCGTCCCAAAGGAGAAGCTCCCTACCTACAACGTCTTCTACGAAGCGCGCACGCTGGCCTGCGGCACGCCCTACCAAGCGCTTGACTCGAGCGGCATCCCGGTAGGCGACTACCTCTTCGAATTCGGCGACCGCCGCATGGCCGTCGAGGTGTGCGAGGATGCGTGGTCACCTGATGGACCGATGCGCCGGCGGTGCTTCTCAGGCGCCGACGTGGTGGTAAACCTCTCAGCTTCGCCGTCCCGCATCGGCGTGGTATCGACCCGGCGCGAGATGCTCGCCACCCGCTCGGCCGACAACCAGGCGCTGCTGCTGTACGTCAACGCGGTGGGCGGGCAGGACACGCTGGTCTTTGACGGCGGCGGCTACGTGGTGCAGAACGGCCGGATACTGCTCGACGCGCCACGCTTCCGCGAGGGCCTAGCCACGTGCGTCGTCGACCTAGACCGGACTCGCCGCCTGCGCACCGAGCACACAACGTGGCGCTTCGACTGCGAGGCATTCCGCACGACGTCGCGCGCGGTGCCCGTGCTGACCAGCGAGCACTCCACCGCGAAGAGCGGCAACCTGACCTACCCCGTCCCGGCAGGCGGCAGCTTCTTCCTGCCCCCGGCCGTGCAGCCACCGTCACCGCGCGACGAGGTGCTCGACGACCTGTTTGAGGCGCTGGGCCTGGGCCTGCGTGACTACTTCGCCAAGTCGGGCGCGTTCGACCGCTTCGGCGTGGCGCTCTCGGGCGGCCGCGACTCGCTGCTGTCGCTGCTGGTCACTTGGCGGGCGGCCCAGATTCACGCCGGCGCGGCGCCGGACACGCGCGGCCCGGGCTCCGGTGTGAACCTCGTTTCGGCCTTCTACATGCCGAGCCGCTTCTCGGGTGCCGACACCCGCGAGGCGGCTGAGACGATCTGCCGTGAACTGGACATCACCCTCATCGTCTCGCCGATCGATGAGTCGGTCGACCGCGAGGTCGAGGCCGTGCGGGCGATGCTCGGCGACGAGCCGACCCCGCTCACGCTGCAGAACATCCAGGCCCGCATTCGCGGCCAGCGGATGTGGAACTGGGCCAACTCGGCCAGCGCACTGTTCGTGCAAACCAGTGACATGAGCGAGAAGGCCGTCGGCTACACGACGATCGGAGGCGATCTCGAGGGGGCGCTCTCGGTGATCGCGGACGTGCCGAAAACCGTGGTCATCGCCCTGCTTGAGCGCCTCGACGAGCGCTTCTCACTTGAGGGCATCCGGCGCTGTCTCGACACGGCGCCCGGACCCGAGCTGGCCGAGGCCCAGAGTGCCGAAGCCGAGCTGATGCCCTTCACGGTGCTCGACGCCTGCCTCTACCTCTACGCCAGCGAGAAGCTGTCGCCCGACGAAGTGGCCGAGGCGCTGCCGGCCGTGGTGCCGGCGCTCACCCCCCGACAGGCGCGCGAGCACGCACGCCGCTTCGCCACGCTCTTCATCCGGTCGATCTACAAGTGGGTGCAGTCGCCGCTGGCGTTGCACGCCGGCACGCTGGATCTGGACCGCGAGCGCGCGCTGCAGCTCCCGGTGGTACAACGCACCGACTGGTGGAACGAGGAGGCAGAGTAGCCGGTCGCGTGGATACTTGGTTCGCGCGGCTGCCGCCGCGCTACGGGGAAACGGTCAGAAGCGGAAGAGCCGGTTGACCTTGACGATGAAGGCCCGGTTCACTAGGTCGGCGAACCGGTCGCCCAGCGTGTCGCGCTGCTCGTTGTAGACCACGAACAATTCGCTGCCGGGCGAGTACTCCCAGCGCAGGCGGGCGTTGGTCGAAACGCTGTTGGTCCGCGAGCTGTATTGCACCAGCGCGCTCACGAACGCGTTGGGCGTCATCGTGTAGGTGGCGCGCGTGCTCAGCAGGTGCGTGGCGAAGCCACCCTCCGCCAGCTCGACCCTGTTGAACGTGTAACTGGGCTGCAGCGACATCTGGTCGCTGATCCGCACGCGGCCGCCCGACGCGCCCCACGTGGTCTTGTGGCCGCTGTAGAACGTGCCGTACGACACCGACAGGTTGGCCCGGACGAGGCGCTGCTGCGCCATGTTGAAGGACAACTGCACATCGTCGAAGCCGTAGCCCGCGACCGGCAACGTCACGCCGGGCGAAATCTCGAACGGCTGGGGCAGGAACTCGAAGCTGCGGGTGTAGGTAAGGGTGGTCGAGTCGTCGTTGACGAACTCGGTCTGGAATGACGCCATCTGCTCGCGCGTCTCGAGCTGCCCGGCGCGGTTCTCGATGTAGTTGATCGACCCGGTCCAGTTGAACTGACGGACCGACGCGATCCTGGCCGGGCGCGGACTGAAGCGGAACTCGGCGAAGCTACGCCGCATATCGCGACGGCGCACGAAGCCGACCTCGGGCTCGAAGTTGTCCCCGACGGCAAGATGCTCGAGCTCGACACCGTATCGGTCGGCGTTATAGTTGAAGTGCGCCCGATAACTCACGTCGTCGTCTGATCGAGTCTCGGTCTTCGTCCGTGCCCAGTAGGTATTGAAGGTCACAGTGTCGAAGAACGCAAACGTGCCGTCCACCCCATACGCGTAGCTCGCGGCGCCTCCGCGGCTGTCCACCGACCGCCCCGTCGCCAGCACGCCGATCGCGCTCCGACGCAGGATGTCACGCTTCAGGCGAACCACGGAGAAGTTGGTGCCGGCGATGCCTGCGTCCTCCACCTCGTCGGCCTGGATGTTGATGAGGCCGAGACTGAAGGGCCCGACACGGCCCGTGACGCGCCCACCGGCACGTAGGGGCACCTCGCGCCCCCCCTCGAGACCGATGCGCCGGCTGTAGAACAAGATCGGCGTTGCGCCGCCGCCAGCGTTAGCACCGCTCACCGCCACCCCACCGAAGCTGAACGTGCCCGCGTTCTCGAGGAAGAACTCCCGCTTCTCGGGGAAGAACAGGCTGAAGCGCGTTAGGTTGACCTGCTGCTCATCGGCCTCCACTTGCGCGAAGTCCGTGTTGTAGGTCAGGTCCGTGGTGAGCCCGTCGGTGATGCCGATCTTGGCGTCGAGTCCAAGGTCGCCAGCCAGCTCGTCGGTTGCGCTGGGCACGTCACTAGAGGCGTTCGAGATCAGATACGGTTTCAGTTCTACGATCCGCGAGCTCGGCGGTGCCTCGATGCCCACCAGCGTCGCGGCAAGCGACATCTGCTGGAACACGGCTTGGCCCGGCGCCGGCGGCAGCTCGGTGAGGAACGAGATCTCGTTGATCGACCGGCTGGGTCGCATTACCTGCAGCCCCCAAGTCTGCTGCCTGCCAGGCCCGTAGCGCAGCGACTTGAAGGGAATCACCGCCTCCACCGTCCAGCCACGATCGAAGCGGCCGACGGCGGGCTCCCAGATCGGATTGAGGTCCCCATTCCACTGACTCTCGTTGGTCGACTGCCCGTCGTGTCGCGCACCCAGCGCATTGACGTGGAACGCCAGCGAGTTGCGGCGGTCGAGGAACGTGTCGAAGGCGAAGCTGACGATGTCGTTGCCGTTCCACAAGTTGTCGCGGCGCATCTCCGGCGCGACGATCTCCATGTCCGAGTCCCACGCGCGCGCAGCCACGTAGACGTTCTCGTCGTCGAACATGATCCAGAACTCGGTCTGGTCTCGGGCCGGCGCACCGGGGTCTGGCTCGATCTGAATGAACCCCGACGCGGGGTTCACCCGTTCGTAGATCGCCTCGTCGAGCACGCCGTCGAGCTCGAGCGGCGCGCCGAGGCGCACGGCGCGCACCGTCACTGAGCCGTCGGCACCTCGCGCAACAGTCTCGGGCAGCATGGGAACTACCTGGGCACCGGACGCGGTCTGCCCCGTCACAGCGACGGGCAGCAACACGACCGCGACGACAAGGGCAAAAACCCGGATCAGCATTACGTGGCTTGACGCCAGCCCGCCGCGCCGTGGGTGCAGGCTGCTCAATTCCCGATTGTATCTCACGGATCCCACCGACGGCGGGAACCCGGAGTGGGCGCCCGCCCTAACTTCGCGCAGGTGGATTCCCTAGCGTTCGCAATATCGGATACCAGCCAATAGCTACGTGAACCAGTGATTCTAGAGGCCTGCCATCTGGCATAAGACTTGCCCCGTTAGCATTCACCTGCTCCCGCCGCGTGCACGACCAGCGCATGATGGCTGAACGGTCGACGCAGTCCCAGTTTGTAGTCGCGCTCGTCCGGCGAACGCACCCAGGGCGCCTGCAACTCGGGCGGACGGTTGTCGCTCTGCAACACGCACTACGCGTGGCGCGCTCCGGCGACCTATGTCACGGGCGCGCACGTCAAGATCGGCCTGAACAACGTGAACGGGTCGCGTGACCATGCCGAAGACCGGGTCGCACCGAAGCCGGGGGCCGACCCGGCCGTAGTCGAGGCGGGACTCGAAGAGAACCTTGACGCGCACCTTACCTTCGAGGCACTCAATCCACTGCAAGAGTTCGTGGTCGGCCCACTGCGCGTTTGCCCTGTCGCCGTCGTCGGCAACAGGCATGCGCTCAAGGAGCGGCGCCACGCCGCTGCGGATCCAGAACGTGTCTCGAGGACAGCGGACTCGCCGACGGACCGCCGTGAGACATCCAAGACGCCAGCCAACGTTACCCGAAACTGCCCCCCCCCGGGCGGCGAGTAGCGCCGCGAAGAGCGAGGGGCTGTCGAGTCGCGGTCAGCACAGCCAGTCGATGCTCCCCTGCCACGAGACGAGCCCTATCAAGCGACAGTGGCCGAGAAGGGCTTCGTCGGAGATGGCGTGATAGCCGACAGCTCACTGTACACTGGGCCAGCAATGGAGTAGTATCCTCAAACGGCATGTCAGGGCTCACGCTTGCGGCCCTCGTCGCGCTCGCGCTTGCCGCCTGGATCGTCTATGACATTATCCAGCGCAAGCACGCCATCATCCGCAACTTCCCGATCATCGGCCACTTCCGGTTCTGGCTCGAGGCGGTCGGGCCGGAGTTGCGGCAGTACATCGTCACCAACAACAACGAGGAGCGGCCGTTCAGCCGCGATCAGCGCCGCTGGGTGTACGCCTCGTCCAAGCAGGAAAACAACTATTTCGGTTTCGGCTCGGACAACGAGATGGAAACGGCGGCCAACTACCTGGTCATCAAGCACCAGACGTTTCCCCTGAGCCAGCCCGTGCCCGGGAGCGCCGGCGCCAGCCACAGCTACCCGCTGCCCTGCGCCAAGGCGCTCGGGGCCACGCGCCGCAGGGCCCGGGCGTTCCGCCCTGCCTCGGTGATCAACGTCTCGGGGATGAGCTTTGGCTCGTTGAGCGGCCGGGCGATCGAGGCACTGAACCGTGGTGCCGTGCTCGCCGGCTGTCTGCACAACACCGGCGAAGGCGGCATCTCGCCGCATCACCTGCACGGCGGCGCGTTGATCTGGCAGATTGGCAGCGGCTACTTCGGCTGCCGCGACCTCGACGGGCGCTTCAGCCTGGAGCGCCTGAAGGACTGCGTCGCCCGGCATCCGCAGGTCCGGGCGATCGAGATCAAACTGAGCCAAGGGGCGAAGCCCGGCATGGGCGGCCTGCTGCCGAAGGCCAAGGTCTCCCCGGAGATCGCCCGCATCCGCGGCATCCCGCCCGATCGCGACTGCGCGAGCCCGGCCTCACACTCGGCGTTTCGCGACGCCGACAGCCTGCTCGATTTCGTGGAGATGATCGCCGACGAGACCGGGCTTCCCGTGGGCATCAAGTCCGCCGTGGGTGAATCGGCGTTCTGGCACGACCTCGCGCGGTTGATGGCGGCTGGTAACCGCGGCGTTGACTTCGTGGCCATCGACGGCGGCGAAGGCGGTACAGGCGCGGCGCCGCTGGTGTTCAATGACCACGTGGCTCTCCCCTTCAAGGTAGCCTTTGCCCGTGTCCACCGCATCTTCGTGGAGCACCACGTCCACGAGGGAGTGGCCTTCATGGGATCGGGCAAGCTCGGCTTCCCCGAGTCTGCACTGCTCGCCTTCGCACTGGGCGTCGACATGATCGCCGTCGGCCGCGAGGCTATGCTGTCGATTGGCTGCATCCAGGCACAGAGGTGCCACACGAACCACTGCCCCACCGGCGTCGCGACGCAGAACCGCTGGCTGACCCGCGGCTTGGACCCAACCCAGAAATCGGCCCGCCTAGCCAGCTACGTGATTGCCATGCGGAAGGAGCTGACCGCGTTGAGTCACGCCTGCGGAGTGCTCCACCCGTCGCTGGTGACGGCCGACCAGCTCGAGCTGCTCGACGGCCGGTTCGGCACCGGGACGGTGAGCGAACTGTTTGGGTACGGCTCGGAGTTCGGGTTGCCCGGCGCGGCCGACCGCGCCGAGATCATTCGCCTGATGGGCGGCAGCGCCCAGGGGGCGCCTACGCAAGCCGGTCCTCGATCTCCAAAGTAGGTCTGTGCCACCGCGTCCGATTTGTTGTTGCCCGCGGAGTACCAGTCCTGGAACTCGCCGAGATTCATCAGGCGTGAAGCGCGGCCCGCCGGAGGGTCTCGACCCACTCGAGCGGGAACGTCATGCGGCCGCCGCCAACCGACGGGTACAGCCGGCTGCAGTCCGCCCCGCTGAAAAACAGGATGTCCCGCTACGGCAGATGCACCCTCGGTTCCGTCCGATGTGTACGTGGCCGTGAACCAGACCTCCACACCCCGGAGGGTCAGGACGAGTGGCCGATCACGGTCCGAGCGACCGGACGGATCCCCCGGCCGGCCTCGGGTCACCGGGCTGAGGTCGCCCCTCGTGTCACCGTGCATGTAGACGTAGACGTCTCGGCGAGGCGAATCAGCCGAGGGAAGTCGCTCTCGCGAAGACCCCGCACGATGACCGGCCCACGGCCAAGCTCGTGACTGCGAAGGGCGGGCGGCGTATGGCTAGCGCGACGTCCGCCGGCCCGCTTCCGCGCGGCCCAGCACTGCTTCATCCGGGCCGAGGCGGCCTTCCGCGGACATCTTCTGGGACCGCTCCTTCACCGCGCTTTGCCACCTTCCTAGCCATGGATGACGGCGACCTCGGCCCGCAGCGCCTCAGCAGCCCCTCCACACTCGACCGTGCGAGCTGCTGGATCCACTCGTGTTACCCTCCTCTGCGCCCTGGTCCCTCCCGCCCGGAGGATCGACGCCCCTCTCGTTCATGCCAATGTCTACCGCTTCAGGGGCGTGCATGCGGCGCTGTTTGGTCCGGCCGGAGTGATGGGGTATAAGCGTCGAGAGCCCCAACCTTGGAGGAATCCCAGTGCTGAAGCGTGTGACAGGTGTAGTGGCGGCAATCGTGGCGGCGGGCTGTGCCGTCGCAGCCCAGGAGACCGACGATCCGTTTCCGGAGCCCATCGCGGTCGCCGAGGGCCTGATCAATGTCGACTTCGTGGAATTCGCTACTCTGCCGGCGATCAATGGCGTGGCAGCGCGGGTGATGATCTTGGTCGACGAGCCCGGCACCGGCCGCATGTTCGTCAACGACATGCGTGGCCCGATCTACAGCGTGAGCTACGACGGTGAGACTGTCATCGAGTACGTCGACACCAGTGAGACGCGGTGGAACGTGAACGTCCATGCCGACGGACGCGAGCGCGGGATGCAGAGCTTCGCCTTCCACCCGCAGTTCGGCGAGGTCGGCACACCGGGCTACGGCAAGTTCTACACGTGGACCGACTCGACCAACACGAGCCCGACCCCCGACTTCCCGTCGCTCGGCGATAACCGGGTGCACGATACTGTGCTGTACGAGTGGACGGCGACTTCACCGGGCGCCGCCACCTACGACGGCGGGCAACCCCGCGAGATCTTCCGGATCGCCCAACCGTTCGGCAACCACAATGGCGGACAGATCGGGTTCAACACGACCGCCGAGCCGGGCAATGACGATTTCGATCTGCTCTACGTCGGCGTCGGCGACGGCGGCAGCGGCGGCGACCCGATGAACATGGCGCAAGACCTGTCGGTCGGGTTCGGCAAGATTCTCCGCATCGACCCGCTCGGCACCGACAGCGCCAACGGGCAGTACGGCATTCCAGCCGACAACGTCTTCGCCAGCGACGGCGACGACGACACGCTGGGCGAAATTTACGCCTACGGCATGCGGAACCCGCAACGGTTCGCCTGGGATTCTGAGACCGGCCAGATGTACATGAGCGACATCGGGCAGAATATCGTGGAGGAGATCAGCCCGGTCAGCAACGGCGCCAACCTCGGCTGGAACACGTGGGAAGGCAGCTTCCGGTTCGTCAGTCGTGCCGCGGTGCGGCTCGACGGCCAGCGCGGCGATCCCGACATGACCTTCCCGATTGCCGAATGGGGCCAACCTGACCAATTGCTGCAGCCGCAGTCAGCCGCCACCGGGCTCATCGTCTACCGCGGCGACGAGATCCCGGCGCTCTCGAACCGGATTCTCTTCGGCGACATGCCGCAGGGTGAGATCTTCCACGTGAGCGCTGACGAGGTGCCAGACGGCGGCCAAGCGCCTATCCGCCGTATCCTGCTCCGCGACCAAGACGGTGAGCCGCGGACGCTGCTGCAGCTCGTCCAGGCAAAGAACCGCGAGCAGGGCATGGATCCATCACCGCGCGCTGATCTGCGGTTCGGGAGTGGGCCCGACAACCAGATCCTAATCCTCAACAAGCACGACGGCGTCATTCGCCTGCTCGTGCCGTAACGGAATCTGCACCGATCCACGGAGCGATGCCAGGTCGCTCGGGAGACGCTGTACGGCCGCCAGGGGCGTGAGCCCGGCGCAGGGGGTTGCAGTCCGCTCGGGGGTCCGGAGGCAGGGCAACCCCGCATGAGCCAGAGTCGACGTGCAGACCCCAGCACCAGACGCGAGGCCGTGATGCTGCTGGCGGCCGGCGCCGGGCTGCTGCGTATCCTCCTGGCACAGTGCCAGCAGCCGGCCGTGCAGGTTTGGCTCACCGACGATCAGAAGCAGACGCCGCGGCGGCTCCGGCGCTGACCACCGGGGGGTGCTGGTTTCCGGCCTCCCATGTGCGCTGTCGCGGTGAAGCTCTGGGAAATGGCACCTGGATCGTCGAGACCAGGATGCCACCAAACCCCGAGATGATGGTGGGCGCGTCACCCGGGTGCGCCGTCTCCGCTGCTGCATTGCAGCACCTCATCTTCCAGGTGTTGCGACGACCAGTTGAATTCACCCAGTACACCAGCGAGGCCTTCCAACGGTTCCTCCCCAACCATGACACCCGCTGTTCGATGAGCGACAGGGCTACTGCTACGACACGGCGTGTCTGGAGATCTTCGCCACGCTGAAGCGGGAGCGCGTCACCCGACGGCGGTCCGCGACGCGCGCGGAGGCGCGGGTGGATCTCTTCGACTATCACGAGGTCTTCTACAATCGGCCGTGACGGCACTGGCTGTTCGGCTACCGGAGCCCGGCAGCGTACGAGAACGACACGGTCTTACCTAGACCGTCCGGACAACTGGGGGCAGACCCTATTGCGTACGCGCGCGAGGCGATGCCGCCCGGAATGCCATATGGGTGCTTCAAGGAATGACCGCCTCGGCCTTCAGCCAGACGCGACAAAGGGGTAGGTAAACAAGGTCAAATGCACAAGGTTCAGGCTGAAGTGCAGGAGCACGGCGACTTCGACACGCCGCGTGACGTAGTAGCCTGCGCCATAGCCAATGCCGGCCAGCGTGGCCAATAGCACGTAGCGGACACCCCCGCCAAGGTGCGCAAGGCCGAACGCAGCGGCGGCTATGATCAGCGCCACAAGGCCGGCGGCTGGGACCTTCGCACTTAGCGCGCTCGACAAATGCCGCTGCAAGAGTCCGCGGAAGACGGTCTCCTCGGCCAGGCACGTCACCAGGAGATTGGCCGGAACCCATAGGATGAGGATGGCCGGCCACTTTGGCGCCCAAGCCACGTACTCCATGGCCAGGGCGGGCACGACCAGCAACGCGGGGGTGAGGACAACAGCCGCCGCAGTTACGGCGACCGTGCGCCGCCAAGGCGTCTTCGGCTGCGGTTGCACGCACAGCGCGTACAGCAACAACCCCACCACCCCCTTGTCGTAGTTCCAGTAGAGCGTGTACGGTGCCGCCGACGGCGACAGGACCACGGCGTCGACGACGCGGACGTTGTGGATCCACGGCACCTGATGGGCAAAAAGCGCCGTGCCCGAGATCACGACTATGCCCCATGCCACGGCGCGCACGCTCTGAGACAACGTCGACCGCCCCGCCGCAAGACAGGCCCCTGCAAAAACGGCGATCACGATGGCGCCCTCCCATTCGACGATGCCGGTGCCAACGGCAGCCACGACGGACAGACCTACCGGGATGAGCCATTCCCAACGGACGCGGGAGGCCATCGCCAACCCCACCGCTGCCCACAGCAGCCAATACGGGAGGCCGTTCACGAAGTCCATCGTCACCATTCAGGCCTTACAGCCACGCCCATCCTCCGGAGAACAGTGCCCGGCAGCTATGAGAGGCCTTCAAGGGACTGCTCCTGCTCTCGACACGTCGTTGGGGCAATCCAGATAGCGGTGCCGATCGGATGGCGCGATAGAAGCGACCCGGCAACGCAGGGCCGCACGGACGGTGTGAAGTTGCCCTGGGTTCGTGGACAGGTCATGTTTCCGTTCTTCACCCCATGCCATATACATCGACATCGATCACTGTGGGCGATTCTATGAAGCGGTGCTGTCACGGGGCAACGTCGCTCTCGTCTTCCCCTCGAGACCGGTGGTGCGTTCGGCGCCCACGCTTGAGTTGAAGCCTGTCGTTGACTCTGTGGAGCCCGCGCGCAGCGCGGGATCCAATAGACTCGCGGACACCCGCAGGGCCTCCGCCAGCCACTGCGTCCTTGCTGGTCAACTCCAATGCGCGGGGGACCCAAGCACGCGAGACGCGCGGCTTCAGCACGCTGAGCGTACCAGCGTGCCTCATGCCAGCCCAGCTCAGCGTTGGAACCCGCGCAGACAAACTCCTGCTCCACCGTCAACTCGCCGATCTTCGTGTGCAGGTTTCGGATTGTCGCTTCTTGGTCCGATTGGCGAGTCGCGCTGGCGCTGGCGAAGATCTCGGTGAGGCTTGCATGGTGGCTAAACATGTATGGTGTTCTGGTGACTCAAAGCCATTGATTTGACTACCAGATCGGAATTATGGGGACTCACTAACAGTGTTATTGGGGTGGCCAGGTGCAAGCGATACCGATCGCCTAGCGTGCATCTTCAAACACGAGCAGGTGGATCTCCTCGTCCTCAAGCGGATCTTCGAAGCTACCCCGCAAGCCGCGCTCGAGACGACGACCCGCACTACGCCTACTGCAAGTCGCGTCCGCGGCGCGTGGTTTCTCTACGCAGCGCTCACAAGCCGCACCCTGGACGCCAGCGACGTACCGCGCATCGTGGCGGTCGACTAAGAGAACGTCTGGCTCTCGAACCGGCGGCTGGATTATGGTGTGGTCTCTCTGTTCAAGAAACGGAAGGGTGCTACACTCTTGCTTTCCGAGGAGTAAGCGACACCTGAAGACCGTACCGTCCCCGCTGCAACCCGGAGGGCCGGAAAGAGGTTGCAGTCGCTCTCATTATCGCGCGGTCGTCATGATGAAACAGCATCCTTACCTCCCTCGCCCTGCAACCTCGACCGCAAGACCCGTCGGCAATACTCAGCGGTATACCCGAGGCAGGGCACTGGGATTTCAACCGCCTTTCATGTTCGTCGTAGTGTTTGTGGTTATGGCTCTATCAGGCTGCAACTTCGGCACCGGAGACATGCCCGATCCGGATCCCGGCATTCCCTGGACAATCGCTCAGGAACGGGCGGGCAACATCTCGGACCTCCGCTACGAGCTGGCTTTCGACTTGCCTGCCGAGACCCACATGCCGATCAGCGGGCGGCTAGTTGCCCACTTCACGCTCGTCGATGCATCCGCGCCCCTGGTGTTCGATTTCGCTCCGGCTTCCGACCTAGACATGCTTCCAGGCCACGAGTTCGTCGAGTCAGTCACGTCGGGCGGTACCAGTGTGGAATTTCGGATCGCCAACGGGCACGTCATCATTCCCGGCGGAGAGCTTGGCACTGGCGCCAACCAAGTCGAGATGACCTTCCGCGCGGGTGACGCGGCCTTGAATCGGAGAGCGGAATATCTCTACGCACTGTTCGTGCCCGCGCGCGCCCACACCGTGTTCCCGTGCTTCGACCAACCGGACCTGAAGGCGCGGTACGCGCTGGAACTCACTGTGCCGGCTGACTGGGAGGCCGTGTCCAACGGTGCTGAGGCATCGCGTGAAGATGTAGGCGGGAAGACCCGGATCCGCTACGCCGAAACCGAGCCCCTCTCCACCTATCTGTTCGCCTTCGCAGCGGGCCGGTTCCAGGTCGAGGAGGCGGAACGAAACGACCGGACCTTCCGGATGTTCCACCGGGAGACCGACACCGAAAAGGTGGCCCGGAACCGCGACGAGGTCTTCGACCTTCACGCCGCGGCGCTGGAATGGCTTGAAGACTACACCGGCATCGAGTACCCGTTCGGCAAGTTTGACTTCGTTTTGATCCCGGCGTTCCAGTATAGCGGGATGGAACACCCCGGGGCGATCTTCTACCGGGACGATGCGATGTTCCTAGAAGAGTCCGCCACGCAGAACCAGATGCTGGGGCGTGCCAGCACGATCGCACACGAGACCGCCCATATGTGGTTCGGCGATCTAGTCACGATGGAATGGTTCAGCGACGTCTGGATGAAGGAGGTCTTCGCGAACTTCATGGCGGCGAAGATCGTCAACCCGTCGTTCCCGGAGGTCAACCATGAGCTACGTTTCCTGACGGCTCACTACCCGTCGGCCTACGGAATCGATCGCACGGAGGGCACCCACCCGATCCGGCAGGAACTGGACAACCTGAACGAGGCGGGAAGCTTGTATGGGGCGATCATCTACCAGAAGGCGCCGATCGTGATGCAGCAACTGGAGCGCATGATCGGCCAGGATGCGTTCCGTGACGGCCTTCGCACCTACCTTGAGCAGTTTCGCTTCGGAAATGCGACTTGGTTGGACCTAGTGGCAGCGTTCGACGCACAAACGGACATCGACGTCGCCGCGTGGTCCCGGGCGTGGGTGGAGGAGCCCGGAAGGCCCAGCATCTGGACCGAGTTGACCTTGGACAACAACGGATCGGTGCAAACCCTCAGCTTCGTCCAGAGCGATCCGCAGGAAGGACGCGCCTTACGCTGGGCGCAACAGATCGAGGTACTGATCGGGTCGGGAGGGGAGGTGCGATCCATTCCCGTCGAATTGCGCGACACACGGACCGATCTCCCAGAGGCCGTCGGCATGGCCCGTCCTGACTTCGTGCTGCCGACCGGCGGAGGGCTAGCCTACGGGGAGGTCATCCTGGACGAATCCACCCGGGCTTACCTGGTTGAGCACCTGCCCGACTTGGGCGACCCGGTCACGCGGGGGGCTGCCTGGGTCACCCTCTGGGAAGAGATGCTCGGCCGGCGCGTGGCACCTGCGGACGTGATGGACCTGGCACTGCGGGCCTTGCGGCGCGAGAATACCGAGCAGTTGGTTCAGCTCGCACTGGGCTACGTCGACAGCATCTACTGGCGCTACTTGGCCCCGTCGGCACGAGAAGCGCTGGCGTCACGTGTGGAGAACGATCTTCGAGCCGGGATCCGCCGGTCGTCGTCGTCGAGTCTCAAGTCCGCGTACTTCTCCACGTTCCGATCTGTGGTGACGACCCCAAACGGCATAGCCTTCCTGGAGAGGGTCTGGCGGAAGCAGGAGGAGATTCCGGGCCTGACGCTGTCCGAACCGGATGAAACCTCCATGGCCCAGCAGCTCGCGATCCGGGCACATCCCGAGGCCGACGCCATTCTGGCTGAACAGCTGGAACGGATTGAGAACCCGGACAGAAAGGAACGATTCGAGTTCATCATGCCCACGCTGTCACAGAATATCGAGCACCGGCAGGCATTCTTCGCGGGCTTGGGCGACCCGTACAACCGGAGGAGGGAACCGTGGGCTCTAGCGGGACTGCGGAACCTGAACCACCCGTTGCGCTCGGCAGAGGCAGCAGTCTATGTCCTGCCCGCGTTACACGAGCTGCGTGAGGTCCAGGAAACCGGCGACATCTTCTTCCCGAGGAACTGGGTCAGTGCCGTCCTCAGCGGACACAACAGTAGTAGCGTAGCCTCCGATGTCCGCCGCTTTCTCGCTGACCAAGGGGAGGACTACCCGGTTCGGTTGCGCAGGATCATCCTCCAGGCTGCCGATTCCGTGTTCCGTGCCGCTGAGATTCTCGAACCGAGTGGAGAGTGAGGATGTCCTTCCGAGGGACACTATCCGGTCCATTTGGACATATGGCACACCGCCGGGATGAAGCAGGGCGTGCCAATGACTCGGCCCTCGTTAGCGCAGCATGAAAGTCGACCGTGGGGACACCGCCCGGCCGGCGGTGCGC
>CAZHTD010000001.1:0-137208 GCA_964535675.1 uncultured Bifidobacteriaceae bacterium | reverse complement strand
TCCGCAACGTGCTCGACGAGGAGACGTTCGAGATGAGGGAGGAGGAGTTCGAGGCACGGTTCCCTGGCCGCGAGCTGGTCGGGCACGAGCACGAGGAGCACGACCACGAAGAGGAAGAGCACGACCACGAAGAGGAAGAGCACGACCACGAAGAGGAAGAGCACGACCACGAGGAGGAGGAGCACGACCACGAGGAGGAGGAGCACGGCCACGAGGAGGAGGAGTTCGCGATCGTCGACTTCGTGGGCGCCGACGCGATTTTCCACGGCGTGGAGCTGCACACCGACATCCAGATCTCAAGCCGCGTGTATGCGGAGGCGGGCGTCGACTACGTGCGCGCCTCGCTGCGCGACTCGGGCGATCCACTGCCGCGTATTCCGCCGCTCCGGTTCACCGGGGCGCTACGGTACCAGTACAACGCGCTGCAGGTGGGCGGCGAGGTCACTGCGGCGGCTGCACAGGAGCGGATCTCCACCAGCGGCGTCGAGACGCCGACCGATGCGTACCAGCGGGTGCGTCTCTTCGCGTCGTACTCGTTTCCGACCGGCGGTGCGGTCAGTACCATCACGGCGCGGGCCGACAACCTGACCAACGAGCTGTACCGGAACCACCTATCACTCATCAAGGACGTAGTGCCCGAGATGGGACGCAACTTTAAGCTGCTTTATAGCGTGAGATTCTGAAGACCAGTCGACGGCCATCACCCGCTGGCGGTCGGTGGGTGGTGGCGCCTCGAAGGCGCAGCAATTGTCTGTGACCGCGCGGGGCAGCGCTAGGTGCGGTATGCAGTACGGGGCGGTCGAGGCTGGCGCACGGCACGCCGTACGCACCATCGCTTAAGGAATTAGGTCACCCGCGTGCCCGAGGTGCCGGCGGATCTGGTGCATGCAACCGGTGAACAGGTGGCAGCGCAGCTGTGAGGCGTCCTCGCCCGTGGTCATCACTGTAATGGTGTGTCGCCGCTGCTGTCGACGATCACTTGGCGCCGGGTCTTCGGGTCGTGATCGCGCACCGGCCGATACGACCACTCCAGGGCTGGGGGGCAAACCTTGGACCAGCGCGAGGGTACGCCATCTCCACGCGTCCGCAAAAGGCTGCGCGCTGCAGCCGCGCATGGGCGCCAGTACGATCGCCAGCAGGCCGAACGCACCTTAACCCAGCCGCGAGAGCAGGCCCGGTGCGGTCTCGGGTGTGTGGTGGCAGACGTGCCACAGCGCGTGGTGCAGCAATGTGCAGTCTGGTTGCAGTATCACGGGTGCACCACGGGGTCTACCGGCTTGTTGACGACCAGTAGTGCGTCCGTCCTCGAACGCCACGTCGAGCGGTCCGGGCGCGGCGGCCTCCCAAAGCCTAGTGCCCACTGACAGCTCCGCGACGAGGGGTACTGTCGACGCGGCACGCCTCATCGGCGCCTCGTTGACCGTCACGCGCCCGTTGGCACTCCACTGCTGGACGCGCGGCGGGACAGTCCCGAGACGGTGTGCCAGTGGCGTGGCAGGGCGCGGTCGAGGCGACTGCACGTGTCGCCCTGATCCGCGCGGAATGTCAGCGTGGACGTATAGTACCGACTATGTTCGGTTCCCCGATGAAGCTCAGGCTCCCGCGTCCCGACCATGCGCTACCTGGGCGCGATGAGGCGATGGAGGTCACCGTTGCCCATTGCGTGAACGGGCATCCGATCATCCCGCCGTTTCCCGAGGGCCTGTCACAGGTGCTCGTTGGCATGGGGTGCTTCTGGGGCGCCGAGCGCGTGTTCTGGGAAACCGATGGCGTCTACACTACGGCCGTGGGCTATGCGGGCGGCTGCACACCGAACCCGACCTATCGCGAGGTGTGTTCGGGAATGACAGGGCACACCGAGGCTGTCCTCGTGGTGTACGACCCGGCCGCGATCACCGACGAGCAGGTGCTGCAGCTCTTCTGGGAGCACCACGATCCGACCCAGGGGATGCGGCAGGGCAACGACGTCGGCACGCAGTACCGCTCGGCAATCTACTGGACCATCGACGCGCAGCGAGCAGCGGTCGAGGCCACCCGCGCTGCGTATCAGGATCGCCTCACCGCTGCCGGCTACGGCCGGATCACGACCGAGATTGCCGGCACGCAGCCCTTCTATTACGCGGAGGACTATCACCAGCAGTACTTGGCGAAGAACCCGGGCGGCTACTGCGGCCTCGGCGGCACGGGCGTCGAGTGCCCCGCCGCCCGGTCGGTCTGAATCAGGGTCGGCGTTTGGTGCCGCGGCGGGCAAGACGTGGCGAGATGTCGGTGTGCCTGAGCGCGACCACGCCGGCGAGATTCGCATAATCCCGATCACAGCGCACGGCCTCGCGATGGTGACGCAACGCGCAGGCAGCAACTAGGCAGTCCACGCCTGACCGTGCGGCTAGGCTGGCACGCCTAGCCTTCCGATACACATCCACGGTTTGACCGAAGACGTCACTCGGCATGGGCGCGTCGACACAAGGTAGCGCGGTCCCATCGTGTCGCTCGCGATGGCGAATGCCCACTCGTCGTCGAAGTCTTGCAGCACCTCCTGGATCACCGGCAGGCAGATGATGATCAGGTTGCGGTCGTCGATTATCTCGTCCAGCGTGATGCTCGGAAGACGCCGGAACGTCTCAACCCAGGCGCTCGTGTCAACCAGAAGCACGCCACTTCCGTGGGCGGTAAGTGCCACGGCGCTCGCGGGCGACCCGCGCGTTTGCTCGCATGACGGATAGGTCCTTGGTCCAGAGCCCGCTGCCGGCCAGCGCCTTGAGGCATCGTGCCCGTGCCCGGCGCACCAGTTCCTCCAGCGCGCGGTTGACCGTGCGAGAGTAGGTGCGCTCGCCGCTCACCGTCATCGCGTCTTCAAGCCGATCCTCATCAAGCACAACATTGCACGTTTCATACACACACTGTCCCACGGACACCCATGTGCCCACCGCGTCACTGCGCGAAGACCTGCTGCCACCCCACCACTAGGGTCCAGTCGGTTTCGAGCTGCGGGCCGTCGAGGCTTTGGTACACGGGGGCCAGCACCTCGAGTGCCAGCCGGTGCCCCGCGAAACTTCCTTCGGTGGCGTAGAGGTTAATGTCGACCCCGAGGTCGGCGCACGTGCCGCCCCGTAGGGCCGGGTTGGCCGTGGGCACCAGCATCGGGTTCAGCGCCCGGTCCGCCCCTGAGATGTTGCCCTAGGTGTCGACGCCGAGGCGCAGCGACACACTCGCCCCGTCGGTCAGCAGGCGCGAGAACCACGTCGTCGTCAGGAACCGGTTGCCCAGTGCGTAGTCGTACTCGTTCTCGCTGATCCGCATGGTGCCCGTCCCCTGCGCGCCCCACGACCAGTCGTTGGTCTGGCCCAAATAGGTGAGTCCAGGTAGAAGGTCCCGTGCCGCTGTCGATCTGCATCGAGTACGGCAGGCGAACGTTGGTGGCCACCGGCGTGTCGCCGCGCTCGTCGATCGAGCCGGACGAGGCACTCATGCCGAGGTTCAGGTGCATCCGCTGGCGGGCCGCGTCGAAGAGCCCGACGAGCGCCGAAACTGTGATGTCGCCGACGCCGCCCGACTCGGTCATGAACTCGACGCCCATGCGCGTGCGGTGATCCATCGACACGTCGAGCACAGGCACCATGCCCATCAGCGTGACCCGGTCCGACGGCGCGTACATCAGGCCGAACATTACCTGTCCATCGGCATCTGCAGCGGGGCCACAGGGAACGATTGGAGCACGCCACCGGGCTCGATCCGGTTCGTGCCCGTGCGGTTGCCGTCCATCGTCACTTGCATGTAGCGGAACGACGCCATGACCTCACCCGCCTCGTGCGTGTGATTCCCCATGACGCCGAGCGGCGCGTGCGAATCGGCCCGGCTGGGCGCACCCGGGCACGTGGCCCGACCGCTCGACATGAATCACCGAGCGCGAGACTGCTCAGCTGCGTGGAGGAGGGGTGTCGGCGGAGAGAAAGATGACGACTGTGTACGCCGTGGTGGCTGGTCCATGCTGCGTGCGTGCCGGCACTCGGAATGTGTACCTCGGTTTCGGCACGGCGATCAGGCCTACCCAGGGCACCGCTGGCTGCGTGACCACGCGAATGTGGCAGCTTCCGTCGCCGGCGCCGATCCCGTGGTGGCCGCCCGCAAGGTGCTTGTGCATGGGGCACATCGGATCGTGCTCACCGGCCTCGCACGTGCACTCTTCCGCAGTGTGCCCCATCGGCTCGTGCCCATGCGAAGCTGCCGTGAGCCACACGGCCGCAGGGGAGAATTGTGTCCCAGCGTGGCCACGAGGACGCAAACAGACAGGAACACGGGGGACGGGACCATGGCTTGCGGTCAGTGTAGCGCCGATGTGCGTGCAGGCGGCGGCATGCGATAATTGGACCAGCCATGGGCCGAGTCGTCTTTATCGAGACCGCCACCACGCCCGAGCAGCAGGCGCTGCGCGAAACGCACAAGCTTCGCGTGGTCACTAGCGAGGAAGAGGGCACGGGTGTCGACGGGTTGCCCGACGGCGTCTACGGGTTCACGTACTCGCCGGGCCTGGAGAGCGCGCCGCTGTTTGCGACGCGCCGGTTCCGCAACTACGAGACCCAGAAGCGCTTCGACGGCGAGACGTACCTGCTTGGGTTTGTGTCCGAGGAGGCGGTCCGTCAGGTGGGCACCGCCACGGCCGATGTAACGGTCGAGCTGTTCTCCGAGCCGAAGGATGGCGCGAGCATGCTCGTCGCGTTGCCGTATTCGCGGATCCGCCAGAACCAGCAGCACGCCGCGCCCAACCAGGAGATCTTCACGGCGGTCTTGGCGCCGGCCTGAAGCGTCAGCGTTGCGCCGGTCCGGTTTCCGTCGGCCGGGCCGGGTCGCTCGACCACTTCGACCACGATCCCACGAACAGCGACGCGCCCTCAAGGCCGGCCCGCGCCATGGCCAGCAGGTTGTGGCACGCGGTGACGCCCGAGCCGCAGTAGCAGATCACCTCTCCCGGCGCTCGGCCGCGCAGCGTCTCGGCGAACTGCGCCCGAAGCACCTCCGCAGGCTGGAATGTACCGTCGCCCGCCACGTTCGTCTGGTAGTGGTGGTTGACGGCCCCGGGAATGTGGCCCCCCACCCGGTCGATCGTCTCGTGCTCGCCCGCGAACCGGTCCGGCGACCGTGCATCGACGAGCAGCGTCGACGGATTGCCGAGCCCGGCCTCGACGTCGCGCACGCTGCGGAGCCAGGCAGTGCGCGGTTCGCCGGTAAAGACCGCCGAGACCGGGGCCACGTCGCCGGCCTCCACAGGTCGGGATTCGCGGGTCCATCGGGCCATCCCGCCGTCGAGCACCGCCACTGCGTCGTGGCCCATGTAGCGCAGCATCCACCACAGGCGCGCGGCGAACACGCCACTGTCCTGGTCGTAGGTCACCACCTGCACGCCGCCGCCGATGCCGAGGCGGCCGAACGTCGCACGAAGCACGATGGGCGTTGGCAGCGGGTGACGGCCGCTGGTATCGGAGGACGTGGCGGCGAGGTCGTGTGAGAGGCTGGCATAGACTGCGCCCGGGATGTGCGCGGTTAGGAACTCCGCTTGGCCGCGGGCCACGGCCTTGAGGTCGTAGCGGCAATCGACCACCACCCACGAGGCCTCGCGGTCCCGGGCGAGCGCCTCGGGGGTGATGAGTGTGGTGTGCGGCACCCGGGCTAGAGCGACGCGCGCTCAAGGGCCTCAATCCGGCGCTCGAGCGGTGGGTGCGTCGAAAACAGCGCCACCCACGCGCGCTTGTCGCTGATCTTCAGCGTGGCCAGCGCCTCCTGGTGCGTGTCGATCAGGTCCTGCGTGCCGGCCAAGCGCTTGAGCGCGCCGATCATCCGATCGCGTCCGGCCAGCTGCGCGCCGCCATGGTCGGCGCGGAACTCCCGCTGTCGCGAGAACCACCCAGTGATGATCGCACCGAGGAAGCCGAGCACGATGTAGAGCACGATCTCCACGACGAAGCTCACCATCCACGAGCTGCGCGAGTCCATGGCTTGGCGGACGGCGAACGCCGCGATCTTGGCGAAGAAGATCACGAACGTGTTTACCACGCCCTGGATGAGGGTCATCGTGACCATATCGCCATTGGCGATGTGGGCCACCTCGTGCGCGAGCACCCCCTCCACCTCGTCGGGGGTCATCTTGTTGAGCAGCCCCGATGAGACGGCGACAAGGCTGCGCGCCTTGCTCGGCCCGGTGGCGAACGCATTGACCTCGGCTGAGTTGTAGATGCCGACCTCGGGCATCGGCAGGTCTGCCTTCTTCGTAAGCCGCTCGACCGTCCGGTACAGCCAGTCCAACTCGCGACGGCCGGTGCGGCCGTCGACCAAGTGCACGCCGGTGGCGCGTTTGGCGATCCACCGCGACATCTGGAGCGAGATGAACGATCCGCCCATGCCCCAGATCAGGCAGAAGACCATCAGCCCCGTGTAGTCGAGACCCCCGCCCGGCAGCGTGTAGCCGCCGATGCCGAGCAGGCTCATCACGATCGACAGCGTGAGGATAATCGCGAGATTCGTCAGGACAAAGAACAGGATGCGCTTGCTCATGATGAAAAATCTTACCCTACTCGTAGAGCCGCTCCGCCAGCCGATGGACGAACAGGCCGACATCGGTGACTAGGCCCACAGTCTGGCTCGAGCCGCGATCGCTCAGCTTCGTCACTACTGCGGGGTTGATGTCGACGCACACGACGCGCACCCACGAGGGCAGCATGTTGCCCACGCCGATGCTGTGCAGCATCGACGAGAGCATCAGCACCAGATGGACGTTGTCGGCCAGCGCCGTCGCGTAGCGCCCCTGCGCCTCGATCAGGTCCATTAGCGTGTCAGGCAGCGGGCCGTCGTCGCGGATGCTGCCGGCGAGGACGAAGTCCACGCCGTGCCGCACGCACTCGTACATGATCCCGGAGCGCAGCACGCCGGTCTCGACTGCCTGACGGATGCCGCCCGCGCGGTTGATGGTGTTGATCGCGGCCATGTGGTTGCGGTGACCCTGCTCGACCGGCGCCCCCTCGACCAGGTCGATGCCGAGCGAGGTGCCCGCGAGCGCGTACTCGATGTCGTGCACGGCCAGTGCGTTGCCCGCGAGCACGGTATCGATGTAGCCGGCGCGAATGATCTTCGAGAAGTGTTCGACGCCGCCGGTGTGGACGACGACGGGCCCGGCCACCACCGCAATGCGGCCCCCGGCCTCCTTAACGTCGCGCATCATATCGGCGATGCGCGCCACGCTGCCCTCGACGCGGCGCTCCGACGACACGTCGTTGCTCATGAAAGCAAACCCCAGTCGGTCGCGCTCGCGGAACTCAGGCGTCACCCGGATGCCATCGTGCCCACACACGATTGATTCGCCGGCTCTGACGTCGCGCAGCTTGCGGCACGCCGCCCGGCCGTCCGCGATCACGATGGTTGCGTCCATGCGCTGCGCTGTCACCTCGAGCCACCGGCCGCCAACGCGAACATGCGTCTTGTGGTTGGTGGTCGAGTAGAAGTCGTCGGGGACGCACGCGTCCTTCTCGGCCGGCTTGAGCAGCGCGTCGCGCTGCTCAAGCGGGTGCCCGCCGAAGGTGGTCAGCTGCGGCAGCAGTTCGTCGAGCACCTCCTGGCTGTCGGCGCTGATGCGCATCTCGACGCGTGACACGTCGTCGTTGGTGCGGCCGATGTCGAAGCGCAGCACCTCGTAGGACGCTTTGAACTCGATGATCTTGTCGAAGATCGCGGTCAGGAGGCCCGAGTCAATCAGGTGGCCTTCGGCTTCGATGGTTTCGCTGACAGCCATGACCGCCGATTCTATCCGGGTCTACGCATCGGGCACGAAACGGTAGCCGACGCCGCGTACTGTCTGGAGGAACTGCGGTGACGCAGGCCGCTCCTCAATGTAGCGCCGGAGCCGAACGATGAAGTTGTCGATGGCGCGTGTGTCGGTGCCTTCGTCCAGGCCCCAGACGTCCTGCAGGATGGCGCGTCGCGAGACCGGCTGGCTCGCATGCCTCACGAGGTAGCGAAGCAACTCGCACTCCATGAGGGTCAACCGGAAGGTGCGCGAGTCGACACGGAGCTCCATCGCCGAGAAGTCAATGGTGCGGCCGGCGAACGTAAACACCTCCGGCTCCTCCCCGTCCGGACGCGCTGCGTCGGCGGAGGCGGCCGACACGTTCCACCGGCTACGCCGCAGCAGCCCGTGGATGCGCGCCAGCAGGATGTTCAGTTCGAAGGGTTTCGGTAGGTAGTCGTCGGCGCCGGCCTCGAACCCGCGCAGCACGTCGACGTCACGCCCGCGTGCCGTGAGCATCAGGATCGGCAGCAGAACGCCGCCGCCGCGCAGCTCGCTTGCCACCGCGAACCCGTCGCACCCCGGCAGCATCACGTCCAGCACCAGCAGGTCCACCGGTTCGCCCGTGCCCGCGAGTCGGGCGAGCGCGTCCTCGCCCGTGGCGACCATTTCCACGATGTGCCCCTCGGCCTCCAAGTTGAAGCGCAGGCCGTCGGCGATGTGCTCTTCGTCCTCGACGACGAGGATGCGACTCATGACTGCGCGACGCGGTCGGTGCCGAGCGCCGCCGCCACGGGCTCTGGCGCGAGCCGTGGCAGCTCCAACGTGAAAGTGGCCCCGCGGCCCTCGCCTTCACTGTGGGCGAACACGCGCCCGCCGTGGGCCCGTGCGATCTTCTGCACGATGTAGAGGCCGAGGCCGGTGCCCTTTACCGACGCGCGGGCGCGCATCTGCACACGGTAGAACCGATTGAAGATCCGCTTGAGCTGGCGCGGTGGGATGCCGATGCCACGGTCATGCACCCGCACCCACGCCAAGTCCGGGCTCGGCACCGCCACCGAGACGGTGATCTCCACGGTGTCGCCGGAGTACTTGACCGCGTTGTCGAGCAGGTTGGCCAGCAGCGCCCGCAGCTCGTCCGCGTCGCCCTGCACCGTCAGCGGCTGGTCACGCGTCTCAAGCGCGACAGTGCCGGGCTCGAGGTGGTGCCGCACACGCGCCAGTTCGACCGACTCGCGCGTGATCTCGGACAGGTCGACGCTTGTCCGCACCTGGTGACGCGGTTTCTGGGCGGCCGCACCCGCGCGCAGCACCTGGTCCACCGTTTGGTGCAGCCGGTCGGTGTCGGCCAGCATGATGTCGTAGAAGGTCTTGCGCTGCTCGTCGGTGACCGCGCGGGATTGCAGTGTTTGCAGGTAGAGGCGGATTGAGGCGAGCGGAGTCTTCAGCTCGTGCGTGACGGCGTTGATGAAGCTGTCGTGCTCCTCGTTGCGCTTGATCTCGAGCACGAGGAAGACCGTGTAGATGATCAGCCCGGCGATGATCAGCGCAAAGAGCGCCATGCCGAGCAGCAGCGGCGTCAGCTGGCGGGCGTTGATGACAATCCAGCCGATGTTCAGCGACACGGTGGCCGCCACCAGCAGGACGCACAGCGCCACGAAGAAAGCGATGGCCTTCTGTCGTCCGGTCACGCTGTCGATTGTAAGGGCGTGGGGAAGCGTTGCGCCCCGGCCGCCTCGCTAGGCGACGGCCTCGTCGGGCATGACGGTGTCTTCGGTCGCCGGCTCGGCAATCTTGGCGACCTTGACGTCCCACGCCAGGCCGAGCCTCCGCAGCACGCTGATGCCGATCCAGTTCACGTCGAGCTGATACCAGCGCAGGCCGTGGCGCACTGAGACCGGGTGCGCGTGGTGGTTGTTGTGCCAGCCCTCGCCGAAGGTGAGCAGCGCCACCCACCAGTTGTTGGTGGAGGTGTCACGGGTCTTGAACGTGCGTGAGCCCCACATGTGCGTCGCTGAATTGACCAGCCACGTCGCGTGCAAACCCCACGCGGTGCGGAAGGCGACGCCCCACAGCACGTACGGCAGCCCGCCGAAGACGAGCAGCCCGAGGCCGACGATGACGTTGGGCACCCAGTGCCAGGTCGACAGCTGTCGGTGGAAGGCGTCACGGCAGAGGTCGGGCGCGTACTTCGAGAGCAGGGCCTTGTCGTTGTGCAGGCCGCCGCCGGTGAGGATCCATCCCATGTGCGCCCACCAGCCGCCCTCGCGCGGCGAGTGCGGGTCGCCCTCCTGGTCGGACCGCTGATGATGCACGCGGTGGGTGGCCACCCAGAAGATGGGGCCACCCTCAAGCGCCAGTGTGCCACAAAGGGTGAGGAAGTACTCCACTGCCTTAGGCGTCTTGTAGCCGCGGTGCGTGAGCAGCCGGTGGTAGCCCATGCCGATGCCGAGCGACCCGGCCACCCACCAGAGGATGATGGCTGACAGGATGGCCCCGAAATCGATGTAGAAGAGCGCGGCAACGGCGGCCACGTGATAGAGGCCGAACACGATGGTCGTGAGCCAGTTGATGCCCTTTTGGTACTTGCGGCCGAACATGATCGCAGATGCTGCCATCTCGTCTAACGCTCATCGGGGTATACGGACCGGCCCGTCGGGGGCCGACACAAACTGTGGAACGATAGCAGGTCACCAGAATCGCGAATGTAATACTTCTGTACCTCCCCCATGGGCAGGGTGTACGCGCTCGCCATGCACACGGACTACCGGTGCCGGCAGACTGGTGTCTGTTGCCGGGCGGGCTGGGACGTGCCGGTGGAGCCAGCACCGCTGGCCCGCATCCGCGCGGCCGGCGCCGCCGGCCGGCTGGCGCTGCCAGAGGGCGCGCTGCTTGAGGGGGCGGGGCTCCCAGAGGGGGCGGCGGCCATGCTCGGCAGGGCGACCGACGGCGCCTGCTTGTTCTACGACGGGACAACGCGTCTCTGTCGCGTGCATTCCGCTCAAGGGTCCGGGGCGCTGCCCGTGGCTTGTCGGCAGTTCCCGCGCATCGCACTCCGCGACCCGCGCGGCACCTTCATCACACTGTCGCACTTCTGCCCGACGGCGGCCGCCGTGCTGTGGGATGACGTTCCCCTCGTCATCCGCCAAGACCCCCCGGCCTTTCCCGATGCGGACTACGAGGGGCTGGATGCCTCGGGTGAGCTGCCGCCCTTGTTGAGGCCAGACGTACTGATGGACTTCGAGGGGTACGCTGCGTGGGAGACGCACATGGTGGGGCGCCTCGCAACCCCGGGCGCGGCCGCGGCCGCGCTCGACGCACTGCGCGCCGATGCCGCGACGCTTGCGCAATGGCGTCCGGACGTAGGCCCGCTGGCGTTGGCGGTGGCGACGTTGACGCTAGACACTGGCCCGGCCGCGCCGGACCCTGAACTGCTGTACGCCGAGGCGCGTGCCGCGATCCCCGACGACCTGCGCCCGCCCGAGCCGTCCGCCCCCCCGCCGGAGCTCGACGCCCCGGAGCTGCAGCCGCCCATTCGCCGTTTCCTGGCGGCGCACGCCTTCGCCAGCTGGTGCGCCTATCAGGGACGCGGCGTCCGCACGATCGTGCGGTCGCTCGATGCGACGCTGGCGGTGCTGCGGGCCGAGGCCGGACGGCTTGTCCAGGAGGGTGCCGCGGCGTTGGGCACGCCGTGGCTGATCGAGGCTGTCCGCCTAACGGACCTCCGGCTGTGCCACCAAGCCTCGCGCGAGGCCCTCGCCCGCGCGTGGTCGGCCGCCGACGCGCCCGCTACAGGTCGAACTCGGCGATGACGGGTCCGTGATCACTCGTGCCGGTTTCGCGCTCCGCGCGGCACGATACGGTGCGCGCCGCCAGCGCCTCGCTGGCCAGCACGTAGTCGATACGCCAGCCGATGTTACGCTGGCGCAGGTTGCGCCACGGCGCCCACCACGTGAACAGCTCGTCGTTGTCCGGCTCGAGCCGCCGGTTGACGTCGACAAGGCCGCGGCCAATCAACTGCTCGAAGAGCTCACGCTCGTCGGGGCGCTGGCCGAGCGCGCCGGGCTTGCGCTCCTTCGGGTGCACGTCCATGTCGGTGCGCGCGACGTTGAAGTCGCCGCACAGGACGAGCGGCCGGTCCGCACGCTGGGTGTCGGCGGCGTACGCGTCGACTGCACGGAGGAAGCGCATCTTTGCGTCGAAGTCCTTACCGCCGTTTGGCACGTAGAGTGCGGCGACGGTCGCACCTGGCAACTCGACGTACGCCGCGCGGTGCTCGAAGTCGAACGTGGGGTACCCGAACGTCGGCGGCTCGGGGCAAGTGGCCCGCCGGGCCAGCACGCCGACGCCCGAGTAGCCCTTCTCCCCATGCCAGTGGCACCAGTAGCCGTCAAGGTTCGCCAGCCAGACCGGCAGCTGGTCGGGGGCGGCCTTGATCTCCTGCAGGCACAGCACGTCGGGCTGCTCGCGCTCGGCAAGCGCCTGCACCTCTGCCTGCCGCGCGCGAACCCCGTTGACGTTCCAGGTGGCGATCTTCACGACCTCATCATACGGGGGGCGTGCGCAACCTTTTGTGCGAAAGTAAAGGTGTTGTGCTGATTGTGATGAAGTTCGGCGGCACCTCGGTCGGCTCGCCCGAACGCCTCGCCCAGGCCGCGACGCTGGCGGTCGAGGCCGCTGAACGGCGTCACCAGGTAGTGGTGGTCACCTCGGCGATGGCCAAGGTGACCGATCTGTTAATCACTGCGGCCCACGACGCCGCCGCGGGGGGCTGGGACCCGGCCGTACGCGAGGCGTTGTTCGAACGCCACAAGGACGCGGCCGATGCGCTCACCGGTGGCGACCCCGAGCGCCACGCCGCGGTGCTGCAGACGCTGGAGTCGCGACTTGAGCGATTCGAGAAGCTCTGCTTCGGCCTGTCGCTGGTGCATGAGATGACGCCGCGGCTGCTCGACGCTATCTCGGCTACCGGCGAGATGCTCTCCGCACCGCTCCTCTCGGCGGCCATCGCGGCGCGGGGCTGCGCGTCCACGCCGATCGAGGCGACCGAGCTCATCGTGACCACCGAGACCTTCGGCGGTGCAGAGCCCCTAATGGGGCCTACCGGTGAAAAGGCTGCCACGCGGTTGCGCCCGATGCTCGCAGCTGGAGAGATCCCGGTCGTGACCGGCTTCTTGGCAGCAACGGCCGAGGGTGTGCTGAGCACTCTCGGCCGGGGCGGCTCCGACTACTCGGCATCGATCCTCGGTGCGTCGCTCGACGCCGACGAGGTGTGGATCTGGACCGACGTCAACGGCGTGATGAGCGCCAATCCAGCCGAGGTGCCCGAGGCGCGTACGTTACCGGAGCTCTCGTACAGTGAGGCCTCGGAGCTGGCCTACTTCGGCGCGAAAGTCCTGCACTACAAGACGATCCTGCCGTGCTACCGGAAGCAGATCCCAGTTCGCATCCTCAACAGCTTCGGGCCGACACACGGTGGGACGCGCGTCACCGTGGACGGTGATCCACACGCGCGCGGTGTGAAGGCCGTTACCTCTTTCCGCAATGTCGTGATGCTGACGCTCTCGGGTCCGGGGAGCGGGCTACAGGGCATTCCCGGCATCGCGGCCAAGGCGCTGGGTGTGGTGGCCGCGCAAAAGGCCGACCTGCTGATGGTGTCGCAGGCCTCCTCCGAGAACAACTTGTGCTTCATCGTGGGCGCCGCCGAGGCGCCACGCGTCGTTCGGGCCTTGCGGCAGGCGCTCGAGGTCGAGATCGAGCGCGAGTACATAGACGAGATAGTCGAGGACCGCGAGATCGCGATTGTGGCGGCGGTCGGCGACCATATGCACGGCCAAGTCGGCGTGGCGGCCACCGTGTTCGGCGCGCTCAGCGACGAGGGGATCAACGTGATTGCCATCTCGCAGGGCTCGTCCGAGCGCAACATCTCACTCGTGGTGACCGCCGCCGACGCCCCGGCGGCGGTGCGCGCAGTGCACCGCGCGTTCCATCTCGAGCGGGAGTCTCAACCCGTTTCATGACCCGCCCGCTCGACGCGCTGGCGGACTGGCTCCGGTCGCCGGCCCGCATCACGCTGATCACCGGTGCTGGTGACGAGCGACGTGCCGACCTTCCACGGCGCCGATGGAGTGTGGCACAGCTATCGTGCGGAGGACCTTGGTGAGGCCCGCGGCTTTCGCGTGCGATCCTGCGATGGTACTACGGGGTGGTACGCGCCGCGAGGTGATCGCGCGCTGTGTTCCGAACCCCGCCCACCAGATCTTGGCCGCTTGGTCGCGCGGCGCACGGTCCTGCCGTGTGATCACCCAGAAACTTGATGACCTGTCGTGCGGATCGGCACCGAGTGACTGGTCCGGCTGCACGGCACCATCTGGGAGTGGCAGTGTGCGCGCCCGTGGTCCGAGACGCGGGCGCGGTTGCCCGAGCAGTCGCCGCGCTCCCCGCACTCGGCGAGCTGGCGCGTCCCGCGGTGGTGTGGTTTGGGAAGCTGCTCGATGCCGATGCGATCCCTGCGGTGCGTGAGGCGACTTTCAGCGACGTCTTCATTGGGACAGAGACCTGGGCGGTGGTTTACCCGGCCGCCGGGTTCCTTCACGAGGCCGCGGCGCGGTCGGGCCGAGATCGCCCCGGAGGCGACGCCGGCCTCGGTTGATGTGGCCATTCAGGACGTCGCCGAGCGGATCCTGCCCGAGCTCGACCGGCTGTTGTCTGACGAGCCCGGAGCTTGCACTTGGAATCCGTTGTTGCTGCGCAGTATGATATGTTTGGTGGTAAGCAAGCACTTGCTTGCCACTAATACCAGAGATGGATAGCATAAGACTCAAGAT
Organism: uncultured Bifidobacteriaceae bacterium; assembly: GCA_964535675.1. Taxonomy (GTDB): domain Bacteria; phylum Acidobacteriota; class Vicinamibacteria; order Vicinamibacterales; family UBA2999; genus CAZHTD01. The sequence goes on along the minus strand of CAZHTD010000001.1, from coordinate 122,610 downwards.
TCTTGCAGCCGCTGTGGACGTCGTGACCGAGCTCGGAACGCGTGGGGCAACTACCCGTCGGATTGCCGAGGCCGCAGGGGTCAACGAGGTGACGATTTTTCGACACTTTGGGTCGAAGGACACACTTATTCGTGAGTCGATGCATTGGCACGCCGGCCAAGTGCTGTTGCCAGCTCTTCCCGAGTTGCCTGGCGACGTGAGCGTGGAGTTGACCACATGGGCCGAGGCGGCCTACGCACACCTCTCGCGGTTCCGCGGGCTGATGCGGACGACGTTCGGCGAGTGCGTCGCCAATCCCGAGGTGGCTCCGCTGACGCGCGAGGTGCCCAACAACGTCTCGCACGGCCTGCGGCGTTACCTCACGCGCGCGCGTGAGCTGGGGCTCATTCGGCTCGAGGGCGAGTGGGACGTGCACGCGGCGTCGAGCATGCTGATGGGCACACTCTTTCTCGACGCTATCTTCCGTGACATCGCGCCGGAGACGCCGCCGTTTCCCCCCGAGGAAGCGCCGCGCGTCTACGTCGCCCTGTTTCTTCGTGCCATCGGATCCACCCTCATCCCCGTCGAGGAGACGACACATCGTCATGCCTGAATCGATTCGAAACCGCTGCCGGCGTGGCGGCCGGATGGCGGTGCTGGCGCTGACGGCCCTGACCGTACCTGCGTTGGCTACCGCGCAGACCGTGCCCCCTGGGCCGCTAACGCTTGTTGCTGTGCTCGAGCTGGCCGAGGCCAGGAGCGAGACGCTGGCCTTGGCGCGCGCGGGCATCGCACGCGCCGAAGGAGAAATCGCACGGGTGGGAGACGGCCTGTCGCCGCAGCTGACGCTGGTCGGTAGCTACGACCGCGCACTCGCATCGGAGTTCGAGGGCGTGTTCGACGACTTCGGGGGGGTCGGTGGGCCGTCATGTGCGCCGTTTGCGCCTGACGCCGCAGCGACGTTCGCCGAGCGTCTGGTCGAGCTTGAGCGCGCCGTCGATTGTGATGCTGGCGGCGAGAACCTACTGGCCCCGCCAGAGCCTACCACGGACGCTGAGGGCGGTGCCTTCGAGGACCTGCCGTTCGGTCAGGCCAACACCTGGCGGCTGACGTTGTCGTTTTCGCAGAACCTGTACTCGGGTGGCCGGCTCGGTGCGCAGGCGCGGGCGGCCGAGGTTGGCATGCGCGCCGCGGAGCTGGGGCTGACGACCGCACGCGCGGAGCTGTTGTTCGACGTGGCCCAAGCGTACTACGACGCGGTGCTCGGCGCACGGCTCGTACGGATTGCCGAGGCGTCGGTCGGCCAAGCAGAGGCGACCCTGCGCCAGGTCGAGGCGGGCTTTCGCGTCGGCTCGCAGCCCGAGTTCGAGGTGGTGCGAGCGCGTGTGACGCTGAATGCCCAGGCGCCGACGCTCATCCGCCAGCGCGTGAGCCACGAGGTGGCGCTCCTGCGCCTGCGGCAGCTGCTCGACCTGCCTGCCAACTACGATCTGCAGCTGGCCGACGCGCTGAGTGACGACACGCTGCCGCCCGTGCCAGTCTTTGCCGCGCGCGTGGCCGAGGTCGAGGCACAGGTCCGTGCCGTCGATCCTGTACGTGCCGCTGTCACTAGCGCGGCCACCGAGCCGGTGCGCACCGCCGTGCAGGAAGGCTCACTGGCGGTGCAGGCGCGCGAGGTGGCACTCTCGCTGGTGAGTGCGCAGCGTAGGCCAAGCGTCACCATGAACTCGACCTACGGTCGCGTAGCGTATCCGTCCGGGGCCTTCCCGTCGTGGTTGGACTTCCGGACGAGCTGGACCATCGGCGCGAGCGTGCAGGTGCCGATCCTCACTGGCGGTCGGCAGGCGGCTGATGAGGCGGTGGCTCGGGCCGAGCTTGAGCAGGCGCGGTTGCAGGCCCGGCAGATTGAGGAACTGGCCGCCCTCGATACGCGGGTCGCGTGGACAGAACTGGTGGCCGCACGGGCGACTTGGGAGGCGACGGCTGGCACCGTGGAGCAGGCCGCGCGGGCCTACGGCATCGCTGACGTGCGGTACGCGGCGGGCGTTTCCACGCAGGTGGAGCTGTCCGATGCGCGGCTCCAGCTGCAGCAGGCCGAAGTGAGTCGGGCCCAGGCAGCCCGTGATTACCAAGTGGCACGTGTCCGCGTGGCGCTCTTGCCCGATCTTCCCCTTGGTGCCGGCGGGGGTACCGGTATTCCCGTTCTCGTGCCAGTGGCCCCGGCCGCACCCGCCGCGCCTGCACCGCCGGCCCCAGCGCCCGGGGGCCAATTTGCGAGCGCGGGGGCGCAGCCCGGCGGCGTGGGAGGTGTGCAGTGAGTGCGGCGGAATTGCGATGGAGGGCTGGCGCCTTGGCGTTGGCGACGGCACTAGCCGGTTGTGGACCAGCGCCCGAGGCGGTCAGGTTGGACGAGCCGGCGCAAATTCAGATTGGCGGTGAGAACGTCGTCCGCGTGGGAACCGGCGAAGTGCAGGTGGGGCCGATCGTGTCAGGTGAGTTACGTGCGCAACGCCAAGCCACGGTGCGGGCCGAGCTGGGCGGCGCCGTGCTTGAGGCGCCCCTCGAGGAGGGGCAGAGCGTGCGCGTGGGCGATCTCGTCGCCCGCCTCGATACTCGGGCGCTCGACGATGCCCGGCGCTCCGCCGAGTCGGCGGTGCGGTCGGCTGAGGCGCAGCTGATGTCGGCCGAGGCTCAGCTCGCGGTCTGGCAACGGGAGCTGGAGCGTACCGGCGAGCTGGTGGAGGCCGGCGCGCTAGCCCAGCGCGATCTCGATGTGGTGCGGCAGAATGCTACTGCGGCGCTGGCGCAGATGACCGTCGCCGAGGCGCAGGTGGTCGACGCCCAAGCCCGCCTAGTGGCGGCGGAGCGACAGCTCGCCGACACCGTGCTGCGCGTGCCCATCGCGGGCGTCGTGGCCGAGCGGCAGGTGAGTGTTGGCGACGTGGTGTCACCGGGCACGGCCGTGGTGACGATCGTCGACCCGTCGACGTTGGAGCTGCAGGCTTCAGTGCCCTCCGAGCGCATCGCTGATCTGGAGGTCGGGACGCGCGTGCAGTTCCAGGTGCGCGGTGCCGCGGACACCTTCGAGGGCCGGATCGCGCGAATTAGTCCACTGGTAGATTCCTCCACGCGGTTGGCGTCGATCTTCGTCTCAATCCCCAACACCAGGACACGGCTAGTGTCAGGCCTGTTTGCCGAGGGCCGCGTCGTGCAGACGTCGGCGCGCGGGACCGTGGTGCCCGAGAACGCGATCAACCAGGTGGGTGATGGCACTTGGGTGCTGCGTGTACGCGACGGTGTGACCGAGCGCGTGCCGGTGACGCTGGGCCTGCGCGATCCGCAGACCGAGCGGCTGCAGGTGACATCGGGCCTTGAGCCCGGTGACGTGCTGCTGCGTGGCGCGGCTCAGGGCATCGCCCCCGGCACGGCGGTCAGCCTGGACATCGGCACCCCGTAGGGCAGGCACGCCGTGTGGATTTCCGATACCGCCATCAAGGGCCCCGTCATCACGCTGGTCTCCATGCTGGCCCTCGTGGTGTTCGGGCTCGCGGCGCTCTTCCAACTGGACCTAGACGAGTTCCCCGAGGTGAATCCGGGGGTAGTCGCGGTCGCCATCCCGTACCCCGGGGCCTCGCCCGACGTGGTGGAGCGCGAGGTCATTGATCCCATCGAGGAGGTCATCTCGGGGATCAGCGGCCTTGACCGGATGCAGTCAAACTCCCTCGACGGGTTCGGCACCATCATCGCGCAGTTCATCTTCGCGAAGGACATGCAGGAAGCCGCGCAGGAGATCCGCGACGAGATCTCGGGCATCCGGAACCAGCTGCCGCCCGAGATCGAGGAGCCGATTCTCACACGGTTCTCGCCGACAGACCAGCCGATCATGTCGCTGTCGCTGGCCTCGCCCGGCCTGACGGGGCCAGAACTGACCCAGCTGGCCGACCCCGGCATCACGCGCCGCCTGCGGAGCCTAGCGGGCGTCGCCCAGGTCGACGTCGTCGGGGGCGTGGAGCGGGAGCTGACCGTCGAGCTGCGCCCGCGCGATCTCGAGGCGCTGGAGGTCAGCATCGGCGACGTGGCACTGGCCCTGCAGACACAGAACCTCTCCGCACCGGTTGGACGCCTCTCCGGTGAGCTCGACGAGCGCACGATTCGCCTGCTGGGACGGCTCGACACACCCGCCGATTTCGCACGGGTCGTGGTGTCGGAAACCGACGGCCGCGTCGTGCGCCTCGGCGACGTTGCCGACGTACGCGACGGTACCGAGGAGCCCCGGTCTGCGTCGCTCTTCAACGAGGAGCCGGCCGTCGGCATCAACGTGCTCAAGTCGAGCGGCTTCAGCACGAGCGCCGTGGCCGACGCGATCCGCACCGAGGTGGAGGCGATCCAACCGACGCTGCCGCCCGGCGTGACGCTGCGGATCGTGCGCGACACTGGAATCGCGGTGGACACCTCGGTAGCCAACGTGCGCAACGCGTTGCTTGAGGGCGCCGCGCTCACCGTGTTCGTCGTGTTCCTCTTTCTGAACTCGTGGCGCTCGACCGTGATCACCGGCCTAGCACTGCCCGTGTCGGTGCTGGCCTCATTCATCTCGGTCTGGGCGTTCGGCTTCACGCTGAACACGATGTCGCTGATGGGGCTCTCGCTCGCCATCGGCATCCTTATCGACGATGCGATCGTCGTGCGCGAGAACATCGTACGCCACGTCGAAATGGGCAACAGTCACTACCGGGCATCGTTTATTGGCACCAACGAGATCGGCCGGGCGGTGACGGCCACGACGATGTCCATCATCGTGGTATTCATTCCCATTGCGTTCATGGGCGGGCTGCCCGGCCAGTTCTTCATGCCGTTCGGGCTGACGATTGCTGCGGCGGTGCTGGTGTCGCTGTTCGTCTCGTTCTCGCTCGACCCGATGCTGTCGGCCTACTGGCCCGACCCACCGACTCCCATCGCGCAGCGGGCCTGGGTCTCTCGCGTGCTGTACCGGTTCAACCAGTGGTTCGACCGGCAGGCGGACAACTACACCAAGGTAATCGGCTGGGCACTCAGACGCCGCTTGGCGATGGTCCTCCTCGCGCTGGTCGCTTTCGGCGGTGCACTGGCGATGCCGGCCGTCGGTATCGTCGGTTCGGCGGCCACCCCGGACTCGGACGCGGCGGAGTTCTTCATCCAGATGGAGACGCCCCCGGGTTCCAACGTCGAGTACTCGCGGCGGCAGGCCGTCGAGATCAGCCGGGTCGCCCGACAGCGCCCTGAGGTGCTCTACACGTTCACCACCGTCGGCGGGCAGGGTGGGGCCGTGGACGAGGGCCAAGTCTACGTCAAGCTGTCGCGACGCAGCGAGCGCGAGCGACACCAGTCGGAGATCGTCGCCGACATCCGCCGCGAGCTTACCCAGCTCAATGGGGTGACTGCGTCGATCGCGACGGGATTCAACGGTGACCAGAAGGCAATCCAGCTCCAGCTGCAGGGGCCGGACGCTGACGTGCTGGCCAACCTCGCCGACCGGATCGCGGCAGAGATGCGGCAGGTGCCCGGCGCGGTGGACGTGGGACTGTCCACCCGCGGCCAGAAGCCCGAGCTTAACGTCGAGCTGGACCGCGGCTTGGCGGGTGCGCTTGGCGTCACCGTCGGTCAGGTGGCGCAGGCGCTACGGCCGGCCTTTGCCGGCATCGACGTCGGTGACTGGATCGATCCGTCGGGCGAGACGCGCGACGTGACCATCCGCTTGCGGCCAGAGTCGCGCACCCGCGTGCAGGACCTCGAGGCGCTGCCGCTCGTGCTCGGCGGCGGGCCCGACGGACCCGTGACGATTCCCCTCGGCCAAGTCGCGCGCTTGGTACCCTCGGTCGGGCCGGCACAGATCGATCACCTCGACAGCGAGCGCGTGGTGACGATCGAGGCCAACGTCGAGGGTCTTGCGCTCTCCGAGGTCGTCAGCAGCATCATGGCGCAGGTCGACGAGGCTGTGGAACTGCCGTTAGGTTACACGCTGCGGCAGGGGGGCGAGACCGAGCAGCAGGCCGAAATCTTTGGGCAGACGGCGCTGGCGCTGGGGATCGCTTTGCTCCTGATGTACTTCGTGCTGGTGCTGCAGTTCGGGTCGTTCGTCGATCCACTGCCGATTCTCTTCTCGCTGCCCCTCTCACTCATCGGCGTGGTACTGGCTCTGCTGCTGACTGGCAACACGCTCAACCTCATGAGCATGATGGGCGTGATGCTCCTGATGGGGATCGTCGCGAAGAACGCGATCCTCCTCATCGACTTCGCCAAAGTCTTGCAGGAACGTGGCCTGTCGCGGCGCGAGGCCATCATCCAGGCGGGCCGCGTCCGGCTGCGCCCGATCATCATGACGAGCTTCGCGCTGATCGCGGGCATGGTGCCGGTGTCGCTCGGCATCGGCGAGGGTGCGGATTTCCGCGCGCCGCTCGGCATCACGGTGATCGGTGGCCTGATCACATCGACGCTGCTCACGCTGCTGGTGATCCCGACCTTCTACGACATCATGGCCGGCTGGCGGGACGCCCTGGCACGCGTGGTCGGAGGCGCGTCCGGGCACGCGGCGGGCCCCGCGGCGGCGATGCTCACTCGGCAGGCGGAGTAGCATAGGCGCCTATGCACAATCCGCTCGTGCCCGCGACGCTCGACGGCTGGAGCCTGCTGCACTTGATGTGCCGCGTGCGTTGGGGCCGCATGCGGGCCTTGTCAGACGGGGAGCGTCGGCGGATCGCGTCGGAGGCGGTGCAGGCGCTTGCCGTACCGGCCGAGGATGGCCACACTGCTTGGGTGCAGCTGCTCGGGCACAAGGGTGATCTGATGATCGTCGGCCTCAGGCGTACCTTCGACGATCTCGGGAAGCTGCAGCTGGCGCTCGCCCACACTGACCTCCACGAGATGCTGGAGATCAGCACCTCCTACGTATCGGTGATCGAGCTGGGGCTCTACGACTTGACGGGGAAGCTTCACGCCCAGCTCGGCGAGACGTTCGAACCCGGCAGTGAGGAGTTCACGAAGGCGTTCGATGCCGCGATGGAGACGCAGCGGCAGCGCGTGATGGGTCGCCTGTTCACCAAGGTGCCGCCGCGTCGCTACGTCTGCTTCTATCCGATGGACAAGAAGCGGGGCGAAACGGAGAACTGGTACACCGAAGGCTTCGACCGCCGGGCCGCGATGATGCGCGAGCACGGGATGATCGGCCGTCACTACGCGGGCCGCATCACGCAGATTATCTCGGGCTCGATCGGGTTCGACGACTGGGAGTGGGGCGTCGATCTGTTCGCCGACGATCCGTTGGTGTTCAAGAAGCTGATCTACGAGATGCGGTTCGATGAGGCCAGCGCCCGGTTCGCCGCCTTTGGTCCCTTCTACATCGGCATGCAGTTTTTGCCCGCGACGCTCGGGGACCTGCTGTCGGGCCACGTGCCTGCGCTGGGCTGACATGCAGACGCTGAAGCTCGCCGCCGTCCTGGCCCTAGGGCTTGTTGCATCGCTGCCGGCCGCCCAGGATCAGGCTCTCTTACGCTCCCCGGACGTGATCTTCGTGCCAACCCCGCCCTCCGTCGTCCAGGCGATGCTGGAGGCGGTGAACGTCACCGCCGCCGACGTGGTCTACGACCTCGGGTCGGGAGATGGGCGCATCCCCATCGCGGCGGCACGGGACTTCGGCGCGCGGGCGGTGGGGATCGAGATCGACCCGATCCGCATCCGCGAGGCCGAGCTGAACGCGCAGGAGGCGGGGGTTACCGACCGGGTGGAGTTCCGCACCCAGGACCTGTTTACCGCCGACATCAGCGAGGCCACCGTGGTCACGCTGTACTTGCTGCCATCGCTCAACGAACAGCTGTGGCCCAAGCTCAACGCCGAGCTCCAGCCCGGTACGCGCGTCGTGTCGCACGAGTTCCCGGTGGGCGACCGGCAGCCTGACGAGATCCTTAACGTCAACGGCCGGCGCGTGCTCCTCTTCACCGTTCCGCTTCAATAACGATCGCTGCGTGGGTCCATGTGCGCGAGCCGTAACACTGCGGCCTATCGCAAGACCGTTGCATCGCATTGGCCACGCAGGCAGAATCCGCGTATAACGCACCTGCTTGCCGTCGTCGCGCTTGCCGGCCTTGTGGATCTGGCTCGGCCGAATGCACGCTCAAGATGCTTCCGGCCCGATCGATGTCGTGCCCGTGCGCGACAACGTTTTCATACTGGTGGCGCGCGGCCGGCAACGTCACCGTGGCCGGTATTGCACGTGTCTCGGGCGGCCTGCCAATCCGGTATGTCGTCAACACGAATGCCGATGGGGATCTCGTCGGCGGCAACGAGGTGGTGGCTGCGGCCGGTCGGCGGCAATTTCCGCAGGCAACTCGGCGCCCCGAGTGCCTTCATCGTGGTGCACGAAAACGTCCTGAACGCGATGGTGACGCCCGGTGCGGCTATCGATCTAGTGCACAGTGCCAGCGTGACCGGGGAGATCGAGGCGCTCAACACCCTGATCGACGTCGTGCTGTCGGAGATGTACACCGAGGATGGCACGTGGGCCGTGCCTGGAACACGGCGGAGTCTCGCCTGACCGAATCTCCTTGAAGATCCATTCAGAAGTCTTGTCTCCGGGGATCTTGTCTGGGTGGTGCTTCTCTGCCAAACGACGGCACGCTATCCCTAAGCCCCACTGCAAGCTCAGGACTGCTTACGGATTGTCTTGTCGCATCATCGGGTCTGGCTCTGTTCAAAGGTCTGCCTAACTCCCGCATCACTCCCACAAGCGCAGCATCGCGAGTACGCCGCCGAGGACCGTTAGCGTTTGTGCGAGCTTCAACGTCCACGACGACGAATCATAAACAATTCCAGATCAGTCATTTATGGTCTTACCTGCACAAGCCTGGACGCTACGGGAACACCATTGGGTGCTAAGGCGATGGGTCGGCCACGATGATGGCGGCTAGGGCACGGGCGCTCAGCTCGAGCTGGTTAGCCAGTTGCATCTTGAAGAATCGAAGGGGAATTAGCCAGCAAACTAGCCAGCGGACCATCTAGGTCCGTGGCTTCTTGACGATCTGCTTGCTGGGGTCTGGCAGGTGGTGCGGTCGCCTTGCTTTTAGCACGGTGGTGCAGTTCTACAAGCACGCGGCTGACGGTCACACGGTTTTTCGGCTCATAGGTGAACTGACAAACGGGAACGACGACGGCCTGCTAGAACGGGTCACGGCGCTTCTCAATGAAACGATGGTGTTTACCCCGACTTGGGAAACAGGTCGTGTGGGCAATGTGGGGAGCCACGACGACGGATCGTTCATTCTAGAGGGCATTCCGGAGATGCTCGACAGGTTCGTCCTCGAATACTTGCGGGCGAACGAGACAGGCTGCGGCGGGCCGTAGCCTCACGCTGGCCCGCCCCCGTGGACGGCGTGCTGGCCAAGGTGGACAGCGGCGCGGCGACGGCCGGCGAAGCGATCAAGCTGGTGCTCAGCGCACAGATCGTCCTGCGCAACAAACCATCGCCTGCAGGCCGCGATGCGCGCGTCGCGGCGACCGCCCGTCAAGACGCTGGCGGAGTTCGATTACACCTTCCAGCCCTCCGTCAAGCGCGAGTAGATCGAGAGTCTGCACGATCTGGGATTCCTCGACATCAAGAAGCGTTGTTTCAACGCCCTTGACAGCGAACGGAGCGGCAATGGATACTTGGCAGAATTAAATGAGACTGAGTCTCAGAATCATGTAGGTGCCCGCCGGGTGCGCTGACACCCGACGGGCATGTCGAACACAGGTCCATGGTGAACCACACACGCCGTGCGCGTGACGCATCCGACGCCGCCATTCTACGCGATGGACGCGCGGCATGACGCACGGCTGGAGTACTGAGCGTCATGAGAGTCTTTGCTTCGCCCCTCCGGCGGCCCGAACGGCGCTTCCTCGGGCTGACACTTGTCTTCGCTGCCCTATTGACCGCGGGATCGGCCGTTGCCCAGAACAGCGACCAGCAGGCCGACGAGCAGGAGGGTCCGCCGCGCTTCGAGGACAGTGTGAGCGTGACCGCCACACTGTCGCCGAGGGCTGTGGACGAGACGCCCGGCACCGTGTCGGTCATCGGCTCGGCCGAGATCGCGCAGCGCCTCGCCGAGAACTTGGTCGATCTCGTCAGATACGAGCCGGGTGTTTACATCGAGAGTGACGTGACGCGTGTCGGGCTGAACGGGTTCAACATCCGCGGCATCGGCGGCAACCGTGTCCTGACGCAGGTCGATGGCGTGGAGACGTCCGAGCAGTTCGACTTCGGGCTATTCCATGTCCACCAGTACGCGCTGGATCTCGACACGCTCGACTCGGCCGAGATTGTGCGCAGCTCCAGTTCGTCGCTGTATGGCAGCGACGCGCTGGGCGGTGTGGTGTCGTTGTTCACCAAGGACCCAGTCGACTACCTGAGCGGCCAGCCCTTCCACGTGGCGGGCAAGGCGCTCTTCGACGGCCGGTCGCGCGAGACCGGCGGCAACGGCGTGCTGGCTGGCGGCAACGGCCGTGTGCAGGGATCGCTCTTCGCCAGCGTCGGCCGCGGTAGCGAACTCGGGAACCAGGGTGATATCGAAACGCGCGACCAGACGCGCACCGCCCCGAACCTGCAGGATCGGCAGAGCCTGCAGGCCTTGGGCAAGCTCACCTTCCGCGTGGCCGACGGCAACATCCTGCGCGGCACGGTCGAGGTCACCGACACCGAGATCGAGACCCAGGCCTTCTCGTCGTGGGGCATGATCGCGCTGGGGCCGACAGTGACCAACGTCTCCGACGTGGTCGCCACTGACACCATGCGGCGCCAGCGGTACTCGGTCGACCAGGACCTCGCCAACCGGTCCGGCTGGGGCCAGTGGTCCTGGAGCCTGTACATGTCGAACAACGACACGTCGCAGCTGGTCACCGAGCGGCGTGTCACCGTCGCCTTCGGCCCGCCCGTGGTGGGCACCCGGCGCGGCACCCTCGACTACGAGCAGGGGACGATCGGTGGCACGGTGCGTGGCCAGCGGCTGATTGGCAGCGGCGATATGAGCGCGATGCTCAGCTTCGGCGGCAGCTACAAGCGCGACACCTTCGATATGGTGCGCGACCGCACCGACATCAACGTCGCCACCGGTGCGTCGATCCCGACGAGGCTCTTGTTCCCCTCGAAGTACTTCCCGAGGAGCGAAGTCTCCGAAACCGGCGCCTACGTCCAGGCCGAGCTGCAACTCGGGCCGGTGACGGTGGTGCCGGGGCTCCGCTACGACAACTTCTCGCTCGACGCGGACGAAACCGACCACGTCTACATCGACAACCAGAACCCGGCGGCGTCAGACTTCGAGGCCAGCGTAGTGTCGTCTCGTATCGGGGCCTCGGCGGCCGTGACCGACGCGCTGACGGTGCACGCGCAGTATGCTGGCGGCTTCCGGTCCCCGCCCTACAGCGCCGTGAACACCGGGTTCACCAACCTGCTCGGCGGCTACACGACGCTGCCGAACACTGAGCTGGAGGCCGAGACCAGCGACAACGTCGAGGTGGGCCTCCGGGCCACACTCCCGCGCGGCTCGTTCGGCGTGACGGGTTTCGCCAACCGCTTTGACAACTTCATCGAGCTCACGGACGCGGGATTCAATCCGCGGACATTGCTGCTTGAGTTCCAGAACCAGAATCTCTCCGAGGTCTCGATTACCGGCGTCGAGTTCCGCGCGCAGGCGTTCATTGGCGACGAGGTCGTGATCAATGCGAGCTTCGCCGCTATCGACGGGCAGGAGACATCGGGCGACACCGACGTGCCGCTCGAGTCGATCGCGCCCAACCAGGGCGCCATCGGCGTGCTGTACGCTCCCGTCGCGGCACCGTTCGGCACCGAGGTGAACGTGCGGTTCGCGGGGGCAAAGGCCGCTGAGGATGTGGTTGAGGGCGGCTTTGCGCCTGACGGCTACGGAGTCCTGGACGTCACCGGCTGGTTCGATATCGCGGACGACATCACGCTGCGTGCCGGCGTGCTGAACCTGACCAACACCACCTACCACGAGTGGTGGAACGTACGAGGCCGCCAAGCGGACGATCCCGCGATCGACCGGTACACGAGCCCGGGGATCAGCGGCATCGTGTCGCTGTCCTACGGCTGGTAGACCTTACCGCCGAGGAGAACCGTCATGAAGCGCTTGTCGTGCTCGCTCTCGCTCCTGCTGCTGACCGCCGCGCCGGCTGCGGCCCACTTCGTCTTCATCGTCCCGGTCAAGGGCAACATCGGGGCGCAGGTCGTGCTGGCCGAGACGCCGGCGCCCGATCCCGAAGTGGACGTCGCCATCATCGATGGCGTGAAGCTGTTCATGCGCACCGCCCAAGGCGAGGATGTGCCGCTGGTGCTGGGTCGCTCCGCCTACTCTTACCTAGTGTCTTTCGAGGAGGCGACCGGTCCGGTGGTCCACGGGGTACTCGACCTTGGCGTGATGACCACCACGGGCGGCTCCGAAGAGGAGGCGCCACCGAACGTCCTCCGCTACTACCCGAAGACCATTCTTGCCAACGACCCCTTCGACGCTAATACTCGGTTGCGCGACGCCGTGCCGGTGGAGATTGTTCCGGTAGGCCGGCCAAGGAGTGTGCAACTGATGCTCCTTGCCCGGGGCGAACCGCTCGCCGATGCCGAGGTGGCCGTCATCCCGCCCGGTGGCGAGGAAGAGATCGTCACGACTGACGCCGATGGCCTGACCCCGACGTTCACCCAGCCTGGGCTCTACAGCGCGTGGGCGCGGTTCTGGGAGCAGGCTCCGGGCGTGCGCGACGGCGTGCGCTACGAGGAGGAGCGGCACTACGCGACCCTCGTGTTTCAGAACGCGCAGGCCGAGGGTGCCGTGTCGGCGCTGCCGAAGGCCGAACCGCTGGCGGCGCGCCTGCCGGTGGAGAGCTCCAGTCTCGGGGTCGTGGCCGCCGACGGCTGGCTGTACGTCTATGGCGGGCACGTCGTCCGCACGCACCTGTACTCGACCGAAGCTGTGTCGGGGCGTTTCAACCGCTTGAACTTGGCCGACGGCACGTGGGAGGAGTTGCCGTCGGGGCCGCCCGTTCAGGGCATGAACCTCGCCGCGCACGACGGTCTGATCTACCGTGTGGGCGGCATGCAGCCGGCCAACGCCCCTGGCGAGCCCCAGGATCTGCGATCGCTCGACAGTGTGGGGCGGTTCGACCCCGAGGCCGGCGTCTGGGAGGAGCTGCCGCCGCTGCCCGGCCCGCTCTCGTCGCACGACGTGGTCGTGCTCGACGAGACGCTGATCGTCGCCGGGGGTTGGGATCTCAACGGCCCGACCTCGGACGCTGCCTGGGCCGAGGTGCTGTACCTGATGGACCTGGACGCCGACGTGCTTGAGTGGCGCACCGAGGCGCAGCCGTTCACCCGGCGGGCGTTCATCGCCACGGCGCATGACGGAAAGATGTACACCTTCGGCGGCCTGATGCCCTCGGGCAGGATCACGCGGGCGGTCTCGATCTACGACCTCGCCGACGGTAAGTGGTCCGACGGGTTGGCGCTGCCGACGCCCGAGATCAATGGGTTCTCTCCCGCGGCGACCGTTCTCGACGGGACCATCTACGTAAGCGCCGCCAACGGTCTGCTGTACCGCCTCGACGAGGCTGTCAACGGGTGGGTCGAGGTCGCCGAAACGACGCCGCGCGTGGCGCATCGCCTGGTGACCGACGGCGACCGCGTGCTGATCGTCGGCGGCGCGGCCGACGGTGCGAACTTCGATCTGATCGAGGCAGTCACCGTCAGGTAGGCGTAACAGGCGCGGCTGGCCAGCGGGCCGGCTGCGTCATAGACCGTTCCGGATTCGGTGAATTCCTAGCAAACTCGCATTTGTTGGTTCCAGCCCCTCATCCCGTCAGAACATCGACCCGTTGTCTACCCGTTCTCTCTATCGTCGCCGAGGATGGTGAGCGTGCGGGGCCGGGCGCGCGGCGCGTACAGATCAGCCTTCCCGAATGTCGATAGAACGACGCCCGCCGCCTCCACCACTCGAGTCAAAGCTCAATGCACTGACACCATGATGGGTCGAGGGCTGATGGCCGGCGGGCCTTCCGCAGCGCGGATCGGGGCAAATCCGGAGAGTTTCCGGTTGAGATCAGGGCCGGCGGGCCGATACAATTCGCGCTTTCCAGAAGGCGGGTCCGCTAGCGACCCTTGGGGTCGTGGCGGGGCGGCTTCGCCGGTCGACCAGCACGAACGGTCGCAGAATCAGGGGAAAACAGGGAAGATCCCGGCGCCTATGATCAACGTGGCCGCCATTCGAATGCAGCAGTCCGGTGTGCAGTTCTACGAGGCATCGCTGACCGCCGGAGACATTGATAAACTGGTGCGGTTCGAGGTGCTGAGCTACAGCGAGTCCGGCGGCAGCGTCCGCGGCGGCTGGACGAAGGCGCCCTCCAAGGTCAACTGGAACCTGCTCGAGCGCCGGATCGCGTCGAGCAAGCGGGCCTACCAGCGACAGATCATCCGGCGCAAAATCGACGAGCTCGTCCAGTACTACGAGCAGTGCCGCACCGCTCACGACCTGCCGTCGATTCCTGGCGCGGTGATCATTTCGTGCGACCAAGCGCTGTCCTTCGAGCCAATCTCGGCTGGATCGTCGCTCGGCCGGCTGAAGGTCCCCGAGCGCGAGGGCATCCTGCGCGCCATTGACGGGCAGCACCGGCTGCTCGCGCTGCACGCCGACATCGACAACATCCGGAACGAGGACTTCACCGTGCCGGCGGTCATCTTCGATCGGCTACCCGAGGACCACGTGGTCCAGATGTTCGTCACCATTAACGCCAAGCACACCCGCCTGAACCCGTCGCATCTGGTCAGCCTGTCGGGTCGCCAACTCTACCGCGACGATGCGCTCGCCACCGCGCACGACGTGGTGCGCGCGCTGAACGACCGCAAGGACTCGCCGCTGCACAACGAGATCAAGCTGCTTGGCGTGGGAAGGGGCAAGGTTGCGCAGGCGCCATTGGCGCAGGAGCTTAAGAAGCTGTTCGCCGGCGAGGCACTCGGCGGGCCGCGCAAGGTCGCTGACTTCCAGACCGACGCGAAGCGCTTTTTCGTGAATTACTTCAAGCAGGTGTCGGTGGTGTTCAGTGCCGCCTGGGCAGGTCGGAAATACAGCATCCGCAAGGCCAGCGCGCTGCGCGCGTTCATCCGTGTGGCACCAGACGTAGTGCGCCACCTCGACCAGATGCACGCCGACCGCGCCGACTTCCGGGCCATCGGCCGGGTGATCGCGCCGTGGGGCCGGCGGATCGGCGACCAGCGCTTCGAGACCGAGGGTGCGTGGAAGGGTAGCGGCACGACCGTGGACTCGCTCTCGCGCGAGTTGAAGTTGGCCCTCGAGTACCCTGAGGGCATCGGCTAGGCGGGGAGCGATAGTGCCTCTGACTGTCGACCTGAACGCGGACATCGGCGATGCTGGTACGGCTCCCGCTGATCTTGGCCCCCCCACCCTCTTTTCCCTGATCACCTCGGCCAACATCGCCTGCGGGCTCCACGCGGGCGACGCTGCCAGCATGTCCGCGCTCTTGGGCCTCGCGAAGCACCACGGCGTGGCGGTCGGTGCACACCCCGGTCTGCCCGACCCGGAAGGACGGGGACGGCGCGAGTTGGCCGTGTCGGCCGAGGAGGTCGAACACTTGGTCGCCGCCCGCTCTGGCGCCTTTGCCGAACTGGCCGCGCGTGCGGGCGTACTAGTCCAGCACGTCAAGGTACACGGCGCCCTATACAACATGGCGGCCCGCGATCGGGGCCTGGCGAAGGCGGTGGTCAGGGGCGTCACATCGGTTGATCGGGGCCTGCTGCTGTTCGCACCTCCAGGCTCCGCGATGGCGCGGGCGGCCGCCGACGCAGGAGTGCAGGTTGCGTGTGAGGCCTTTGCGGACCGTGCGTATCGCCCTAATGGCTCGCTCGTGCCGCGCGGGACGCGCGGGGCGGTGATCGAGGACGTTCCAACTGTCGCGGCCCGGGCGGTGGAAATGGTGCGCGCCAGCGGGATCGATGCCGACGATGGCACGCGCCTGGCGATCAAGGTCCACACTCTGTGCGTGCACGGCGACACGCCGGGCGCGCTCGCGCTAATCACCGCGGTGCGGAGGGCGCTCGACGGTGCAGGGGTGAGGGTGGCGGTGCCGGGCGGCTAGTTGCCGGCGGCACGGGCCTCGGCAGCCAGCTCGCGACGCCCCACTTTGCCGACCATTGTCCTTGGCAAGGTTTCCCGGATGCGGACCTTGTACGGCGCCAGGTGCTTGCAGCAGTAGGCGCGCAGTTCGTTCTCGCCGGCTTTGGCGCCAGTCTGCAGCACCACCCACGGCTCGGCGGCCTCGCCCTTGGAGGGATGTGGCACGCTGGCCTTCAGCACCGCCGGGTGCCGGTGCCCGTGTTGCGCACCGCCAGCTTGAACTCGCGCTCGGTGTAGGTGGGGTTAAGCGGGACGACGATTGCCCCTGCCTTCCACACGCCGAGCTGCGCCACGAGGAACTGCGGGCAGTTGGGCAGCACTAAGCACACCCCGGTCGCCGGGCACGACGCTGAACGCCGCCAGCGCGGCGACAAACGCATCGCTCTGGCCCCCCAGCGTACCGTAGTCGAGCGTGGTGCCCTTGAAGAGCACCACGGCCCGGTCGCCGTCTTGACCGGCCAGCTTGTCCTAGCGGTCGACGAGTGTCAGCTCCGAGTACGGTCCGACCGACGGGCGGACATCCCGATCGTAGTGGCGACCTAGGGGCGATTCATACCGTTGCCAAGTCTACGTGAGTAGGTGGAGCAGCAGCGCCTTCTGGGTGTGGAGGCGATTTTCGGCCTGATCGAACACCACCGAGACGGGTGATTCGAGTACCTCGGCCGTTACCTCCTCGCCGCGGTGCGCGGGCAGGCAGTGCATGAACAGCGCGTCGGGTGCCGCTTGGGCCATCAGCCCGGCCGTGACGCGGTAGGGCTCGAACACCCGCCGGCGGTCCTCGGCCTCGCCCTCTTGGCCCATCGACGCCCAGACGTCGGTGTACACCGCGTCGGCACGAGCAACCGCCGCGTGCGGGTCGTTCACACGTTGGATGCTCGCATCGTCCCGCGCGGCGGCCAGCGCCCTGGTCACCACGCCGTTCGACAGTTCGTAGCCGGGCGGCGAGGCCAGCACCAGCCGCATGCCGAGCATCACCGCGGCGTGGGCCAGCGAGACGGCCACGTTGTTGCCGTCGCCGAGGTACGCGAGCGTTCGTCCGCGACACGACCCCCACCGCTCGCGCATCGTCATCGCGTCGGCCAGCGCTTGACAGGGGTGCTCTTCGTTGGTGAGGGCGTTGATCACATGCAGGCACGGTGCCGCGGTGGCGAACCGCGCGGCACGGTCCTGCTCGTAAGTGCGCACAACCAGTGCGTGCACCCAGCGCTCGAGGTTGCGTGCCACGTCCTCGATCGGCTCGCGGCCGCCGTCGGCGAACTCGGTCGGCAGGTACAGTGCGTCGCCGCCTAACTCGCGGATCGCGATCTCGAAGGTTGACCGCGTCCGCAGCGACGGCTTCTGGAAGAGCATTGCCACATGCTTCCCGGTCAGTGCGTCGGCGGTGGGCGCGCGCCGCTTCAGCTGCCGGTCGGCCTTGAGCGAGACGGCGACGTCGAGCAGGCGGTGGAGGCCTTCGGCGGGCAGGTCGAGTAGCGACAAGAAGTGCTTCGACGGGTGTGCGGGGGCCATGGACATGGATCGCCCTCCGGTCAGGTGTGGTACTCGGCGTTGATCCGCACGTACTCCGCACTCAGGTCGCAGGTCCAGATCGTGGCTGACGCCCTGCCGCCGGTGTTCAGGTCCACGTCGATGTCGATTTCCGTGCCTGTCAGGTGTGCTTCGGCGGCCGGCGACGCGTCGTTGTGCGGCTCCCCGTGCTCGTAGAGCAGCACGTCGCCGAGGCGTACGTCAATCCGCCCGATGTCGAGGGGCACGCCGGCGCGGCCCGCGGCCGAGACGATGCGTCCCCAGTTGGGGTCGGCGCCGTGCACGGCGGTCTTCACCAGTGGCGAGTTGGCGATCGTCCGGGCGATCCGCCGCGCGTCGTCGACGTTCTTCGCATTGCGCACGCGGATCGCGATCAGTTTCGTCGCGCCCTCGCCGCCGCGGACGATCTCGCGGGCCAGTTCGCCCGACACCGCGCGCAGGCCATCGACGAGCGCCGGGTACGATGCCTCGTCTATGGTCACGCCGCTGCTGCCCGAAGCCAGCAGGAACACCGAGTCGTTTGTCGACCGCTCGCCGTCCACGGTAATGGCGTTGAAGGTGTCGAAGGCCGACTCGCGCAGCGCACGGCGCAGCAGCGCGGGCGAGACGACCGCGTCAGTAGCGAGGAAGCCCAGCATCGTGGCCATGTTCGGCTCGATCATGCCGGCGCCCTTTGCCATGCCGCCGATCGCGAACGTCCCGGCGGGCGTACCCACGCGCACCGAGCGTTCCTTGGGCGACCGATCCGTGGTCATAATGGCGCGCGCGGCCGCGTGGCCCTGGCCACGGTCGAGTGCCTCGGCCGCGGCGCGGATGCCCTGCACCACCCGGGCCATGTCCAGCGCCACGCCGATGACGCCGGTTGAGGCCACCAGTACCTCAGTCTCGGCGCACCCGAGGGCCTGCGCGGTCTCGGCCGCCATGCGGCGCGCGTTCTCCAGGCCCTCGTCGCCCGTGCACGCGTTGGCGCAGCCGCTGTTGACGACGATGGCCCGCGCCATGCCGCCCCCCGCGGCCAAGTGCTGGCGTGAGATCAGCACGGGGGCAGCCGTCAGTAGGTTGGTGGTGAACAGGCCCGCCACCGAGGCCGGCTCGTCGGTGGCCAGCACTAGCAGGTCTAGGGCCTCGGGCTCACTCTTGATGCCGGAGTGCACTGCGCCGGATCGGAACCCGACGGGCGCGGTGATGCCGCCGTCGATCGGCGTCACCGTCACGCCCTGGCTCGCGGTCTGGCCGCTCACGCAGGCACCCCCGCAGCGGGAGCCGCTAGGGTGGGACGCACCACGGCCATCTGGTCGCATCCCTGAATGCGCGAGCAGTTGCGGCAGTCGACGGCGAACTTCCCGGGTACCCAGGTGTGCGGCACGATCACGAATCCCCGGTGCACGAACCACGTGGGCTTGTGCGTGAAGGCACACAGCGTGTCGTACCCGGCGGCGCGGGCACGCTCAACCAGCGATGCCAGCAGGCGGTCGCCCACACCGAGCCCCCGAGCCCTGGCCTCGACCACCAGTGAGCGCACCTCGGCGACGCCGTCACCGAGCAACGCGAGGCCGGCGCAGGCGATCACCACGTCGCCACGCTCAGCCACCACGAACCACTGCGCGTGAGTCGCAATCTCGTCGGTC
The DNA here is from genome assembly GCA_964535675.1 of uncultured Bifidobacteriaceae bacterium. Taxonomy (GTDB): domain Bacteria; phylum Acidobacteriota; class Vicinamibacteria; order Vicinamibacterales; family UBA2999; genus CAZHTD01. The sequence continues at coordinate 103,286 of CAZHTD010000001.1, read as the reverse complement.
TCGCGGGGCAGCAGCCGGGCGTCGGGCCCCAGGCCCGCCAGCAGCCCCCGGATGGCCGGGGCGTCGGCCCGCGTGGACTGACGCAGCGTAATGTCGGTCGGCGATGGCCTCCACGCGCCCCGCGCGGTGGCTGGTAGCGCGGGCGCCTGCTCCGGCTCGACGGCGCTCATGCCGAGGCCTTCATGCCGGTCAGGACGTCCTCGAGGATCTCCACGGCTCGGTCGAGGTCAGCCGGCTCGATGTTGAGCGGCGGCAGCAGACGCACCACGCGCGCGTCGGTCCGATTGACCAGCAGACCCCGCTCGAGTGCGCCCATCACCGCCGGCGCTGCGTCGATGATCAGCTCTAGGCCCCACATCAGGCCGGCGCCGCGCACCTCGGCTACGACCGGGCATTGTGCGCCCAGCGCGCGCAGCAGCACCTCGAGGTGCGCGCCGACGGACCTCACGCGTGCGATCAGGCCGCTGTCCATGAGCTGCTCGAGGAACACCAGCGCGGCGCGGCACGACAGCAGGTTCCCGCCGTACGTGCTGCCATGGTCACCGGGGAAGATCGTCTCGGCTACCCGCTCGGCCAGCAGCGCCGCGCCCACGGGCACGCCGCCGCCCAGAGCTTTGCCGACCGACACGAGGTCCGGTTGCCACCCCAGCCGCTGGAAGCCGAAGCCTTCACCAGTTCGTCCCAGGCCCGTCTGTACCTCGTCGGCAATCAGCAGCGTCTCGGTCCGCTGGCAGGCATCGGCCAGCGCCCGCGCGAAAGCCTCCGACAGCGGGCGTACGCCCCCCTCGCCCTGGATGGGCTCGCAGATGACGGCTGCGGTGGTGTCGCCGATGGCTGCGGCGACCGCCTCGGGCCGGCCGGGGTCGAGGAACGTTACCGGCTCGACGAGCGGCACGAACGGCTCCCGGTAGTGGGGGTCGTGCGTCACCGACAGTGCGCCCATTGACCGGCCATGAAAGCCGCCGGTCACGGCGACGAAGCCCCGGCGGCCCGCGACCTCCTTCGTGTGCCAGTAGCGGCGGGCGAACTTGAGGCACGCTTCCACGGCCTCGGTGCCGCTGTTGCAGAAGAATGTCCGCTGCAGGCCCGACAGCTCCGCCAGACGCCCGGCCACCGCCGCCTGCAGCGGGTGGTAGTAGAGGTTCGAGGTCTGGAGAAGCGTTCCGGCTTGGTCGGCGATCGCCTCAGTGAGTCGCGGATGCGCGTGCCCGAGCGAAGCCACGCCGATTCCCGAGACCAGATCGAGGTACTCGCGCCCGTCGGCGTCGTACAGGCACGACCCGCGGCCGCGCCCGAAGGCCACCGGCAGGCGGCGGTACGTGCCGAGCACGTGCCGCGCTTCGAGGGCCCGGATGTCCTCGAGCGTCCCGGTCATCGCACCACCTGTGTCAGGGTCCCGTCGATCGCATTGGGCAAGGGGCCGGCCAACGCCGCGAACGGCAACGTTCGCCCGCTAATGATCAATACGTCACCCACACCCTGCCGGAGCGCGTGTTGGCAGGCTTGCAGCTTGGCCACCATCCCGTGGCTGGCCGTGCCCGCGCGCACCAGCTGTGTCACCGCACGGGCGGTCAGCGTGGGGATCGTGACCCCCGCGTCATCGAGTACTCCCGGCGTGCCGCCCGCAATCACCAGTCGCACCGCCCCTAGGGTCGCCGCCAGGTGCGAGGCCAACGTATCGGCGTTTATGTTCAGCACTTGGCCGCTGCGGGTACCGCCGATACACGCAACCACGGGCACGTACCCACGCGCCAGCAGGTGGAGCAGCAGTTGCGGCCGCCCAGCGCCGACCGGTGCGCCGACCAGCCCCAGATCCACGCGCCGTCCCGACACCGTCTTCATCGGCGCGGCCTTGCGTACCGAGGCCACGTCCGAGTCGGCGCCAGTCAGCCCGACGGGCCGCGCGCCAGCGCGGCGCACCGCGGCGACCAGCCGCGTGTTGACGCGTCCCGCGAGCACGTCGACCACCACGTCGAGCGTCGGCGCGTCGGTCACGCGGATGCCGTCAACCTGTGTCCGCGCGATGCCGGCCGCCGCCATCGCGGCGTCGATCTCGCGCCCGCCGCCGTGCACCACGACCAGCGCCGTCCGCTTCGCCAGGGCCGCGACGCCCCGTGCTACCCGGTGCAGATCGGCCGGCTGTTCAAGCAGCTCGCCGCCGAGCTTCAGGACGACCGGCCGCCGCCGCGTGGTCACAGTAGGCCCGCGCGCTCGTCGAGTCCGAGCAAGAGGTTCATGTTCTGCACGGCTTGGCCGGCGGCGCCCTTCACTAGGTTGTCGATCACCGACACGACGAGCGCGCGGTGACCCGATGGGTCCACCTTCCAGCCGATGTCGCAGAAGTTGGTGTGCGTGACGTGCTTGATTTCCGGCAGCGCGTCGCCGGTGATTCGCACGAAGGTCGACCGGCTGTACGCCTCGGTGTAGACGTTGCCAAGTGTTGCAGCCGTCACGCTCGGACGCAGCTGCACGTAAATCGATTCCAGGATCCCGCGTACGATGGGAATCAAGTGCGGCACGAACGTGACACTCAGGCTTGCGCCTTGCGTGATCTCGGCGCCGTGCCGATGCGCGAAGACCCCGTACGCTGACAGGCTGTCGTCCACCTCGCAGAAGTGCGTCCGGTCGCTTGGCCTCTTGCCCGCGCCTGAGACGCCTGACTTGGCGTCGATCACCACCGTGTCCTCGATCAGCCCCGCCGTGCGCAACGGCTCGAGCGCCAGCAGCGCCGCGGTCGGGTAGCAGCCCGGGTTGGACACAAGCCGCGCGCCCCGCACCTCGTCGGCCCGCCGCTCGGTCAGTCCGTAGGCCGTGCCCTCAGGCAGTGACCTGACGGCCGGGTACCAGCGCGCCCGCTCGGCGTCATCACGGAGCCGGAATGCGCCGGAGAGGTCAATCACCCGGACGCTGCGTGCCAATAGCGCCGGTGCCAGCTCGGCCGACGCCGTGTCGGGCAACGCGAGGAAGACGATGTCGACACCCGCGAGCCGCTCGATATCGAGCGGCTCGGCCGGCTCGTCCCAGATGCGCGCCAGGGCGGGCATGGGCCGTGGCTCGCTGTCGGCCCCAGACGACATGGCCGCCTCGAGTCGGACGGCCGGGTGTCGCGCCAGCAGGCGCACCAGCTCTTGGCCAGCGTAGCCCGTGGCCCCGGCGACGGCGACCCGCGCCTGTGCGGCACGTGCTTCGGCCCGGGGGGCGACGACTGGGGCTTCGTGCGACATTGGATTTCTGCAGCAAACTGGCCGGATACCAAGGTATATTTATACAAATTCATACATAAATAGTCAAATTCTCGTGTATGCTCCGTGGCCATGGCACTGAAGGTCCGACGTCAGGCGGCGATCCTCGACGTGATCGGCCGCGAGCCCGTGCGCAGCCAGGAGCAGCTGCGGCGGGCGCTCGTCGCGGCAGGTCACGACGTGACCCAGGCCACCCTGTCACGCGACATCCGCGAGATGGGGCTGGTCAAGGGCGGGTCATCGGGTGCGTACCATCCGCCCGGTGGAGAGGTGATGGACGGCGGTGCGCCCTCGACCGAGCTGCAGCGTGCGGTGGCGGCGCTTCTGATCCGGGCGGCCCAAGCCCAGCACACCGTGGTGCTGCGCACAGGGCCCGGGCAGGCACCGCCGCTGGCCGAGGCGCTCGACCGGTCGGGCCTGCCTGAAATCGTCGGAACGCTGGCCGGCGAGAATACGATCTTCGTGATGACACCCGACACGCGGCGAGCCCGCGCGCTCGTCCGGCGTCTTGAGGCGCTGGCAGGAGAAGGACAGCGATGAGCACCCTTTGGTCGGGGCGGTTCGATTCTGCCCCCGACTCCGATACCTTCGATTTCGGGGTCTCGTTCGGGTTCGACCGGCTGCTGTTCGAGGACGACATCCGGGGCAGCCTAGCGTGGGCGGGTGCGCTGGCGCGCGCCGGCGTGCTGTCGGACGCCGATGCCGACGCCATCCGCGGTGGGCTTGAGGCCATCCTCGACGAGGGTCGCCGCAACCCCGGCTGGGTGGCTGGCCCCGACGAGGACGTCCACAGCTTCGTGGAGCGGCAGCTCGTCGAGCGGATTGGCGACGCCGGTCGCCGCCTGCACACCGGTCGCTCGCGCAACGAGCAGGTGTCGCTCGACCTGCGGCTGTACCTGCGCCGTCAGATCCCCGCGCTACGGGCGCTCGTCGCAGAGCTGGTCGGCGCGTGCGCTGCGCAGGCCGAGGCCGCTGGCGACGGCCTGATGCCGTCCTACACGCACCTGCGCAAGGCGCAGCCGATCCTGGTCGCGCACTTCTTCCTCGCGCACGCCGCGGCGCTCCGGCGCGACCACGCCCGGCTGGCGGCCGCGGCCGATGAGGCCGACGCCCTCACACTCGGCTCGGGTGCGATTGCCGGCAGCAGCTACGCGGTCGACACCGGGGTGCTGGCACGCGAGCTGGGGTTCTCGCGCGTGGTAGCGAACAGCCTCGACGCGTCGTCAGATCGCGACTTCGTGGCGGCCTTCCTCCACGCTGCGTCGCTGACCATGGTCCATCTCAGCCGCATCGCCGAGGACGTGATCATCTTCGCGGGCGAGGAGCACGCCTTCTTCGAGCTGTCGGACGCCTCGTCGACCGGCAGCAGCATGATGCCGCAGAAGAAGAACCCCGACCCGCTGGAGCTGGTGCGCGGCAAGACCGGGCGGGCGATCGGCCGGCTGACCGGGTGGCTGGCCACGATGAAGGGACTGCCGAGCGGGTACAACAAGGATCTCCAGGAGGACAAGGAGGCCGTATTCGATGTTGAGCAGACGCTCACGCTGTCGCTAGTTGCCACGCGAGCCGTCGTGGCGCGGCTCTCGCTCGACGCCGAGCGCGCGGGGCGTGCCGCGTCGGGACTGCTGCTCGCCACCGACGTGGCCGACTACTTGGTGGCGCGGGGCATGCCGTTCCGGCGGGCGCATGAGGTGGTCGGGGCCATGGTGCGGCGGCTGCTCGCCGAGGGGCGCGACTTCACTCACCTGACGCTCGAGGAGTGGCGCCAGGAGAGCGATATGTTCGGCGACGACGCGCCAGCGGCCGCCACTGCTTTTGCCTCGGTTAGCGCCAAGTGCACACCGCAGTCGACCAGCCCGTCGGCCGTGGCTGCGGCGCTCGGCGAGTGCCGCGCGTGGCTCGACGGCGTCGGGCAGGCGCATGCCTGAGGCGCGGTGCCAGACCCGCCGCCGGTTTGGATTGCCCAGCCGAGACCCCGTTTGTTACACTTCTGGGCACCTGCACGCAGCATTAGTTACGGGCGGCCATCCCACCAGAGAGGGCCCGACAACGTCCTGATCGGGCCCTGAGGAAGCACGTTTACGGAACGGCTTCGGGGGAGTTCATGCAGCAACGCCGGCTTCGGCTCGGTGATATTCTCGACGACTACTGTCCTCGCGAACGGCGCGTCACGAATCATGCCATCGTCGCCATGATCGACGAGGAAGTGCGGCAGACCCGCTGCACGACCTGTAGTGCCGACCACGAGTACCGCCACGCGAAGGCGCCAACCCCTAGGAAGAAGAAGGACCTAGCCGCGGCCGCCGTGCCTGCCCCGAAGCCGGTCGTGGCGGCGGACGACCCTCCAGCGGAACTCGAGGCCGCCCCGCCGTCTCCGCCCGCCGACGACGAGGGGCCGGTTCATCGCCGGTTGATCCGGGCAACGCTGCCGCGGCCCGAAGGGCGCCCGTCGCCCTCCGAGTGGAAGGAGCCCGAGTTCACGGTGCGTCAGCCCGGCGCGGGTGGCGGGCGCGACCGGCACAGCCCTGGCGGCCAGCGCCGCGGGCGCGGGCGTCGCCGGGGGCCGCAGGGCGGTAGCGGGCAGGGCGTGCGGTTCGGCCACGAGGCGAACGGCAACCGCCAGCCGCGCGGCGATGTCAATGGTAACCGGGCCCCGTCAGGACAGCGCGACGGCCGCAACCGCGGTCACCGGCAGCGCAAGCGCGGTCGGTAGGGCGCGAGTTCAGGCATCGCTGGCCGCCTCCTCTCACCACGGGTCATGGATCTCACACACAAGTACGGTCTCATCGTCGGCGTGGCGAACAAGCGGTCGATCGCATGGGCGATCGCCGAGCGAGCCGCAGGCGCACGCCTCGCTCTCACCTACCAGGAGCGATTCGAAAAGAACGTCGGCGCTCTCGGCGCCACGTTGCCGCAGCCGCCGATGCTCCTGCCGTGCGATGTCACCTCCGACGAAGCGATCGACGCGGTCTTCGCGCGCATCGGCGAGGAGTTCGGCGGCCTCGACTTCGTTGTGCACGGGGCTGCGTTCGCCAAGCGCAACGACCTGTCGTCGCCGTTCTCGATGACCAGCCGCGAGGGATTCCGCGTGGCGCTCGACGTATCCGCCTACTCGCTGATCGCGCTCGCCCGCGGTGCGGCGCCACTGATGGATGCACGGGGCGGGGGCAGCGTGCTTACGCTCAGCTACCTCGGCAGCGAGCGCGTGTTCCAGAACTACAACGTGATGGGCGTGGCCAAGGCGGCCCTCGAGGCGTCGGTTCGCTACCTAGCCGCTGACCTCGGCCCGCGTGGCATCCGTGTGAATGCGCTCTCGGCTGGGCCGCTCAAGACGCTGGCCGCCTCGGGGATCGCGGGCTTTTCCTCCATCCTCGACATTTACCGCAACCGTGCCCCCCTCCGCCGTACGGTGGAGGCTGGCGAGGTGGCTGACGCCGCCGCGTTCCTGCTGAGTGATGCTGGCAAGGGCGTAACCGGCGAGGTGCTGATGGTGGATGCCGGGTACCATGTCACCGGCATGTAGCCGGGGCTGAGGTGACAGGCACGTCCCACTGCTCGAAATGAATCTGTGAGAGCGGCACGCCCAACCGCTGTAGCGTGTCAAGCGACTCGCGCACCATCGTCGGCGGCCCGCAGATGAAGCTCTGCGTTACCGCCGGGTCGTGCAGCACGTCGCTAAAGTGTGACTGGTCGATGCGTCCCGTCTTCCCCTGCCACGAGCCAGGCACGTCGCGTGTCACCGTCTGGTGCAACTCGAGTCGCCCGCCTGCCGCATGCGCCTGCAGTTCGCCGATGAAGGCGAACTCGTCGGGCTGCCGTGCGCTGTAGAGCAACGACACCGGGTGCGAGGGGAGCGTACGGAGAGCGTGGTCGATCATCGAGCGTAGCGGCGCGATGCCCGTGCCGCCCGCGACAAATAGCAGCCGGTGCCCCTCGGGGGCGTCCAGCAGCGTGAAATTGCCGAGCGGGCCCGCGAGGTCGAGCTCGGCGCCCGCGGCCAACGGCAAGTTGGGCGAGGTTCCCTCGTCGGTCAGCGCCAGCAGGATCTCGACCCTGCCCGTCAGGGCAGCCTGCTCGGGCGAGCTGGCGATTGAGAAGGGCCAGCGCTGTGCCGCGCCGCGGGCGCCGAGCAGCACGGCCTGTCCCGCGCGGAAGGTGAACGGCGGCGTGCCGAGATCAAGACGCAAAAGACGGGATCGGGGGGTGGCTGCCTGGACGTCGGCAATGGGAGCGAGCCGGGACACAGCCGACGAGTGTAACAGCCCGGTGTGGCGGCACTGATCAGGCGCGATCGGCCGGCGACTGCGGCGTCACGTCAGCTTCTCGGTGACCTCGGCCGTTGGCTTGTCGCCGCCCACGGCGCGCACCGTCTGCCGCTGACTCGTGTAGATAGATGTCATACGCGCGGTTGGCGCTGTGCAGCGCGAGTGGCGATGTCGCGCAGCGCGTAGTCGCCCACCTAGTGGCCGTAGGCTGTCGTTGATCGCCTTGCAGTCGTTGAGATCGAGCACGCGCAGCAGCACCTCCGACTCGAGTCGGCCAGCCCGGGCGAGCTAGTGCGTCAGGCAGGAAAATGAATCGGCATGACCGCACAGACTCTTGGCAGTTGTCTGACATGCTGTAGGGTCGCTGTTGTCTGTCGTCTAGAGTCCCATGTCGTCATGCGTCTGACCAGCGGACACGCTAAGCTACTGGCGGGGGGAGGCGGTGGGTTCCCCCGGGCCGGGCCATGCGGACGCTGTCCTCGGAACTGGGCTCTCACGCCGACCGGCTGGCCGGGCGGCCGCGGGTGTATATCGACGCCAACATGCCCTCGGGTGTGGTGGCGTATATGCGGCGCCGGCTCGGCTGGGACGCGCTATTCGTGGTCGAGCACGACGACCTCCGCCGCGCGCCCGACGGTAAGCACTACCACATGGCGCGGCAGCTCGGGCGCACCTTGATCACCCTCGACCGAGATTATCTCGACGACCGGCAGTTCCCCGTATCGCACAGCCCCGGCGTGATCGTGCTGGCGGCCCCCGGCGAGCGGGCGCTCAGCCGTCTGCTGCGCCGCGTGCACGAAGAGGTCTTCGACCGCAGCGATGGCGACGGGACGGTGCCCGCGCTCCCGCTCAAGCGACGGAAGTTGCACATCCACGTCGACTGGGAAGGGCTGGACTAGCGCAGTGGTGGCTGCGCGTATACCGTGGGGTCCTCGACGCCCGCCCCGACGAATGCGTCACGCCGCTCGCGGCACTTGCTGCACCGCCCGCAATGGCTGCCCGACTCGGGGCTCATGCACGACAGCGTTGCCTCCAGCGGCACGCCCAGCTCGAGGCCCAGCCGGATGGCCTCTGCCTTCCGCATGCCGGCCAGCGGGGTGACTAGGGCGATCTCGTGCGCCAGCCCGAGCGATACGGCACGCCCCATGGCGGTGAAGAACTCCGGCGTGGCGTCCGGAAAGGGGTTCCCGGCGAGTGGCCCGAGCGCGAGGCGGCCGATCCCGCGGTTCGCGCACAGCACCGCCGCCTTGGCGATCAGCATGATGTTGCGCCCGGGGAGATACACGTCCTCGTCAGGTGTATCGAATGCGGGCGCGTGTCCCGTACGCGCCCAGTGCTCCGCCGGATATAGGTCGTTGGCTGGCGCCGACAGGATGGCCGGTGCCTCGGTCCGGCCGGCCAGCGGTGCCCTCGCGAGCACGCGCTCGAGCGTCACGATCTCGGCCGGTTCCCAGGCGAAGCTGGCGCGGACATAGATCGGGTGCACCCGGGCTGTCCGGGCCTCGGCCGCCAGCAGCACCACGCTGTCGAGCCCGGACGATGCCAGCACCGCCGTCTGCGCGTCCCGTGTCATCACTCCCCGGCTGCTAAGATTATCGGCAACTCCCCATGTACTCGGTCACCAAGCGCATCGATTTCTGCTACGGTCATCGACTGCTCGACTACGATGGCATCTGCAAACACCCGCACGGGCACAACGCCGTGGTTGAGATCGAAGTGCGTACCGACGCGCTCGATCGGCGGAACATGGTCGTGGACTTCAGTGACATCAAGCGCGTGGTCAAGGGTTGGATCGACCGCGAGCTCGACCATAAGATGATCCTGCGCCACGACGATCCACTCGTCGAACCGCTGCGCGGACTCGGCGAGCCTGTCTACGTCCTTGACAGCAACCCGACCGTGGAGCGGATCGCCAGCCTAATCTACGAAACCGCGCGGGGTGAGGGCCTGCACGTCGTGCGCGTGACCGTCTGGGAAACGCCCACGTCGCGGGCCACGTTCTCGGGCTGAGCCGGTCCGTGCTGATCGTCTTCGACCTCGATGGCACACTGATCGACTCGCGGCGTGACTTGGCCGAGTCGGCCAACCAGCTGCTCGCCGAGCGTGGCGGCGCGCCCTTGGATCTGGAGACGGTGACGCAAATGATCGGTGACGGCGCTGTGCAGCTCGTGCGGCGCACGTTCGCCGCTTCGGGACTGGAGGCGGATGAAGATGGGCTCTCCCGTTTCCTCGAGATCTACGACACGCGCCTGGTGAAGACGACCAAGCCGTATCCGGGCGTGCCGCACGTGCTGGCCCAGCTGTCGGGGCACGCGCGCGCGGTGCTCACCAACAAGCCCCGCAAGCCCGCCGAGTGGATCCTCGAGGTCCTCGGCCTGCGCCACCATTTCGTCGAGATCGTGGGAGGCGACGGGCCGTTCGCGCGTAAGCCGGATCCAGAGGGCCTGCAGTACCTGATCGAGACGCACCACGCAGCGCCGGCCACGACCGTGCTGGTGGGCGATTCGCCGAGCGACGTCGAGACGGCCCGGCGTGCCGGCACGCGATGCTGCATCGTCTCGTACGGCTTCGGGTTCAGCGCGTTCGAGGACGGCAAGGTCGGGGACGGAATCGGTGTCGCGGGCAGTACGGGCGAGCTTGTCCAGGCCCTCGAAACCTTGGCAGAGTCCGCGCCGTAACCGTCCAGCGCAATGAATTCAAGGAGCGGCGTCAAGCCGCTCCGAGGATCGAGGACGACTCGGGGTGTGCCACTGCACCGTCGTACCACCGAGCGGCGGGGCCCCGGCGGGAAGTGCCCAGATGGCATCAGGTGTGCCACCGCACCAGCAGTTTCGAGGCTGCGCGAGTTCCGATAGTGATTACGTGGGCGCCGGGGGTCTTTACGCGCACGCTGTCGCCGGCTGCGTCGCGTGCCTCGATCTCGATCGCGGTGCCTGGCATGAGGGCGTGCTGCTCGACGAACCGCAGGAAATCGCGGTTCTGATCGATCACGCGGGTCACCGTGACGGGCGTGTGCAGGGGGCAGGTGAGCAGGGTCTGCGAGTCGCGCGGCTTGAACATGCCGTCGGGCCCGGGGATGGGATCGCCGTGGGGGTCGGCTTCCGGTCGCCCGAGCATTTCGTCCATCCGGTCGACCAGGCGGTCCGAGACCGCGTGCTCGAGCTGCTCGGCCTCGTCGTGCACCTCGTCCCAGCGGTAACCCATCACCTCGACCAGGAAGAGTTCGATCAGGCGGTGCCGCCGGACCACGAGCGCGGCCAGCTTGTGACCGGCGGGGGTGAGCGCCACGCCGGAGTAGGGCTCGTACTCGACTAGTCCCGACTCGGCCAATGTCTTGACCATGGCTGTGGCCGTGCCCGGGGCTACGGCGAGCGCCGACGCCAGTTGGCCCATGGGTAGCAGACGCTGCTCGGGGAGGGTCGTACCCCCCTGGTAGATGGCCTTCAGATAGTTCTCGACGGTGCTCGACGTCGCCATGGGACGCTAGTGTAGCTGAAGTTTGTGGCCCCAAGACCTTGACTTTGGCATGGTCAACACCTAGTTTTGAAGAGTCAAAAATGTCGATTGACCGACGCACGTGGCTGCGGGCGGCTGGGTTCGGCTCGCTGGTAGGCGGGTTGAACGCCGGAGCGCGCCTGTTCGGGCAGATGCCTACCGAGACGGTGGCCATGCCGGGCATGGCCGAGGTGCACGCGATGGGGCCGATCGGACGGGTGTCGACTGAGGACTTCGACCCCACGGCGTTCCTCCGCGCGTGGAACTTCTCCGACCTGCCAGCTGACGAGCGCAGTCGCTTCTACCGCGAGTCCGTGCGCCCCGATGGTTCGTTGCTGCGCGAGTACGAGTTCTTCGCGGCTGACCGCGAGATCGAGATCGCACCCGGCATCTTCTTTCCGGCGTGGACCTACAACGGTCAGGTGCCTGGGCCCACGATCCGTGCGACCGTGGGCGATCGTATCCGCGTGACCTTCCAGAACCAGGGGACGCATCCGCACACGATCCACTTCCACGGCTGGCACCCGCCCGCGATGGATGGGTCGCTCCCAGGGCAGGACGTGGCCCCTGGCGAGACGTTCGTCTACGAGTTTGATGCCGAGCCGTTCGGCCTGCACCTCTATCACTGTCACACCGTGCCGCTGAAGCGGCATCTCCACAAGGGCCTCTACGGCGCGTACATCGTGGATCCGCACCTCTCGAGCGGCGGACGCCCAGAGGCCGACGAACTGGTGATGGTGATGAACGGCTTCGACACCAACTTCGACGGCGAGAACGAGGTCTACGCGGTCAACAGCGTGGCTAACGCGCACATGCACGAGCCCGTGCGCGTGACCGTCGGTCGGCCCGTGCGCATCTACCTGATCAACGCTACCGAGTCGGACCCGATCAATAGCTTCCACCTGCACGCAGTGTTCTTCGACGTCTACCGCACGGGCACGTCGCTGACAACGACCGAGCACACCGACACGGTGATGCTCTGCCAAGGTGAGCGGGCGATCCTCGACGTCACCTTCCGCTATCCGGGCGACTACATGTTCCACGCGCACCAGAGCGAGTTTGCCGAGCTGGGGTGGATGGGCCTGTTCCGCGCCGAGGAGGCCGTCGGTGCCTGAGGGCCACGGCTGGGTGCGGGCGCTTGTGCCGCTGGTGCCGCTTGGCGCCTTGCTGGCCGTGCTGGTGTGGTGGGGGCCGGCTGACGCTGTGCGCGGCGACTACCCGCCGGTCGAGGTGCTGACGTTCCAACGCGTGGTGCTCGAGCCGAACGCTATTGTCGCGACCGTTCTCAACGACGGGCCCGATGAGTTGACCATCGCACAGGTGCAGGTGGACGAGGCGTTCTGGAATTTCACGGTCGAGGACAGCCCGGCGCTCGGACACCTCGATCGGACCACACTGCGCATTCCGTACCCGTGGGTAGATGGAGAGCTGCACTTGGTGAAGGTGCTCACTTCGACCGGCGCCACCTTTGAGTATGAGGTGGGCGTGGCGGTGGAAACGCCTGCGCCGAGCGCGCGGTACTTCGCGGTGTTCACGCTGATTGGCCTCTACGTGGGCGTGCTGCCGGTGGCCATCGGGTTGCTGTGGTTTCCGTTTCTCGCCCGGTTGTCCGAGCAGGGGACGGCCTTCCTGCTGGCACTGACCGTGGGGCTGCTGGCGTTCCTGTTCGTCGACGGGGCTGGCGATGGCCTTGAGGCAGCCTCCGCGCTGGCCGAGTCGTACCAGGGGCTGGTGCTGTTCGTGCTGGCTGCGGTGGTCGCGTATCTCGGCCTCGAGTGGGCCGGCGGCGTGCTGCGCACGCACCGCGACGCGGCAGGCGGCAATCCGGGCTGGGGGCTCGCGCTGTGCATCGCGTTGGGCATCGGCCTGCACAACTTCGGCGAGGGACTGGCCATCGGGGCCGCGTTCTCGCTGGGCGAGGCGGCGCTCGGCACGCTGCTGATCGTCGGCTTCACGTTGCACAACACCACGGAGGGGTTGGCCATCGTCGCGCCGCTGGCACGCGGCGGCGGGCGCGCGCCGATCGGTGCGCTCGCGCGGCTGGGACTGGTCGGCGGGGTGCCGACCATCGGCGGGGCGTGGCTGGGTGGCTTCGTCTACTCGCCGGTGTGGGCGGTCCTGTTCCTCGGGCTCGGTGTCGGGGCGATCGCGCAGGTGGTGGGGCAGATCATCCGGCAGGTGGCTGGAGACGGCCCGGCGGTGCGGTGGCTGTCGCAGGGGCCGTCGATGGCAGGGCTGCTGGCCGGGTTCGCGGTGATGTACGGCACCGGCATGTTGGTGGGATGAAATGAGGATCTACGGACGCCAGGTTTCGAGCCGGGCTGTCGGCGCGCTCGCGGCAGTGCTGGCCATCGGCGCGTTGCTGCCCGTGTTCTCGGCGCCCTCGGTGCGTGAGATCGCGTTGGTGGCTGACGACATGGCGTTCCATGCGGCGGCCGACCCCACGCACACGAACCCTATCATCGAGGTGCGCGCGGGTGAGACGGTGGCCGTTGTGGTCCGGAACGCCGAGCGCGGTATGCGGCACGACTTCGTGGTGCCTGCCCTCGGCGTGGGGATTCCGCTGCTCGACTTCGACGAGCAGGGTACCGTCACATTCACGGCGCCGTCCGAGCCCGGCGACTACGAGTACGTCTGCCGTCCCCACGCGCTCATGATGCGGGGGGTGCTGCGCGTCGTTCCCTGACGGGCGGCCGGGCGGGGCGCGCAAGCCCCGTCGCGGGGGCTTCAGTCCTCGCGGGGGGCGCTTCCGAACCATGGCTCGAGCGCCTCAAGGAAGAACGCCAGCAGGTCGTCCTCGGTCACCTCGTCAGGCGTGGCGCCCGGCTTGACTGGGTGCTCGTCGAAGAACACCTGCGACGCGCGCGAGAGGCTGGTGCGCCCCACGACGCGGGCGGTGCGGCCAGAGGTGTCGAGGCCGAGCTCCACGTAGTCCTCGGGGTGGTGGTCGAGCGCGAGCCGCAGGCCGCTCTTCGGCGTGTACAGGGTGACGGCGATGCTTTCGGCGCGCAGCGCGTCGGCCACCTGCCGCGCCAGCGGCGTGGCGACCCGTCGCAGGAGCGTGGCCCATGCCTCCTCGGCGGCGGCCTTGCGCGCACGCCGCTCGTCGGCCGGCAGGCGGACTAGGCGCTGCACCTGCTGCACGTGCTTTCGAACATCGCCCGTTTGCATGATCGACTGCTCATTGTACGGTCCGAACCAGCCCGGGGCTGAATCGAAGGGAGAGGAGAAAAAGGGTCACCATGTCCAGAATGCGCAGTGCCGTCGCCGCGCGTACTCTGCTGGCGGCGTGGGCGCAGACGCCCGCGTCCGTCGAGCCGGTGGTGGTCACCACTGGTGAGAGTGTGGTCGGAGCGGCTCCCGACTGGGCGCAAGTCGCGTGATCGCCGAGGCGCTGGCGTCGAGCCTGCACGAGGCTCAGCACGGGCTGTCGCGGCCGGAGCCGGGCTGACCGTCGTGTGTGTGCTCCGTATCGACGAGCAGGGGCGTCCCACGGGGTGGGCCTGTGCTGGCGGTTTGCCCAGCGCGAGGGGATGCCGGCCGATGTGCTAGCGATTGCCGCAGGCCCCATCAAGGTGCGCATGCAGGTGACGCTGACGGCGGTCCTCAGGTAAGCTCCCACGTGGACTATGACCGCGCACGGCGCGTGCTGGCGCGCCGCGACCCCGTGCTGCGCGACCTCATGCGTCGGTACGGGCCATGCGGCTTGGCCGACGCGCAGCATACCGACCCATTCCGTGCGCTGGTCCGGGCGATCGTCTCGCAGCAGTTATCGACGAAGGCCGCGGCGACGATTTCTTGGCGCGTGGAGGCGCTGTGTGAGCCCGGTGGAATCTCGCCGTCGGCGATTACGGCGCTCCAGGACCGGCGGCTGCGCGCGGCAGGGCTGAGCGGGCAGAAGCTCAGCTACCTTCGCGACCTCTGCCGCCGGGTGGGCGACGGGTCGTTGCGACTCGCGGATCTCGACGCGCTCGGCGACGACGAGGTAATCGCCGAGTTGACGGCGGTGAAGGGCATCGGCCGCTGGACCGCCGAGATGTTCCTGATGTTTCACCTGCACCGGCCGGACGTGCTACCAGTCGGCGACCTCGGGATCGTCAAGGCGATCGGTCGCGCCTACAAGCTGCGGACGACGACGTCGGCAGGGATGACCGCGATCGGTGATCGCTGGCGCCCATACCGGTCGGTGGCCTGCTGGTACCTGTGGGCCAGCCTCGGCAACGTGCCCGGAAAGGATTGAAGACCCATGACGCTCCGTACCCTCGCCCGTGCCGTGCTGACCCTGCTGTGTGCCGTCGCCACCGGGACCGTCCCGGCCGCGCAGGGGCCCGCGCCGGAGAACTTGCCGACCATCGCATTTGAGAAGTACACGCTGGACAACGGCCTGGACGTCATCCTCAGCGTGGACGACAGCCTGCCGCTTGTGGCAGTGAACCTCTGGTATCACGTCGGACCGGCCAACGAGACCGAGGGCCGGACGGGCTTTGCGCACCTCTTCGAGCACATGATGTTCCAGGGCAGCGCGCATGTGCCGCCCGACGCGCACTTCCCGCTGCTGCAGAGTGTGGGCGCGACAGGGATCAATGGCACTACCGACTACGACCGCACGAACTACTTCGAGACCGTCCCCAGTAACCAGCTCGAGCTTGCGCTGTGGCTTGAGTCCGACCGCATGGGCTACCTCCTTGAGGTCGTGGACCAGCCGGCGCTGTCGAACCAGCAGGACGTGGTCCGCAACGAGCGCCGCCAGCGCCTGGAGAACACGCCTTACGGGATGGCCGGCGAGGCGCTGGTCCAGACGCTGCTGCCCGATGGGCACCCCTACTATGGCGCCGTGATCGGATCGCACCGGGACATCCAGGCTGCCCGCCTCGAGGATGTCCAGGACTTCTTCCGCCAGTACTACGCGCCCAGTAACGCCAGCCTCGCCATCGTCGGCGACATCGATGTCGACGAGACTAAGGCGCTCGTGGAGCAGTACTTCGGCACACTGCGCCGGGGACCCGAGGTGCCAACCGTTGAGATCGGGACGCCGCCCATCACCGTTGAGCGCCGCCGCGTCGTGCCCGTTCGCGCGGAGCTGCCGCGCGTCTACATGGGCTGGCTGACTGCGCCGATCTTCGAGCTTGGCGACGCCGAAGCCGAGGTCGCCGCCGAGATTCTCGGCGGCGGCCGGTCGAGCCGGCTCTACAAGGCGCTGGTCTACGACCAGCAGATTGCACAGGACGTGACGGTCTTCCAGGAGTCGCTCACACTTGGGTCGATGTTCCAGTTGATCGCCACCGCGCGGCCGGGCGTATCGGCCGACGAGCTCGAAGCGGCCGTCGACTCGGTGCTCGATCTGTTCCTGCAGACACCGCCGACGCCGCAGGAGGTCGAGCGCGCGGTGAACACCATCGAGACCGGCCTCGTCCGTCGGCTCGAGACGCTGGGGGGCTTCGGTGGCGTGGCCGATCGCCTGAACATGTACAACCACCACTTGGGCGACCCGGGCTACCTGAGCCGCGATATCGTCAGATACCGTGAGGTCACGCCCAACGGTGTGCTGGCGTTCACGCGCCAGCGCTTGCAGCCCTCGATGCGCGCCGTCGTGCATGCCGTGCCGGGCGAGCCGGAGCCGTTCGACGATCCGCCCGTGCCACCGATCACGGCCTCGCAGCTCGAAATCCTACCCGAGGGGGTCAACGATCCCGCGCCGTGGCGCGACGGGATTCCCGAGGGCGGCCCGGTGCTGGCCTTCAGCCTGCCGACGCCGGAGGTGGCGCAGCTGCTCAACGGGCTGACCCTTATCGTGGCCGAGGACCGCAGCGTGCCGATCGTCTCGGCGCAGCTCGTGGTTGCGACCGGCAGCGATGCCAACCCGCTTGACCGACCGGGGCTTGCGAACCTGCTGGGCGGTATGCTCGACGAGGGCACCTCGTCGCGCACGGCGCTCGAGATCGCTGACGAGGTGGCCGGGCTCGGGGCCACGCTGGGCACTGCCACCAACATGGACGGGACGACGATCTCGGGTCGTTCGCTCGCACAGCAGTTCGGCGCGTTGCTGGACGTGCTGGCTGACATCACGTTACGCCCCGCGTTTCCGGAGCAAGAGTTGGAGCGCCAGCGGGCCAGCCGTCTGGCGCAGTTGGTGCAGCAGCGTGACAATCCCGGTTCGGTCGCTGGCAAGGCATTGGCTGCGTCCTTGTACGGAACGAGCCATCCGTACGGGTTCACCGAGACCGGGACCGAGGCCTCGATCGCGGCGATCACCCGTGACGACTTGGTGGCATTCTGGGAGCGGAACTTCGTGCCCGGCAACGCCGCGCTCGTGGTGGCTGGCGACATCTCGCTCGATGAGCTGCGACCGCTGGCCGAGGAAGCCTTTGGCGCGTGGGCCGGGGATGCACCGGTCCCGCCAGTGCTCGGCGATCCGGAGACCACCGACGCCCGCGTGGTAATCGCCGACATGCCCGGCGCCGCGCAGACGACGCTGATGGTAGGCCGCGTCGGGCCGCCACGCTCGACTGAGGACTTTGAGGCGATCGCGGTGGCCAACTTGGCGCTTGGGGGCAGCTTCGCGAGCCGAATCAACCTGAACCTGCGTGAGGAGAACGGGTACACCTACGGGGCCAGGTCGGTCTTTGCGTTTCGGAAGGGCCCGGGGCCGTTCTACGTCTCTACTGCGGTTCGCACCGACGTAACGACGCCGGCCGTTGAGGAGATCTTCAGCGAGCTGCGCGAGGTTGCGACCCGTCCGATCGAGGGCGACGAGCTGCAGCGCGCCGTTGACACGCTGGTGCTTTCGCTGCCCGGAAACTTCGAGACTAGCGCGGGTGTCGCCGGTCGCTACGCCACCGTCTGGGTCAACAACCTGGGGCTTGACTACTACCGCAACTACGCCGCCCGAATCCGCGCGGTCGACGCCGGGGCGGTGGTCGACGTAGTGGAGAGGTACCTGGCGCCCGGGGACATGGTGGTGATAGCCGTGGGAGACCGTGCTGCGATCGAGGAGGGGCTGGCAGCATTCGATCTCGGCCCGATCGAGGTGTTCGAGCAGCCGTAGGCAGGGCAAGGGCTCCGCGGGCGCGTTGACCGCGTCTCAACGGTAAAATTGATATCGGACTGTAATTGTCGCAGAGGGTGTCGACCGCAACTACAAGAGCAGGAGCCCCGGGGTCCTTGCTCGATCTCATCGGGAACACGCCACTCATCCGGCTGCGGAGCTTCGAGTCCGGGCTGAGCAACGTCGAGCTGTACGCTAAGGCCGAATGGCGGAACCCCGGCGGCTCGGTCAAGGATCGGCCCGCGGCCCGGATGATCGCCGATGGCGAACGCTCCGGTGCGCTCACCCGGGATCGCATCATCCTGGACGCCACCTCGGGCAACACCGGCATTGCCTACGCGATGATCGGCGCCGCGAAGGGCTACCGTGTACGGCTGTGCATGCCGTCGAATGTGACGCCCGAGCGTAAGAAGATCCTCAAGGCGTACGGCGCCGAGATCGTCTACACCGATCCGATGGAAGGCTCGGACGGGGCGATCGTCAAGGCCCGCGCCATGCACGCGGCCGATCCCGACACGTACTTCTACCCGGATCAGTACAACAACCCGGGCAACTGGCAAGCGCACTACGACACGACAGGGCCGGAGATCATCGAGCAGACCGGCGGGCGCGTGACGCACTTCGTGGCCGGGCTTGGCACCAGCGGCACCTTCGTTGGAGTGGGACGACGGCTGCGCGAATTCAGCCAATCAATCCGCCTGGTGTCGGTGCAGCCCGACTCGCCGCTGCACGGGCTGGAGGGCCTCAAGCACATGGCGACGGCCATCGTGCCCGGCATTTATGACCCGTCGGTGGCCGACGAGGATCTGGGCGTGACCACCGAGGAGGCGTTCGAGCTGACGCGGCGGCTCGCGCGGCAGGAAGGCCTGCTAGTCGGCATCTCGAGTGGCGCGAACCTGGCGGGCGCGTTCCAGGTCGCACGCCGGAGCAAGGACGCGGTGCTGGTGGTGGTCTTCTGCGACGGCGGCGACAAGTACCTCTCGGAGCGGTTCTGGGATGAGGCGCCCGACGCGACCGGCCGGGAGAGTGTGTGATGGCGCTGTTGCTGGGCGACGGGGTGGACGAAGCGATCCGACGGCACGGCACGGAGACCTATCCGCACGAGTGCTGCGGCGTGCTGATCGGCCGGGGCCGCGTGGTGCAGGAGGCGTACCCGATGCCGAACACCACCGAGGAAGGGCCGCGCCGCCGCTTCCTGGTCCGGCCGGGGGACTACAAAGACGCCGAGACCAGGGCGACGACGCTCGGCGCCGACCTGTTGGGCTTCTATCACTCACACCCGGACCACCCGGCGCGACCGTCGCAGTACGACCTCGACCACGCGTGGCCGTTCTTTTCGTACGTTATCGTGTCGGTTCGCGAAGGCACCCCGGAGGCCATGACGTCGTGGCGCCTGCGCGAGGACCGCTCGGCTTTCGATGAGGAAGAGCTGACCAACTGACCATGCCCAACACCATTCACATTCCTACGCCGCTGCGCCCGTTCACCGACTCGCAGGAGTCAGTGGAGGTGAGCGGTGCCACCGTCGGTGAGTTGCTCGCCGACCTGACGACCCGCTATGCGGGGCTGCGCAAGCACCTCTACGCAGACGACGGGCGGCTGCGCAACTTCGTCAACGTGTATCTGAACGACGAGGATATCCGGTATCTCGAGCGTGAGAAGACACTGGTCAAGGACGGCGATACGTTGAGCATCGTGCCGTCGGTGGCAGGAGGACGGCCGTGAGCACGGCGACGATCGAGGCACTGCCCGAGCTCTCCAACGAGGAGGTCAAGCGCTACAGCCGGCACCTCATCATGCCCGAGATGGGCATGGCGGGGCAGCGGCGGCTGAAGGCCTCGAGTGTGCTGTGCATCGGCGCCGGCGGCCTTGGTTCGCCCGCGGCGATGTACCTGGCCGCGGCGGGGATTGGGAAGCTGGGCATCGTCGACTTCGACATCGTGGATTATAGCAACCTGCAGCGGCAGGTCATCCATGGGACGCCCGACGTGGGCCGGTCGAAGCTCGACTCGGCGCGCGACCGCCTCACTGCGCTCAACCCGCACGTCGATGTCGAGACGCACGAAGAGGCGCTGTCGTCGGAGAACGCGCTACGGTTGTTCGAGGGGTACGACATCGTCCTGGACGGGACCGACAACTTTCCGACGCGGTACCTCGTCAACGACGCCTGCGTGCTGACCGGCACGCCCAACGCCTACGGCAGCATCTTCAGGTTTGAGGGGCAGGCCTCGGTGTTCGCCACTACGGGTGGCCCCTGCTACCGCTGCCTCTATCCCGAGCCTCCGCCGCCCGGCCTGGTGCCGAGCTGCGCCGAGGGAGGTGTGCTGGGCGTGTTGCCCGGGATCATCGGCGTGATCCAGGCCACCGAGGCAGTGAAGGTGCTGCTGGGGATCGGCGATCCGCTGATCGGGCGGTTCCTGATCTACGACGCGCTGCGCATGCGCTTCCGCGAGTTGAATCTCCGGCGCGACCCCGAGTGCCCCGTGTGCAGCGATAACCGGACGGTGACCGAGCTCATCGACTACGAGCAGTTCTGCGGGATCCGGCCCCAGGCCGACGCGCCCGCGACGGAGGCGGACGTGGCCGACTGGGAGATCACGTGTGTGGAACTCAAGCAGCGCCTCGACGCGGGCGACGATGTGCTGGTGCTCGACGTGCGTGAGCCGAACGAGTTCCAGATCAACCGCATCGAGGGCTCGACGCTGATCCCGCTCGGCGAGGTGCCCCGGCGTTACCAGGAGCTCGGCGACAAGACCCGGGCGATCGTCTGCCAGTGCAAGATGGGGGGACGCAGTGCCAAGGCCATGGAGTTCCTGCAGTCGGTGGGCTTTACCAACGTAAAGAACCTCAAGGGCGGGATCCTCGAATGGGTCGACAAGGTCGACCCCAGCCAGCCCAAGTACTGAGGAAATCCGAACATTGTTGACGGATATCTGTCCCGTGCCTAAACTAGGACTATTGCAGTCGGGTATTGAGCGAAGCAAATGCTGAGACTGTCAAAGAAGGCGGACTACGCATTGATGGCGATGAAGCACTTAGCGCAGCAGGAGGCGGCGGTTTCGGCCAGCGCGCGGGAGATCGCCGAGCGGTACGACATCCCACTCGAGCTGATGGCCAAGGTGCTGCAGCGCTTGGCGCGTCGGGGCCTGCTCGACTCCACGCAGGGTACCCGGGGTGGTTACGCCTTGGGGCGCGCGGCGTCGACGATCTCAGTGGCCGACGTCATCGAGGCCATCGACGGCCCGTTCGCGGTGACGGCGTGCTCGACCGAAAGCGACGGCGGGTGTGACCAGTTCCAGAAGTGCAGCATCCGCGACCCGCTGTGGCAGATCCGCGAGCGCATCGTCGAGACGCTCGGGACGGTGTCGATGGCCGAGATGGCTGACGACGGTGTGCCAGCGCCGCGCGCGGTGGTGGCGCAGCCAGCGGTGATGCGGAGGGCGGGCGCCTGAGCGGCCCGGAAACCGAGAGAGCGATGAGGCTTCCGATCTACATGGACTACCACGCCACGACGCCCGTGGATCCGCGGGTGCTTGAGGCGATGCGACCGTATTTCACCGAGGTCTTCGGTAACGCCGCCAGCCGCAACCACGCGTTCGGCTGGGCCGCCGAGGAGGCGATCGCCAAGGCCCGAATGCAGCTGGCTGACCTGATCGGCGCAAAGGCGAAGGAAGTCATCTTCACCAGTGGTGCCACCGAGTCGAACAATTTGGCGATCAAGGGCGTCGCGGAGATGTATCGCGGGAGGGGCAACCACATCATCACCTGCGTCACCGAGCACAAGGCCGTGATCGACACATGCAAGAAGCTCGAGAAGCAGGGCGCGCGCGTGAGCTACCTGCCCGTGCAGAAGGACGGTCGGGTGCGTCTCGATGATGTGAAGGCGGCGATCACCGACAAGACGATCCTGATCACCATCATGGCGGCCAACAATGAGATCGGCGTGCTCCACCCAGTGGCCGAGATCGGCGCGCTGGCCAAGGAGCGCGGCATCCTGTTCCACACCGATGCGGTGCAGGCGGTAGGGAAGGTGTCGTTCGACGTCAACAAGATGCAGGCTGACTTGGTGTCGCTGAGCGCGCACAAGATGTACGGCCCGAAGGGCGTCGGCGCGCTCTACGTCCGGCGCCGCAATCCGCGGGTGCTGCTGGCCGAGCAGATCAGCGGCGGCGGCCACGAGCGCGGGATGCGCTCGGGCACGCTGAACGTCCCAGGCATCGTGGGTTTCGGCAAGGCCGCCGAGATCGCACGGGCCGAGATGGCGACCGAGAGCGAGCGGCTGCGGGCGCTGCGCGACCGGCTGGACGCAAAGCTCCACCAGAACCTGGACGAGATTTACATCAACGGTTCGATGGAGTACCGGCTGCCGCACAACCTGAACATCAGCTTCGCCTACGTAGAGGGTGAGTCGCTGCTGATGGGGATCAACGACGTGGCCGTATCGTCGGGGTCGGCGTGCACGTCGGCCAGCCTCGAGCCGTCCTATGTGCTGAAGGCGCTCGGCGCGGGCGACGACTTGGCGCACTCGTCGATCCGGTTCGGGCTCGGCCGCTGGACGACCGAGGAAGAGGTCGACTACGTTGTCGAGAAGCTGACCAGCGTGGTCCAGCGGCTGCGCGAGATGTCGCCGCTGTACGAGATGGTGAAGGAAGGCGTCGACCTGTCGAAGATGCAGTGGGTCACGCACTAACGTAAGGATCGACGTAGCACGGGGGCTTCAGCCCTCGTGGGAGACCGAAGATGGCGTATTCGAACAAGGTGCTCGAGCACTACGAGAACCCGCGCAACGTGGGGTCGCTGCCGAAGGACGACCAGAGCGTCGGCACGGGGCTGGTGGGCGCGCCAGAGTGCGGCGACGTCATGAAGCTGCAGGTCAAGGTCAACTCCGAGACCGGCGTCATCGACGACGCGAAGTTCAAGACCTTTGGGTGCGGCTCGGCCATCGCCAGCTCGAGTTTGGCCACTGAGTGGCTCAAGGGCAAGACGGTGGACGAAGCGATGGCGATCAAGAACACCGACATCGTGACCGAGCTGTCGCTGCCGCCGGTGAAGATCCACTGTTCGGTGCTGGCCGAGGACGCGATCAAGGCGGCGCTCGCCGACTACCGGAAGAAGCAGGACGCCGAAAAGGGCGCGGACGCGTCCGAGGGCCGCGCTCAGCCGAACGCCTAGGACCGATGATTCAGATCAGCGAAACCGCGGCGCAGCAAATCCGGTCGTTAATGGCCAAGCAGGGCATCACCGACGGCGGGCTGCGCGTGGGCGTGAAAGGCGGCGGGTGCTCGGGCCTCAGCTACACGTTCGCGTGGGAGCGCGCGGCCCGGCTCGGCGACGCGGTGTTCGAGGGGCCCGAGGGTGCGAAGATTTTCGTCGACAAGAAGAGCTACCTGTTTCTCAAGGGGACCATGCTCGACTACGACACGGCGCTGTTGACCAAGGGCTTTGTCTTCCACAACCCGAACGCCAAGCAGACCTGCGGCTGCGGCAGCTCGTTCGGCGCCTGAGGCCGCGTTCCGGCGGGCGATATCACACACCAAGTTCCATGAGCGATCTCATTTCCATGCGCCCCGTGGAGACGACGGAGTGTCGGCACTGCGGGGCCGGTGCGCCGCTCGACGAGCACTTCTGTGGGCAGTGCAGCAGGATCCTGGCGCTGGGTCGGCACGGGAATTATTTCCGCTTCTTCGGCCTGCCGTGCAAGCTGAACCTCGACGCGCGCGATCTCGAGCGTCGCTTCCGCGAGCTGAGCCGGCAGTTCCATCCAGATTACTTTTACAACGCCGATCAGGCCGAGCGGCTGGCCAGTCTCGAGCGCACGTCGTACTTGAACGACGCGTACCGCACGCTGCGCGACCCGTTGGGGCGGATTGAATACCTGCTCTCGCTCGAGGGGTCGCCGCCCGTCTCGCAGGCGGGCGAGTCGGTGAAGGTGCCGCCAGCGCTGCTTGAGGAGGTGTTCGCGCTCAACGAGGAGCTCGACGGGATTCGGGAGGCCCGCGAGGCGGGCGCTGCGGCTGACCTCCTGCGCGAACGGTTGGAACGGGCGCAGGCGCCGATCGAGCGGAAGCGCGAGGAACACGCGCGGCAGCTTGCCGAGCTGTGCGCCGCCTGGGACGCGCTGGCCGACGATGCACCGGAGCGGGCCTCGACCCTGGACGCGCTACGCGAGTTGCTGATCGAGCGTGCGTACATCAGTAACTTGATCACGGCCATTACGCGCGAGGCCGAGGAGATCGGATAGCGATGGGGCAGGTCGTCGGCATCGACCTCGGGACGACCAACAGCCTAGTGGCGTACCTCCGAAATGGCCGCCCGGTGGTCATCCGCGAGGCTTCGGGCGACGCCCTCGTGCCGTCGGTGGTGTCGATCGGGGAGGGCGGCGAGCTGATCGTAGGCCGCGAGGCCCAGCACCGTCTACTGACAGCACCCGGTCGGACGGTCTACTCGGCCAAGCGCTTTATGGGCCGTGGCATCGACGACGTGCGCAACGAGGCGGCGCTGCTGCCGTTCTCGGTGGGTGGCGAGGCTGGCGGTGTGGTGCGGCTCGGCGCGGGCGGCCGCGAGTTCACACCTCCCGAGATTGCAGCCGCCGTGCTGCGCGAGCTGCGGCAGCGCGCCGAGGCCCACTTCCAGGCGGCCGGCGAGTTCGATTTCGAGGTCAACCGCGCGGTGGTCACCGTGCCGGCCTACTTCAACGACGCGCAGCGAACCGCCACGCGCGACGCTGGCCGACTGGCCGGACTCGAGGTGCTGCGCATCATCAACGAGCCGACCGCCGCCTCGCTCGCCTACGGGCTCGACCAGCGTGACCGTGGGACGATCGCGGTCTACGACTTAGGTGGTGGCACCTTCGACATCTCTATTCTCCGTGTGGAGGACGGTGTCTTCCAGGTGCTGGCCACCGGTGGCGACACACACCTTGGCGGCGACGATGTGGACCTGTTGCTCACCGAATTGGTGCTCGGAGAGCTCGGCGGCGGGACCAGCGCGGCAGCCCTGCCAGCCGGAGTGGTGCAGGCCATCCGCCAGGCAGCCATCGCAGCCAAGTGCGACCTGTCAGAGGCCGACGAGTCTGCGATCCTCGTCGATGGGGCACCGGGACTGCCGGCCGGCTACCGCCGCCGCCTCACGCGGGCCGAATTCGAGGCGTTGATCACGCCCTTGGTCGAGCGGACGCTCGCCCCGTGCCGGGGCGTGCTGGCCGACGCCAGGCTCGAGCCGACCGACGTGGACGAAGTGGTTCTCGTCGGCGGATCAACGCGCATCCCGCTCGTTCGCCAGCGGGTGGAGGCCTTGTTCGGCCGCCGGCCGCATAGTGAACTCGACCCCGACGAGGTGGTGGCGCTCGGCGCCGCAGTGCAGGCCGACATCTTGGTGAGCGGTCGCCGCGAGATGCTACTGCTCGACGTCACGCCGCTGTCGCTCGGGATTGAGACCATGGGCGGTGTGGTGTCGAAGATCATCCTGCGCAACTTGACGATCCCTGCCACTGGCCGCGAGATGTTCACCACGTTTGCCGACGACCAGACGGCGGTCGACATCCACGTGCTGCAGGGCGAGCGCGAGCTAGTCGACGACTGTCGCTCGCTGGCACGCTTCCGGCTGCGTGGCATTCCGCCGATGCCGGCTGGACTGGCACGCATCGAGGTGCAATTCCAGATCGACGCTGACGGGATCCTGCACGTGGGCGCGCGCGAGCTGCGCACGGGCATCGAGCAAGTGATCGAGGTGAAGCCCTCCTACGGCCTGACCGACGAGGAGGTCGAGCGGATGCTGCTCGAGTCGTTCGAGCACGCCGAAGAGGACGTCGAGGCGCGCCTGCTGGTCGAGGCCCGCAACGAGGCCAAGTCGGTGATCCACGCCACCGAGAAGTCGCTGCGACGCCCCGACTTCGCCGAGCTCGTGGCGGCCGAGCTGCAGCCGGGCGAGCGCGAGCGTATCGAATCGGCGCTCGCCGCCCTGCACGCGGTGGTGGGCGGCACGGACCGCGAGGCGATCGAGGGCTGCACGGAGGCCCTCAACGAGGCCACTCGCCACTTGGCCGAGGTGGTGGTCAACCGCACGGTGCGCGAGGCACTCGCCGGAAAGAACGTGTCGGAGCTGTAGCTGCTGAGCATGCCGAAGGTCACCTTCATTATCAGCGGTAGGGAACGCGTGGTGGAGTTCAAGCACGGTCAGCTCGAGTACCTGCACCACGGGCTGCCCGAGTCGATCCTCGACGTGGCGATGAACGCCGACGTGCCGCTGGAGCACACGTGCGGCGGCAGCTGTGCATGCACCACCTGTCACGTTGTGATCAAGCAGGGCATGGCGAACCTGTCGGAGATGGAGGACGACGAGGCCGACCGGCTCGACACGGCCTGGGACTTGACCACCGAGTCGCGGCTCGGCTGCCAGGCGGTGGTCAAGGGGGACGTGGTGGCGGAAATTCCGGTCTACACGCGCAACTACGTTCAGGAGGGCGGCGACATCCAGCTCGGCCGTAGCCAGCAGCCCGCCGCCGAAGAGGACGAGGAAGCGAAGGTGGCCCAGTGACGTGGACCAGCAGCGAGGATATTGGCATCGCGCTCCTCGCAAAGTACCCTAGCCTCGACCCCCTCACCGTGCGGTTCACCGACCTGCGGGAGAAGGTGATTGGCCTCGACGGCTTCGACGACGACCCGAGGGCGTCAAACGAGGCGAAGCTTGAGGCGATCCAGATGGCGTGGTACGAAGAATGGAAGGACGCTAGGGACGAAGCCTGATGCCGGTCCGTCGCGCCTGCGGCCTTGTCGTGCTTGGTCTGGTGGCCTGCGGACTCCCGGCAGCACCGGCCATGGCGCAGGAGGCCCAGGCTGACGCTGCCGTCATCGATGCGACCGCACTCGGGATCGACCTGTCGCGCGTGGAGCGGTTCGTCCGGTCCACGGAGGAACAGACAGAGCAGGACGGGCTCATGCTCAACGTCTTCCTCACCGTCTTCGGCGAGGCCGAGCCGATCGACTTCCTGCCGCGTGGCGACAACGAGCCCTTCTTCGTCGGCCCGCCGGCCGACGGTCCCCCGACCCACGCCGACCTGATGCGCATCCGGACGCCGCGCGAGTTCCGCTCGCCAGTGATGGACCTCAGCGCTGGGCTGGCCTGGTTGATGGACCAGTTCAGGTCGGGGAATTTGCGGCAGCAGGGGCAGCAGCCTTGAGCTGACCGATCTCGCCGGCGCGGGCCAGCGCCGCGCGGAAGAGAATCGGGCCCGCCAGCACGTGCAGTCCCGTCAGCGCCAGCACCAGTGTCTGCACCGCTGCACCCCACGTCGGGAACTCGGCGGCGACTAGGGCCGCTAGGCCCAGTGTGACGCCGGCCTGTGAGATCAGCCCCATCCACACCAACCGTGCCGGAAACGCCGGCAGCCCTGCAGCGCGCACCGCGCGCCCGGTGATCGCCCGGATCAGGCCCAGCCGGATCGCGGCCAGCACCAGCGCCGTCCAACCGATGGCCGCGAGGGCATCGAGCTGCAACGACGCGCCTGCGGCCGCGAAGAAGACGATCAGCACGGGGAGCGCACCGCGCTCGACGGCGTCCTTCAGCCGATCGCCGGCCGGTGGTGCGATGTTCTCCACTACCAAGCCCGCAGCGAGCGCCGACAGCACCAGCTCGAAGTCGAACGCTGGCGACAGCGTGGCCAGCAGGGCACACAGCGCGAGAAGTGCCAGCGTCAGTGCCCGGTGCACGTGTTGCAGGTAGAAGGCGAACAGTGCCCCAGCGATGGCGCCGAACGCCAGCGATCCGAGCACTTCCCACGAGAGGAGCGCCAGCAGGCTGATGTCGGCCGCGCCGGTGCCCTCGGCCCAGCGCGCGAGCTGCATCGCGAGCGCGAAGACGAAGATGAGCGCGAGATCGGCCATCACCACGATCGCAAGGGTCAGCTCGCTGAGCGGTCCGCGCGCGCGGCTCTCGGCGATCACCGCGATGCTCACCGTCGGCGAGAAGCTCACGATCAACGCGGCCGTCACCAGGGCGGCGGCCAGGCGGCTCACCGGTGGGCCCGGGTCCGGGAGCGGCAGCCATGGCCACGCCACCCACAGCAGCACGGTCAGTGCGGCCAGCCCGCCGAGAAGGGTGAGGCCGCCGACGATCAGCATCGGACGCATCTGCGGGCGAAGCCGGGTCAGGTTGAGTTCGAGCCCGGCGACGAACGCAATGAGCGCGATGGCGAACGCGTTGACGATCTGAAGGTCGCGCGCCATCGACGCGGTGATCAGGTTCAGCAGGTACGGCCCGCAAAGCAGGCCGAACAGCAGGTAGCCGCTGAGCCGCGGCAGCCGGATCCGGTCGGCTGCCTCGCCCAACAGGCCAGCGGCGATCAACGAAAAGCCGAGTGCCAGTACCAGGCCGACGCCGCCGCCAGGGGCGAGCCGCTGAATGAAGAACATCATGGCGATGATCAGCAGGAACGCGCCCCCCCGCGCCGCGCCTGGGACTAGGCTCGTCGTCTGTACCCGGACCATCTCAGGACTCCTCCGGCGTAGTGGCGGCGTCGAGCCCAAGCATGTTCGCGAGGGCTTCGGAGAGCACGGCTGCGACGGTCACGGCCGAGAGGAGCAGCGTGTCGCTGGCGTCGAACACCTGTTGGAGGTTGAGGGCGAGCGCGATGCCGATGACACCTGGCGGCACTAGGGCTCGCGCCAGCTGGTGCGGCGGCAGCTTCGCCACGCGTGCCGTCACCGCGCCCGCGACCAGCTTGCCGGTCAGGCGGAAGAGCAGGAGTGACGCGGCCACCCACAGCAGCGCGATCGTCCACTGGATCGACGCGCCGGCCACGATCAGGAGGAGCGCAAGGAGCGAATGCTGGTGGCTCTTCAAATCGTTGCCGATGCGCGCGTCGACGTGCCCGGGCGCCCACACCCAGACAAGCGCGGCCACCAGCCCACCCAGCAACGGTGACGAGTCGAGATAGGCGCCGGTGCCGGCCAATAGCACGATGGCCCCCGCCACGAACACGCCGTGCTCGGCTTCGTTGCGGGCGCGTCCGACGAGCAGCCAGCCGGCGGCCGCCACCATCAGCGCGGCGCCCACGGTCAGCAGAAGGTCGAGCCCCGCGCCGGCCTGCCCACCGAGCACGGCCACGGTGAACCCGCCGAGCACGACCAGCGGCAGATCGTCGAGCTCGGCGATTCGGGCGGCCCTGCTAGCTTCGGTGCCGGCGGCCTTGTCGACCCGCCGCGCAGCCGACGCGCAGGCGCACAGGCCGAGCATCGCGGCAAACACCCGGACGTCGATCGGCAGTGGCAGGCCCCACCGCGACAGCAGCACGAGCAAAGCGCCCGCCACAACCGCGATCGTGATGGTGGCCTCGATCGTCGCGCTTACCAGCAGGCCGCCTGCCTGCCGGCGGGCCATCGCGCCGAGGCCGAAGCCGATGAGCACGCCGAGGGCGGCGAGCGCGATCGAGACCAGCGCGTCGAGGTTGCCGAGGGCCTCGGACGAGAGCAGCCCGATCCCCTGCGGACCGATGGCGATGCCCACCAGAACGTAGGTAACTGGCGGCGTGGCCGACGACCCGAACCCGAGTGCCGCGCGTTGGCGGGGGAGCCGGGGGGGCCAGCGCGGGAGGCGCCACGCCCCCGCTCTACTCGACGGCATTGGCGGGTGGCTCGCCGGGTACCGCGAGCACGCGTTGGCGGCCGTCGCGCCGGACGACGATCAGTGCGAAGTCGCCGGGCGCGGTCGCGGCCAGCCTCTCCCGCAGCGCGGCGGGCGAGGGGGCGTCGAGATCGCCCACGCGCACCACTAGATCGCCGGGCGTCACGCCGGCCTCAGCGAGCGCCGACGCCGGTTCGACCGCCCGGACGAGCACGCCGTCGTCGGTGGCATCGAGCGGCGACAGCTCCACTGCCGGCCCGTCTGGTGCGGGCTCGGTGTCGAGGCCGAGGAAGACCTGCGTGGACATGGCGCGGCCGTTGCGCATGAGGCTCAGCGTGAACGCGTCGCCGTGGCCGTACGACGCGACGGCCAGGAGAAACTGGTCGGCCGAGGTCACCGCCTCGCCGTCGATGCGGGTGATCACGTCGCCGGGCTGCACGAGGCCCGCGGTCGTCCCCTCCGGATCGACCTCGGAGACCACCACGCCAGCCGACGTCCCGGTGGCGATTGCCAGCGCAGGCGTGAGCGCTTGCACGACCAGGCCGGCATCCGAGGGCTCCGCGGCCACGCCGCCCGCGATGCGTTCAATCGTATCGAAGACGTCTTGCGCCTCGGCGATGGCGAGCGTGCCGCCCTCGTTGATGGCCGTGCCGATGAACTCGCCGTCGAGCGAGAAGATCAGCGCGCCCGGCGTGACGGCGCTGCCGCCGAGTGGTAGCAATGGACGCGCCCAGCGCGGCTCGGGGTAGCGCTCCCGGTTGCCCAGGAAGATCGGTCGTGCGGTGATGCCGGCCGAGGTCCCCTCGATCGCCACGACGTAGGTCGGTGTCACGAGCGCAGAGAGGGGCAGGGTGGCCACCGAGCGCGGGGGGGCCTGCGGAACGTTGACCAGCGCGAGGCGGCGCAGTGGATCGGCAGCGATGACGCGCGCAACGCCGGTTAACTGCTCGGCCCGGCCCACGACGCCCGTGACGCGTGCCTCGGGACCGAGGGCCGCCACGGCCGTGATGCTGCTGGTGCGCAGGGCGGGCACGTGGCGCCGGCCGACGCCTCGCGCGGGCATCGTGAGCACGTCGGCGAGTCGCCGTGGCGCGTCCTCCTCGGGCACCACCAGCCGCAGTACCACTAGGGTCGGGAAGACCTGCGCCTCGACGCGGGCGACACCTGAGGCCAGCTCGTCGTACGACGCGCGGGCGGCTAGGCGATCGAGCGGTGGCGGCGTCGCATCGGCGAGCCCGGCGCTCTCGGGAAAGCGGAGCTGCGCTAGCAGCAGCAGCACAGCCGCAGAGATTGTCAGCGTGACGATCAGCAGCCGCGTCTCACGGGTCAGGTACGGGGCCGTCTGAGGGGCGTCCGCCATCAGCCAATGTTACCCGCAGGGCCGGGACGCCGGAGCGCCTTGATGTACACTCGATGACCCATGACGATTACCGTGGCCCATAGCCCGGATTCCGACGACGCGTTCATGTTCTACGGCTTGGCGAGCGGCCAGGTGGAGACCTACGGGCTTGAGGTGGACCACGTCCTGCAGGACATCGAGACGTTGAATCGCGCCGCGTTCGAGGGCACGTACGACGTGACGGCGGTCTCGTTCCACGCCTACACGCACCTGACCGACACGTACCTGTTGCTGCCGCACGGGTCGAGCATGGGCGACCAGTACGGGCCGATCGTAGTGGCGCGCGAGGGTGGACCGACCTCGACGACGGGCGTCGTGATCGCGGTGCCCGGCGAACTGACCACGGCGTTCCTCGTGCTCCGGCTGTATGACCCCAACGTGAAACACGTCGTGATGCCGTTTGACCAGATTCAGGACGCGGTGACGAACGGCGAGGTCGAGGCCGGCCTGCTGATCCACGAGGGCCAGCTCAGCTACGGAGACAGGGGGCTGAAGAAGATCGTGGACCTCGGCGTGTGGTGGGCCGAGCGCACCGACGGGCTGCCGCTGCCGCTTGGGGGCAATGTGATTCGCCGTGACTTCGAGCCCGACCTGATCATCAAGGTGTCGAAAATGCTGCACGATAGCATCGCCTACGCGTTGAACCACCGCGAGAAGGCACTCGACTATGCGCTGCAGTGGGGCCGCGGCCTCGACCGCGGCAAGGTCGACATGTTCGTAGGCATGTACGTGAACGGGCTCACGCTCGACTACGGTGACCGCGGCCGCGTCGCCGTGCAGCGGCTGTTCGACGACGCGTGGGCCAGCCGCCTGATCCCAAAGCAGATCCAGGCTGAGTTCAGCGCCTAGGGTGCTGATCGCGCCAGACGAAGGAGTCGCGGCAGATGAGCTCGCCGGGCCCGAGCGACAGGGCCTCGCGGAGCATCGGGCCGGCGTAGACGCACGTGTGGAACTCGCCGCGCTCGCCGCATGGGTCGATACCCAGTGGGAGCTCGGCCAGCAGCGACGCGTCGAACTCGCGGCCGACAAAGCTGGCGTTGAGTTCGCGCGTGTCGACGCACACAAGCCGCGCGCGGAGGCCGCCATCGATCATCTGCTGCGCCAGCTCCCGGGTCGGGATCGCCCAGAGGGGAAAGAGCGGCTCCAGGCCGGTGCCTGCCAATTGGTCGACTCGGTACTGTCTGATGTCTTCGAGGAAGAGATCCCCGAACGCGCAGTGCGTGAAGCCGTCCGCGACGGCCGCTGCGATGGCGACGGCCATGCGCTCCTGGTAGACCGCGTTCGGACACGGGTGGGGGATAGGCACCACGTGGAGTGGTAGTCCCGCCGAGGCGGCCTGTGCCTCAAGCACCTCGCGGCGCACGGCGTGCATGGCCACCCGGTCGACCGCCTCGTTGACCGTGGTCAGCAGTGCTGCCACGTTGCCGGGGTACGTCCGGTTCAGGACGTGCAGGGCCCAGGCGGAATCCTTGCCCGACGACCAGGAGAGGAGGATTTTCAACGACGTCCGGGTGTCGGATGGCACGGATCGGGCAGAAGGTCGAGCGCGGTGCCCGCCACCGGCCCGCCACTGTTCACTGTGCCCACCCGACCGGCACCACCGTGAGGTGCCCGGCCCCATCGTGAAATTGCACGTCGGCCTCGATGCCGTACAGCTCGCGCACCATGGCAGCGTTCAGCACCTCGCTGGTCCAGCCGTGGGCCAGCACGCGGCCTTCGCGCAGTAGCACCAGCGTGTCGCAGAGGGAGGCGGCGAGGTTTAGGTCGTGCGTGGCCAGCACCATCGTCGCGCCCTTGGTGCGGTTCAGGCGCGCGAGGAGCGAGGCCACCTCCAACTGGTACGCGACGTCCAGCGACGCGGTCGGCTCATCGAGGAGCAAGATGTGCCCGGCCTGTGCCAGCGCGCCGGCAATCACCACGCGCTGTTTCTCGCCGCCGCTCAGCGTAGAGAACGGCCGGTCGGCTAGGTGCGCGACCCCGGTGGTGGCGAGCGCCTCACGAATCTCCTCCAAGTCCGCGGGGGCCTCGAGCTCGAACCGGCCCAGGTGCTGATGGTGGCCTATCAGCACCATCTCGGTGACCGAGTAGTCGAAGGCCGGAGGCGTCTCCTGCGGGACGACGGCCACTTCGCGCGCCAGTTCGCGCCGTGGCACACGGTCCAGCGGCCGGCCAGCCAGCCGCACGCCGCCCGCGTGGGGGCGAAGCCCCCCGGAGAGCAGCTTGAGCAGCGTCGTCTTGCCGCAGCCGTTGGGGCCGAGTAGCCCGGTCAGCGACCCCTGTGCCACGGCAAGCGACACGTCCTCCAGTGCGGCGCGGGCCTTGCGGTGCCGGCTTGGCGCGGGGGGATAGCCGTATGACACGTGCTCGACGGCGAGCGAGGGCACGTCGGCTGCCAGGGGGGTGCGTGAGCGTCGTCGGGGCGTGGGAAGGGCGGGCGGGATCGTGCACCCGAGCCCGCTGGTACCGGTGCGGTTCATGGCGTCTCCTTCGGCGTCGGTCGCGCCGTGCCGCCCCGAAGGCCGGCAAGGGACTGTGCCCCGAATGAGAGGTCTCCTGGCTCGCGGATACTGGCGACGTACCGGTCTGTCTTCCCGTGCCCCCGGTCCGGGATGGCGCAGTGACGTGAGGCAACCGAGTCTCTCCGCTTACAGTGGCGGGACCGCGTGGGTTTCGCACCCAACTTCCCTGTTCATCCGGGCGGTTCAGTTGAGGCCCTCAGTCTAGCACTGCTAGACTGTTCGGGATTGTTCCGTGCGCACGCGCCTCCAGACGGCCGGACTGGCCGAAATCGACGACAAGCTCCAGGCGGGCGAGCGCCTGGGCGCTGAGGACGGCGAGTGGTTGTTCGAGTGCCCGGACCTGCTAGCCGTGGGCTGGCTGGCCAACCGCGAGCGCGAGAAGCGGCACGGCGCGCGCACCTACTTCAACTACAACCTGCGGCTCGAGGCGACCAACGTCTGCGTTGCCAACTGCCTATTCTGCTCGTTCGCACGACTCCAGCCCGGCGACGAGGGCGCCTACACGATGTCACTGGAGCAGGCGTGGGACAAGCTGCGCCAGCGCGCTCACCAGCCGCTCACCGAGCTGCACATCGTCAACGGCCTGCACCCCGACCTTCCGTTCAGCTACTACACGGACCTGCTGCGAGGCTTCAAGCGCATCCGGCCATCGGTGCACCTGAAGTGCTTTACCGCAGTGGAGATCGCCTATTTTGCCGATCTCTACGGGATGACCGACGAACAGGTGCTGTGCGAACTCATGGACGCCGGGCTGCAGTCGCTGCCGGGCGGTGGTGCCGAGATCTTTGCCGAGCGGGTGCGCAAAAAAATCTGCGCCGACAAGTGCGGGACTGACCGCTATCTGGAAATCCACCGCGTCGCACACCGGCTGGGGCTGCCGAGCAACGTCACCATGCTCTACGGGCACATCGAGACGATGGCCGAGCGCGTCGACCACATGCTGCGCGCCCGCGCGCTCCAGGACGAGACCGGCGGCTTCCAGGCGTTCATTCCGCTCGCGTTCCATCCTGACAACAACCAGATGCGCAAGCTTCCCGCGCCCTCGGCCACTGACACCCTGAAGGTGCACGCCGTGGCGCGGCTGATGCTCGACAACATCACGCACATCAAGGCGTTCTGGATCGCCACGGGCGTTGAGGTAGCGCAGACGGCGCTATGGTTCGGCGTCGACGATCTGGACGGCACTGTGCAGGAGGAGCGCATCTACCACGAGGCGGGGGCAGTGACGCCGGAGAGCATGACAACCGCACAGCTCACGGCACTTGTCAGTGCGGCCGGCCGGGAGCCGCTCGAGCGTGACACCCTCTACAACCTCGTCGGACGCGGGCCTCTGCACGAAGCCGCGGGGTAGCGGTGCCGAGGGAGCCAGCCGTTCAAGTGCGGCCGGACGAGGGCCGTCCGGTGCGGCCGCGTGTCCGCGCCCGCGCGCTACGCCGAGTTCGCAGCCGACCGGGTGCAGGGCCGACTGGGTACTGTCCCGCCGACCGGCAAGGCGAGATGCCCTGACGACGGGCTTCCGGACCCGGGCCCCGGCTGCAATGACACTGTGAACTATAATGAGAGGTAGGCTCAACGTCTCGGCTCCGGGCAACGCTAGCCGACACGTTCGACCTTACTTGGTATCCATACTTTGCGAAAAGTTTCACAAAGGCACATGCCGTGCACACCGCCGTCCCGCTGCTGACCGACCTCGAGGAGGACCAGCTCGGCCAGCGGCAGCCGCTGCCGGAGCAGTACCTAGGCCTCTCCGACGAGGAGATGGCGCGCCGGACTGCCGTGGCGAAGGCGGCCCTCGGCGACCGGTTGCTGAGCCTTGGGCACCACTACCAGCGCGACGAGGTCATCCGCTTCGCTGACCACACGGGCGATTCCTTCAAACTGGCCCGCGAGATCGCCAGCCATCCGCAGGCTGACTACATCGTGTTCTGTGGCGTGCACTTCATGGCCGAGAGTGCTGACGTGCTTGCCCTGCCGCATCAGCAAGTCATCCTGCCGGACCTGGCTGCCGGTTGCTCGATGGCCGACATGGCGGCGCCTGACCAGTTGGAGATCTGCTGGGAAGAGCTGACCCAGATGAACGTCGACGGCGTAGTGCCGGTCACGTACATCAACTCCGCAGCCTCCATCAAGGCATTCGTGGGCGAGCAAGGCGGCACCGTCTGCACTTCGTCGAACGCCGTCGCGGCGCTGGAGTGGGCCTTCCAGCGCGGGTGCAAGGTGCTGTTCCTGCCCGACCAGCATCTGGGGCGCAACACCGCGTACGCGATGGGTATTCCGTTGGACGAGATGGTGGTGTGGGACCCGACCGAAGTCTTCGGCGGTTTGCAGCCCGAGTCCGTGGCGCGTGCGCGGATGATCCTGTGGAAGGGGCACTGCTCGGTGCACACCCAGTTCACCGCCGCCCAGGTGGAGGCCGTGCGCCGGGAGCACCCGGGCATCCGCGTCATCGTGCACCCCGAAGTGCCGTGGGAGGTCGTTCAGGCGGCCGACGAGAGCGGCAGCACTGAGCGCATCCTCAAGGTCGTGTCGGAGAGCCCCGAGGGCTCTAGTTGGGCCGTGGGCACCGAGATCCACTTGGTGAACCGGCTGGCACATCAGCTTGCTCCCGGGCGGACCGTGGTGTCGCTCAACCGCTACGGCTGCCTCTGCTCGACGATGTTCCGGGTGTCGCCAAACCACCTGCTG
The DNA here is from genome assembly GCA_964535675.1 of uncultured Bifidobacteriaceae bacterium. GTDB lineage: Bacteria > Acidobacteriota > Vicinamibacteria > Vicinamibacterales > UBA2999 > CAZHTD01. The sequence continues at coordinate 67,017 of CAZHTD010000001.1, read as the reverse complement.
TGGGCGCTTGAGGGACTGGTGGAGGGCCGTGTCCACAATCGGATCATGGTGCCCGAGACCCATGCCCGCTGGACCCGTGTGGCGCTCGATCGCATGCTGTCAATCCGGTAGGATCAGGGGTTGCGGTCAAGAAAAGCCCGTTCGGCCGTGTCTGACGAAGGAGGATTCCGTGGCGCATGAGCTACCCAAGCTCCCGTATGCCTTTGATGCCCTCGAGCCGCACATCGACGCGCGCACGATGGAGATCCATCACGGCAAGCATCATCAGACCTACGTCAGCAAGCTCAACGGTGCCCTCGACGGGCACACCGACCTCCAGGGCAAGAGTGCCAAGGAGCTGTGTCAAGGCGTTGCCAGCGTGCCCGAGGCGATTCGGACGGCCGTCCGGAACAACGGTGGCGGCCACTGGAACCACACCATGTTCTGGACGTGGATGTCCCCCAATGCCGGCGACGCGCCCAATGGCGCCATCGCCGACGCCCTCACCGGTTCGTTCGGCAGCTTTGAGGCCTTCCAGGAACAGTTCGCCGCCGCTGCGGCCACTCGGTTCGGCAGTGGTTGGGTCTGGCTGGTCAAGGACGGGACGAACCTCGTGGTCACCAGCACGCCGAACCAGGACAACCCCCTGATGGAAGGGAAGACCCCGGTGCTCGGCCTCGACGTCTGGGAGCACGCCTACTACCTGAAGTACCAGAACCGGCGCCCGGACTACGTGGGCGCGTGGTGGAACGTGGTGAACTGGGCCGAGGTGAACAAAGCCCTGTAACAACGGTGCAATCTGACATAAGATTAGTGATTGTTTTGGCCGACATCCCGACACGATGGACGACGTAGACGCTTGGGACCCAGTGTCCCGGGCCACCGCCCCGGAGGAGCCTGTTTCCCTCGGCCCTGCGCGCATCGGCCCTTCCCAGTGGAATCCATCGATCCCTTCGCTTTCATTCCCCGGTCCAGGACCAGAGCATCATGTCTGACGTCGCCGTTCAGGAAGCCAGCGCGAGCGCACAAGGCGAGCGTGTAGTCAACGATTTCGCCATCCAGGTCGCCACCGTCAACGGGTCGGGGAGCCAGACGGCCAATCTGGTGCTGTTGCGCTCGATCTTCCAGATGGGCGTGCCGGTGTCCGGCAAGAACATGTTCCCGTCGAACATTGCCGGCCTGCCCACCTGGTACACCATCCGCGCCAGCGCGAAGGGCTACATCAGCCGCAAGCGGGAAGTGGACTTCCTGGTGGCGATGAATCCGGAGACGGCGAGGGAGGATGTGCTGACGCTGCCGCCCGGCGCCGCGGTCGTCTACGACGAGCCGCTCAAACTGAACGAGCTGCGCGACAACGTGGTCTTCTATCCGGTGCCGTTTACCGCGCTCATCAAGCCCATTACGCACGACGCCAAGCTCCGGCGGCTGGTGCGCAACATGATCTACGACGGGATCTTGTCGCGCCTGCTGTCAATCGACATGGCGCAGATGGAGAAGGCGCTGCGCAAGCAACTCGGCCGGAAGGTCAAGGCGATCGAGCTCAACATGCAGGCGCTCAAGGCCGGCTACGACTACGCCGACGAGCACTTGGCCAAGGTCGACCCGTTCGTGCTCGAGCCCATGGACAAGACCGAGGGCCTGATCCTGATCGAGGGCAACGACGCCGCTGCGATCGGGTGCCTGATGGCGGGTGTGACCTTCGTGGGCTGGTACCCGATCACGCCGTCGTCGTCGCTTCCCGAGGCGCTTATCGAGATGCTCAAGCACTATCGTCGCGACCCCGAGACGGGCGAGGCCACCTACGCGGTCATTCAGGCCGAGGACGAGCTGGCGGCGCTCGGCATGGTGATCGGCGCGGGCTGGATGGGGGCGCGGGCGATGACCTCGACGGCCGGGCCGGGCGTGTCGCTGATGGCGGAGTTCTCTGGTCTCGGCTACTACGCCGAGGTGCCTGCCGTGGTGTTCGACGTGCAGCGCTGCGGGCCCTCGACCGGGTTGCCTACGCGCACGGGCCAACAGGACATCTTGTCGACGGCTTTTCTCTCGCACGGCGACACCAAGCACCCGATGCTGCTGCCCGCCTCGGCGGGCGAGTGCTACACGATGGCGATGGGGGCCTTCGACTTGGCCGAGCAGCTGCAGACCCCCGTGTTCGTGATGACGGACCTCGACTTGGGCATGAACACCTGGATGTCCGAGCCCTTCCCGTACCCGGACAAGCCCCTCGACCGTGGCAAGCGGCTCACGGGCGAGAAGCTCAAGGAACTTGGGGACTGGGGTCGGTATCGTGACGTGGACGGCGACGGCGTGCCCTATCGCACGGTGCCCGGCGACGGCATGCCGGGCTACTTCGCGCGCGGCTCGGGTCACAACGAGAAGGCCGGCTACAGCGAGCGTGAGGACGACTACACGAACAACCTTGCCCGGCTGGACCGCAAGTTCGAAACCGCCCGCAAGCTGGTGCCGAACGCGGTGGTCGAGATCGCCGAGGCCGCCGCGGTGGGCCTGATCGCCTACGGCACGACGCACTGGGCCATCCTCGAATCACGTGACCAGCTGAAGAGCGAAGCGGGGCTCGACACGTCGTACATGCGCCTGCGAGCGTTCCCTTTCGGCCCCGAGGTCTGGGAGTTCATCGATCGCTGCGACCGTGTCTACGTGGTGGAGCAGAACCGCGACGGCCAGATGCTGAGCCTGCTGCGGCTCAAGGCCACGCCCGACCGCATCCTGAAGCTGCGCAGCGTGACGTATTACGGCGGCCTGCCCATCGACGGCCGCACGGTAACCGAGAAGGTGCTCGTGCAGGAGCGCGGCTGACGGGCCGCCGGCCCGCCGTCGAGGAAAGAGAGCCAAACATGCCGACAGCGACCCAGCCCCCCCCGGTTCCGAGGAAGAAGATCAACCGCATCAACCTTGAGCCGATCAACTATCGCGGCACCAAGACGACGCTGTGTGCGGGTTGCGGCCACAATGCCATCACGGAGCGGTTAATCGACTCATTCTTCGAGATGGGGGTCGACCCAAGCCAGGTCATCAAGCTGTCGGGCATCGGGTGCTCAAGCAAGAGCCCGGCGTACTTCCTGGGCACGTCACACGGCTTCAACTCGGTGCACGGGCGCATGCCGTCGGTGGCCACCGGCGCCGTGGTCGCCAACCGCAAGATGATCGCGGTGGGCGTCACCGGCGACGGTGACACGGGTGCCATCGGTGCCGGCCAGTTCGTTCACCTGATGCGGCGGAACCTGCCGATGCTCTACGTGATCGAGGACAACGGCTGCTACGGGCTGACCAAGGGGCAGTTCTCGCCCACGGCCGACCTCGGGTCGAAGCTGAAGACGGGCGTGGTCAACGACCTGCGCCCCATCGACACGTGTGCGTTGGCCATCGAATTGGGAGCCTCGTTCGTGGCGCGGTCGTTCTCGGGCGATTCCAAGCAGTTGAAGCCAATTCTCAAGGCGGCGCTCGCCCACCGGGGGACGGCGTTGATCGACGTGTTGTCGCCATGCGTGACCTTCAACGACCACGTCGGGTCGACCAAGAGCTATGCTTTCGCGAAGGCGCACGACGAGCACATCGCCGAGGTCGGCTTTGTGCCGTTCTTCGAGGAGATCGACACCGAGTACGACCCCGGAACCACCACAGAGGTGACGCTGCACGACGGATCGAAGCTCTACCTGACCAAGGTGGCCGAGGACTACGATCCGACCGACCGGCTGCGCGCGCTCCAGTTGCTGCACGAGACCGACGAGCGCGGGGAGTTCGCCACGGGCATCATCTACGTTGACCCGAAGAAACAGGATTTCATCGACCTGCTCGGGCTCGTCGAGGAGCCGCTGGCCGAGCTGCCCGAGTCGCGCATCCGTCCGGGCCGGGCCGTGCTCGATTCGCTGATGGAGAGCTACCGCTAGCGCGGTGGATCCGCCGTGTCCGCGCCGGGCCGTGTCCGGCGCGCATGCTATACTGCCCCGTTTTTGGGGTCCGACTGAGCCCGGTGAGCGACTACCTCCCCGTTGTTGTCTATCTCGGCGTCATCATTGTGTTCGCCGTCGCCTCGCTCGGCGCCGCCGCTGTCCTGAGCCCCCGGCGCCCGTTTGCGGCCAAGTCCGAGACCTACGAGTGCGGCGCCGAGCCGATCGGCCAAGCGTGGGTCCAGTTCCCGGTCGGCTTCTACTTGGTCGCCCTAGTCTTCATCGTCTTCGACGCGCTCGCCGTCTTCCTGTTTCCGTGGGCGCTGGTCCTGCGTGCGCTCGGGGCCTGGGGCATCGCCACGATGCTCCTGTTCCTGGCGATCGTTTCGTGCGGGTGGATCTACGCCTACCGCGAACGGATTTTCGAGTGGCAGTGAAGGCGCCTGTACCGGAAGTTCCAGCTCCGATCTGGAAGGACATCAAGGACCTGCAGGAGTGGCAGGAGCACCACCGGCGGCGCCCCGAGGGAGACCGCCATTCGGAGTTGTTCAAGTCGGTCACCGAAGGTATTCACAGCTTTCCCGGCGGCTTCGTCCTCACCAGCACCGCCGACGCGTTCTTGAACTGGGCGCGCAAGTCGTCGGTCTGGCCGGTCACTTTTGGGCTGGCCTGCTGCGCGATCGAGATGATGGCCACTTTCGCGTCACGCTTCGACACCGAGCGACTGGGGATGGTGCCTTGGGCCTCGCCCCGGCACGCCGACTTGATGATCGTGTCGGGGACGGTGACCATCAAGATGGCGCCGATGCTGGAGCGGATCTACGACCAGATGCCGGACCCGAAGTGGGCGGTGTCGATGGGCTCGTGCGCCAACTCGGGCGGGCCTTTCCGCCACGGCTACCACGTGGTGAAGGGTGTGGACCGCGTGATCCCTGTCGACGTCTACGTGCCGGGGTGCCCGCCACCGCCCGAGTCGCTCCTCAACGGGCTCCTGCTCCTGCAGGATCAGATTCAGTCCTTCTACAAGACCGGCCGCCGCGCTGCCCCCAATCCGAAGGTCGACTGAGTGACGCCCGACCAGGCGAAGGCCAGGATCAGGGAGCGCTTCGGCACGGCGATGCTCGCTGGTGACGGGCCCCTGACCGTTAGCGTGCCGCCCGCGGAGTGGCAGGCCGTCGCGCGCTTCGTGCGTGACGAGCTCGGCTGTCGGTTCTTTGGCTTCCTCACGGCCGTCGACTGGAAGGATGAGGGCCTTGAGGTGGTGGCCCAGGTCGACGACCTGACGTCGGGACTGTCGGTGCTGATGAAGACGCGGCTTGGGGCAGGGGGCTCGGCGTGTGCGTCGCTCACCCCCGTCTACCGTGGTGCCGACTGGATGGAGCGGGAGTGCTACGACATGTTCGGCATCCGCTTCGAAGGTCATCCCGACCTGCGCCGTATTCTCCTGGCCGACGACTGGGAGGGCTTCCCGCTGTTGAAGTCCTACGCGGTCGACACGCCGTACCCGCCGTACCGATGAGCGAGGTGCAGCCCCAGACGCCGGTGCGGGTGGAGGTGGACTACGCGGGCAGCGAGCGGCTGACTATGAATATGGGGCCGCAGCACCCGTCGGCCCACGGCGTGTTCCGCGCCATCCTGACGCTCGAGGGCGAGACCGTCGTCGGCGTCGACGCGGTGATCGGCTATCTGCACCGCTGCCACGAGAAGCTCTCCGAGACGCTGACCTACGCGCAGTACCCCTCGATCGCGTCGAAGACCGACTACGTGGCGGCCATGACGAGCGAGTTCGCCTACGTGCTGGCGGCCGAGCGCTTGGCGCAGATCGAGGTGCCGAAGCGGGCACAGTATATTCGGGTCATCGCCGCCGAGTTGCAGCGCATCGCGTCGCATCTGCTGTGGCTCGGCACTTGGTGCATGGATATGGGCGGCGCGCTGGGCGGCGGCGCGACGATTTTCCTCTACTGCATCCGGGAGCGCGAGTTGGTGCTCGACTTGTTCGAGGCGCTGGTCGGCGCGCGGCTCCTGTACGGCCTCTACCAGGTCGGCGGCACGCGCTACGACCTGCCCGAGGGGTGGGACGTGCAATGCCGCCAGACGCTGGACCTGATCGAGCAGCGCATCGGCGAGTACGAGCGGCTGCTTGAGGACAACCCGTTCTTCCAGGCCCGCGCGTGCAACGTCGGCGTCATCTCGCCCGAGCTGGCGCAGGCGGTGGGGCTCGGTGGGCCTCTGCTGCGCGGGTCGGGCATTGCCTTCGACCTGCGGCGCCACGCGCCGTACTCCTCGTACGACGAGTTCGAGTTCGACGTCCCGGTGGAAACCGACGGCGACTGCTACGCCCGGTACCGGGTGCGGATGGTCGAGTTTCGCCAGGCTATCCGGATCGTCCGCCAGGGGCTGGACCAGCTGCCTAGTGGGCCGATTTCCTCCCGCCCCGGGCTCAAGTCCGTGGCGCAGGTGCGCGTCCCGAAGGGTGACACCTACGCGCGGGTGGAGGGCCCGCGTGGCGAGGTGGGCACGTACCTGGTGGCCGACGGCAGCGCGAAGCCGTACCGAATGAAGTGGCGCGGCGCGTCGTTTTCGAACTTGGCCGTGTTGCCGCACATCATTCCCGGACACAAGGTGGCCGACGTGGTGACCATCATGGGGTCGGTCGATCCCGTGTTCGGCGAGGTGGACCGCTAATGCCCGGCTGGCTGCTCCCACCGCTCATCGTCCTGAACGTCGTCGTGGGCCTTGTCACCTACGTGACGCTGCTCGAGCGCAAGTTCGCCGCCAGGATGCAGTCGCGGATCGGGCCGTACCGCGTGGGCCCCCACGGCCTGCTGCAGCCGATCGCCGACGCGCTGAAGCTGATGATGAAGGAGGACATCCTACCGGCCGCGGCCGACCGACCGGTGTTCAACCTGGCGCCGATCGTCTTCCTCGTCCCGTGCCTGCTGATCTTCGCCACGATCCCGTTCGCACCGGGGCTGGGCGTGGCCGACCTCAACATCGGCATCCTGTTCTTCTTGGCTGTCTCCTCGATGGAGATCGTCGGGCTGTTCATGGCGGGGTGGGGCAGCAACAACAAGTACGCGCTGCTGTCGGCCATGCGCGCCGTGAACCAGATCATTTCCTACGACCTACCGTTCATCTTCGCGGCGCTCACGCCCGTACTGCTGGCCGGCTCGCTGCAGTTCTCCGAGATTGCCGCTGCGCAGGAAGGCCTCTGGTTCATCGCCTACCCGGTGCTGGGCCAGGTGGCGTTCATCCTGTTCGTGGTCTCGACGCTGGCCGCCGAGAACCGCGTGCCGTTCGACATCCTTGAGGCCGAGTCGGAGCTGATCGCCGGCTTCCGCGTCGAGTACTCAGGGATGAAGTTTGCGCTGATCCAACTCGGCGAGTACGCTCACGTCTTGGGCTCGTCATTCCTCGGTGCCCTGCTGTTCCTCGGCGCCTGGGCGGGGCCTGGGCCCGAGTGGGCCGGACCGATCTGGTTCCTGCTGAAGGCCCTCTTCCTGTTCCTGCTACTGACCTGGATCCGCTGGAGCTTCGTCCGCATCCGTGTGGACCAGATCCTGGCGCTGTCGTGGAAGGCGCTGCTGCCGGCCACGCTCGTGCTGCTCGTGGCTACCGCCATCGTGGTGGTGTGGAGGACCCCCGGTGCCTGAGGTGCGGGCGCCGGCCCGCGCCGGCGCCGAGATCGGCGTCATCGTCCGGAGCGTGCTGCGTGCCATGCGTGTGACGCTCCAGAACCTGTTCCGCGCGCCCGTCACTGTCCACTACCCGGATGTACAGCGCACTTACCCGGGCCGGTACCGCGGGCTGCTAGCGCTGGTCTACGAGGAGGACACGGGGGAGGAGGCGTGTATCGGCTGCCGGCTGTGCGAGATGGTGTGCCCACCGGCGGTGATCAAGGTCGAGATGCTCAAGGGCACGAAGGAGCAGAAGCGCAACTATGCCAAGAGCTTCTCGCTTGAGCTGTACGCGTGTGAGTTCTGCGAGCTGTGTGTCCAGGTGTGCCCGACCGACGCCATTGTGATGCTGCAGTCGTTTGATATGGCCACGAGCGACCGGCGCGAGATGCTGCTCGACAAGGACCGCCTCCACGGGCTCGGGCTGCAACACCAGCAGTCGTGGGCCACGGGCAACAGGCTGCGCACCATGCAGGGGCCGCCCAAGGCGGCCCGCAAGGCGCGCGGGAAGGAGGCGTCCGGAGCGTGACGCTTGAGGCGCTGGCCTTCTGGGTTGTCTCCATCGTGTTGGTCGGCTCGGCCTTGGCCGTCGTCCTGACGAAGAACCTGTTCCACGCCGTGCTGTGGCTGGCGCTGGCGCTGACGGGCACGGCCGGGATCTTCCTTCTGCTCGAGGCCGAGTTCCTGGCGGCCGTCCAGCTGCTGCTGTACGCGGGCGGCGTCATCACAATTGCCGTCTTCGCCATCGTCGTCACCGAACGGCTGGTGGGCGAGCGGCTGTCGCAGACCAACCGGAACGTGGCGGGTGGTGCCATCGTGGCCGCGGCGGTGGCCGCGGTCCTCGTCAGCGTCCTGCGCGGCGGCGGGTTGCCGATCGTGCGGCCACCGATGGCCGACGACGCAACGGCCGCCATCGGCGAGGGCGTGCTGACCCGCTACGTCCTGCCGTTCGAGCTGCTCGCGCTGCTGATGCTGGCGGCGCTCATCGCGGCCATTTACTTCGCGAGGCCGGACGAGTAGCCATGGGGCTGCAGGCCTACCTCACGCTCGCGGCGCTCCTCTTCTGCATCGGGCTGTTCGGCGTGATCACCCGGCGCAACACGATCGGCATCCTGCTCGGCATCGAGCTGATGCTCAACTCGGTAAACATCAACTTGGTGGCCTTCTCGCGGTTCGGCGGGGAGGTGACGGGGATGATCTTCACCGTCTTCACCATCTGCATGACGGTGTCTGAGGCCGCGCTCGGCTTGGCGATCGCCATCCTCCTGTTCCGCGTGCGGCGCACCGCGTCGGCCGACCAGCTGGACCTGCTCAAGGGATGATGGCCGACGCCGCGTCGCTCGTGCTCCTGGCGTGGCTGTTGCCGGCAGCGGCGTTCCTGCTGCTGGCCGTCGTGGGTCCGGTCCGCAGGACCGGCCGGCCCGCGGCGTGGGTCTCGATCCTGTTCACTGTCGGGTCACTGGTGGCCGCGCTCGCGGCGTGGCGCTTGCAGGCTGGCGTCGAGGAGGCGGCACTACGCCTGTGGACGTGGCTGCCGTCGCCCGACGGGCCGCTGGCCACGGTTGGTGTGATGGCCGATCCCGACTCGACCGTGATGCTGTGCTTGGTCGCGCTGGTCGCGACGCTCGTCCAGCTGTACTCGATCGGCTACCTGCACGACGAGCGCCCGGCGGCCCTCGGCCGCTACTACACGTACCAGTCGCTGTTCGCCTTCTCGATGATGGGGCTGGTGCTGGCGCCCAACCTGCTACAGCTGTTCATCGGCTGGGAGCTGGTTGGGCTCTGCTCGTTCTTGCTGATCGGCTTCTACTACCAGAAGCCCGCGGCGGCGCGCGCGGCGCAGAAGGCGTTTTGGATCACGAAGGCCGGCGACGTGGGGCTGCTGATCGGCATTGTCCTGCTCTGGCGTGAGACGGGGACGTTCGACTTGGTTAGCCTGCGCGTGATGGCCGAGGCGGGGCTGATCCCGCTGGCGGGGCTGTCAATCATCACGTTCTGTCTCTACCTGGGCGCCGTGGGGAAGTCAGCCCAGTTCCCACTGCACATCTGGTTGCCCGACGCGATGGAAGGCCCGACGCCGGTCTCGGCGCTGATCCACGCGGCGACGATGGTTACCGCTGGCGTTTACCTGCTGGTGCGGACCGAGTGGCTGTTTGCGCTGACGCCCGACGTGCTGCTGATCGTCGCGTGGATCGGCGGCTTCACGGCGTTGCTGGCCGCGATCCTGGCCTGCGCCCAGGACGACATCAAGCGGGTGCTGGCGTACTCCACCGTGTCGCAGCTCGGCTACATGATGGCGGCCATTGGTGCGGGCTTCGCCCATGCCGGGTTCTTCCACCTGCTGACGCACGGCCTGTTCAAGGCGCTGCTATTCCTCGGTGCCGGCTCGGTGATCCACGCCGTCCACAGCAACGACCTACCCGACATGGGCGGGCTGGCGAAGCGGATGCCGCAGACGGCGATCGTGTTCCTGGTCGGCACGCTGTCGCTGGCCGGCATTCCGTTCTTCGGGGGATATCTCTCGAAGGAGGAGGTCCTTGGCGCTGTGCTGGCCGGGGGGATGACCGGGCCTTTCGTCCTGTTGCTGATCGTGGCGTTCCTCACGGCCTTCTACATGTTCCGTGTGGTGTTCCTGGCCTTCTGGGGCCGGCCGAGCCCCGCCGGTGACGGCCACGGGGCCGCGCACCGCGCTTCGCACGAGGCGCATGACCCTGGGGCCACGATGCTCCTGCCGCTTTGGAGCCTCGCGATTCTGTCGATGGTGGTGGGCGTCTACTACACGCTGGTCCATCCTGAGATCGAGTTCGAGAGCCCAGCTTGGCTCGCGCCGGTGGCGATCGGTGCCGCCGTGACTGGCATCGCGCTCGCGTGGCTGTCCTACCAGCAGCGCGCGCTCGATCCCGAGCGGATGGCTGCTGCCACCGGCCCACTGCGCACGGGCGCGCACGCGCGCTTCTGGATCGACAGCGTCTTCGAGGGCATCTACCGTGCCGTGCTGCTCGGCTTCGCGCGCGTGGTGGGGTGGGTGGACCGCTACTTCGTCGACGGCGTGCTGAATGTGGTCAGCGCCTGGACCGTTACCGCGGGTGACGAGCTGCGCCGGATCCAGACCGGCCGTGTGCAGGACTACGTGTACGGCTTGGCGGTCGGCGTGTTCGCGTTGCTCCTCTGGGTGCGCCTGGTGCTCGGATGACCGGTTTTCCAATCCTGACCGTGATGACATGGGCGCCGTTCGTCGCCGCGTTGATCGTCATGTTCACGGCCCGCCACCGGCCGCTACTGGTCCGCTGGACCTCGGCTGCTGGCACCACGGTGTCACTGGTGGCGTCGCTGTGGCTCTACGTTGCCTATGACCAGTCGGCGGCGGGCTTCCAGTTCCAGGAAGAGATCGTGCTGGTGCCCTCGCTGGGCATCTCGTACCTGTTGGCCATCGACGGCATCAGTCTGCTGATGTGCCTGCTGACGTCGATCATCGTCTTCGCGGGTGTCTTCGCTTCGTGGACGGTGAAGGAGCGCGGCCAGGAGTTCTACGCGCTACTGCTCATCCTAACCACCGGCGTTTACGGTGTGTTCGTCTCGCTCGACCTGTTCGTGTTCTTCCTGTTCTATGAGATTGCCGTGCTGCCGATGTATCTGCTGATCGGCATCTGGGGCAGCTCGGGCGAGGTACGACCGCAGGGGATCTTCGGCTGGGCATTCGGGTGGACGGGTGTCGGCACCAAGGAATACGCGGCGATGAAGCTGACGCTGTACCTGTTGTTCGGGTCGGCGTTCATCCTGGTCGGCATTCTGGCCCTGTTCGTGTCGGGTGGGTCGCAGACCTTCTCGTTCCTCGACTTCGAGACGATGACCTTCGATCCGGCGCTGGCCTCGTGGGTCTTTCTGGCCTTCTACATCGGCTTCGGCATCCTAGCGGGCATCTGGCCGCTGCATACGTGGTCGCCCGACGGCCACGCCTCGGCGCCTACGGCGGTGTCGATGCTGCACGCTGGAGTGCTGATGAAGCTCGGCGCCTACGGCGTGGTGCGGCTCGGGATGGGGCTGTTGCCGGAGGCCGCCGTCGACTGGGCTTGGCTGGTGGGGACCATTGCCTGCATCAACATTGTTTACGGTGCCCTGAGCGCCATGGCGCAGCGCGACCTGAAGTACGTCATCGCGTACTCGTCGGTCTCGCACATGGGGGTGGTGATGCTCGGTGCGGCCACGCTCACGCTGAACGGGCTGAACGGCTCGGTGTTTCAGATGTTCGCCCACGGCATCATGACGGGGCTGTTCTTCGCCTTGGTCGGCTTGGTCTACGAGAGGGCGCACTCGCGTGCGATCTTCACCATGGGTGGCTTCGGCAGGATGATGCCCGGCATCGCGGCCGCGTTCACGATTGGCGGTCTGTCGTCGCTCGGCCTGCCGGCCACGGCCGGCTTCGTCGCCGAGTTCCTCACGTTCCTCGGCGCGTGGAGTTCCGATCACTCCTGGTGGCTGTTCCCAGCCGTGATCGGTGCCTTCCTCACGTCGATCTACGTGCTGCGAGTCACCGGAAAGATCTTCTGGGGCCCGAAGAGCACTGCACCCGCGTTCCAGAACCTGCCGGACGCGCAGGGTCCCGAGTGGGTGGCGCTCGGGCTGCTGGTCTTCGTGCTCGTGCTGTTCGGCGTGGCACCTAGCATCGCCATCGGCCCGGTGGATACGGCGACGGCGCCGCTCATCATGCGGCTGGTGGGGCAGTGAACGAGATGACCGTGGAGCTGTGGCTGCCCCTCGTCCCTGAACTCGCGCTGCTCGCGTTGGCTTTCGTGGTGTTGGCGTTCGGCTTGGTGCTGCAGGGCCGTGGTGGCTTGGCTATCGGGGGACTGACGTTCTTCGGCCTGCTGGTCGTGTTCGCTCTGACGTTTGCCGCAGCGGATGAGGCGACGCTGTTCGGCCGCGGCTTCGTCCAGGACGAGCTGTCGCTGTTTGCCAAGCGGTTGTTCTTGGGCTCGGCCGCGCTCAGCGTGCTCGGCTCGCTGACGCTGGGCGGTTCCCCCTTTGTACGCCGGGCGGGCGAGTATCACTTCGCGCTGCTCGTCTCACTGATCGGGATGCTGGTGTTGGCGTCGTCGCGCGACCTAGTGCTGTTGTTCGTGGCTTTCGAGCTGATGTCAATCCCTCTCTACCTATTGACCGGCTTCCGCAAGACCCAGGCAGGCGGACCAGAGGCGGCGCTCAAGTTCTTCCTGGTCGGTACGGTTTCGGCGGCGGTGATCGTCTACGGAATGTCGTTCATCTATGGTGCCACGGGCAGCACGGCGCTCGCGGCGGTTCCAGGTGCGATGGCCCAGGGCAACGTGCTGGTCCTGCTCGGCATGGTGCTGATGCTGGCGGGCTTCGGCTTCAAGATCGCGGCCTTCCCGTTTCATATGTGGGCGCCGGACAGCTACGAGGCGGCGAGCACGCCGTTCGTGGCGTGGCTGTCGGTGGCGCCGAAGGCAGCCGGGTTGGTTGCCATCATCCGCGTCTACTTGGAGGGCGCGGGTGCGAGCTCGGCGGTGTGGTTACCGCTGATCGCCGGGCTTGCTGCCGCCACGATCGTCACGGGCAATTTGATGGCCATACCTCAGCAGAACATCAAGCGGCTGCTGGCCTACTCCGGTGTGGCACACATCGGCTACATGCTGCTGGGGTTGGCGGCGCTCTCGGTCAACGGTGTCGCGATGATGCTGTTCTACTTGGTCGCGTACCTCTTCGGAAACATGGGTGCGTTCCTGGTGGTCGAGACGGTATCGCAGACCTCTGGGACCGATGACCTCGACGCCTACCGCGGTCTGGCGCGTCGGTCGCCGCTCTTGGCGCTCGCGATGCTACTGTTCTTGCTGTCGCTCGGCGGGATCCCGTTCGTCGCGGGGTTCTGGGCCAAGCTCTATGTCTTCTGGGCCGCGGCCGAGCAAGGGCTCTACGCGCTGGTGTTCCTTGGCGCGGTGCTGACCGTCGTGGCGCTCTACTACTACCTGATCATTGTGCGGAAAATGTTCATCGATGCACAGGAGCGCGACGAGCCTGTCCCGGTGCCCAGCCTGTTGGGAGCGGCGATCGCCATCTGCGTGGTCGGCATCGTTGGCATCGGCGTCTACCCGGGCCCGTGGGTGGAGCTGGTCACCCGCGTTGCGTCAGGACTGTTCTAACTGCCGTTCCGTAATCACGAATTCGGCCACCGGCCGGCCACCGAGCAGGTGGTCCTGAATGATCCGCTCCAGCACCGGCGGGTCGCACGCGGTGTACCACGTGCCCTCGGGGTAGACGACGGCAATCGGCCCACTCTCGCAGATACGCAGACAGTTGGCCTTGGTACGTAGTACGCCACCCTTGTCGGCAAGATTCAATTCCTTCAGGCGCCGTTTCAGGTAGTCCCACGCCTCGAGGCTGCGGTCGCGGTCGCAACACTTCGGCTTGGCTTGGTCACAGCAGAGCAGGATGTGCCGCCGTGCCACGGTGATCCCGATGGTCTCGGCGATGCGCTGCTGGCGGGCGGTCCGCGCTTCGTTCATAGCAGCGTGACCTCCACCACGATGCCCGCCTCCAGGAGTTCCACGTCGGTCGGGATATCGATGTAGCCATCGGCGCGCGACAGGCTGGTGATGTCGCCCGAGGCCTTGAACGCTGGCAGCGCCGTCCCGTCCTCCACACGCACGCTGAAGAATTGGCGCCGGCCAGCCACCGACTTCACGGCCGCGCCCAGCGGTACCCGGATCGTCCGCGTCGCATCTTCTGGCAGCCGCGCGATCCGACGCAGCGCCGGCACCAGCAGCACATAGCCGTTCGACAGGCACGAGGCGGGGTAGCCCGGCATGCCGAAGAAGGGGCGGCCGTCGATCAGGCCGAACGCTGTGGGCTTGCCCGGTTTGACCGCGATGCCGTGGAAGAGCATGTTGCCCTTAGCCTTCAGCACATCGGTGACGAGGTCGCACGTGCCGACGGAACTCCCGCCCGAAACGACGAGGACATCGGCGTCGCGGCAGTCCTCGACCGCACGCCCCAGATCCTCCAGCGTGTCGGCCGCGGCGCGGCGCGGCATCGGCGTGCCGCCGTGCGCCGAGACGAGCGCGGCGAGCGAGAAGCGATTGATGTCGTAGATCTGCCCCGGCGCGAGCACGTGACCTGGGTCCACGACCTCGTTGCCGGTGGAGAGAATCGCCACCCGTGGCTTAACGTAGACTTTGACGTTGAGCAGCCCCAGCGCCGCCAGTGAACCCACGCGGCTCGCGTTCAGGTAGGCCCCGGACTCAAGTGCCACCTGACCCTCCGCGATGTCGGCACCGCGGGGGCCGACGTGCTGGCCCGTCCTGACCTCCGCCAGCACCTCCACGGCCGTGTCGGACGTGGGCCGTGTCCGCTCGACCATTATTACGGCGTCTGCCCCGTCGGGCATTGGCGCACCGGTGGCGATTTCGAGACACTGCCCGGTCTCGAGGCGCTCCTCAGGAACTCGGCCCGTGTAAGCACGGCCGACGATCGCCAAGAGCCGTGGCGCATCCTCCCCGGCGCCGGCGGTATCGGCTGCCCGCACGGCATAGCCATCCATCGCGGCACGGGCGAAGGGCGGTACGTCGGCTGCCGCCGTGATGTCCTCGGCCAGTACTCGGGTGCTGGCATCGGAGAGTGCGATCCGCTCGGTGCCGATGACGGGTCGCACTGCCTTTGCGATGCGCTGGCGGGCGTCGTCGAGCGAAATGGTCTCCGCGATTGGGCGCATCGTTACCGTCAGCGGTTCACTTGCTGCACGACGTGACCCAACTCGGGCAGGATCAGTTTCGTCATCGTCAGCCGCACCGCGGCCTCGCTGCCCGGCATCACGAATACCGCCGTCCGCTCGATCGTGCCAGCGATCGCCCTGCTCAGCATCGCCGCCGGGCCGATGTCCTTGTAGCTGAGCATCCGGAACAGCTCGCCGAAGCCGTCGAGCCGCTTCTCAAGCAGGGCGTCGATCGCTTCGAACGTGCCGTCGCGGGTTGTGATACCCGTGCCGCCGGTCGTCAGCACGACCTGCGTGTCCGGATTGTCCACTTGGTGCTGCACGGCTCGGGTGACCGCCTCAGGCTCATCGCGCACAATGGCATGGCCCGATACGCCATGCCCGGCCGTCTTGAGCAGCTCCCGGATGGCCCTGCCGCTCGTGTCGGTGGCCTCGGTGCGAGTATCGCTGACCGTGAGGACGAAGCAGGTAATCGACCGCGGGGCCGCGGCCCGGTGTTCGGTGTGGCTCACCGGAAAAGTATACCGGGCGGTGGTATAATTGCAGTTGGTGCGTGCTACCGCTTGCTCCTGCAGGGTCGACACACGCCGCTTGCCTTTGCGCCCTTAGCTCAGCTGGATAGAGCGTCTGGCTACGAACCAGAAGGTCGCAGGTTCGAGTCCTGCAGGGCGCGCCACCTCCTCTTCCCGCCGGTGGCCGAGATCCTCCGAAATACGCATCGTCGCTCGACACAACCCCCCCCACATCCGGACGAAGCCACATCGCCCGCTCGAAGCCATCGATCCACGGTATCCACGAGGCCTCGCCGCTGTTGGTGTCCATGTCCAAGACGGGCGTGTACTCCTCCGGGCTATCCGCCAGCTCCCGTGCGATCGGGTTGTAATGCCCCATCATCGCCGAGGCCGTCGCCTTGGCGCCGGCGGCATCCTCACAGACATGATCCGCGCCTTAGACCTCCGGAAGCCATTCGGACAGCAGGATCATGCCCGGGGCAGACGATCAGGGGCGCGACATAGCCGTCCAGTTCCACAACGCCCATGTCCTCCCGCTCGGCCGGGATGGCGCCCAGCAGGTCCTGCCGGCCGTCGAGATCCGGGGCCGTATCGTGCATCGCTAGTCAATTGTCGGGCATCGCGCCGGTCAACGGCGATCCTGGTACAGACCGCGCTTCTGGCTCGACGCTCCTGCCGGACCCGCCTTTGCGCCGGCCAGCCATTCGTCCAGTTTCGACCAGCGCCGCCGTCCGGAGACGCTGCGCACTGCGATGGCCACCGCCTTCTTCTGGCCCACCAGCACCACGAGGCGCTTACCCCGCGTCATTCCCGTATAGAGCAGGTTCCGCTTCAGCATCGCGTAGTGCTGGGTCAGCACCGGGATCACCACTGCGGGATATTCCGAGCCCTGGCTCTTGTGGACCGTCGCAGCATAGGCCGGTACCAGCGCGTCCAGTTCACCGAAGCTGTAAAGGAGGTCACGCCCCTCAAAGTGCACGGTCAGCTCGCCCGCGTCCGGGTTCACATCCGCAACTTGGCCAATATCGCCGTTGTAGACCTCCTTGTCATAGTCGTTCTCGGTCTGCATCACCTTGTCGCCTGGCGCAAAGGTCCAGCCGAAGCGCTCGACCTTGCGCTCGCCCGCCGGGTTGAGGGTGGCCTGGAGTTCGATGTTGAGCGCGCGGGCGCCGGCACCACCCCGGCTCATCGGACACAGCACTTGGATGTCGTGCAGCGGATCGAAGCCGAAGCGCTGCGGGATGCGGGATTTTACCAGCTCGACGATGCGGGCCACCGCCGTCTCGGAATCCTCGGCCGGCACGAAGTAGAAGTCGCTCTCGCCCTCTGGTCGGGAGAGGTCGGGGAGGGTGCCCCGGTTGATGTCGTGAGCCGTGGTGACGATCCGGCTGCTAGCTGCCTGGCGGAACACTTCGGTCAGCCGCACCACCGGCACCGCGCCCGAGGCGATGATGTCGGCCAGCACTTGGCCCGGCCCCACCGAGGGCAGCTGGTCGACATCGCCCACGATCAGTAGCGCAGTGCCGTCGGAAACCGCCGCCAGCAGCGCCCGCATGAGCGGGACATCAACCATTGAGGTCTCGTCGAGGACCAGTAGGCCGCCATCGAGCGGGTGCTCGCGGTCGCGTTTGAACCCGCCGGTCCTCGGGTCCACCTCGAGCAGGCGATGGATCGTCTTCGCCTCGAAGCCGGTCGCTTCGCTCATCCGCTTCGCGGCTCGCCCAGTCGGCGCGCAGAGGAGGATGTCCACGCCCTTAGCCGAGAGGATGCGCAGGATCGCGTCGACGATCGTCGTCTTACCCACGCCCGGCCCGCCGGTCATCACCGAGACCTTGGACGAGAGCGCCGTCCGGACGGCATCCGCTTGGCCGGGCGCCAGGGTGAGCCCGGTCCTGCGTTCCACCCAGGGCAGCGCCTTGTCCGGGTCGATTCGCGGCCAGGGAGGTTGGCCCGTCGTAATGTGGAGCAGCCGTTCGGCAATCGCCTGCTCGGCCCGGTAGAGGTTCCCGAGGAATATACAGGGAGTCTCCTCCACTGTATCGGCGACCACTGCGTCGTCGGCCAACTCCAGATCCAGAGCCGTGCGGATCAGGTCGGCAGGGACCTCAAGGAGTCCGGCCGCTAGCGGCCCCAGCTCTTCTTCCGGTAGGCCGCAATGACCTTGGTCCATCGCTTCGGCCAGTGCATGGCCGATGCCCGCGCGGATCCGGATCATGGCCGTCTGCTCTATGCCAAGCTTTCTCGCGATCGCGTCGGCCGTCACGAAGCCGATGCCCCAGATGTCCCGGGCGAGCCGGTAGGGGTTTTCCGTCATGACCTCGACGGCGTCGGCGCCGTAGGTCCGGAATATCCGCACCGCCCGCGCCGTACCCACGCCGTGGCTGTGCAGGAACACCATGATTTCGCGGATCACCTTCTGCTCGGCCCAAGCATCCACGATCCGCTGCGCCCGCACCTTCCCGATGCCGGCCACCTCGCGCAGACGCTCGGGCTCTGCCTCAATCGTGTCGAATACCTGCTCGCCGAACGCCCGGATCAGCTTGCGGGCATAGACCGGGCCGATGCCTCGGATCATCCCCGAGCCCAGATACTTCTCGATGCCCTCGACTGAAGAAGGCGCGGCGGTGCGGATGACGCGCGCCCGGAACTGCTGGCCGTGGGTGCGGTCGTTCACCCACTCGCCCGAGGCGGTGATCCATTCTCCCGGCGCGACGGCAGCAGCGTGGCCGACCATGGTGACTAGGTCGCGATGCCCGCGCGCCCGGGTCCTCAGCACGCAGAAGCCGTTCTCCGGATTGTGGAAGGTGACGCGTTCAACCAGCCCGGCCAGAACCTCCCGGTCCGCCGATCCCGCTTGCCGGCTGACATCGGGCTTCACGACGAACCGCCCCCACGTCTGCAGGTCGATAGCCGACGTTCTTGGAGTGCGTGTGGAGTCGAATCAACCACCGACCTCGCGCAATTGTCCAAGTGGCAACAATGCCAGAGTTGTCACCACTTGTCTCTCACAAGCAGTGACGCAGCCTCCGCGTCGGCCTCTTACCAGGCAGTGGAACATCCCCAACTATCACAGGGCGCGATCTGTCTGCGCGAAGAGTGGTTCAGGGCCCCGAACGCGAAGATCACCAGACTGAAGGACGGGTGTACCCATCTGGCTCACAGGCCGAACACGCGGTTGCACCGCGGGCATCTGCCCGGGCATTCCCACGTGCTCAAGCGCCTCTTGGTGCACGTCGCAGGCGTCAAGCTCAGCCTCCTCATGCGGCGACTGACTGGCGTTGGGACGTCGCGCAGCCTCCAAGGCCAGGCTACAGACCCTCGTCGCCATCCTATTCTGCGCCCTGAGTCGCCTTCCTCTTTTCTGGGCATCTGTTTCCAGGCGGGTCTGTCGTGGATTGGACCCACGACGCGGCCCGTCAGTCGCTGCTTCTCCCGCTACAAGGAAGCGCTTCTACCACAGGCAGCTAGGCGATCAGGACGGTGCGCGGGGACTGGGCGTTGTGCTCGAGGAATGTCACCTTGTTGGCAAGTTCCTCCTCGGTCGGCTGGACCGCCCCGTTGACGTCGGTGACGCGCGAGACGAGCGTGTGTTCCCCGGGGGTGGCGTCCTGCCAATCCCACGTGAAGAGCTTCCAGGCGTAGGTCTCGGGTGTCGAGGGGGATAAGGTCGCCGGTTGCCAAGGGCCATCGTCGATCCGGACATCGACCGAGCGGATCGGCGTGCCGTCGTGCAGGACCACGCCGAGGACCCGGTGCCGTCCGCCCTCGCGGGTCACGCGCGCGACGAACGACTTCAGCCGCATGGCCGCGACGCCGGTCTCGGTCCACAGTGTTTCGCCGTTAATGGTTTCCCGCCTGATCGTCCGGTACTCGCGCGCCTGCCACTTGCCCACGAAGCGCTCGTACTGGGCGTGGATTTCGGTGAGCCACTTCACGTGGGCGACGCCGTACCAGCCCGGCACGAGGAGCCGGAGCGGGAAACCCTGATGGCGGCTCAAGGGCGCGCCGTTGAGTGCCCAGGCGAGGAACGGCTCAGGCGCGAGGGCCTCGTCGCGCGTCAGACTCCGGCCGAATCGCACGTCCACGGTGAACGGGCGGCCCCGCCACGCGACCTCCTCCTCCTCGCCGTCGGCGCCGAAGAAGACGATCTCGCGCGCTGCCTCCTGCACCCCGGCCTGGGCGAGGACGTCCCGGAGCGGAATCCCGGTCCACAGGCCGTTGCTGGAGAGCCCCTGATTCGGGCCCCGATTGCCCGAGCATTCGAAGCCGAAGACCAGCTCACGACTGCCCATGGCCCTGAGGTTCTCCACCGACAGGCTCAGCGGGGTGTCGACGAGCCCGCCGACTGTCAGGCGGTGGCCCGCCGGATCGATAATGGGATGCCCGTAGTGCTGCGTGGTGAAGAACTGATCGGCCGGCGTGAAGGGGCCGTCGATGCGCCGGATGTCCAGCCGCCTCCGATCAGGGGTCGGCTCGAAATCGAAGTCATCCGGGATATCGGTGAATGGCACCAGCACGGTGCCCTGGGCCATGGTGGGCAGCACCCAGCCGGGCACGCCGAGGGCACCGAGACCGGCAACTGCAAGGCCACCCTTGAGGATGTCACGGCGCGTGGTCCGAGTCGTCATGCGGATCTCCTGGTGAGGGGCGGCTGAGCCGCGTGGGCGCCGTCGCCGGACACTTTATTCTAACCCGGTCCCGACCGGCCTGCGACCCTTCCGTCGTGCCTCATACCAGAGTAACTGTCAAGTTGAGTCTGCCGGGCGGCTGGCGCTGCCCCAAGGTGCTGTCGCTGCTGCACGCTGTGGGCGCCACGTCTCCGATTGGCCTCGGCGGGTCTATCTATCAGAGCTACTTGGATCGAGTCGCAGCCCTGATTCCGGGTGCGACCCGCCGTAGGGTCCGCAGACCGTCGGGTAAGGAAGTCGAACATGTGGTGACAAGCGATGGCCCGAAGAAGGGTAGTCGGCAACATGCCTCGTTGGTCACACATGGGCCGGAATGGTTCGCGAAATCATCGACGCCACCGTTCAGAGAATTTGTGAGGCTCTTAAGAACCGGGGTGATCGCACGGAATAACGTCTTCCACCGTGGTGACGACGCTCTGGAACATCGAAGGAGATCGTCGGCACGCGGGTCAACAGCGCATGGCATCAATCGCTTACGATGGGATGATGTCGGTATAGCATGGATCTGCAGAGCAAACGGCAGGAGATTCTTCGCCTTGCGGCCTGTCACGGCGCTCGGAGCGTCCGCCTGTTTGGTTCGGTGCGCGGTGAGAAGATCTCCAGAGCAGCGATGTCGACTTCCTGGTCGACATGGAGGCTGGATGTTTGTTGCGCGATCTCATCGGCTTTGGGCAAGACCCTGAAGCTTTGTTCCATCGAAAACTCGACGTTCTCATCAGC
Source organism: uncultured Bifidobacteriaceae bacterium (assembly GCA_964535675.1). GTDB lineage: Bacteria > Acidobacteriota > Vicinamibacteria > Vicinamibacterales > UBA2999 > CAZHTD01. Next base: position 45,810 of record CAZHTD010000001.1, on the reverse strand, counting down.
GCGAGCGTTCATCCGGCCCGTGGGCGTCCACTGCAGCCTGCACCGTCGGTCATCTGTGAGAGGTGTCCATTCCATTCCCACCGAAGGCTTCCTGTGCAGGACGGAGGCCGGCTCGCGCGGGCAGAACGTGCTCACCAATCCGGTCGTCACTGGTCCCCGCTAGTCGCCGGGTCGATAACCCCTCCGATGGGTTGAGTCAGTGGTTGCGGCAGCCGACGTCAATTGCCCCAGCCATAACCGAGCCGTACGTAGTAGTAGCCTCCACTGTACCCCCACGGCGTGTACTCGCTGTACCGCTCGCCGACCCAGTTCGCGAGCACGGACTCCTGCGAATAGGTGTTGGCGACGTTCTGGCCGCCGACCGCCAGCGTCGTGTCCTGCCCGAGGTCGAAGCTCAACTCCAGGTCGACGATCGGCCGGCCGGCGAAGAAGCCTTGGGCTAGGCCGCCGGAGAGCGCGAAAATCTCGCCGTGCCCGCTATCGTAATCGTACCAGTCGCTGTAGTAGCTGAGGCGCCCGAGCAGGCTCGCCCGCGGTCCGAGACTCTGCGTGACACCGATGTTCCACCGGGTCCGCGGGAGGGCGTAGGCATACTCGGCGAGCCGTCGGTCGTCGAGTAGGCCCTTCGCGTTGTCGGTCACCCGGGTGTCGGTGTGGTTGAAGACGGCGCTGAAGACGGTGTTGCCGCGCAGCGCGAGCGGCGTGTAGGTCGAGACGATATCGACGCCCTGCGACGTTGTGGCAAAGGCGTTGGTGAAGAACCGGAAGTTCCGCACGGCCTCCGCGGCCTCGAATCCCCCGGCTACGAGGCCGGCAATCTCCGCGTCGGTCAGGAAGAAGTTACTCGTGATCCCGATCCGGTCGGACACGTCGATGTGAAAGTAATCGGCTGTCAGCGTGAACGGGCCCGTGTCGAACACCACACCGGCGGTGTAGTTGACCGATTCTTCCGGCGCCAGCGGTTGGCCGCCGCGCAGTTGCGCCACCGGCGAGATCGACGGGATGACGGCGTTGTTGATCAGGTCGCCGACGGTAGGGTCGAACCAGCTTGAAATGTTGAAGCCGTTCTGCTGGCCAGGAGTTGGTGCCCGGAACCCGGTGCTCATGCTGCCCCGCACGAAGCGGAATCGGCTGGACAGCTTGCCGTTCGTCGTCGTTCCGAAGTCCTCGAAGTTCTCGACACGGACCGCCGCGCCCACGGTCCACGCGTTGTCGGGATCGGTCACCTCGAGGTCGCCGTAGGCCGCCACGTTGCGGCGGCTCCACGTGCCCGCCTGCTGAGGTCCGTAGGCGAAGAAGCCGTTGGCGCCGGGCATGAAGAGTTGCCGTGTGTACGGACCGACCAGCCATCCCTCGCGGTCGCCCTGTCGGGTCTGGAACTGCTCGTTGCGCCCTTCTGCACCGGCGGCGATGTTGACCCTGTCGGTAGCGGCGTACGACACGTCGAAGTGGATGTTGATCTCCCGCTGGCGGTTCGTGCCGACGTCGAACGATGTGGGAGAGGTCGGGCCGAGCGAGGCGTTCACGGTGTCGTAGATGAACAGATCGCTCGTGTGCATGCCGAGCGAGGCGCTCAGGTCCCAGTTGAAGCCGCCGGCAGTCAAGCCGCGGACCCCGCCGACGAGCGACGCGTCTGTCACCGTCCCTCCCATCTGCGGCGTGAAGCCGCCGGGGAAGACCTCCTGAAACGAGAAGCAGTTCGGGTCGTCGAACACCTGTTGCAAAGCGATCGGATCTGGCACGTGGTCGGTCACGGCCACCGTCGGGCAGTTGGCAGAGCCGCGGCCAGCCGCCGCCAGTGCGTCGCCGATGAGCAGCGTGTGGCCGCTGTCGATGCTGAAGACGCCGAGCCGCGTGTTCGGGTTCCGGAAGAAGAACCCCTGGGTCACGGTCTTGCTGGCGTAATTCGTGTGGGCGTAGAGCTGCATGCCGGTTGGCAGGTCATAGCCGAAGTTTCCGAACACTTTCAGATCATCGTCGATGTCCGGGTTGCCCCAGCGCTGTGGATGCTCGGAGCGGATGTGCGTGTTGCCGGCCGCTAGGAGCGCGATGGCGTCGCGGCGTGGCGCGGCGCGGTCGGTCGGATTCGCGCTGCTGTACTCCAAGCTAAGGTTGGCGAACCCGGCCGTGCCAATCGGCAGGCCGAGGTTGCCAGCCACCTGAAGGCCTTCCCCGTCGCCCGCGCCGTACATCCCACTGTTGATCTCGACGGAGCCGCCCGACGCGGCGTCCTTGAGCTGGAAGTTCATCACCCCAGCGATGGCATCGGAGCCGTACTGGGCGGCCGCACCGTCGCGTAGGACCTCGATTTGATGGAGAGCGATCGCAGGAATGGCGGAGATGTCCGGACCTTGTGAGCCGTAGGCGACGCCGTTGCCGCCGTGCCACTCAAGGACCGAGGAGCGGTGACGGCGCTTTCCGTTGACGAGGACCAGCGTATGGTCCGGCGCCAGGTTGCGGAGCATGGCGGGGCGGACGACCGTCGAGGCCCCTTGGATCGGCTGTGTGTTGGTATTGAACGACGGAACTACCGTGCGGAGCTGTTCCTTGAGGTCCCCCGCCCCCTGCCTGAGCAGGTCCGTGGACGACAGCACATCCACTGGGACTGCTGACGCGGTGGCACTGCGCGGCCGCGCACGCGTGCCGACGACCACAGTCTCCTCCGTGAACCCGGCGAGCAGGTCCTCCATCTCGGAGCGCGACAAGCCTAACGCCTCGACCGCAACCGGCGTCATCCCGAGCGCGCGGGCCAGCTCCTCGATCAGGGCGTCCGTCGCTCGCTCGATATACTGTGGCGCGTTGTCCTGCATCGCACGAGGCTCCAACGCCATCCACACCGGCGCGACTAGGGCCAGTGCCGTTGCAGCGCGCCACGACGCACCGCGCATTCGTACGAGTCTTGCTGTCATTAGTCCACAATAGCTCCTGGATGGGGTCGATGCCGCACCGGATCGAGGAACTTCTGTGAGGGGTTCCGCTATCTGCCGGGGAGGAGGGCCGGCGCACGTCGAGTGCCCAGTCGACATGGAAACGTGCCTACCATAGTAGACAGCAGTATATAGCCGCACAGATAGCAACTATATGCGGTAGTTGTGACCCATTAGGTGTCCTCTTAGTCTTCTTGGCTTACGAACAGGTTAATGGTTTCAATCGGCCTCCGTCCCTGGTTTCGGTAACCGAGATGGGGCCGCTCGGTGTTGTAGCGATGCAGCCAGGCGTCCAGGTCGGCCTGCAGCGCCTCGACGCTCTCGTAGAAGGTTTCGCGCATCTTGATGCGGAAGAATTCGTCGAGCACCGTGCCGTTGAATCGTTCGACGAAACCGTTGGTCTTCGGGGTTCTGACCTGCGTGCGGCGATGCTCGATACCGTTGAGGTCAAGATACAGCTCATACGCATGCCGGTCGCTGCCGCAGAACTCGCGGCCGGTGTCGGTGAGCACCGCTTTGACTGCCAGCTTGCGCCGCCGATAGCAGGGCAGCACGTCGTTGTGCAGGACCGCCACAGCGGCCTCGGGCTGCGTCGAGCCATGCAGGACGCCGAAGGCGTAGGAGCCGTAGGTGTCGACCACCGCATGCAGAGAGACCGTGCCCACGCCCTTGAGGGGACCGACGAAGCACGTATCGGCTGACAGCAACTCGCCTGGCGCCGCGCTCTCGACATGACGTTCGCGGAACGCCTCTCGAGGAACGCCACCTGCTCGCTGTTGAGCTCACGTGCCTTGCCAGCCGTGGCCTGCTCCAGCGCGAGCCAGCGGTCGTGGCGTGTGCCCAGGGCGTTGTCGTTGAGGATCTTCTGGACTGTGATCGACGACACCCGCCGGCCCTCAAGTGCCAGCATCGCCTCGAGCCGATTGCAGCCAGAGGCCGGATGCTCCAAGGCCAGTTCCTTGATCCGCTCCACCGTCTCGGGCGGCGTCGTCTGCGGGTGGCGCTTGTGGATCGGCGGCAGGTCCTTGAGACCGTCGAACCCCTGGGTCCGAAAGCGCCGCCTCCACTCGTAGAAGCTCGTCCGGTCGAGTCCTCGCTGGCGGCACGCTTCGGCGACGTTGCCCAACTCTCGTGCCAGTTCCAGAACGCTCAAGCGATGCTCGGCACGCGTGCTCCGCGCATCCCGTTGACCACTCTCAGACCGCCTTGTCGTGCGGGCCATGACAGCCTCCTTTCAGTGTCAAATAGCACGGAAAGAAGACTAAGAGGACACATTAGGCGCTAGCAGGCTGCTGAAGAACTTGGGGAAGTGGACGCTAGTGATCTCACGGCGGCGGCCTGTAGGGAGCCGCTGTGTGGCACCCCATGTCGACGGGTGGCCACACGGTGGTTGCTGTCGTCTGACATCAGGCACACGCCGCCGAGCCGCTGATCGGCTGTCCGCTGCCGACTATGGGGTCGCGGACAACATCACCGCGCGGCTGCTGGCGGTCGCGGGTGGGGCTTCGGTGCGTCAGGACGCCTGTGCATCATTGCCGGGGATCGTGCTGCCACCAGGGAACGGCCGTGAAGAGCGTAACCGAGAGGGCTACTATCAAACGTTCTGGGGCTGGGAGAGTGCCTTCTTCAAGTGACTGAGTAACCGCTGGATGGCGCGCATCGCCTATTCCTACAGCGATCATCTGGAGTACTTCCCGGACCGAGCGACCGCCATCATCGATCCGACACCGTCACCTACTAGCCCGAATCACGACGGGGGGGATGGTGATCACGGATACTAGTGGCAGCTGCAAGACGGACATCTTCTTTGTATCGCCGAAGTTCCAGTTCGTCGCCAACGGGCTCTATCAAGCGCCGCTCGGCATCAACGTTGCCGCCAGCCTGCTGATCCGTTAGGGGTATGGCCAGCCCTACTACGAGGAGATTGAGGCCCACCCACGGGATGCGTCTCCATTGAAGGACGTGCTGTTGGTACCAGATGTTGGAGCCAACCGTCTGCCCGCCATCAAGAGTCTTGATGTTCGGATCGGCAAGGAATTTCGCGTCAGCAGTCTCAATCTGAACGTTGACCTCATTCTGAACGTAGGGACGCCGCTCGTCCGGCAGTATGACGTCGGTACGGCGGAAGGCCCCACCGGGCCGGGTCGGACGCTTGAGATTATGAATCCGAGCCTGCTACGACTTGGGTTCCGCTTGGTATTTTAGCAAGCTACCGAAAAAGTCCGTGACGGCCTCGCTCATCGAGGCGATGAATCTGGCGCTGATAAAGTCGTCTGTCGGCTCGACGCTAGCAAGGACCGGGACACTGCTACGACTCCGCTAGGGCATGCCTAGGTTCGTGACCGGCTAGAGATCGCGGAGCGCCGGGCCTTCCCGGTGCTGGCGGCAGCACCGCGCGACCCAGCGGCGTGTCCCTTGCGGCCGTGATGACGAGGACCGGCTCGGGAAATAATCCTCAGGCCAAGCTGGTCGTCCGGCTCCGCTCTGCTGGCTACCCAGCGTGACCCGGAATCTTGGGGGGGGGGTCTGGGTTTTTCGGACCGCACGGAAAGTGATTTCTGCGGCACAATTCGGCCAATCGGCCAAGAGGACGTGCCGTGACGAGGCAGCGCTTTGCGGTCGAACAGATCACGAGTGTACTGCAGCAAACAGACGGCGGAATGGCCATCGGCGACGTCCGCTGGCAGTTCGGGATCTCGGAGTGTAATCTTGCCCGCTCGATCGACACCTGACAGATCCGGCCCAGGAGCAGCGATGCGGCAGTTGGGCGGTGGCGCAATAGGAGGCGGCGGCGGGGCACAGCGAGCAGGGCCGATACCCCCACACGTCGCGGGTCACCTCCACGGTCTGCCGGTGGCTACGACCCAGGCAGTTGCGAGCTAGCGTTGAAATGCATTCGTCGGAGCTTGTGTCGCAGTAGCTTCCCGACGCCGTTTCGCGGCAAAGCCTCCAGCACGCGAGCGTGCTTGGGGATCTTGTACTTCGCGACTTTGGTTGCCAGGAAGGCCTTGAGCGCGTCGAGGTCGATCTCGTCTGACTCGGGCACGTAGAAGAGGCATCCCACCTCGCCCCACCGGGTGTCGGGGACACCGACGATAGCCAGTTCTCGGATCCCCGGGTAGGTGACCAGCTCTGCCTCCACCTGCGCGGGATAAACGTTCTCACCGCCCGAGATGAACATGTCCTTCTTTCGGCCGGTCACGCGATAGTAGCCATCCTCGTCCCTGGTGAGGATGTCTCCCGTTCGGAACCAGCCATCCGCCGTCATGGCGCTCCGGTACTCGTCCTCCCGCCTCCAGTACCCGATGGTGACGTTGTCCCCATTGATCTGCAGCTCGCCGGGCGTGCCCACGCCCACGGGCTCGCCCTGCTCGTCCACGAGCCGGGTCTGGACGCGGGGGGTCGGAACGCCCACGCTGCCAGCCTTCGACGCGATGAGCCTTCGGTCCAGCGGCATGCCGAACACGGTGCCTGCTTCGCTCGACCCGTATCCATCGACAATGGCGATACCGTCGTCGAGCCACTCTCGGATCTGCGCCTCGGGATGCGGGGCGCCGCCGGTGAAGAGAGCCTTCAGGCCGCTCAGCTTGGACGGTTCGAAGCCGTCGACTGCGCGAATATCCAGCGCCATCTGCGGCACGCAGAAGTAGTGGCTGATCCCCAGTTTAGGATCCGCCAGCCTGGAGAACGTCCGCTCGGGAATGAAACGATCCGAGATCACGATCTGGGCCCCGATGAACAGAGGTGGGCGCACCGACGCCACCATGCCAATGATGTGAAACAGCGGCGCCTCGCAGAGGAACCGGCTGTTGTAGTCGACCTCCAGCAGCAGGCAGGAGTTGATCGCCGTTTCGGTGAGATTGCGCTCGCTGAGCAGGACTCCCTTCGGATTGCCCGTCGTGCCCGACGTATAGAGCATCAGCGACGGTCGGTTGTCCGGCAGGGGCTCGCGCCAGATCGGCTGTGTGCTGGTGCACGTGTCCACGAGACCCTCGAGGTTCTCGGCGTCGACTCCGAGAGAGAGCGACATCTCGTCACCATAGGTCAGGGTCGGCTCGCAATCACGAATGATCGCGCCCAGCTCTGAGGACGCCAAACGCCAGTTCAACGGCACGAACATGCTGCCCAGCCGCGCGCACGCTAGGTGCAGCGCGACGATCTCGGCGCGATTCCTCGCAAGGCACGCCACGCGATCACCTTCGACGACCCCACGTCCGATCAAGACGGCCACGCATCCGGCGACGAGTCGATCGAACTGCTCGTAGGTCCAGTGCCGCTCAAACGTGAGGTCTGTGACCGCTGGCCTGTTCGGGTGCAGGTGCGCATGAAGCCGGACGTAGTCCATGGGCTTAGTCGGCCGGCTCTCGCTTCGATCTGTCGTAGGCGCCGAGACCGGGCTTGTAGGTCTTGTGGTCGAGGAATTGCCTGAGTGCTTCCTTGCGACCCTGGTTGTCGAAGGAGTTGGCTGCCTCCTGCGCGCGCACCAGATAGTCCTCAGCGTTGTCGTAGGTCATCTCCATCACACGGCGGATGGCGTCCTTGGTTGCCTTCAGGGTGACTGGGTTCTTCTGCAGCAGCACGTTCGCCACCTCCGTGACCCGAGTTCCGAGCGACGCCAGCGGCACCGCCTCGTTGACGAGCCCCCATTCGGCTGCCGTCTTGCCATCAACCGTCTCGCCCGTCAGCGCGTGATACATCGCACGACGCATCGACAGCAACGTGGTTGCGACCTTGGTAGCGCCCCCTCCCGGGAGAATCCCCCAATTGATCTCGCTCAGCCCGAAGTGCGCCTCCTCGGCGGCAAACGCTAAATCGCAGGCAAACAGCGGCGCGTATCCGCCACCGAAGCACCACCCGTTCACCATGGCAATCGTTGGCTTCTGGTACCACCGCAGCCGGCGCCACCAGCCGTAGGCCTCCGCCTGCGCCCGTCGAATCGCGCCCAACCCATCCGCTTCGTTCTCTCTGAAGTACTCGTTCAGGTCCATCCCGGCTGACCATGCGGTGCCTTCACCGGTCAGCACCAGCACGCCGGCTGAATCCTCGAACTCGAGCGTATCGAGAACGCGCATCATCCGACGATTGAGCATCGGGTTCATGCAGTTGCGCTTGTCGGGGCGGTTGAACTTCACCCACGCGATACCGCTGTCGACGGCGTACTCGACCGTCTCTCTCCCGCTGTCGTCAGTCGCCATTGGTCGCTCACTTCGTGATCATGTCACCTGTCTGGCGATCAGGTGGTTGCGGGCACCTCGTGCCCTGTTGGCACCGGCGGTCGCAGCAGGAAGATCGCCCCGGCCGCGACCAGTGCGCCAGTCCCCATGACGGCCGAGACGACCAGTAGGTCATATCCGCCGGCAAAGAGCAGGCCGGCGAACACGGGCCCCAGAGCCGCACCGCCACGGCCCACACCGATGACCAGCCCCGTACCGCCAGCACGCACGTCTGCAGGGAACACCCTGGCCATCAATGGGTAGAAGCCGACAACGCCCGTGTTAGTGAAGAATCCGGTGATCGCAGCCACCAGTGCGAGTTGAGACAGATTTGCGTACCCGATGCCGAAAATCGTCACCATCGCGAAGGCCAGCACGAGCACCACCATGAGCATCCTGCGCAGGCCGAAGCGATTCGCGAACAGCCCCAACAGCACTGAGCCCGTGGCGCCCCCGACGTTCGCCCATACCAGCACCGCGCCGGCAGAAGACGGCTCGTACCCCATCCCGACGACGATCTGCGGAATCCACTTGAGGATGTAATAGAACGTCATGATGTGGGAGAAGTACGCAAAGGTCAGCAGGAACGTTGAGGTACGGAGCTGAGGCGAGAGCAAGGTCACAAGGCCGCTGCTCCCTTCCGGCTTGTCGACGACGTTCGGCAGCCGGGCAATTTGCTCATGGCCCATGCGCGAGAGTAGCTTGTTGATGCGCTCCAGAGCATTGGCGGGTCGCGAGGTGGCCAAGTAGTCGATGGATTCGGGAAGGGCGATCCAGACCACAACAAGGGCGAACGCTGTTGCCGCAGCACCGAAGACGAAAATCGCACGCCAGTCGAAGCTCTGCACTAGCATCGTCGAGACCGAACCACCCAGAATCGCCCCCACGGGGTAGCCAGCTGCCATCAGCAGCACCGCGAGGTTGCGGCGCTTGGCATTGGCGAACTCGGCCGTCATGGCGTTGGTCGATGCCAGCATGCCGCCGATGCCCAGGCCTGTCACGAACCTAGCGACCAGAAGCTGGTTGACGGTGCTGACCAGCGAGGCACCGTACATCCCGACGGTCATGAGCAGCAGGCAGAACAAAATCGTGGGCCTGCGACCGAACCGGTCAGCCATGCCCCCCAGCGCGATGGAGCCGATGGCCATGCCGAACAGCTCCATGCCTAGCACGACGCCAAGCGCCGCAGGGTTAATCGACCACTCACTGGCGATCCCCGGAGAGGCAAAGCTGATCGACAGGATGTCGAACCCGTCCAGTGCGTTGAGGAAGACGCAGATCGCGACCGCAGCCACCTGCAAGCCGCTCATGTGCGAGCGGTCGAGAATCTCCTTGGGATGGGTCAGGGTGCTCACGTGGTTCGCCTCCTCTCCTGACAGTCAGGCGCGTGCATCATCCTACGGGTGGACGGACCCCTCCGACTCGGGGCTTCGACATCTGCTGGACCGGTACTAGGCAGGATCATAGCCTGCATCGAAGGCACTGGTTGACTGACCAGCACTACGGGACGGTGGAGTCGCGTATCATTTCCGTGAATCGAGAGAGACGTGGGGGGGGGGGCGATCCCCGGGTAGATTCGTCAGTTCACGGATGGGAGATGTGTTGATGCAGCGCAGCCTGATACGGCTTGGCAGGGTGGTGGCGATGTGCTCTGTCATCGCTGCGTGTGGCGGTGGTGGAGGCAGCGAGGGTGTCGCAGTGCCCGTAGCGGTGTCGCTGCCACAGCTGTCGCCTGCCGAGCCGGGGGCGCTCGTGGGGGAGTGCAGCGCGCTCACCTCGTTCGCCTACGATGCCACGACGATCACCGTTGCCACCAACGTGACCGAAGGCGAGTTGACGGTCGCCGACGATCCAATCCCCGAGCACTGCCTAGTCGAAGGACGGATGCACGAGCGTGTCAGTTTGGTCGATGGGCAAACCTACGCCATCGGCTTTGAGATGCGGCTGCCGATCGACTGGAACGGTCGCTTCTACTATCAGGGTAACGGCGGCATCGATGGCGCGGTGCGGCCGGCCACTGGGGTTGCAGGAAGCGGCGGCCCGCTCAGCAACGCGCTGCACAAGGGCTTCGCAGTTGTTTCATCCGACGCGGGACACACCAGCGCCCAGAACCCGCTCTTCGGCTTCGACCCGCAGGCGCGAGTGGACTACGGATACGGCGCCGTCGAGAAGCTCACGCCGATGGCCAAGGCGCTCATCGCTGCGGCGTACGGCAAAGGACCCGATCGGTCTTACATCGGCGGGTCGTCCAACGGCGGACGCCACGCCATGGTCGCTGCCGCGCGCTTCGCCGACCAGTACGACGGCGTGCTCGCCAACTCGCCGGGGTTCAACCTTCCGCTCGCCGCTGCGGCCCAGCTCTTCAGTGCCCAGCAATTCCACTCGGTCGCGACCGACCCGTCCGACCTGAGCACGGCATTCACCGAAGGCGAGCGCGCGATGGTTGCCGGATCGATCCTGGCCGCGTGTGACGACCTGGATGGCCTCGCTGACGGCATCGTGCAGGACATCGAGGCCTGCCGAACCGAGTTCAGCCTGATCGACGACGTGCCGACTTGTCCAGGCGAACGAGACGGATCTTGCCTGACCGACGCGCAGAAGGCAGCCATCGGGGCGATGTATCGCGGTCCAGTCAACAGTGAGGGCGATGAGCTGTACGCGACTCAACCCTACGACCCCGGGCTGGTCGGCCGTGGATGGGCGGGCTGGAAGTTCAACGCGTCGGTGGGCAATCGTCGCGACCCCGTCGCCGTCGGCATCATCTTCCAGGTACCGCCCGACGCTGCTGTCATGGACGCGCCGCGTGAGTACGCGCTTGGCTATGACTTCGACGTCGACTTTCCGAGGCTGTTCGCTGCCGATACCACGTATACGGAGAGCGCGATCTCGTTCATGACGCCGCCCGACCCCACCAACCTGGGCACGCTGCGCGACCGCGGCGGCAAGATGATTGTGGTGCAGGGCGTCTCGGATGGTGTGTTTTCGATCGACGACACGATGAACTGGTACGAGGCGCTTGACGAGGCCAACGCCGGGAACGCGGCGGCCTTTGCCCGGTTCTTTCGTGTGCCCGGCATGAATCACAGCAGCGGCGGCGTGGCGACTGACCAGTACGACGCGCTGGCCGCCTTGGTGGACTGGACGGAGTTCGGGATCGCGCCGGATCGCATCGTTGCCACGGCTCGCGGAGCGGGCAACCCAGGCGGCGAGAATCCCGAGCTGCCCGCCGACTGGGCTCCCGATCGGATGCGGCCGCTGTGCCCGTACCCCACGGTGGCCCGCTACGACGGCACTGGCGACCCCGAACGTGCCGAGAGCTTCATCTGCAGTTGAAAACCACGAGCCATCGGATGTCGCCTATCCTCACGGGGGGGCCGTATCCTCGGCCCGCGCCGGATGTCCACCCGCCACCGGACCCGGCGTACCGGAGCACCGCGCTACGGAACCCCCGCGAGCCGCTCGTGGTCGTCCCACAGACGTTGTCGGAGCTGACCGGACCCGTGTATCCCTACAAGCGCATCGGCGAACTCATTCACGACGACCTGACACGGCAGCACGCTGGCGAGCCGATCGGTGAGCGGATCACCGTCCAGGGTCGCGTGCTCGACGAGGACGGGTGCCCCGTGCCCAACACGCTCGTGGAGATCTGGCAGGCCAACGCCGCCGGACGCTACGCTCACGACGTCGACAATCACGACGCACCGCCCGACCCGAACTTCTCGGGCGCTGGCCGGACCGTCACTGACAAGGAAGGCCACTACCGCTTCGTCACCATCCTGCCAGGCCACTATCCGTGGCGAAACCATCACAATGCATGGCGTCCTGCCCACGTTCATTTCTCGCTGTTCGGGCCATGCTTCCTGACCCGTCTGGTGACGCAGATGTACTTTCCCGGTGATCCGCTGCTGCAGCACGACCCGATCTTTAACGCGGTGCCCGAAGGCGCGCGTGGTCGCTTGATCGCGGCGTTCGACCTAGAGAGCACGGAGCCAGACTGGGCGCTCGGGTACCGTTGGGACATCGTTTTGCGCGGACGCAATGAGACGCCGCGGGAGAGATAGATGCCTGGCCTCACACCGTTCCAGACCGTCGGCCCCTATTTCGACATCCTCCTGCGGTCGCGGCAGCCTTCGGGACCACTGGCGGACGACGCGACGGGCATCGTGATCGAGGGACGGCTGCTCGACGGCGCCGGTGAGGCAGTGCCGGACGGGTTGATCGAGACGTGGCAGGCTGACACGGGAGGGCGGTACCGGCACCCGGGGGACCCGCGCTCCGCCGACGCAGATGCGGGCTTCACTGGGTATTCGTGGTGCCACACGGACCGGGAGGGAGCGTTCCGTCTCCACGGTGTCCGGCCCGGTCCGGTACCTGGCCCGGATGGGCAAATGCAGGCACCGCACGTTCTCATCAGCGTCATGGCCCGGGGCATCCTTACCCGCTACGTCACGCGCATGTACTTTGACGGCGATCCTGCCAACGCGCAGGACCCGATTCTGGGCGTGGTACCAGAGGCGAGGCGAGCGTCGCTGCTGGCGCGGGGCGGCGGCGCCGGCCGGTATCAGTTCGACATCGTGCTGCAGGGGTCTGGCGAGACGGTGTTCCTTGACATCTGATCAGGGCGGCGGACTCTACGGGCCGCTCTTTGCCGATCCGGACGTGGCGCGGCACTTCTCGGCGGAGGCTGGCCTCCAGGCGATGCTCGACGTCGAGGCGGCACTCGCCGAGGTGCAGGCTGCCATGGAACTCGTGCCGGCCGCGTGTGTGGATCCCATTACCCAAGCCGCCACCGCGTCCGCGTACGATCACACTGCCATCGCGGCCGAGGCAGCCGCGGTTGGCAATATCGCGATTCCGCTGATCGCGCATCTTCGAGCGCGCGCCGCGACGTTCGACGCCGATGCTGCCCGATGGGTTCATTGGGGCGCGACCAGCCAGGACATCATCGACACTGGACTCGTGCTCCAGCTCCGCGCATCGGCCACGCCGATTCTGGCGTCTTTGGAGCGTGCCGGTCGTGCAGCAGCCCGGCTGGCGCGGATGCACGCCGCCGCCGCCGTCCCGGGGCGCACGTGGCTGCAGCAGGCCGTGCCGATTACCTTCGGCGTGAAGGCGGTGGGCTGGCTGGACGCCCTCGACCGCTGTCGGCGGCGGGTGGAGACGGGGCTTAGCGATGTGTGCGTACTACAGTTCGGCGGCGCTGGAGGAACGCGGGCCGCGCTCGGCCAATCGGCTCCGCAGGTGGCCGGGCGCCTTGCGGCCCGCCTCGAGCTCGCGAACCCGGTCCTGCCATGGCATACCCACCGTGACCGGCTTGCCGGTTATGCGTGCGACTTGGGTGTCACGTGCGGCGCGCTTGGCAAGATCGCTAGGGACGTGGCGCTGCTGGCGCAGACAGAAGTGGGCGAGGTGTCCATCGATCCGGCACGTGCCGGTGGTTCGAGCAGCATGCCGCAGAAGCAGAACCCGGTGCCCGCAGCCGTCGCGTTAGCCGCAGCGGTTCGAGTCCCGGGCCTCGTGGCGTCGGTGTTGGCCGGAATGCCGCAGGAGCACGAGCGCGGGCTCGGGGGCTGGCAGGCCGAGTGGACAACGGTACCCGAGATCGTGCTCGCCGTGTCTGGTGCCGCCCGTGCCGTTGCCGATGCACTCGACGGGCTGCGTGTCGACGACGGTCGCATGCGGGCCAACCTCGAGGCGTCCGGCGGTCGCCTGTTGTCGGAGGCGGTGATGATGGTGCTTACCCCACACGTTGGCCGGGACGAGGCGCATCACCTAGTGCGAGAGGCGGTGAGCCGCACCGGCGCAGACAGCGCTTCGCTGGCCTCAACGCTGGCTGCCCATCCGTTGGTGGCCGACCTGCGCCTGGATGACGACCTCGCACGTGCCCTGTCACCCGAGGGCTACCTGCAGGCCGCAGTCGAGCTCGTCCGTCGAGCGCTTGAGCGGCTCGACCGATCCAAGTGATGGATGGCGTCGTCGAGACGCCGCATGGCGCGATTGGTATCCGGGTCGATGGGCGGCCCGACGCACCAACACTCCTGCTGTGCAACGCGCTCGGCACGACGCTCGAGCTCTGGGACGCTCAGAGGGATGTGTTCGCGGCGCGCTTTCGCACTGTTTGCTACGATCTTCGCGGCCACGGCCGCTCGTTGAAGATGGCGCCAGCCACGAGTCTCGCCGATCTCGGACGGGACGCCTGCGCGGTGCTCGATGCTGTCGGCGTCCAGGCAGCGCATGTAGCAGGCATCTCGCTAGGCGGCCTCGTCGCGTTGTGGCTGGCCGTCAACGAACCGGACCGCGTGAATTCCCTCGTGCTGGCGCACACGGCCGCGCGCTTCGGGTCGCCTGAGCGTTGGAAGGAGCGCATCGCACTGGTTCGGACACAGGGCCTGGGCGCGGTGGCCGACCGTGCGATTGGCACGTGGTTCACGGCGCCGTTCGTGGCGCGCGCAACCACAGTCGCAGAACGCTACCGACGAATGGTTGCCAGATGCTCGCCGGATGGCTACTGCGGGTGCTGCGAGGCACTACGGGATGCCGACCTGCGCGGAGACTTGGGAGGTGTGAGTGCACCGACACTGGTCCTCGCGGGTGCCCGCGACCAGTCGGCGACCCTCGAACAGGCGAGGGAATTGGTCGGAGGACTCGCCGACGCCACGCTCAATGTGCTGGACTGCGCGCACCTGGGCAACGTCGAGTGTGCGGACGAGTTCACGCGGGAGACCGACGCCTTCCTGGCAGCCGGATAGAATCAGCTCATGTCAGACGCCACACGTCGCGCGAAGGGCGAGGCTGCCCGCCGCCGCATTCTGGGCGATGCCCACGTCGATGCCGCTCAGCCGGCGGCAACCCAGTTCACGCAGGAGTTCAGCGATTTCATCACGCGCTACGCGTGGGGTGAGATCTGGACACGGGAGGGGCTCGACAACCGCACGCGGCGCATCTTGGTGCTGGGGACCCTGATCGCGCTGGGCCGATGGGAGGAGTTCGCGATGCATCTCCGCGCTGCACTGGCTGATGGGATGGACGAACAGGTCGTCTGGGAAGTCGTACTGCAGCAGGCCGTCTACTGCGGCGTGCCCGCCGCCCATCGGGCGCTCCACGTGGCCACCGAAGTGATCGCGGCTATCCGCCCGTCGGCGAAGTGAAGCCCGAAGTACCGTTTCCGCTTGACCCCGAGGGCGTCTGGCCGGAGCATCCGTGGGGGGCACGCGATGCCTCCACGCTAGCGGGGCACATGCTTGTTCAATCAAGATCATTGTGTACCATGCTGCAAATGCTCAGGAGCGGTGGCGCACTCGGTTTGGCTGTCCTCAGATCCTGATCGGTGCCACTTTCGTTGCAAGAGCTGCCCTGTGTGCTGGTTGTCAGATAATCGAGCTGCGTTGAGAGATGGCTCGTTGCCCCCCCAACGCTACATTGTGAGCCCTAGACGATGCTCCGCCTGATACGGACGACGCCGGATCCACTGCTGCTTATCGCGCGCGTAGTACTCGGTGTCGTGTTCTTCGCGCACGGGTCCCAGAAGCTGTTCGGTCTCTTCGGCGGCGGCGGACTGGAGGCGGCGTACGCGTTCTTTGCCAGCTTCGGTATTCCGCTGTGGCTTGCCACGCTGGGCATGGCCGCCGAGTTCGGTGGCGCAATCGCGCTACTCCTCGGCCTGCTCGGTCGTCTCGCTGCTGCCGGGCTCATCGTTAACATGCTGGTCGCGATCTTCGTCGTCCATGGACAGTTCGGCTTCTTCATGAACTGGGCGGGTCAGCAGGCAGGCGAGGGTATCGAGTTTCACCTCATTACGCTCGCGCTGCTATTGACAATCTTGGTGCGTGGAGCGGGACCCCTGTCCGTCGATCGTGCGTGGGCGTACCGGTCGGCTCTGGTATGAGACGGCATCCCTTAGGGGTGTCATCCGCGCACCACTAAAGGTGTGTGCGGCCGAGAGGTTCAGTCGGTTTGGCGCATGATGCACCCTGGTGCCTTCGTTGAGAACGCCGCAGTTACACTGCACGGCGGCCTCGCCGATCACGTAGGGGGTTGCCCCGTCCGAGTTCGCACGAATTGTCTCCAGCTGCACGCCGGAATTGGAGTAAATGTGACTGACGATGAGCGCGTCCACCTCGGCATTGATCGAGCGCCAGGACGTCCTGCATAACCCCAGTGCCGCCCCAGAAGCCGACCATGGGCGGCTCGCCCCGGTCGTGCTGAACACCACTTGATAGCGTCCCTGGAGTGTCACGCACAGTGTGATCTCCGTGTTGCCCAGCGTGAGCACATGGTTGTCCGTTACGGCGATGTCCCGTGCGGGGATGAACTCCACCCGGCGGGTCGGTCCACCCGCCCGGTTCGCTAGGTAGTCTCAATCCGCGTTGCTCATCACGATTGCTCGCGCCGATCTTCGCGGCCCCGAAAAGGGTCGCTGTGGCCGTGTATGACCACCACAGTATCTAATGTCCAGGAGATCGAGGCCCAGCTGCCGGAGGCTGGGGAACATGTACTCGTCAGCATGCTCGTTGAGCGCATCGAGCACAATGAGGCCCTCGCGCGTCTCGATCGCCCATCCCATGAGGCTGGGGGCTACCCACAAAGTACAAGATTGTTCGAGAATCTGGGTCGGTGTCGCCGCTGCTGCGGCCAAGCCCGCGCCGGTGCCCTGACCGTGCGCCCGGCACGCGGCACCGGAACTAGTAGACGTAGTCGAGCTCACCACCGCACAGAGCTAGGCTGCCGCGTCGATTCGGCTGGGCCTCTGCGCTCACCGGCGCCTGTCTGATGGCTGCCACCGCCGTCGTTGCCACCACTCTCGCGCTCAACGTGGTCGCCACGAGCGCCTTCCATCACCAACCTCGTCGTGTCGGCACACTTCCGGCGGTCCGGGCCCGGCCACGCTTGTACGCCCGGCTATGACTCAAAGGCCCGAGTTGCACGTCGCCCCTCCCGCACTGGTACAACTTGTTACATTTTTCGCGTCTGGTATGACGGATATTCTTCATGGGTAGCTTGGGAGGGTGCTAGCCACTATTGCCTAGAGCCCAATTGCTCCGAGGGAGGGGAACCGAATCATGACAGCGTTAATCGTGGGTGCGTACCCCCATCGCCAAACCGTGGCAGCCCTTGCGCTTGTAGTCTTCATGGCGAGCGGCGCGGCGGCGCAGAACCTCACTTCCGGCGCAATTGAGGGCACCGTCACCGATGACACCGGGGGCGTGCTCCCGGGTGTAACAGTCACGGTCAGCAGCCCCGCCCTGCAGGTGGGACAGATAGTCCGTGTCACCGATGGCACAGGGTTCTACCGCATCGTCGATCTGCCCCCCGGAGAGTATGAGGTGCAGTTCGACCTTCCGGGGTTCGCCACTGTCGTGCGCTCAGGGCTGGACTTGAACGCCGGGTTCAACATGCGTGTCGACGGCAGCCTTCGCGTCGGCGGACTCGAGGAAACGATCGTGGTGACGACCGAGGCGCCCGTGGTCGACGTGACATCGACCCGGGGCGGTCGAATCGTTGACACCGAGCAGCTGGTCACCGTGCTGCCCGGCGCCAAGACGATGGCTGACTTGGTCAACATGACGCCGGGCCTCCGGAATCGCGCGGGTGAGAACCCGGGGGTGCTCGGGCAGAACGCGCGGCCCCGTTTGGAGTCCTACGGGCTCAACAGCAACAACACCAACACGACGGTGATGATCGATGGCTTCTCGATCATTGCGAACAACCCGGTACCAGACGTCGGCGCGACGACGGAGGTGGACGTCAAGACGTTCGGCAACACAGCTGACATCAAGGAAGTCGGCGCGGCCATCAACCTCGTCCTCAAGTCGGGTGGGAACGTGTTCAGTGGATCGCTGTCGGCCGCGAGCCTGCAGCAGTATGACGACAACTTGACCGACGCGTTGCGGGCACGCAACGTGTCGGTCGGATCGGACCTCAACCAGTTCCGCGATTTCGGCGGCGACATCGGTGGCTATCTCGTGCGTGACCGGCTGTGGTTCTTCCTCGCGAGCCGGTATCGCGAGAGCGAGCTCGGCCAGCCGGGCCTGGTCGCGAACGCCGGGCCGGACGGTCAGTTCCTGACCGGTGACGAGCCGGCGGCCTTTCAGCCGCAGCGGGCCGTCAACCTGAGCACCAAGGTCACCGCCCAGCTCACGCGGAACTATTCGGCCAACGTCGTCGTCAACCGGGCGCAGAACAGGTCCGAGGCCGAGGTGCAGGGCCAGACCTATGCCCTAACGCCGCATGCCTCGACCGGCATCCTCGACTGGCGGCCGGAAACGACGAAAGTGGAGTTCCGGGGGACGCCGTCGAACACGTCGCTCTTCACCACGCAGTTCGGCAAGTCCGGGTACAAGATTCACCGGACGTTCCAGCCCGACTGCGGCCTCGCGCCATCCATTTTCGACGAGGAAACCGGGCTGTACTCCGGCTGCCGCTACAACCAGTTCGGCATCAGCAACTTCAACTTCTGGGTGGCCGACACGAGCTTCTCGTTCCTGCCGACCCAGGAGTTTCTGGGCGCGCGCCACGAGTTCAAGATTGGCCACCACTGGTCGCGGCGCAACAACCGCCCGATTCGTGAGCTCAGCCCCTCCGGGGACTACCAGCTCATCGTCGACACGGTGGACGGCGTGCCCTTCACGCCCATCGAGATCGAGATGCGCAACTCTCCGGTGAAGCCGGAGGAGTGGGACGTCATCAACTCGCTGTACATCCAGGATCAATTCCGCGTCGGGACCAACCTGACGTTCAACCTCGGCGTGCGCTGGGAGCACCAGAACTCGTTCGTGCCCGAGCAGTGCCGGCAGGCCGGGGCCTTCGCCTGGGTGGTCGAGGAATGTTTCGATCGCGTCGACGTGGGGACCTGGCAGGGCTTGGCCCCGCGGACGGCCATGGCGTGGGACCTGACGGGCCTGGGCACTAGCGTGCTGAAGGTTGGCTACGGCTACTTCATTCCCGAGCTGTCGATCGCGGGCAACTACAATCGGAATGACAGCTTCGAGAACCGCTACCGCTGGAACGATCTCAACGGCAACCTCGACTACGACCCGGGTGAGGTCGATTTCGTCAACGATCTGCTCGATTCGGGCAACCCGGCGCGGCGGCAGATCAACCCCGATCTCAAGCTCGGGTATGTCCACGAGGCGACTGCCAGTTTTGAGCAGGAGCTGCCCGGTTCGTCGGCCTTCCGCGTGCTCTACCTCTATCGCCGGCTGGGGAATCAGAGCGGGTTTGAGAACGTCGGTCGGCCGTTCGAGGCCTACAGCATTCCGTTTGAGTTCACAGACCCCGGCCCGGACGGCCGGACCGGCACGGCCGACGACGGCGGCCAGTTGACGCTGTTTGACTATCCGCCGGAGTTCGCGGGCGAGGCGTTCGAGACCGAGCTGCGGGTCAACCGGCCCCCAGGGCGCGTGGATTGGAACCAGTCGTTTGAGGTGCTCTACAACAAGCGGTTCGCCGATCGCTGGAGCCTGTTCACGTCCTACACCGCGACGCAGTTGGTGGAGCACAACACCGACATCGTCAACAACCCGAACGCGGAGATGTTCGAGCTCGAGGACACCTGGCGGTGGAAGTTCAAGCTGAACGGCAACGTGCTGCTGCCCTACGACATCAATCTGGGCGCGATCGTCGACGTGCAGAGCGGGCTGCAGAACGTGCGGACGGTTCGCTTCCGCCTCCCACAGAGCGGCAACGTCACGGTCCGTGTGGAGCCGTTTGGGTCTCAGCAGGAGGAAATCCAGCCGACACTCAACCTGCGTGCGTCGCGGCGGGTCGATTTCGGGACGGGGCAGTACCTCAACTTCAGCTTCGATGTGCTGAACGCGCTCAATGCCTCCGCCGTGAAGAACGCCCGGTATCGCGCGGGGTCGACGTTTGGCACCGTGACCGACTTCATGGTGCCGCGGCAGTATCGGTTCGGCGTGTCGTACGCCTTCTAGCGCCCCTTGGGGGGCTACGTCCGAACGGAACGGGAACGGGGGTCGCACCTGCGGTCGTGCGAGTGCAGGTGTGGCCCGGTCGTTTCTCAAGACTTGCAGCGAACGAGCATCAGGGGCAGGATCAGAGCACTGACTCGTCCGACGACAGGTATTGGCGAAGAACACCCCTCGGGGTCCAGACCAGCGGAGCAAACACGATGGTGAATAGACGGCATGCGTTGCGGTCGCTGCTTGGAGGCGTGGGAGGCGCTGCGGTGTTGGCCAGGGAGCGAGAGGCCTTTGCAACGCAGTACGGCCAACAGGAGCCAATCGAGACGGCTCGGCTGGCAGCGAATCGAGGCTTGCCACCCGTCAGGATCACCGACGTGCGCGTGATTCTCACGGAGGTAGGGAACGCCAGGTTCTGTAACGTCAAGGTGATGACGGACGAGCCCGGGCTCTACGGCGTCGGGGATGGCAACCACGCCGAGCGTGTGGGCATCGTCGGGCAGACGATCGAGGAGTACATCAAGCCGATGGTCGTCGGGCGCCGGGTGGAAGAGATCGAAGACATCTGGCAGACGGCGTTCGTGGCTCCGTACTGGCGCTACGATGTCGACGCGTTCAACGCGATGGCCGCCGTCGATGGTGCGCTCTGGGATATCAAGGGCAAGCGCGCGGGCATGCCGGTCTACCAGCTCCTCGGCGGGAAGGTGCGCCCCGGCACACGTATGTTTGCGAACGCAAACGGCTCGGACCTCGTGGAACTGGAGGATAACGTCCGTCGCCTGATGGAAGAGGGCTACCAGCACGTGCGGCTGCGCGCCGTCGGCCTTGACGACGGCGGCTTCGGTTTCGGCCAGCGCGTCGGCCCGCAGGCGGGTGCCGGGGTTGTCGGCGGCGGGCGGCGTCAGGACGCCGTGTACATCGACGTGCTGGAGCGGGAGTTCGCGCACATCCGGAATACCATCGGCTATGAGGTCGGGCTGTCGTTCGACGTGCACGAGTACCCCCATCCCAGCGGCGCGTTGCTGCTTGCCAAGGCCCTTGAGCCCTACCGGCCGCACTTCCTTGAGGACCTGTTCGCCCCCGAGGACGCGTACTGGTACGAACGGGTCCGGGAGCAGTCCGCGGTCGGCATCGCCATGGGCGAGCTGTTTGTCAATCGCGCCGAGTGGCTCCCGCTTGTGAAGAACCGCTGGATCGACTTCTTCCGCGCGCACATCTCGGCCATCGGCGGGCTCAATGAGGCACGGAAGATCGCCATGGCGTGCGAGTTCTACAACATCCAGACCGCGTGGCACGGTCCCGGGAACGTGTCACCGGTGGGGCACGCTATCAACCTGCACCTCGATCTGGCCTGCTACAACTTCGGTATCGGTGAGGGTGGAAACTTCAATGATCAGCTTCGAGAGCTGTTCCCTGGTGTGCCGGAGCTGCGCAACGCCATCCGCTACCCGAACGATCAGCCCGGGTTCGGGGTCGACATCGATGAGACGGTGGCCGCTAGGTATCCGCTCAGTGCACCCGGGTCCAACCGTGGCATGAGGGGCATGGATGGGGAGCCGCGTCGGCCCTAGCTGGTCCCCCTGGATCACGTAACGATTGGCTGCAGCTACTCGGAGAGGGATCATGCAGATGACTGGTATCAATCGGCGCGACGCGCTGAAGCGCATGGGGCGGACTGGCGCGGCCGTCGCCGCGATGGTAGGCGGGCGAGACGCGTTCGCGGAGTTCTTCGGACGGCCGGATCCGGCCGTCCGCGCCCAAGAGCTGGCGCGCCGCGGTCTGCCCCCGGTTCGGATCACCGATGTCAGGGTTATCCGCACCCGTGTCGGCAATCAGCAGTTGCTCAACGTCAAGGTGATGACGGATGAACCGGGCCTGTACGGCATCGGGGACGGCAACCACGCCGAGCGCGTGTCGATCGTGGCGTCCAACATCGAGCAGTTCCTGAAGCCGATGGTCGTCGGCCGGAACGCCGACGAGATCGAGGACATCTGGCAGACCGCGTTCACCTCGACCTACTGGCGGTCCGGTGTGGACGCCAACAACGCCATGGCCGCCATCGACGGCGCGCTGTGGGACATCATGGGCAAGCGGGCCGGTATGCCGGTGTACGACCTGCTCGGCGGTCGAGTACGGGCGGGCACGCGCATGTTCCGCGGGGCCAGCACGCAGTCGCTGCTGGCCATGGAGGACAGCATCCGCGAAGGCATGGCGCAAGGGTACCAGCACTTCCGCTTCCGGGGCGTCAGGGATCCCAATTCTCCCGTCACTGCCATGAACGAAGCGGCGGCCGAGACGGCGGCTCAGGAGCTCCCCCGCGGCGTTGACCTCGCGAACTTCAGCAAGGTCACGGATGCCGTGTTCATTCATCGCCTCGAACGGGCGTTCGAGCATGTCCGCAACACGGTCGGCTGGGAGGTCGAGCTCGGAACCGATGTGCACAACAACATCACCCCGGCGGGCGGCCTGATCCTCGCCAAAGCTCTTGAGCCGTATCGCCCGTGGTTCGTCGAGGATCTGTTCACGGTGGACGACTGGGGCTGGTACCGGCGGCTTCGGGAGCAGTCGGCGATCGGCACGGCGATGGGCGAGACGTTCAGCCACCGCCTTGAGTGGCTCCCGCTGATCGAGGAACACCTCATCGACTACAACCGGGCCCACATCTCGGCGATCGGTGGGCTGAACATGGCCCGCAAGGCCGCCGCCCTCGGCGAGTTTTTCAACGTCCGCACGGCATGGCACGGGCCGGGGAACGTATCGCCGGTCGGGCACGCCATGAACCTGCACCTCGACTTGGCCATCTACAACTTCGGGATCGGTGAAGGCGGCAACTTTAACGACCAGCTAAGGGAGCTGTATACCGGCCTGCCGGAGATCAGAGGCGGGATCCGCTACCCAGCCAACGAACTCCCGGGGTTCGGCGTCGACATCGACGAGCAGGTGGCGGCCCGTTTCCCGCCGGACCGGCCAGGCGGCAACCGCGGCGCCCGCAGCATCGACGGCGAGCCGCGCCGTCCGTAGCGTTCAGAGCCTGGCCGGCGTCCACCGCCGGCCAGGCGCACTTACGGTGCTGGTGCTGGCGCACGACCCTCGTGTGGACCACCGCGAGTCGGAGCAGAAGGAATGCGATTCGTTGCATTTCGGGCTGGTGATCGGCAGGGGCTCGGGGTGCTGTCAGTCGGCGCTGGAGGGGTTCGAGGCGTCCTGGAGGGAGAGCCCGGATACCCCGGTGATCTGGCTGCCATCCTCAAGGGCGGGCAGTCGGCGCTGATGATGGCCCACGCGCGGCTCCGACGTGGCCCGGCCATCGACATGGGGGCGGTAATGTTGCTGCCGCCGATCCCGAATCCAGGCAAGATTGTGTGCGTGGGTGCCAACTACGCAACGGCCCTGTCAGAGGATGAGCCCCTTCCTCCGTACCCCGTGCTGTTCGCCAGGTATGCCACCTCGCTCGTCGGTCACCAGTGCCCCCTGATTCGACCGCGGGTGTCGACACAGCTGGACTACGAGGGCGAGTTGGCAGTGGTTGTCGGCCGCCGGGGCCGGCACATCGCGACGGAGTCGGCCTTGGATCACGTGGCCGGCTACTCGATCTTCAACGATGGCTCGGTGCGCGACTACCAGGCGAAGTCTCGCCTATGGACGGCTGGCAAGAACTTCGACGCGACCGGGGCGTTCGGACCAGTATTCGTCACGGCCGACGAGCTGCCCGCTGGTGGACGTGATCTGACGCTGGAGACGAGGCTGAACGGGGAGGTCGTCCAGCGTGCCACCACGAGCGAGATGATCTTCGACGTGGCCCGGCTGATTCTGCTCCTGAGTGAGGTGATGACCCTTGAGCCCGGTGACGTGCTGGTGACCGGCACCCCAGCCGGCGTGGGCGCGCGCCGCGACCCCCCGAGGTTCATGACGGCGGGTGACGTTTGCGAGGTGGAGATCGGACGGATTGGCACGCTACAGAACCAGGTCTCGGATGAGGACGGCGTGCCGACGTGACGCGGAAGCCGAAGGCGCTGACGGTGGTCTTGGTGTCGGTCATGGCGGCAACGCTCGTTGGCTGCTCCGAGCCGCCGATCGAGCAGGCGCTCCCGCAGATCCTGACGCTGATGACCGGTCCCGAAGGTGGTGGATCCGATCCACTGGGCCGACGGGTCGTGTCGGCGCTGAACGAGCAGATGGACGATGTGCAGCTTCGGGCCATGTCCAGCGCTGGCGCCGTAGCCAACGTGCAGGCCATCGAGAGCGGGGACGCTGACCTCGCGATCACGTTCGCGGACGTGGCGTACTTGGGTTACAGTGGCCGACTTGACCCGTCGATGGCACCACTCACGTCCATCCGGGGCATCACCGTGCTGCACCTGACGCCGGTCGCCCTCGCCGTGCGTGAAGGTCTTGTCATCGAGTCGCCCGCGGAATTGCGAGGCCTGTCGGTGGCGGTGGGTCCGCTGGGCAGCGGCACGGCGCTAACGGCCCAGCTCATCCTTGACGCGTTCGGACTGGACGCCTCGCAGGTGGAGATTCGCACGCTGGGCTTCAGTGAGGCGGCGCGGCAGCTGCGTCTTGGTGAGCTGGACGCGATGTTCGACAACGCCATCTATCAGGCCGAGTCGTTGATCGAGGCTACCGAGGCCGGCGCGCGGCTCGTCAATGTCGAAGGCCCGTTCGTCAGCCGCCTGCGGAGCGAATATCCCTTCCTGCGGCCGGCGATCATCCCGGTGGGCCTGTACCCGAGCCTACCGGGCTCCACCCACACCGTGGGCGTCGACGGGCTGCTTATCGGTCGCAACGATCTTCCGGACGACCTCGTCTACGACGTTACGAGAGAGTTCTTCAATGTCCTGCCTCGGTTGTCGCTCATGGGGGAGGTAGACCTCGATTTTGCGCCGGCCACAACGATCCCCCTCCATCCCGGGGCCGCACGCTACTACCGGGAGCGGGAGCTGTTCCGCTAGCTGGCGAACCGTAGCAGGCAGGCGGCACACCAACGATAGTGAGGTTCTGGAACGCGCTGAGCGTCATGAGAATGAGCCTAAGGGGCCGGCTCGCCGTCGGGGCCGTCGGGGCCGGCGTGGCCATCGTGGTATGGTCGTGGTTCATCTACACGGCAACGTTCGAGTGGCGCCAGAGTTCAATTCAGCTGGCGGAGCGCCGGGCTGGCGTCGTGGCACAGCTGTTGCTTGAGGCCATCGTCGGAGATATGCGGGGCGCACAGCGGAACGTCCTGTCCGCCCCGGCCTGGGACAGGTTCGATGAAGACCAGCCCCACGAGATCGTGACCGTCGTCGCCAGCTCGTTCGCCAGGTACCCCTACCCCGAGTCGTTCTTCGTCTGGCAGCGCGACATGGCCGCAGCCGGTCTGCTGTTCTTCCACCGCTCCGACCGTACGCCGCCGTGGCGGTACGCAGACGAGAGCGAGGCGCTGTTCCCGGTTGTGCTGGACGAGCACGCCGCGCCGCGCGAGGTGCTGCTCGAGCGCATCCTGCAGAGCGGTCGCGAGGGACGGCGTTATTCAGCATTCACTACGTCGATGGGTGGAGACGACTACCAGGTGGTCGCGGAGATCACGTACCTAGACGAGTTCCGGGAGGAGATAGTACGCGTCGTGGGCTTCACCGTGAACCTCCAGTGGGTGCGAGATAGCTATTTCCCGGATCTCACGATGCAGGCCACCGAGATCGCAGCCGAGGATGGGAGTGAGCTGAGTGTCGCGGTGTTCGATTCGTCGCAGCGCCCCATCGTGGGTAGCGAGGAGACTTTCGATGGGCCGTTTACCACGCGGTACGAGTTCCCGCTCGCCTTCGTGGATCCGCTGACCGTCGTGGCCGGCGCAACGAGCCTACTCTCGCCGCAGCCGTGGACGGTGGCGGTCAGTGCGGCGGGCGACCCCGCACTCCTGCGTGCGACGCAGGGGGCCGAGCGAGCGCTCCTGCTGGGGGTTTCTGCAGCCGTAGCGCTGATCATCGGTCTGGTGTTGGCGTTTCGCGCCGAGCGAACACGGGCACAACTGGCTGAGCTGAAGGCTGATTTTGCGACCAGCGTGACGCACGAGCTCAAGACCCCCATCGCATCGATCCGGGCTGCGGGAGAGACGCTGAATCTGTGTCGGTTCAACGATCACGCTTCGGTGGCCGACTACAGTGGCATCGTGGTGACCGAGGCGAGCCGATTGTCTCGCCTTGTCGAGAACCTGCTCGTGCACGTGCGGTTCTCGGACATCACCGATTTCTACACTTTCAAGGCGGTGGATCTGGCGGTGCTGTTCGAGGAGATCGTGAAGGAGTTTCGAGTGCAGCTGGCGGACTTCGCCGTCGACATCGACATCCCTTCAGATCTCCCGTACGCGTGGGGGGACGAGCTGTCGCTCCGGCTGCTCTTCGACAACCTCATCGACAACGCCATCAAGTACTCGGGCTCGAGCAAGTGGATTGGGATCGCGGCCAGCGTGGAGTCCAACATGGTTCAGGTCGGTATCAGCGACCGTGGAATCGGGCTCGCGGCGGATGAAGTGCCTCCTGTGACCCCAACTGTCGGCCCCAGCACGCACCCCCGCGCGGGCGGCTTGGGTCTGGCGATTGTCGACCGGATCGTTCGCGACCATGGAGGTACCCGCTCCGTTCTTCGCCACGTCGGCGGAGGCACGACGGTGTCCGTGTCGCTGCAGGTCGCCTGATCGAGCCAACCGGCAATTTCAATACGACTTGACACGACCCCGTGAGGAGCACGGAAGTACCTTCCGGGTTTGCAGGTGTAGCTGCGCGGGCCGGTGGGGTTGTATCCCGGTCTTCTTCGACGCCGTTCCGGGGGGCGAGTGGGCAATGCGGTGTTCTGGCTCTGCGAGGTGGCTGCGGGCAATCCGTGACGTGTGACATTTTCGAGCCATGGGCCCATCGCCCAGTATCCTGATCGTATGGCCAAAATGCTGGGAGTGCTCGTCGTGGAGGACGATGCCTCGTTGCTCCGCGTACTCCGGGACAACCTTGTCTTCGAGGGCTACCGGGTGGAGTGCGTCTCCGATGCGGAGGAGGCGATAGTGTGCGCGAAGAAGTTCACCCCGGACCTCATCATTCTCGATGTGATGTTGCCGTGTGTAAACGGCTTTGAGCTCGCCAAGCGGCTGCGCGTGATGGGAAACACGCCTTTTTTGTTCCTGACCGCGAGAACCCAGCGGAACGACAAGCTCAAGGGCTTGAGCCTGGGTGCTGACGACTACATCACCAAACCGTTCGACCTCGCGGAACTGCTGCTTCGGGTGCGGATCGCACTACGCCGCCACAGGGCCGGTGTTCGTGAACTGTACCTGGGTGACGTCCGGGTGGATTTTCAGAGTCACACGGCTCGTTCGGGCAGCAAAGTCCTGCACCTGACCCACCGAGAGCTGGAGCTGCTCCACTACTTGGCGGAGCGGCCCGGGCAGGTCGTGCACAGGGACGAGCTCCTGCAAGTGGTGTGGGGATATACGCAGGCTCCATTCACCCGGTCGGTCGACAACGCGATCGCGCGGTTGAGGAAGAAGGTTGAGATCGACCCGCACAACCCACGCTGGATCCACACCGTGCACGGCGACGGGTACTGCTTGACGCTCGACCACGAGACAAGTGTGGGCCATGGGCGGCCACGAGCGGGCGCTCGGCGCCATATGAGGGGGGGCTCCACGTAGGCCACTGCCGTAGGAGCGTCTGGAGGAAGCGCTCGGCCTTGCCGTTGGTGCGCGGTGTGAGGCTCAGGTTCGCAGGTGCCGCACCCCGAGCGCCGTGCAGGAGATCGCCCGGCCGTGTCTACCCCTCGAAGAGCACCCGCCGCACGAGCTGCAGCCGACCGGCGGGCGTGGTCTTGGCGTTACGATGAGGAGAGGTCCGTTTTCAAACGCGGAGCAACTCCAGCCTACGACTGATGCCTGCCGATGGACATCGGTCGCCATGCACGGACCCCAGTTTGTTGGGCGAAGCAGTCCCCGTCGCCAGTCTACCCGTTAGTTCGGCGCTGCCACTACGGTCCGCAGTCGCACTAGGGTGTACACGGCCGTTGCGAAAGCCACAATCTTGTTCGTCGCCGTCGAAGTGCTGCGCACGCGCACGGCCAGACTCGGGCGCCCAGTCGCCGTGAACTCACGGAAGAAATCGTCGACCGACGCCGTGCCTGAGACACCAGCGCCTCACTGCAGACGGTCACGACAGCGGAGAGGAAGGAAGGCGTGAGATGCGAGCTTTAGCTTTTCGTAGCTCAAAAACGTAGGTGGGGTACGGCCATCGTCGACCCCGGAAATGATCAGATTCCTTGACGTCTACGCCGTTCGGCCGAAGGATCCTTGGGATCGTGCATCGCGTCGGCGTCGACCTGTCTGCCAGATGGAGGAGTCATGAGAGCACTCGGCACGGTTCTTGGTATTCTGTTACTTGTCACCGCGTGCGGCGATGCGTCCCTACCTGCGCCGCAGGAGACAGCGGCGGAGCCGGCAGCATCGGAGGTGAACGATATCACCGACGACATACGCGTCGTGATGGAGTTTTACCGCCCGGGCATCACGCCGGACGAGCGGTTCGCGCTGATCCACCCTGAGTACATCCAGCACAATGCGGGTTACGTGCAGTACGCGGAGGAGCGGAACATCACCGCCAACGAGGCCTTCCGTCAGATTCGCATCGCGCAAGCCCAGGCGCGGGCGGCTGGGCGCGGCGGCGGGCCAGCTCCCGCCCCAGCAGGCGCGCCCGAGGGGAACACGTTCCACATCCTTTATGCCGACGGCCCCACCGTCGTACGCATCGCGCAGCGCTTTAACGCCGATCCACAGCGCCCCGGTGAGTTCTACGAGATCTTCTGGTGGGACACGTTCACGGTGCGCGACGGCCAGCTGTACGAGCACTGGGACGCGGCGCTGGCGGGGGAAGTGACCCCGGCCGCGCCCGATCCGGACGCGCCACCTCTGGTCCAGACGCCGGTGCCGGCGCCGCCAGGCTGGCCGCCGATGGCCGCGGTGCCAACACCGGGGTGTGCCTCGGATCCCGCTGTTGTCACCGCCAATAAAGAAGTGGCACGGGCCTTCTTCGCTGTGGGCGCCGGGGACGAGCGCCTCGGCCTGCTCGATGAGGGCTACGTGGAGCACAATCCCGTGGTGCGGCGCTACGCGGAGAACGAAGGCCTGACGCATCTTGAGGCGTTGCGTGCGTTCGGCGGCGTGCGGCCGCTCGATCTCACGGTGCCGGGCGGCGCGGAGGGCGCGCCAGCGGCCGAGATGGCACGGGTGGCCTTCGGCGCCTGCGACATCGTCACCGCGATCCATGCGCACTACGGCCCCCACCCCGTGCGCGAAGGCGAGTTCTACGAGCGCTACACGTTCGACACTTTCCGAATCCGGGATGGCCGGATCATAGAGCACTGGGACGGGGGATCGCTGACCGAGATGCCGGTGATGCCCGCGGCCGATTGAGACGCTACGCATGCCCTCATTGTGCCCTCGGGGTTCGGCCGCTGCTGGCAGTCGCTGCCCTCGTGGCAGCGACTGCGTTGTCGGGCGCCTCGCAACGGCCGGGCGCGCTCCACCGTTAGGTCATCACGTGCGACGGTGTGGCTAGCAGCCGGTGCAAGGCAATGTCTTACATGGTCGTGCCCATCATTCCATGCCATTAACCACCACCGTGGGGCTGCGATCGCGTTTGGCGCTGCCATGGTGCCCACGGCCTGTCGGCGAGGCCGTGCGCTTACCCTCTGTTTCGACGCCCTCGGCAAGGACGACGATCCCGAGATCGTTCATGACCTTTGTCAGCGCCCGGGCCAGTTCTCAGCGCGGACCGTGCGTGTCGATAGCCCGGGTCAGGCCATGTCGAGCCTAATGTAGTTCGGCGGCACAGTGGCTGTCTTGGAGCGTCCCTGAGCGGCGCGTCGGGCGACGTCGTCGATGGTCGGTTGGTGCCAGCGCCTGCGAACGATCACAATCCGCTAGAGGGTCGCGTTGGCTCGTTGGGGCCTCCGAGAAACAGTCGGTGGCGGTTCGTCACGCCACGCGAGGCTTGTAGTGGGCAGGCGTTACAACGTTGCGCGAAGGCGGCTTCGGACTGGATCCGTATGCATGCTGGAACAGCCGGCGCGGTCACAAACGGGGGCCTCGAAAGCTACGGAAGGAACATGACGACGAGACTGCTCACGCTTCGTGACGTGACGGCGATGACGCGCTGTCCCGCGCTCGGCTGTCTACTGATGGCCGAGTCCAAGTTCCCCAAGCCGACCCGGATCGACAGCGGGGCGGCCTAGTGGGGTCAAGCAGGATTACTCGACTATATCGCCAGCCCCCGCGGTGGTCCCGAAAGGCCGGTCGCCTAGCCGGGTATGCGGCCAGTCTAGTCCTTGACGCCGGGTGCGTGCGTCAGTGGATGGTGCCGCCCTGGTCAGCGGCGCAGGTCTGGCAGATGCCGTCATCGTGCATCCATTCGGGCGCGGTGCGTCGCCCGCAGCGCTCGCAGGTTTTGTAAGTTGCCTGTCGCGCGCTGCGTGCGCACTTGATCAGCGCGGCTAGGGCATTCAACATCTCGTTGTCCGGCAGGTGGGGCCAGTGGAGCACGCCGATCCGCCGTGGAGCAAGGCGGAACTTCATCGGCTCCTCCCACTCGCCTGCGAACTCGTCGACCACGAGCACAGTCTCGGTGAGCGTGATGATCAGCTCGGGCGGCTCCCCGGCCAGGAACCGGATGCTGTCGGTGGCGTCATGGCGCTCGACAGGTTGGGGAAGCTGCGACTCAAGGTAGGCGAGCAACTGCTCGTAGCCTTCCGGAGGGGCCATCGGTCCGAAAGTCTAGTGTACTGCCGGTGCGCTCCGCTCGCCACGTGTGGTGCAGTAGGATCCTGTGGCGCGGGCGGAGGCCCTCGGGGCGCCGATCTACGTGTCGGGCATGGCATCATCGACAGCCCGTGTGTGTTGCGCGAGGAGCTGACCAAGTTGCGCCTGGCGCTCGAAACCATAGTGTCGGAGGGCTACCGCCTCTACGAGGCCGGCAGTCCTGTGGGGCGCTCCCCGCGGGCCATCTTCCTGCGGGGTCGTACGGGTAATGGGCCCGGGTGCCGCACAACCTGCTCGGTACGCTCGGGCGGATGTACGCGAGGCCGCGGGCGAGTTGGACTAGCCTGCGGGAGCCACGGCAGTAGCATGCAGATGGTGCCAGCCAAGGCGTCCGCGTCGACCGCCTTGCCGCCTTGCCGGATCTCGAGGGAAATCCCGTGCGACCAGCTCGAGTGGCTGGTTAGCCAGGCGAGGTCCACCGGTGCGGGAACGGCAAGGCGCTGTACGGGAACGGGCGGTCTCACCGTTAAAACCGCAGCAGTGGCGCGAGCTTGATGATGAACGCCCGGTTGACTAGGTTGGGGAACCCGTCGGCCAGTGTGTTGCGCTGGTCGTTGTAGACGACGAATAGCTCGCTGCCGGGCCGATACTCCCAGCGCAGTCGCAGGTTGGTGCTCAGCGCGTCGTCGCCCGAGTTGTACTGCACCAGCGCTGCGAGGAACGCCCGCGGACTCATCGTGTAGACGGCGCGCGTTTGGATCTGCTGCGCGGTGAAGTCGCCCTTGGGCAGCCGCACCCAGTTCAGTGAGATGCCCGGCTGGAGTTGAAGCTGGTTGGTGACCTCGAAGCGTCCACCGCTGAACGCCAACGTCGTTTTGTCGCCGTTGTAGAAGGTGCCGTGCTCGACCCGTGTCGTGCCGCCGAGGCGCCGCTGGGCACCTAGCGTGTAACTGACCGCTGCGGTGCTGAAGTCGTAGCCGCCCACCGGCAGCGTGACACCGTCGGCGATCTGGAACGGGCGTTCGAGGAACTCAAAGGTGTTGGTGCCTGACATCCGGAACGTGTCTCCGTTCTGGAAGTCGAGGCCCCAAGTGCCGGAGCGCTCGCGTGACTCGAGCAGTCCCGCGTTGTCCTCGATGTAGCTTGCGCTCCCTTGGAATAGCCAGCGCCGCACGACGGGGCTGGCAGCCGGACGTGGGCTAAAGCGCGCCGTGCCGCTCCATTTGCGCATGTCGGGCCGGCGGACGAACCCGACATCGGGGTTGAAACGCTCCTCGATGACCAAGCGCTCGAGGACCAGACCGTAGCGGTCTCCCGCGTAGTTGAACTGGCTCATGTAGCTTCGGTCGCGGCCGTCGCGATCGGAGGTGTTCGTGCGAGCCAAGTAGGCGTTGACGTAGAGGTTCTCGAAGAAGGAGAACGTTCCGTCGACGCCGTAGGTGTCGTTGCGGCCATCACCCACAGTAGAGATCGAGCGGCCCGTGTAGATCAGGCCGACGGCGCTGCGGCGCAGTACGTCACGCTTAAGCCGCACGACGCTGAAGTTGGTCGCCTTAGCCCCGGCTTCGTCCTGATCGCCGGTAAGGAGGTCGAGCAGGCCGAGGCTCCAGGGGCCCACCTTGCCGGTCACGCGGCCGCCGGCCCGGATTGGCACTACACTACGGTCGCTGAGGCCGATGCGTCGGCTGAAGAACATCGTCGGCACGTCGCCGCCGCCCACGTTCGGGCCCGCGCCTCGCGCGAAGTCGAAGGTGCCTTGGCCCTCGAGGAAAAACTGGCGCTTCTCGGGGAAGAAGAGGCTGAACCGGGTGAGGTTGACCTGCTGCTCGTCGACCTCCACCTGGGCGAAGTCGGTGTTGAGTGTGAAGTCGGCCGTAAGGTTCTGGGTGAGGCCGTACTTGACGTCGAGGCCTACGTCGCCGTCGCTCTGGTTCGACACGCCCGTCAGTACATCAGTGGCCAGCGAGGCGATGCCGAACGGCCGCAGTTCGATGTTCCGACTGAGCGAGGGCACCTCAAGGCCTACGACCCGTGGGCTGATCGAGATCTGCATGATCCCGCGCCGTTGCCCGAGCGCGAATGGCACGGTGGTAATGTGCGACTCCTCATTCTTCCAGCTTACTACCCGGCGCAGGTTGAAGCCCCACACCTGGTCGACGCCCGGCTGGTACCGGAGCGAGCGGAAGGGGATGACCACTTCGAAGGTCCACCCACCGCCGAAGCGCCCGGTTTGACCGTCCCACACTGTGTTCCAATTGATATTGGGAGGGAACGACTCGTTGGTGACTTGGCCGTCGTTGAACCCCCCGAGCGCGTTCAACTCGAATAGGAAGCCGTTGCGCCGGTCGTTGAAGGTGTCGATCGTGAATGCGATGCTCTCGTTCTGCGACACGTTGGGGATGTCGCGGCGCATCTCGTTGAGCACCCAGCGCTCGGGTGGGGCGCTGTCGTGGGCGCGCCCCGAGACATAGAAGTTGTCGTCATCGAACAGCAGCCACACCTCGGTCTGCTCAGTGGCCCGTGTGCCGTTGTCGGGCGCGAACTGGACGAAGTCCGAGATTGGCTCGATCCGTTGGTAGATGGCCTCATCGAGCTCGCCGTCCACCGTGAGCGGTCCGGCCAGACGGTGGGCGCGAAGCGTGACGCGGCCTTGGGCGTCGCGTGCAATCGAGGCAGGCGCGACAGGCAGCGGCCCCTCGGTGGCGGGCGGCGGCCCCTGGGCGACCGCGGCAGGCGGTAGCAGGAAAAGGGCCAGCAGTGCCAGGACGAACCGGGGCGGCACGAGCTCTTGGTGCATCATCGCCGTGAGTAGGTTCATGGTCGTACCGCGCCGGTGGCCCAATAAGGTTCAAGAGTACTACCGGCGCGCTATTATGTGGCCACAGTCTGTGGTCCGGAGCCAGTCGCTCCCCGAGGAGGCACAGCGATGAAGATTCCAGTGGACACGTGTTGGATCGCGCTCGTGGCGGCGATCGCGGGCGGCGTGACAGGGAGCGTGGCGTTGAGCGCGCAGGAACCCGCGGGGGCCAACGCGGCGCTGCCGTGGGCGTTCGTACTCAACGATCCGGCGCCTGAGGGCGCCGAGGCCCCCGATCCCGACGAGGTGGTGACGGTGCCAGGCTCGGAACTGTCACTCCGGCGCTCGGAGATCAACATCAACAACGGGCCGCCCGACTGGCACCCCGACGGTCACCCGCCGATGCCGGAGATCATCTCCCGCGGTGGTGGCGAGGGTGTGACGGCCTGCGGCTATTGCCACCTGCCCAACGGCCAAGGGAAGCCCGAGAACGCCGGCCTGGCCGGGCAGCCGTATGAGTACCTCGTCCAGCAGATGGCCGACTGGCGGAACGGACTCCGCGTGCCCGGCGAGCCCCGCATGGGTCCGCCCGCGTTCATGCAACGCATCGGGGCAGCGGCCAGCGACGCGCAGGCGCGCGAGGCGGCTGAGTATTTCTCGTCGATCGACTTTAAGCCGTGGATTCGCGTGGTCGAGACTGATCTGGTGCCCGCGACGCGCTTCGC
Source organism: uncultured Bifidobacteriaceae bacterium (assembly GCA_964535675.1). Classification (GTDB taxonomy): domain Bacteria; phylum Acidobacteriota; class Vicinamibacteria; order Vicinamibacterales; family UBA2999; genus CAZHTD01. The sequence goes on along the minus strand of CAZHTD010000001.1, from coordinate 11,462 downwards.
CGGCTGGATTCACCAGGTCGTCGAGGGTGGCGGGATGGAGCCGATCGGCAGGCGCGTGGTGGAGACGCCCGAGGACCTACACCGCACCGAGTTGCGTGACGACACATCAGGGTTCATCGCCTACGTGCCCCGCGGTGCCGTGGCGCGCGGGCGCGAGATCGTGACGACCGGCGGCGAGCGGTCGGTGGCGTGTACTGCGTGCCATGGTGTAGATCTGCGCGGGCTCGGCCCGGTGCCCGCCCTGGCTGGGCGCTCACCGAGCTACATGGCGCGGCAGCTTCACGACCTGCAGACCGGCGTGCGCAACGGCGCGTGGTCCGACCTAATGAACGCGGCGGTGGAGAGCCTCACCGTGGCCGACATCGTCGACATTGTTTCGTACACGGCCAGTCTGGAGCCCTAAGCCTGGCGACCGCAACGGGCCGCTGCGCGCTCTAGTCAGAGCCGGGGAGGAGCGTACCCAGCTCGCGCACGCCCTGCTGGAAGAGCTGCAGGATGCGCCCGCTGGTGCGGAAGTTGTCGAGGATCTGCGCCCGTCGGCTGGTGCGCAGGTCGTCAAGCACGTAGCGCAGCACCGTCGACATGACCGAGCCTTCCTCGGTGTTGGTCTGCGCGAAGCGCTGCTGGAACCGCTGCAGCGTGGTGTCGAAGGCCGGCTCATGCCACTGCTGCACGCTGGCCTCGAGGCGCACGAAGTCGTTCAGGACGGCGACGAAGGCGGGCTCGGCGGGGCGGTGCCAGAAGGCGACGTCCTCGCCGAACTCCGGCACGTAGGCCGGCAGGTAGACGTTGGCGCGGTTCGGTACCTGCCGCACCAGCGCCGGGTTGAAACGCTTCGCCTCGGCCGTCGACAGCCCCGTGCGCCGTGTCACCTCGGTCAGCGGGATGTTGCGCGGCGCCCGCATCGCGTAGATGCGCTCCTGCGTGTGCTCGGCAATCAGTCGGGTCACCGTCAGCGTGTTCCCGAACACCATCTCGGCGTAGAGGAATGACCGTGGGCCGTAGGTGCGGAACAGCTCGCGGTACCGGCGAATCGAGATGTCGCGCAGGCCGCGTGCAAACTCGGCGCCCAGCAAGTACTGCTCGCGGGCGTCTTCGCCGCCGAGCCGCTGACCGTTGATCACCGCCCGCCCCACGTTGACGCCGCCGGCGTGGTGCTCGGACAGCGCGGGGATGAAGCTCCCGTACATCGTCGCTAGCACTTGCAGGTACGCCGCGCAGTATGGCGCCTGCGTCGTCTGGTTGTAGACCTCGATTACGTTGGGCGCCAAACGGTTCAGGTAGTCCCAGTTGTGGCTCAGCCACTGGCAGAACCCCAGGGCGCGGGCGGGGGAGCGCGCACGGCCGTCGAGGCCCGACTCGAGGATGGCCTGCGCCAGTCCGATCTCCGCCGGCACGCCGAAGCGCTCGTAGATGGTGCCCCACTCAGCTAGGAAGCTGCCGTAGCGCTCGGCGTTTGGCAGCAGAAACAGCCCGCGCGTGGGGTTGTGGACGACGGGCCCGACCAATGGCTCGAGCAGCTCGGCCACTTGGCTCCGCCGCGTCGACATCCGGCCCGACAGGCTGCGGCCGTCGAGCAGGTTCGCGAGCTGCGGATCCCCCCACTCACCGTCGCGGTCCCAGCCGCGCGTGCGCGCCGGGAAGGTGGCAAGCAGGCGCCCATCCTCGGCGCTGCCGAAGATGATTCGGCCGTCGGGGATCAGGAAGAGGTGTTGCCAGAATGGGTACGCTGGCCGGAAGGTCTCGACTGCGGCAAGATCCTCCCGGAAGCGCGCCAGCGTGTGATCACGTACCGCCTGCGCGGCCGGTGAGGAGGTCGGCGACCCGCCGAGGGTGCGCGGCAGGACATGTGCGTCCACTTGGGCTGTGGCGCTCTGGGCGAGCAGGAGCGCAGTCGTGGGGAGTGGCGCGGTAGTTCCCGCGAGTCCCGCCACGACGAGTCCGAGCAGGAGCACGTATCTCATGGGCGTTCCGATGCTCTCAGCAGCGGCACAAGATGCTGCAACGATTATTGATAGCGGACGCCGGGCGTCAAGCGGCGGCACCTTGGCACGGCCCGATGTCACAGGAATGGTATTACAGCTCTCGTTGTGGTGTCGGCAACGTCGTCCCCGACGAGTGCTCGAGACGATCGAGGCGGCGTGTTGACACGCCCAGGCGGGCGGAGCGAATTCCGACCATGCTGGCGTAGCCGCCGTTCTCGATCACCCCGCCCTCAAAGTCGCACTGCTCGGGAATTGGCTTCAGTGCGAGCCAGACGTTCTGCGATCAAGACCTGGAGCGATTCCTGGTGTGGACTGTGTTTTGTCTGTTCGCCGACGACGCGGGCTTCTTCGAGCCGTGCGACATCCTCTTGGGCTTCATCAAGGAGCATGCGGTCCTGTGGCTCCGACCTCGACCCGTGGCACTGATGCACTTGTTTCGGGTGCTCGACACGCCGCCCAACCGGCGACAGGCGGAGCTGGACGAGGACTTGGCCGTGGTTCCCGTACGTGAACGGCGACCTGTTCGACGGAGCAGTTCGCGTTCCGGACTTCGATACCGAGATGCGCACTGCTCGACACGGGACAGGCTGACTGGACGATGATCTTCCCGGTCATCTTCGGCGCGCTGTTCCAGTAAGGGACGCATATCGATGTAAGCCACGGGGGAGGATTTGGTAACGAGGATCACAATTGAGGGCACACTACTGGACATCGCCATCCCCTTGTGGGGCGGTGGTAGGTCCTTGGACCTTCGACCCCGTAGGTCTGGAAGAGCCGCTTCCACTCGTCGAAGCTCGTTCGGTCGAGTCCGCGCTGGCGGCACGCTTCGGCCACGTTGCTAGCTCATGCGCCAGTCCCAGAACACTCAACCGGGGCTCGGCACGCGTGCCCGTTGCTCGCTTGCAGTCCACCTTGCCGCGCGGGCCATGACGGCCTCCTTTCGGTGCAAATCGCACGGAAAGAAAGCCAAGAGGCCAGACTACTCACAGGATCGACACGACCGCCGGCACGGGCGTCCCTACGGGAGCGTCCGGGGTCAGGCTGGCCACCACGGGGGGCTATAGTACGGCAGGCGTGCGAGTTGCAGGGGCAGGAGCGTCTGATGGCGGGGGACCTCTGGTGGAGGGCGTGAAACTGACGCGGCTGCTAGTTCAGCGCAACATCGCGCGCGCGACCGCGTGGTACCGTGACGTGCCAGGCACCGAGATCGCCCGCGAGTCCGGCGGATCCTCGGTCGTGTTCCACTTCCTCGGATCGTGGCTGTTGCTCACTGATGGCGAGTTCACCGCGGACAAGCCTGACGTCGAGTGCGTGCTGCCACCGGACCCTCTCCGCGCCAGCGCAGAGCGGAGCGTGCGTGTGCCCGATTGTCAGGTGCCCGACGAGACGTTGTCGAAGCGGGGCGCTGAGTTCCTCATGCTTGTCCACCGGGACCATGGCGAGACTAGGACGTTCTTCCGCGACCACGACGGCCACCTCTTCGAGATCGTCGAGGTCTGACCGTGACGGTCGATTTCGGGCAGTACGCGGGGGCCGACCTCCGTGACTTGGCCGGGCCACTGGCCCTTGAGTTGCGCGGGTGCCGAGTGGTCGGGCTGGCCGGCCCGCCCGGCTGCGGCAAGAGCACGTTGGTGGCCCGTATCGCTGACCGCCTGCGTGCACTGGACCCGGCGGCGCGCCCGCTCACGATCTCGCTCGACGACGTCTATTACTCCCGCGCTGAGCGCACTGCTCGCGCGATCCGCTTTCGCGCCGTGCCTGGGTCGCACGACCTCGACAGCGCGCAGGCGCTACTGGATGCCGTACGCAGTGGCGCGCGGCGCCTGGACGTGCCCCGGTTCGACCACGCGACCGATGATTGCCTGCCACCCGAGCGCGTCGAGGGCCCGGTCTCGACGCTGCTGTTTGAGGGCCTGTTCGTCGGGATGCGGACCGAGGGCTACGACGTGGTGGCACTGGCGCTCGACTTCCTGATCTACCTGGATTGTCCGACACCGCTGGCGCGCCGCCGGCGCCTCGGACGCGAAGCGCGGCTGCGGCGCGAGAGTGGGGGAACGCGCGGCTTCTCTGCACGCGACATGGAGGAGTTCTGGCGTGACGTGCTCGCGCCAGGCCTCGATCGTTGGGTGCGGCCGATCCAGACGCACGCCGACCTAGTGATTGTCCTCGACGACACGGGGCGCGTCGCGCGCGTCGATCGGCTCGCGCAGCCTCGGCCATGATCGACGGCGATCGACGTGCCCGATTTGTGCACGGAGCGGCCAACACTCCAAGCGGCATCGGCCGGCGGTTGCCCGCCTCGCCCATGGCCCATCAAGGCCAGCCTGAGGTGGCTGACGTTTTGACCGGTGATCTGGTCGGGGGGGGCGGTAGCGCCAGCCCTAGTAGTTGCGCCGTAGCTATTGGCCAGTCCCCGTTTGGCGACGTGCGCAGCATCGCGCCGGTTACCGGTTTGTAGTTCGGCACGGTGCCGACCACGGTCATGCCGCGCGGACCTGCGAACGTGGCCGCCGGGCCGGTTCGGGCAGCATCGCGCGCTGTTGCAGCACGATGTCGGGGTCTCGTGGTGGCGGCCGTGAGGGCAATACTCCCGGGGGCTGTCCCGTTGGCCTGCAGGACGTGCGCGGCGATGCCGACGAGGGTGGAGGCGTCCAGTGAGCCGGGTGCGGCAGGCGGCATCGTGGTCTGGGTGAATTCCTGAAGCTCGGCGGTCATGCGGCCGCCTCAGAGGCTGAGAAAGTTACCGCCAGTCAGCTGCGGCGCCTCGAACGCGCCGGCCAGATTGGCGCGGTGGCACATTGCGCACGTCGCGTCGTAGGCGGGCCGTCCGTCAGCCGCCTGCTGTGCCGTGAAGACCGGGTCGGTGACCTGCGCCTGTTGTCCGGTTACCACCGAGGCGGTGGCCGCGCAGGCCAGTGCCAGCGTCGCGAGGCAGAGTCGTTGCTTGCTCATCGTCAGTCCTCGGTGCTCGCCAGCCGGCCCTGCGGCAGGCCTTCTGGGGAGTCTTCGCTTGGCAGCTGGATCTAGAGACGGTCGTCGCCAATGTAGCCGGGTTGGACCTCGCTCGGCATGATCTCAGTGCGGATGTTGCCGCTGGCCCCTGGCGTGAAGTCGATGGTGGCGATCACCGGGCCGCGCAGGCCGGGCGCCGCTGCGTGCAGCCCGGCTGCGGTTGCGGGTGACCGCAGACTAATCAAAGCTCCCAGTGATGGTGAGGACGGTGCCGCCCAGCACTGCCGTCGCCGTGCCCAAGCCGGTCAGCTCGTCGACAGTCGCAGCCTCGATCGGTGAGGGAATCAGGCGCGCCGTGCGGGTTTCCTGGGCGTCCGCAGTCGCAGGGAACGCGACGAGCGCCGCCGTCAGCACCAGCCAAGAGCGGGGCATTGCGGGGAGTATAGCCGTCGTGTGCACTAGGAGCTGTGCCCCGACGGTTCGCGCCAGTCGGCGTAGACTGGTAGCCCGATGAGCGCCGTCCAGTCCTTGCACTTGGCCTTTCTCGGGTGCGGCTTCATCACCAGCGTGCACAGCCGGCACCTCCGGGTGCTATCCGGCGAGGTGGCGTGCAGCTATGCCAGCCGCGAGCGCGACCGTGCCGAGCGCTTTCGGCGACGGTTCCGTGGCCGAGCCTGCTACGGTAGCTACGAGGAAGCCATCGCCGACCCCGCGGTGGACGGCGTAGTGGTGGCGGTGCCCCCGCGCTTCCATCTCGACCTGACGCTGCGGGCGCTCGAAGCCGGCAAGCACGTGGTGGTCGAGAAGCCGGCGTTCCCGCAGATGGCCCACTACCAGGCGGCGCGCGAGGCGCGTGATCGTGCGGGCCGCGCGGTGCTCGTGGGCGAGAACGATCACTACAAGCCGCTGGTGGGCTGCCTCCGGCGACTGCTCGCCGACGGTGCCATCGGCGAGATGGTCTTCGCCCACTTCACGACGCTGGCGCGACGGCTGAAGGCGGCCGACGACTGGCGCAACGACGAGACGCTCGCCGGCGGCGACGCCTTCTTCGAGGAAGGCATCCACTGGTTGCACATCGCCAACAGTCTGGGTCCGTCGATCGTCGAGGCGCGAGGATTCCGCCCGCTGGTGTCGCGTGAGGGCCCCGACACCCGCGCGAAGAGCATGATGGTGGCCTTCCGCTACAACAACGGGGCCGTGGGCGGACTCTACTACTCGCGCGAGGTGCCCTCGCTGCTGCGTGGGCTGCGCGTTTCGAAGCTATTCGGCCGCGATGGCATCATCTCGTTCGAGAGCAACGGCGGCTTCGTGTTGGTGCGCGGCCGGGGATTGCCCAGGGTCATCCTGCCGGGCGTGTGCGACATCCGCGGCTATCAGGCGATGTACCGCGACTTTGTCGCGGCGGCACGCGAGGGCCGTCAGCCGCAGATGAGCCTCGAGCGTGCGATCGAGGACCAGCGATTGATGGATCAGATCTACGCTGGTCTCAACGAGGCGAGGCCCGTGGTCCCGGTCCCGTAGCGCCGTTTCCACTCGATGCCCCAGGAACGGTTCGACGTCATCATCATCGGCACCGGCGCGGGCGGCGGCACGATGGCGCACGCACTGGCCCCGACCGGCGTGCGCATTCTGCTGCTTGAGCGCGGCGACATTCTGCCGCGCGAGCCCGAGAACTGGAGCCCGTCGGCAGTGTGGAAGGATCTGCGGTACCGCACTACCGAGCACTGGCTCGACGAGCAGGGCCGACCATTCCGGCCGTACACGCACTACTGGGTGGGCGGGAACACGAAGTTCTGGGGCAGCGTCCTATACCGCCTGCGGCCCGAGGACTTCGAGGCCGTCGAGCACGCCGATGGCTTGTCGCCCGCGTGGCCGATCGACTATGCCACGCTCGAGTCGTACTACGAGCAGGCCGAGCGCTTGTACCAGGTGCGTGGGGCCACCGGCGAGGACCCGACCGAGGTGCCGCGCGGCCCGTTTCCGCACCCCGCCGTTCCGCATGCCGGGACGATGGCGGCCATTGTCGACGGGCTGCGCGCCCAAGGGCTACATCCCTCCTCGCTGCCGCTTGGCGTGCTGCGCCCCGGCGAGCCCGGTGGCTGCGTCCTCTGCAATACCTGCAATTCGTTCCCCTGTCGGATCGACGCCAAGAGCGACGCCGAGATGTGCTGCGTGCGTCCGGCCACAGCGCGGCCGAACGTCACGCTCAGGACCCGAGCGTTCGCGCGGCGCCTGCTCACCGACGCGCGCGGCCGGCGGGTCGAGGCCGTGGAAGTAGAGCGCGACGGCGAGATCAGCCGTGTCGAGGCGCCCCTTGTCGTCGTCTCGTGCGGCGCCGTGAACTCGGCGGCGCTGCTGTTACGCTCGGCGAGCGACACGCACCCAGCTGGCCTCGCCAACTCATCGGGGCTGGTCGGGCGGCGCTACATGGCACACTTGGCGACGATGATGCAGGGCTTCCATCCGTTCCGGCGGAACCCGACCGTGTTCCAGAAGACGGTGGCAATCAACGACTTCTACCGGCGGGGGCCGGACGTCGATTATCCATTGGGACAGATCCAGGCCCAGGGGCGCACCCACGGCGTGATGGCGCAGACGGTGGTGCCGTGGATCCCGCTGTGGGCGTACGATGCCTGGGTGGCGCGCGGCGTGGACTGGCTGGCCATCTCCGAAGACCTGCCGGACCCGGAGAACCGGGTCACGCTCGATCGCGACGGCGCCATCCGCTTGCGTTACACGGTCAACAACCTCGAGCCGCATGGCCGGCTTGTGGCCGAGGCGAAGCGGATGCTGCGGCGGCTCGGGTACTGGATCGTCGTGGAGCACTCGCACAAGGCGAAGAACACGACACACCAGTGCGGCACGCTGTGCTTCGGCACCAACCCGCACCACTCGGTGCTCGATTCATACTGCCGAGCGCACGACGTGGAGAACCTGTTCGTCGTCGACGCATCGTTCTTTCCGTCCTCGGCCGCCGTCAACCCCGGCCTGACGATCGCGGCGCAGGCCCTGCGGGTGGCCGAGCACATCCGCGAGACGGATCTCGGGAAAGGAAAGTAGTCAGTGCGAGCCCGTTCCTTCAGCCACGTTGGCCTCACCGTGTCGGACTTCAACCGAGCGGTCCGCTTCTATGACGACGTTTTCGGCTGCCCTTTGGTGGGCGTGTCCGAGGCCGAGCCCGAACGTGTCCGCGCCTTCTTCGGCGTTGACGCCGAGACGCCGGTCTGCAAGATCGGCTGGCTGCGCGTTCCCGGCGGCGGAGTGCTCGAGATCTTCGGGTTCGACCCGTACCTACCCGCCGTGGAGGTGCCCTGGAGCCGCGTCGGGCTGACACACTTCTGCTTCAACGTCCGTAATACTGATCGCTGGCATAGCTACCTAGTGGAGAAGGGTGTGGAGATCGTGTGCCCACCCGAGCGATCGCCTCGGGGCCACACGTTCTTCTTCGTGCGCGACTTCGACGGAAACCTGATCGAACTGACTGACCTGAAGCACATGTACTACGTACTCGGCTGGCTCGGCCCGCTGGGCGGCTGGTTGTTCCGCCGTGGGATGTACAAGCAGTATTATCAGACACGTGCCGCCCGCGGCTGCGAGGGCGGAAACCCCGTGCACGAGGAGTGATGCGCGCCCCGGCGGCGGTGAGTGCGGCTATACCGGCGCTCGACGGCTGGGCGATCATCGTGAAGACGATGCCGATCCCGACTGGTGCTAGGTGGCTGCCCCGTCCGTCACAGGCAAGCCGATCGGCAGGCAGGGTGCTGCCTTGCAGCCCCACCATGTCCTCCTGCATGGGCGCCACGCTCCAAGATCGGCCGAAGCCGGTCCCCCCGTGCACCCCAGTGCCCTCGAGGCGACCGGCCGGGAATAGTCGGTCGATAGCATTTGAGGAAGGCCAGTGAGAGTGTCCCCAGCCCCAGCTTGAGCTCGAGTCGGGGCACCGGCCAGCCGGTCATCGAAGAGACCGAGGCCGCTGACGGACTGCGGAATCGTAGATTCGGATCGATCCTATTGTCCGACCGGGCGTAGGCCGTACGTACAAACGCGCGCGCCGGAGCGGCGTGCGCGTTCGCCGAACGATTCGACGGCCACTAGTTTGAGGTGCTGACCGCCTGAATGGTCACGAGGCCGATCCGGTTGCTCATGCTCTGGTGGATGAGCAGGTTGCCATCCTCGGTCTTGCGCATGTGCCGGATGATCCCGTAGCCGGAGGGAATCGCCCAACTCTGGAACGTTTCGGTTGCCGGGTCGAACCGCACCAAGGCGTCGGGCCGCTGATTCGACTCATTGTACCAGACGATGTCGTCGATCACCTCGATCGCGTACGGGTGAGACTCGGGACCGCTCGGCGACGGCCACTCGGCGATGTCGCCCGTGTCTGGGTCGAGCCGGCCCAGCGTGCCGCGCCCGTTGTCGAGATAGAAGATCGTGTCGTCGCTCAGCAACGCCAGGCGACGGATGCGCGTCTCGGGCCAGGGCGTCGGGAATTCGGTGACTTCCATCGTCTCGGGATCCATCCGGCCGATTCGGTTCGACCCGTTGTAGCCGAACCACAGCGTGCCCTCCGAGTTGACCTTGATCCCGTAGGGGCGCCCGTTCTCGGTGGGCAATGTAATGAGGCGGAGGTTCCCGCTGTCAGGATCGAACCGCCCGATCATGTTGCTCTGCTGCAGCGTGAAGAACAGGACACCGTCGTCATTGAAAACGCCCGTGTGCGGGTCGACGGCGTTCGGATCGTTCATCCGGACGATCTGCTCGACCTCCCACGTCTCCGCGTTGACCTTGCCGAGCGTGCCGTTGCCGTTGCCCATGTACCAGAGGTCGCCGTCGGCGTCGGCGGTGATGCTGTGCGGGCGCGCGTCGGCGTCGAGCTGAATCTCGCGCATCTCGCCCGTGGTCGGATCGAGTTCGCCGACGATGCTCAAGAACTGACCTACCCAGTAGATCTTGCCGTTGGCCTCCACCGGGTCACGCGAGCGCTGCCCCAGCGTGGGCACGATCCACTCCTGGAAGGAGATGTCGACATCACCGGAGATGAGTGTGGGCTCCCGGCCCGGCCGGGGCGGGAAGTGCTCAGCCAAGTATGCGGTAAGGGTGTCCATCCGGCCAGCAGGCAGGTCCACCATGGTGCTGACCAGTCCGCGCCAGCCTGCTTGATCGTAGCCGGTGGCATTGGCGACCAGCCCAGGGTTGTGGCAGCCGACACACGTGGTGGACACGATCTCTTGCCCCGGCCCCTCAGGCAACTGGATCTGGCCTCGCCCGCGGCCTCGCTGGCCCTCGACCGGCACCGACAGGGCGACGGCCACAAAGGCAACGACGAACACGGCGAAGAAGGCGCTCTTACGCATGTGGAAACCTCCAACAGGTGGTTCGGGGCCCGAGGACCGGCCCCTGCTGGCCTCGTACTCTACAACACTGATCGATCACATTCTGTGACAAAACAATTGTCTCAGTGCTTACCGAATGTAATGATAGCCCCGACTGGGCGTACCGAACCACAGCACCCGACTAGGCCGTCAGACGGTAACCTGGGGCTCGCTTGCGGGTACTCGGTAAGGGGCAATCACCGCGCACCACCTAGCGGGTCATCATCGTCAGGGCCGCGGAAGCGTTGGAGAATCGCCCGGTGCTAGAAGACCTGTGCTTCGCCATCAGCCTCCTGGCTCGACACCCCGGCGTGATGGCCGAGGCCATCGTGGCGCTGGCCCTCGGTATCGGCGCTAATATCACCGCCTTCACGCTGGTCGATGCGCTGCTGATGCGCAATCCGGTGACCCGCGTATCGATTACGCTCGTGCTTGCCGCCGTGTCGATGACGGCCTCGGCCTTGCCCGCGCGGTGGGCACGCGGGTCGACCCTATGGCTGCCCTACGGGATGAGGTTAGGGGCGCAGCCTACTCGCAGTTGCCCGTTCGCCGGGCGTCGACCATCATCGTCATCGGCCCCTGCGGCGTCGTGGATATCATCGTGCCCACATAGCGGTCGTCGGTGAAGGTGATCTCGCCCTCCACGGTCAACACCTGTGGCTGCGTACACGACATCCGCCACGTCAGTGTCTGGCCGTTGAGCTCCGAGTCCTCCAACATGCAGTCGGTCTGGCTCTCGTCGACTGCACCCGTCGGTCCGGCCAGCGGCCCGCCCGCGAAGAAATCAGACGACTGGAGCATGTCCGGTGTTACACACTGCGTGGTGCTGATCGGTGGCATCTCCACCGGCAGGTTCGGCATGCTCATCTGGACGGAGATCGCCCACATCCCCGGGCGCATCGGCGGTGCTTGGGCCTCGGCTTCGGCGGGCGTGAGGACGACGAAGGTGACGAGGACAAGCAGTGTGATCAGGGCAAGTCCCATGAATCCTCCAGAGAGCTGACGCTGGCCGGAGTGCGCGTTCAGCATACCGTGTTCAGGGATTCACGCCCCGCGAACCGTATGACGGTGGTGGCACGGCCGGCCCTAGCGGTAGAGTTAAGGAAGCCATGACACGATCGCTTCTCGCGCTTCTGCTGATGCTCGGGATGCCCCC